>NZ_JBFOKT010000001.1:0-910787 GCF_047246685.1 Microbacterium martis | reverse complement strand
CGGGGGGGCGGGCCCCCCCTCCCCGCCCCGCGCGCCCCTCACCCCGGTCCCCGGGGCCCCCTGCGGGGCTTGGGTTACCCCCCAATTTTTACCCCCCCCCCCCCCGCGGGGGGGGGGGGGGGCCCCCCCCCCCCCCCACGACCGGGTAGTGATCAGCCGCGCGGCTTCTCGACCATCTCGGTCGTCTCGATCTCGTCGCCGACCTGGATGTCGTTGAACTTGCCGAGGCCGATACCGGCTTCGTAATCGGTGCGCACCTCGGTGACGTCGTCCTTGAAGCGGCGCAGCGACTCGATGGCGAGACCATCGGCGAGCACGACGCCGTCGCGGATGACACGGGCCTTGGCGTTGCGCGTGATCGTTCCCGACCGCACGATGACACCGGCGATGTTGCCGAACTTCGAGGAGCGGAACACCTCGCGGATCTCGGCGACACCGGACTGGACCTCTTCGAACTCCGGCTTGAGCATGCCCTTGAGGGAGTTCTCGATCTCGTCGATGGCGT
Source organism: Microbacterium martis (assembly GCF_047246685.1). NCBI lineage: Bacteria > Bacillati > Actinomycetota > Actinomycetes > Micrococcales > Microbacteriaceae > Microbacterium > Microbacterium martis. The sequence continues at coordinate 910,282 of NZ_JBFOKT010000001.1, read as the reverse complement.
TGTAGATCACGGAGTAGAACCGGATGTCGACGCCCTCGCGCTGAGCGCGCTCGCGCGCCTTCGTGTCGGGACGGACGTTGAAGCCCACGATGATCGCGTTGTCGATCGTCGCCAGGTTCACGTCGGACTCGGTGATCGCACCGACACCGCGGTGGATGATCCGCAGCTGCACCGAGTCGTCGACCTCGATCTTGAGCAGCGACTCCTCGAGAGCCTCGACGGCACCCGAGACGTCGCCCTTGATGATGAGGTTGAGCGACTCGACCTTGCCCTCTTCGAGAGCGCGGGTGAAGTCCTCGAGCGAGATCCGCTTGCGGGCCTTGGCCAGCTGGGCGTTGCGCTCGACGGCCTCGCGCTTCTCGGCGATCTGGCGGGCCATGCGGTCTTCCTCGGTGACGATGAAGACATCGCCGGCGCGCGGAACCGAGTTCAGCCCCTGCACCTGCACCGGTCGCGACGGGTAGGCCTCGACGACCTGCTCGCCGTTCTCGTCGGCCATCGCCCGCACGCGGCCATAGGCCGTGCCCGCGACGATCGCGTCGCCGACGCGGAGGGTTCCCGACTGGATGAGCACCGTGGCCACCGAACCGCGACCCTTGTCGAGCTTCGCCTCGATGGCGACGCCACGCGCCGCCTTGTTCGGGTTGGCCGTCAGGTCGAGACCGGCGTCGGCCGTGAGCAGCACGGCGTCGAGGAGCTCCTGGATGCCGGTGCCGGCGCGAGCCGACACATCGACGAACAGCACGTCGCCGCCGTACTCCTCCGCGACGAGACCGTATTCCGTGAGCTGCTGACGCACCTTCGCCGGGTTGGCTTCGGGCTTGTCGACCTTGTTCACCGCGACCACGATCGGCACGTTCGCCGCCTGGGCGTGGTTCAGCGCCTCGACCGTCTGCGGCATGATGCCGTCATCGGCCGCGACGACGAGGATGGCGAGATCGGTCACCTGGGCACCGCGGGCACGCATGGCGGTGAACGCCTCGTGACCGGGGGTGTCGATGAAGGTGATCGCCCGCTCGATGCCCTCGTGCTCCGTCCACACCTGGTACGCACCGATGTGCTGGGTGATGCCTCCGGCCTCGCCCTCGATGACGTTGGTCTGACGGATCGCGTCGAGAAGTCGCGTCTTACCGTGGTCGACGTGACCCATGACGGTGACCACAGGGGGACGGATCTCGAGGTCGTCCTCGCTCTCCGCCTCCAGCTCGGCCTCGAGGTCGAGACCGAAGCCCTCGAGGAGCTCCTTGTCCTCGTCCTCGGGCGAGACCATCTGGATCTTGTAGCCCAGCTCCTCGCCGAGCACCTCGAACGTCGCCTCGTCCAGCGACTCGGTGGCCGTGGCCATCTCGCCGAGGTTGAACAGGATCGTCACGAGCGTGCCGGGCTGAACGGTGTACCCGGTCAGCGTCTCGATCTTGTCGGCGAAGTCCGCGATGGATGCGCCGCGGCGCATGCGGATCGTCTCCCCGTTGCCGCGGGTGACGTTGACGCCACCGACGACCGGGGCGCTCCGCATCTCGAACTCCTGCCGCTTCGCCCGCCGCGACTTGCGCTGCTTGCTCTTGCCGCCGCCCTTGCCGAAGGCACCGGCGGTGCCACCGCCGGGGCCACGGCCACGACCGCCGCCACCGGGACGACCGGCGAAGCCGCCGCCACCGGGACGCGCGCCGGGACCGCCGGCACCACCGGGACCGCCGGCGCCGCCGGGACGACCGGGGCCACCGGGACGCTGCTGGAACGGTGCGCCGCCGGGACGGCCGCCCTGGCCGCCACGCGGCGCGCCGGGACGAGGGGATCCGGGACGGGGCGCGCCGGGACGCGGAGCGCCGGGACGCGGCGCCTGCGGACGCGGGATGTTTCCGGGAGTCGGGCGCTGGCCCATGCCCTGCGCCGAGGCGAAGGGGTTGTTCCCCGGACGGGGGCCCGCCGGGCGCTGACCCATCCCCTGCGACGAGGAGAACGGGTTGTTGCCGGGACGGGGCGCACCCGGCTTGGGTGCTGCACCGTCGGAGGGCTTGGGCGACGCCGGGGTGGGCGCCGCAGCCGCGGGGGCCGCCGGCGCGGACTTCTGTGCCGCGGGCGCGGTCGCCGTCGGGGCGGGTGCCGGCGCCTCGGGCGCAGGCTTCGGACCGGGCTTCGGGCCCGGGGTCGGTGCCTTGGCGGCGGGCTTCGCCGCAGGCTTCGCGGCAGCAGCCGCCGGAGCGGCGTTCTTGAGCGACCCATCGGCCTCGATCGCCGCGCGCAGCTTGCGCGCCACCGGCGGTTCGATGGTCGAGGACGGGCTCTTCACGAACTCGCCGAGTTCCTTGAGCTTCGCAAGTGCGACCTTGCTGTCGACGCCGAGTTCAGCGGCGATCTCGTGTACGCGTGGTTTACCAGCCACAATTCTCCTGTCTGGGTCGGTCTGCCCAGACAGGGCAGACCACTAGTCGCGGACGGGTCTCATTTCGAGCCGTTCACTTTGTTTCCATAGCTGTTCAGCCTTTGTTTCTTGGTGGGTGCTGTTCGAAGATCCGCGTGTCCAGCTGAGTGGATACGCGCAGTGCTCTACCGAAGGCGCGGCGCCGCAACGCGGCATCGACGCATTCCCGGGTCGGATGCACCCACGCGCCCCTCCCCGGCAGGACAGCACGTTCGTCGATCACGAGAACGTCGTTCTGGGACACCACTCTGAGCAGAGCGGAGCGGGGAGCACGCGTGCGACATCCGACGCACGTTCGTACGGGTTCCATCTTACACCTGCGTTCCCCCGCCCCTCTCCCCGGCACGGTGAGTCGGAAGGCGGGAAGCGATCAGTCGTCGAGGACGCTGTCGGGCTGGATGTCGATCTTGGCTCCGGTGAGCTTGGCGGCGAGACGGGCGTTCTGGCCCTCCTTGCCGATCGCGAGCGACAGCTGGTAGTCGGGCACCAGGGCACGGACCGCCTTCGTGCCGGCGTCGAGCACGAACGAGCTCGTCACCTTCGCCGGCGAGAGCGCGTGCGCCACGAAGGTCGCCAGATCCGGGTCGTGGTCGACGATGTCGATCTTCTCCCCCGCGAGCTCCTCCGTCACGGCTCGCACGCGACGGCCCATCTCTCCGATGCAGGCGCCCTTGGCGTTGATCGAGGGGTCGTTCGCCTTGACGGCGATCTTCGTGCGGTGACCGGCCTCGCGTGCGAGGGAGACGATCTCGACGAGACCTCCCGCGATCTCGGGCACCTCCAGCGCGAAGAGCTTGCGCACGAGACCGGGGTGGGTCCGCGAGACCGTGATCTGCGGTCCTTTGAGCCCCTTCGCGACGCTGGTCACGTAGACGCGCAGACGCGAGCCGTGGGCGTACTCCTCGCCGGGCACCTGCTCTTCGGGAGGAAGGATCGCCTCGACCGAACCGAGGTCGACGTGGATCATGCGGGGGTTGGGGCCCTGCTGGATCACGCCGGCGACGATGTCACCCTCCTTGCCCTTGAACTCCCCGAGGACGGCGTCGTCGGCGATGTCGCGCAGGCGCTGACTGATGACCTGCTTCGCGGCGAAGGCGGCGATGCGCCCGAAGTCGTCGGGAGTCGCATCCTCTTCGCCGATGACGGCGCCCTCGTCGTCCCTCACCACCCGCAGCACGGCCACGTGGCCGGTCTTGCGGTCGAGGTCGACCCGCACGCCCTCGGGGGTGGCTCCGTCGGCGGAGACGTGCTTGGAGTAGGCGGTCAGGATCGCCTGCTCGATGATCGAGACGAGCTCGTCGAAGGGAATCGCCTTCTCCTTCTCGATCCCTCTCAGCAGACTCAGTTCGATGTCCATGACGGCCTCCTCTATTCAGCTCTCGTCGCGCCGGTTCGCACGCGCGACATCCGTACAACGATACCCTGTGAGCTGCGCGCGCTGCCACGACGGCCGTCGCTCCGACCCCGTCCCGATGCCCCAGGAGGACCCGTGAACACGTTCGACACCGTGGTGATCGGCGCCGGGATGGCGGGCGTCACCGCCGCCCGCATGCTGACCGATGCGGGACAGCGCGTCGTGGTCCTGGAAGCGCGCGACCGCATCGGCGGACGGATGCACAGCGACCGCGAGGCGGGGTTCCCCGTCGATCTCGGGGCGTCCTGGATCCACGGCATCGACGACTCCCCGCTCTGGGATCTCGTGCAGGCTCTCGGCATCCCCACGCTCGAATACACGGTCGGGAGCTTCCAGGTCGGTGGCCGGCCGATCGAGAACTTCGACGGCGAGGCGAGGCCGATGGATGCCGCGGCCACCCGGCAGTGGATCGCCGACGTGGAGGAGGCCGACCGGCTGCTGGTCTGCGAGATCGACGCCTCATCCCCCGGCGACACCTACCTGGACGTGACGGAGCGCGCGCTCGACCGCTCGGCGCTGGCCCCCGAGCGCATCGACGAGATCCGCGAATTCTTCCGGCACCGGGTCGAGGAGCAGTGCGGCGCCTGGATCGGCGACCTCGATGCGCACGGCCTCGATGAAGACGCGATCGACGGCGACGAGGTCATCTTCCCCGGCGGATACGACGAGCTGCCGCGCCGGATCGCCGCGGGACTCGACATCCGCCTCGGACAGGTCGTCGAGTACGTGGGGCGCTCGTCCGCCGGGGTCGTCGTCCGCACCGCCGATTCCGAGGTCACGGCCGACCAGGTGCTGGTCACCGCGCCGCTGGGCGTGCTGAAGGCCGGATCCATCTCCTTCGATCCCGCCCTTCCCGACGACATCGCCGGGCCGATCGACCGTCTCGGCATGGGGGTGTTCAACAAGATCTTCCTCCAGTTCCCGACCCGCTTCTGGCGCGAGGACAGCTACGTCGTGCGCGCCCTGGGCGAAGCCGGAGAGCGCTGGCACTCGTGGTACGACGTGTCCGCGGTGAGCGGCATCCCGACCCTCCTCACCTTCGCCGCCGGACCCCTCGGACGTCACCTGCAGGAGGCGACCGACGACGAGATCGTCGACGACGTCGTGGCCGCCCTGCGCGCGCTCTACGGCGACGCGGTCGTCGAGCCCCGGGCGCGATGGATCACCCGCTGGGGCGACGACGAGTTCTCGCGGGGGTCGTACTCGCACCTCGCCCTCGGCTCCTCTCACCACGATCACGACGAGCTCGCAGGACCGGTCGACGGCGTGCTGCACTTCGCCGGGGAGGCGACCTGGGGCGACGAACCCGCGACGGTGGGGGCCGCCTACTACTCCGGCCATCGCGCCGCGGAGCGCATCCTCGGCCGTCCCGTCGACCGGGATGCCTTCGCCGCGGGGATCAGAGCTCGCGAGCGGACGGCAGATCGTTGATCGCGCGGATGAGCCGGAAAAGGTAGCCGATCTGCCGCTGGTCCAGATGCAGGATCAGCCGCGGCAGGTGGAGCACGTCGTCGTCGGCCACCTCTGGACGCCGCGGATCGTTGCGCTCGATCCGACCGGATGCGAGCATCGAGCCGAACCGGTCGTTGAGCTGCTCGATCTCCTCGTCGGTCGGCGCCGTGCGAAGACGCAGCACCAGCGAGTCGCCGACCCATCGCAGTGAGTCGTAGTTGCGCCAGAAGCCGGCGATCTCGGCGCAGGCGGCCTCGACCGAGTCGGTGACCAGCACGCGATCGAAGTCTCCGACCGAGATGACCCCCATCGGCTCCAGCGTCTCGTCGATGAAGCGGCGCAGCCCCTGCCAGAAGGTTCCGCCCGGCTGGTCGAGGAGCACGATGGGCGTCGGCTCCGCCTTGCCGGTCTGCTGCAGCGTGAGCAGCTCGAACATCTCGTCGAGCGTGCCGAACCCGCCGGGCAGGCAGACGAAGCCCAGCGACTCCTTCACGAGCATGAGCTTGCGCGTGAAGAAGTACTTCATCGCGACGACCTGGCCCTGCCCGGTCACGAGGCTGTTGGCCTTCTCCTCGAAGGGCAGGCGGATCGACACGCCGAGCGACAGCTCAGGCCCCGCTCCCTCGGCGGCCGCCTGCATGATCCCCGGCCCGGCCCCGGTCACGACCATCCATCCGTCGGCGGCGAGGGCGGCGGCGATGTCGCGCGCCTGGAGGTAGAGCGGGTCGTCGTGACGGGTGCGCGCCGACCCGAACACGCTCACCTTCGGCACCCCGCGGAACGGCGCGAAGAGACGGAACGCGTCGCGCATCTCGGCGAGAGCCGCGGACGCGATCTTGAGGTCGAGCCGGTTCGCGTCGTCCTCGCCGAGCTGGATCGCCGTGCGCAGCATCCGCTTCACCAGGCGCCGGTCGGTGTCGACACCGGCGTCGTCGAGCAGGGTGTCGAGGGCGGCGTCGAGCTCGGCGTTCAGGTCGGCGTTCAGCGCCGGCGGAAGCGGTTCGTCGATCATGGCGGGCGGTTCAGCTCGTGAGCCGGCCGACGACCTCATCGATCGAGACCGCGTCTCGTTCGCCGGTGCGGCGATCCCAGACCTCGACCTGGCCGTCGGCGGCCCCGCGCCCGACGACGACGATCCACGGGATGCCGACCAGCTCCGCGTCGCCGAACTTGACGCCCGGCGAGACCTTGGCGCGGTCGTCGTACAGCACGTCGAGTCCGGCGGTCTCCAACTGGGCCGACAGGGCCTCGGCCACCTCGTACGCCACCTGATCGCGGCCGGCGGCGACGACGTGGACGTCGAACGGAGCGACGGACGCGGGCCAGATCAGTCCCTTGTCGTCGTTGTTGAGCTCGGCGATGATCGCGAGGATGCGGGTCACGCCGATGCCGTAGGAGCCCATCGTCACCGTCACGAGCTTGCCGCTCTCGTCGAGCACCTTCAGCCCGAGAGTCTCGGCGAAGAAGCGTCCCAGCTGGAACACATGGCCGATCTCCATGCCGCGGGCGAGCTCCACCGGGCCCGAGCCGTCGGGCGCGGGGTCGCCTTCGCGCACGTTCGCGATCTCCACCACGCCGTCGGCGAAGAAGTCGCGGCCCGCGACGACCGAGTGCGCGTGCTTCTGATCGATGTTGGCGCCGGTGATCCATCTCGTGCCCTCGCTCACGCGCGGATCGACGAGGTAGCGGATGCCGGTGGCCGACTCCTCGCCGAGCACGGGGCCCGTCGGCGACCAGGGCCCGATGTAGCCCTTCACGAGGAGGGGGTTGTTCTCGAAGTCGTCGTCGGTCGCCGTCGAGACGTCGGCGGGCGCGAAGGCGACCTCCGCGCGCTTCTCGTCGACCTCGCGGTCGCCGGGGATGCCGACGACGACCAGCTCGCGCGAGCCGTCGAGATGTGTGAGGGCGAGCACGACGTTCTTGAGCGTGTCGGCCGCGGTGTACTCGCCGTCGAGGTGCGCATTGCTGTGCGCGACGAGCGTCTCGATCGTCGGGGTGTCCGGCGAGTCGAAGATCACCGGCGCGGCTGAGGCATCGAAGGGGACGGCGTCGGGCACGGCGGTCGTGAACGCCTCGACGTTGGCCGCGTAGCCTCCGGCGCTGCGGACGAACGTGTCCTCCCCGACGGGCGTCGGGTGGAGGAACTCCTCGCTTCGCGCCCCTCCCATGAGTCCGTTGTCGGCGTTCACGATGACGTACTCGAGTCCGAGGCGCTGGAAGATGCGCTCATAGGCGTCGCGCTGCTCCTGGTAGCTGACCTCCAGGCCCTCGTCCGAGGCGTCGAAGGAGTAGGCGTCCTTCATGGTGAACTCGCGTCCGCGGAGGAGCCCGGCCCGCGGGCGCGCCTCGTCGCGGTACTTGTCCTGGATCTGGTAGATCGTCAGCGGCAGATCTTTGTACGAGGAGTACAGATCCTTCACGAGGAGCGTGAACATCTCCTCGTGGGTGGGGGCGAGCAGGTAGTCGGCGCCCTTGCGGTCCTGCAGACGGAAGATGCCGTCGCCGTACGACTCCCACCGGCCCGAGGCCTCGTAGGGGTCGCGCGGCAGGAGCGCCGGGAAATGCACCTCCTGGGCACCGGCGGCGTCCATCTCGGCACGGATGACGGCCTCGATCCTCGACTTCACGCGGAGACCGAGCGGCAGCCAAGTGAACACGCCCGGAGCGGCGCGACGGATGTAGCCGGCACGGACGAGCAGGCGATGGCTGGTGACCTCTGCGTCGGCAGGGTCTTCGCGGAGCGTGCGGAGGAAGAACTTCGAGAGACGAGTGACCACGGCTCAAGTCTAGTGAGCCGTGGTCACTGCCTCCGCGGACCGGTCAGTTCAGCGCGGGCAGGCCCGACGGCACGACTCCGCCGCCGTAGAGGCTGGCCGCGAGCTCCTGCAGCGCCGTGAGGGCCACGCGCTGCGGCAGAGGGCCGTAGGAGATGCGCGCCACGCCGAGCTTCTCGTATTCCGATGCGGCCAGCGCCCCGGGGAGGCCGATGACGCTCACCTTGCGCTCGCCGATGCCGTCGACGAGCTGGCGGGTGACGTTGGCGTCGAGGATGCCGGGCACGAAGACCGACGTCGCCCCGGCGTCGAGATAGGCCCGTCCGCGCTGGATGGCGTCAGCGGTGCTCTCCTGCACCGACCGGTGCCCTGCGCGCACGAAGGCGTCGGTCCGGGCGTTGAGCGCGAAGGGCACGCCTTCGGCTTCGGCGGCCTTCACGATCGCTTCGACCGCGGCCACGGACTCGTCGAACGGCTTCAGGCGGTCTTCGACGTTCGCGCCCGCGATGCCCACGCCGATGGCGAGCCGCGCGGTCTCGCCCGCGTCGCCGTAGCCGTCGTCGAGGTCGGCGCTGACCGGTACGTCGACGGATGCCGCGATGCGCCCGACCATGTCGATCATGATCTCGCGCGGGGTGGCGCCGTCGTCGTAGCCGAAGGAGGCGGCGATGCCGTGTCCCGCCGTGGCGATCGCCTTCGTCTCGGGGAGAGCCGCGACGGCACGGGCGGACACCACGTCCCACACGTTCACGACGCGGAGGATCTCCGGGGCGTCATAGAGTCCGACGAGGGTCTGGGCCTTCGATGCAGTGGTCATGACACCCACGCTAGTGCGGGTCTTCGACATCGGGGCCGGTCGGCGGGATGCGTCCGGCTTTCGGGTGACGGATGCCGGCGCATTTGACGTGGGCGTGGGCGAAGCTCGCATCGGTATCGCCCTCGTCTCGGATCGCATTCCGGTATGTCGGTTTATGGGTCTGATCTGGGTGTTCGAATGTCGGTGGTCCCTGGTTGGGTGGGGGTATGACGGGGGTGGCCGGGACGACGATCGAGCAGGTGAGAGCACTGGGTGCGGTCACCGAGATGCTCGTCGAGGTCGAGCGGACGATCAGCAGCGTGCAGGCCGTGCGCGACGGGTTGTTGGCGGTCGGGTCGCGGTTGGCGGTCGAGGTCGCGGGGCGGGCCGGGTCGGCTGATGAGGTGGATCTGGTGTTGCGGACGGTGGCGGCGGAGTTCGCGGCCGCGCTGCGGGTCAGCGACCGGACGGTGCAGCGGCGGATGACGGATGCGTCGTGGCTGGTGGAACGGTTCCCGCTGGTGTGGCGGGCGCAGGGCGAGGGGCGGATCAGTGCCGCCCACGCCCGGGTGATCTGCGACGCCGCAGACCACCTCGACGACCGGGCAGATCGGGACGCGTTCTCGGCGGAGATGATCACCTTCGCGGAGACGGAGTCCGCGAACCGGACGGCGCGGATGGCGCGGCGGGTCGCGGAACGGTTCTCATCCCGTTCGATCGACCAGCGGCATGCGGATGCGCGGTTGACGCGGGGGGTGTGGGTGAACGACCTCCCCGACGGGATGGCCGAACTCGGGATGCGCGGGCCCGCCGCGCTCGTGCACGGCGCGTTCGACCGGATCACCCGGATGGCGAAGACCGTGCAGCACCAGACGCCGAGCCCCGCGGTCGAGCAAGACCCGCGCACGCTGGGTCAGGCCCGCGCCGACCTGGCCCTCGACCTGCTCCTGACCGGAGCCCCCGCCGGACACGACACCCCCGGCGGGCTCCTCGCCGCGGTCACCGCCACCGTGTCGGTCACCGTCCCGGTCACGACCCTGATCGGCACCGGGACGACACCGGCCGAACTCAACGGCCGCACCCCGATCGACCCGGCCACCGCCCGCACGCTCGCGGGCGCAACATCCGGATGGGACCGCATCCTCACCCACCCCATCACCGGCGCCCTCCTCACCGTCGACCGGTACCGGCCCAGCTCAGAACTCAAACGACACCTCACAGCGAGGGATCAACGCTGCCGATTCCCCACCTGCGGCTACCCACCCACGAACTGCGACATCGACCACCACCACGACGCCGCCCTCGGAGGACCCACCACCGCCGACAACCTCGGACACCTCTGCCGCCGCCACCACACCCTCAAACACCACACACCCTGGCACGTCGAACCCCACACCGACGGCCACTACACCTGGACCAGCCCCACCGGCCAGACCTACATCGACCGGCACCCACCCCCGAACACCATCACCTTCACCCAAGACGACACCCCACCACCCTTCTGACCCCACCCTTCAGAGCCGACACTCTTCAGAGCCGACACCCTTCTGAGCCCGGGACCCTTCTGATGAAAAGGCGTCCGAGGGATGCGGGTTCGAGCAAACGACCACCGCCACCCGACCTAGTGTGGGAGCATGCCTCAGCGCCGATCGCACGTCGCCCCGTCCGCCGCACAGACCGAACTGGCCGCGGCATTGGCCGCGCTCCGGCGATCCCTCGAGGCTCCTATGGAGTTCCCGCCCGAGGTGCTCGCCGAGGCCGAAGCCGCGCGCGCGGCGGAACCCGACCTCGACCTGTGCGACGTCCCGTTCGCGACCCTCGACCCTGCCGGCTCGCGGGACCTCGACCAGGCATTCCATCTGGAACGCGACGGCTCCGGATACATCGTCCGCTACGCCATCGCCGACGTTCCCGGATTCGTCACTCCGGGTGGGGCTGTCGATACCGAGGCCCGGCGCCGCGGTCAGACCCTGTACGCCGCGGACGGCAGGATCCCGCTGCATCCGGCCGTGCTCAGCGAGGATCGCGCCTCTCTCCTCCCCGGCGTCGACCGACCGGCCTTGGTCTGGACCTTCTCGCTCGACGCCGAGGGCGCCGTCAGCGAGTTCCGCTTGGAACGGGCCCTCATCCGTTCCCGCGTCCAGCTCGATTACGAATCGACCCAGGCGTCGCTCGACCGCGGCGAAGACGGTCCGGCATCCCTGCTCGCCGAGATCGGAGCGCTGCGGATCGACCAGGAACGACGCCGCGGTGGCGCGAGCCTGAATCTGCCCGACGAAGAAGTCGCGCGCGCAGAAGACGGCGCGTATGACATCGAGCGCGCCAGCCCCCTGCCCGTCGAGGAGTGGAACGCGCAGCTGTCCCTGATGACCGGCATGGCGGCGGCATCCCTCATGATCGACGCCGGCGTCGGCATCCTGCGCACGATGCCGAGACCCGATGACGATGCGTTCGAGACATTCCGACACCAGACCGAGGCCCTCGGCCGCCCCTGGACGTCCGGCGACTACGGCGAATACCTCCGCGGCCTCGACAGGACCGATCCGCTGGCCCTCCCCGTGCTGCAAGCGGCAGCGGCGCTCTTCCGCGGCGCCGGCTACGTCACGTTCGACGGAGAAGCTCCCAGGGACGCGATCCAGGCAGCGATCGCCGCCCCGTACGCCCACGCCACAGCGCCGCTGCGGCGCCTCGTCGACCGCTGGGTCCTGGCGATCTGCCTCGCCGTCTCGACCGGACGGGAGATCCCCTCCTGGGCGCGCGAATCGCTCGATCAGCTTCCTGCCCTCATGCAGGAGTCGGGCCAGCGGGCATCGCGGCTGGACGCCGCGACCGTCAACGCCGTCGAGGCCGCGCTGCTCGTGCCGCTGGTCGGCATCGAGGTCGACGCGACCGTGATCGAGCTGCGCGGCGAACGCGCGTCGGTGCAGATCGCCGACCCGGCCGTGACCGCCACGGCGCCGGTACCCGCCGATGCGAAGCCCGGAGACGTCGTCCGCCTGCGCGTCATCCGTGCCGACATCGCGAACGGCGAGGTCGAGTTCGCGATCTGAATCCCGGGACGGCGCCCGGCGAGCTCAGTCGGACGGGACCACCGTGGTCGTCATCACCAGCAGTTGCGGGTCGGTCAGGTCCAGCGCCACCGAGATCGAGGCGAACGCGGAGAGCGATTCGACATGCGTCCCGCCGCAGAGGATGACGGCCTCGCCCTCGGGCAGCGCGCAGTGCCAGCGGCGGCGATCCACGATCGTCGAACCTCCGCCTCGATGCGGCTGGGCGCCGCAGAGGCCACCCAGGCCGCGAGCTGCGCATTGATCCGCGACTCGCGCTCAGCGATTGTCGCAGCCAAGGCCTCGGTGTCGAACCCGGCACGACGCAGGCTCTTGCCGAGGCGGTACTCGTCGACGGCACCATCCTCGTGGATCCGACTGGTCTGATTCGCCCGTCCCTCGAAGTCGGGATTGCCGAGGGCGTCCGCTCCCGGATCCTTGCGCCACAGGTGGGCGACCGAGAGATCGAGGGCGAGCGAGGCGAGATGGCAGGCCGTGTGCCCGCGACTCAGGCCCGCGCGACGACCGGCGTCCACGGCCAGGCTGACCGACGCCCCGGGCGCGAGCGCGGCGGGCGCGTCGGCGACGAGCCGATGACCCACCAGCCAGGTCCATCCCTCGGCGCCGCGCTTGACCGGGATGTCACGGCCGACGGCGAACACGCCCTCGTCGCTCACCGCGGCCATGACCGCTTCGGCGACGGACGCCGCGTCACCGCCCATACGGATTTCGCCCGAGTCGCCCGGCTGATCGGGCCAGGTGTGGTCGACGGGGTGGAACGGCGTCGCGTCGACCACGACCACCGCGCCGTCGGGCGTGCTCTCGACGCGGGTGACGACTCCGTCGCCGGTGACCGCGCCGCCGGCGAACGAGACCAGCGTGGAAGCCATCAGGCCGTGACGACCTGAGCGGTGCCGAGCGGCGCCTCCGGTCCCATCTCGGCGGCGATCCTGTTCGCCTCCTCGATGAGCGTGGCCACGATGTCGGCCTCGGGCACCGTCTTGATGACCTCGCCCTTGACGAAGATCTGCCCCTTGCCGTTGCCGGAGGCGACGCCGAGGTCGGCCTCGCGCGCCTCGCCCGGGCCGTTGACGACGCATCCCATCACAGCGACACGCAGCGGAACGGTCATGTCCTTGAGCCCCTCGGTCACGTCTTCCGCGAGCGTGTACACGTCGACCTGCGCGCGCCCGCACGACGGGCACGACACGATCTCGAGCTTCCGTTCCCGCAGATTCAGCGACTGGAGGATCTGATGCCCGACCTTGACCTCTTCGGCCGGGGGCGCCGACAGCGAGACGCGGATGGTGTCGCCGATGCCCTCGCCGAGGAGGATGCCGAACGCCGTCGCGCTCTTGATGGTGCCCTGGAAGGCGGGACCCGCCTCGGTGACGCCGAGGTGCAGCGGCCAGTCGCCCATCTGCGCGAGAAGGCGATACGCCTGCACCATGATCACCGGGTCGTTGTGCTTGACCGAGATCTTGAAGTCGTGGAAGTCGTGCTCCTCGAAGAGCGACGCCTCCCACCGGGCGCTCTCGGCGAGCGCCTCGGGAGTCGCCTTGCCGTACTTCTGCAGCAGCCGCGGATCGAGCGAACCGGCGTTCACGCCGATGCGCAGCGACACCCCCGCATCCGATGCCGCCTTAGCGATGGCCCCGACCTGATCGTCGAACTTGCGGATGTTGCCGGGGTTCACACGCACCGCCGCGCACCCGGCGTCGATCGCCTGGAACACGTACTTGGGCTGGAAGTGGATGTCGGCGATCACCGGGATCTGGCTCTTCTTCGCGATGATGTGCAGCACGTCGGCATCATCCTGCGAGGGAACGGCGACACGAACGATCTCGCATCCGGATGCCGTGAGCTCGGCGATCTGCTGCAGCGTCCCGTTGATGTCGGTGGTCTTCGTCGTCGTCATCGACTGCACGCTGATCGGCGCATCTCCGCCGACGAGCACCTTGCCCACTCTGATCTGGCGGGACTTGCGACGCGGGGCGAGGACTTCGGGGATCTTCGGCATCCCAAGGTTCACTGCTGGCACCCCTCAAGCCTACGCCGCCGCGACACCGCGGGGCTGGACGCGGGCCGCGTGCGGCGCCGGAGGCACGGCGTCATCCGCCCCGGCCGGTCATCCGCGGTGTGGTAGTTTTCACCCGATGCACGCGAACCTCACCTGGTGGCCCGCCTCCTAGGCGGTGTGTTCGCGTTCCCACGAATCGAGACCGCCTCCGGGGCGGTCTTTTCGTTGAGCCGAGCCGGAGCCCTGCACAGGAGACAACGATGACCCCCTCACGACTCGCCGAGCTCAGCGCCGACCCCGACGCATCCTTCGTGCTGATCGCGCGCGAGGGCGCCGACACGGTCGAGCTGCTCAGCGGCGAGGTCGTCGACGTCGACCTGCTCGCCGACATCCCCCTCCACCGCGGCGGCGCCGCACGCGAAGTGTTCGCCCTGGTCCCCTACCGGCAGGTGCGAGAGCGCGGCTTCGTCGCCCAGGACGACGGGGCGCCTCTGCGCTGCCTCCTCGTCGACGAGCACCTGCGCCTTCCTGCCGCTGAGCTCCTCGAATCGCTTCCCGACGCGCCGGTTCCGCTGCGGGACGACGGCTTCGACATCGCCGACGACGAGTACGCGGCCATCGTCGAGACGGTCATCACTGATGAGATCGGCCGGGGCGAAGGGGCCAACTTCGTCATTCGCCGAGACTTCACAGCGACCATCGACGTCGACGACCGCACCGCCGCCCTCACCTGGTTCCGCGCTCTCCTGACCCACGAGCGCGGCGCCTACTGGACGTTCGCGGTCGTCACGCCCGGTCATATCGCCGTCGGAGCGAGCCCCGAGGCCCACGTCGTCGCCCGCGAGGGCGTCGTCACGATGAATCCGATCTCGGGAACGTTCCGTCACCCCGCCGGCGGCGCGACCAACGAGACGCTGGTCGACTTCCTCTCGTCGACGAAGGAGACCGAGGAGCTGTTCATGGTCGTCGACGAGGAGCTCAAGATGATGAGCGCCGTATGCTCCGACGGCGGGCGGATCACCGGTCCGCATCTCAAGGAGATGTCGCGTCTGACCCACACGGAGTACATGCTCCGCGGTCGCAGCGCGCTCGACCCCCGCGACATCCTGCGCGAGACGATGTTCGCCCCGACCGTCACGGGCTCCCCGATGCAGAACGCGTGCGCGGTCATCCGACGGCACGAGCGCAAGCCCCGCGGATACTACTCCGGCGTGGCGGCCCTGTTCACGCCGAATGCCGACGGCGGTCACGACCTCGACGCCCCTATCCTCATCCGCACCGTGTACCTGCACGACGGCCGGCTTAACGTGCCCGTCGGCGCGACGCTGGTGCGACACTCCGACCCGCTCGGCGAGGTGTCCGAGACCCATGGCAAGGCGGCCGGCGTGCTCGGCGCGATCGGCGCGATCGACCGTGACCGGGTCGCCGAGGCCCGCACCGACACCGACGCCCCCGGCGACGAGCCGTCGCTGTCCGACGACCCCGACATCGCGGATCTCCTGTCGTCGCGCAACGCCCGGCTCGCCGACTTCTGGCTGAACCCGCAGGGCGACGATCGCGACGGACCCTTCGCCGGGCGCACCGCCGTCGTCGTGGACGCCGAGGACCGCTTCACTACGATGCTCGCCCATCAACTGCGTCACCTAGGCCTCGTCGTGTCGATCCGCCCGTGGAGCGAGGTGCAGGACGCCGAGATGGATGCCGCCGACGTCGTCGTGGCGGGGCCGGGGCCCGGCGACCCGCGAGACGCGTCGAACCCCCGGATCGTCCGCATGCGCGAGGTCGTCTCCCGGCGGCTCGACGACGGAGCCCCCCTGCTCGCGGTCTGCCTGAGCCACCAGATCCTCAGCGACCGGTTCGGCATCGCTCTGACTCCGCTCGATGCACCGCATCAGGGCCTGCAGAAGGTCGTCCCCGTCTTCGAGGAGGAGGCGTCGATCGGCTTCTACAACACGTTCACCGCGCGAGTCGCACCGGGAACGCGCGACGTCGGCGGAGCCGAGGTGTCGGCGGATGCCGTCTCCGGCGACGTCTACGCCCTCCGCGGCCCGCATTTCGCTTCCGTGCAGGGGCATCTCGAGTCGATCCTGTCCCGCGACGGCATCCGCACGCTCGAGCGGCTCGTCGCTCACGCCCTCACCTGATCGGCGCGGCCCGGCGCGCGGCGAGCAGGCGGCGCTCGGCCTCGTTCCGGGTGAGCGTCAGCGCCCGAGCATCCGCCGCTGCGGCTTCGCGCACCAGGCCGAGGCGACGCAGCAGGTGCGCCCGAACCGCGTGCCAGAGATGGAACCCCTCGAGCGCGTCCTGCAGCGCGTCCACCTCGTCGAGCGCGCCGCTCGCGTCGCCCGTCTCCGCCAGTGCGACGGCGCGGTTCAGACGGACCAACGGCGACGGATCGAATTCCCGCAGCATGTCGTAGAGGACGACGATCTGCCGCCAGTCCGTGTCCTCGATCCGGTCCGCATCCGCATGGCACGCCGCGATCGCCGCCTGAAGCTGCCATCGACCGGGGCACCGCAGCGCCGCGGCACGATCGAGCGCCTGACGCGCCCGCGCCTCGAGGCGGTGGTCCCACCGATGGCGATCCTGCTCCCCGAGCAGCACGAGTTCACCCGCCTGCGACCTCGCGGGCTCCCTGCTCCGGTGGAACGACAGCAGAGCGACGAGTCCGTGCGCCTCCGCCTCTCCCGGCAGAGCATCCGCGATCACCTCGGCGAGCCAGAGCGCGTCGTCCGCGATGTCGCGATCCGCGTGCGCGTCGCCCTCGGGAACGAGATGCGCTTCGTTGTACATCACCGACACGACGGTCAGCACGAGATCGAGCCTCGGGGCACGCTCGGCGCCGACCGGCACGCGCAACGGGATGCCGGCCGCGCCGATCTTGCGCTTCGCCCGGACGATCCTCTGCCCTGTGGCGACAGGCGAGCTCAGGGTCGCGCGTGCGATCTGCTCGGTGGTGAGCCCGCACACCGCGCGCAACGTCAGAGCGAGCTGCGCCGAGGGCGTCAGAGACGGATGGCAGCAGCCGAACAGCAGCGGCAGGCGCTCATCGATCTCGGACTCCGGTGCGGGGCGCTGGTCGGCGAGGAGCTCGAGCTTCTGCCGATAGCGCTTCTCGCGACGCAGACGGTCGAGCGCGTTGTGCCGGGCCGCGGTCGTGAGCCATGCGCCCGGCTTCGGGGGCACGCCGTCTCTGCGCCACTGCACGAGAGCCTCCGCGACGGCATCCGCCACGGCCTCCTCGGCCAGATCGAGATCTCCGAGCGACGCCGTGAGGGCGGCCACGATCCGCGCCGACTCGACGCGCACCACCTGCCCGAGGGCGAGGTCGGATGTCATTCGAACTGGCTGTAGTCCGTCACCATCGGACGGATCTCCACAGAGGTGCCGGGCAGCTCGAGCATCGGCCAGGTGCGGACGAGGGCGATCGCGGCGTCGAGGTCGGGCACGTCGATGATGCTGAAACCGCCCACGGCCTCACGAGCCTCGGTGAACGGACCGTCGACGACGACGGCGCCCTGCGCCGCATGCCGCAGCGTGGTCGCCGTCTCGACGGGCTGGAGTTCGGCCCCGCCGTCGCTGATCGCTGCGTCGTTGTCCTGGAACCACCGGTAGACGCGCGCATACACGTCTTGAGCGACCTCGGGTGCGACCTCGGCGTCGTGCTCGGGCGTCGACGTGAACATGATGACGTACTTCATGACAGGTGTCCTTTCCTCTGGAGAACCGTTACACCTGCACAGCGAACGGACAAGGACGATTTCGACATCACTGCAGGATGTTCACCGGATTGAACAGATCGGCGATCAGCAGAAGCGCCCCCATTCCGATCAGCAGCACGGCCACGACGACGGTCAGAGGCACGAGCCGGGTGGCGTCGACCGGTGCCGGCGGAGGCCGACGGAACAGCTTCGCCCCCGCCCGCTTGATCCCCTCCCACAGCGCGACCACGATGTGACCGCCGTCGAGCGGCAGCAACGGGATGAGGTTGAACACGAACAGCGCGACGTTCAGCGATCCCAGCAGCCCCAGCAGCACGGCGAACCGGTTGAGGACGGGGGCGTCGGTGGCCGCGACCTCGCCGGCGATCCGTCCGACGCCGACGACGCTCAGCGGTCCGTTCGGATCGCGCTCTCCGCCGGTCACCAGCGAGACGGCGACATCCCACAACCGCACGGGCAGGGTCATGATCAGCGAGGCCACCCTGCCGACGGTCTCCCCCGTCAGCTGCGGTCCCGCACTCAGGGGCTGCTGCAGGTATCCCATCTGCGAGCCCATGCCGACATACCCGACCTCCTTGACGACCGGCTGTCCGGCCTCGTCGAGGATCGGCTGCCCGCCGGCATCGGTGATCGTGCGCTGGGCGGCGATCGGCGTCATCGAAAGGGTCTCCTCGGCACCGTCGCGCCGCACGACGACGTCGAGGGTCTCGCCCGGCGACGCCTGCACGATCGCGGTCGCCTCGGCGAACGTCGACACCGGCTGCCCGTCGATCGAGATGAGGACATCGCCCGGCTCGATTCCCGCCTCCGCTGCGGGGGACGGCGGATCGTCGGCCGTGCATTCGGTGGCCGTCGACTGTGCCGGCACCACGCACTCCGTCACGGAGGCGATCGTCGTGGTCCCCTGCTGGATGCCGATCCCGGAGACCAGGACCGTGAAGATGATCAGGGCGAGGAGCAGGTTCATCAGCGGGCCGCCCAGCATGACGATCACCCGCTTCCACACCGGAAGGCGGTAGAAGACGCGGTCCTCCGCCCCCTCGGCGATCGTCTCGTCGTTGGCCGAGCGCGCATCCTGGATCAGCGAGCGGAAGATCCCGCGCGCCGGACCGGTGGTCGTCGAGGCCGGGTACATGCCCGACATCGAGATGAACCCGCCCACCGGAAGCAGCTTGACACCGTACTCCGTCTCTCCGAGGCGCTTCGACCACAGGCGAGGCCCGAAGCCGATCATGTACTGGCCGACACGCACGCCGAAGAGCTTGGCGGGGACGAGATGGCCGACCTCGTGCAGGCCGATCGACAGGCCGAGGCCGATCAGCATGAACAGGATGCCGCCCAGGTAGAGCAGGATTTCCACGAGGCAACGCTACTGCCCGCTGTCTAGGAATCCGCCCGGCACCGCCGAGCGACTACGCTGATCGGGTGACCTCCCGGCAGCTGCGACTGATGCGCGCTGCCGCCGTCTCGTCGGTGGCCACACTCATCGCCGCCGTCTCCCACACGCTCGGCGGCGGAGCGGCGCCGCATCCGCTTCTCGTCGTCGCGGTCGCGATCCTGCTCCTGCCGGCGTGCGCCGTGCTGGTCGGGCCACGTCGATCGCGTCCCCGGGTGGCCGCCGCCGTCGTCGTCGGACAGGCGGCGTTCCATCTGGTCTTCCAGGCGCTGGGATCGCCGACCGGATCCGCGGCGCTCGGTGCGGGCTCCCCCGCCGGTGCCGCACACGCGCACCACCTCGACCTCACGGCGCTCCCCGCCGCGGCACTCGGCGCCGCCGCCGCTGCGCCCGGCCCCGCCATGATCGGCGCACACGTCGTCGCCGCCGCGCTCACGACTCTGCTCCTCTGGCACGGCGAGACGATCGTCCGTGCCGTCGCCGGCTGGTTCCTGGCGCGCCTCCACGCGGCGGTCGCGTGCTCACCCGCCGAGCACGGGCGACCTGTCCCCCTCCGTTCGCTCGTTATCGCGACGCGCGACGCCGCCGTCTCCGCCGCCGTGTCGCGGCGCGGCCCTCCCCTGCTCCTGCGCGGCTGAACGGTCGCACTCGATCCGCCGCGCCGCCGCGCGCGGCGTGACCCTTTCCCGCGGGTTCCCGCGTCGTCCCGGCGCGCCCGCAGACGAGCAATCAGGAGATCACCCATGAACACCCTCACCACCCCTCGCGACCGCTCCCGCCGAGCCGGCCGCCTCTCGCTCGCCGTCGTCGGCGGCGTCGCCCTCGCGCTGGCCGTCCCGACGATGGCGGGCGCGCACGTCGGGGTCAGCCCCGATCAGGTCGCCGCCGGCGATCACGGCGTCCTCACGTTCTCGTTCTCGCACGGCTGCGACGGCTCCCCCACGACGGCGCTGCACATCACGATGCCCGACGGGCTGGCCTCCGTCGCGCCGACCATGGACGGCGACTGGTCGATCGACGTCGAACGCGGAGACGACGGGCTCGTGCGCGCCGTCACCTACACCGCCCTCGCCCCGGTGCCCAACGACCTGCGCGGCGCGGTGAGCATGTCGGTCGGACTCGACGAAGACACCCCCGAGTCGCTCGCCTTCCCGGTCGTGCAGGAGTGCGTCGAGGGCTCGACCGAATGGACGCAGCTGGCCGAGAACGGTGAGGACCCGCACTCGCTCGATGCTCCGGCACCGGTCGTCACCGTCACCGAAGCCGCCGCAGGCCACGGCGCGCACGCCGACGCCGGCGCCGGCGAGGACGAAGCGGATGCCGCGGCGGAGTCGGCGGCATCCGATCCGCTTCCGGTCGCCCTGGGCGCCGGCGGGCTCGTCGCGGGCATCGCCGCGCTCGTCGTCGCCGTGCTCGCGTACCGCCGGCGCGTCTGACGCCTGCGGCCCGCCCCTCCTCGACCGTGGAGGGGCGGGCCGCAGACCGGGTTCGTCGCACCTCCGTGAGATCATGGAGGCGACATGTCGATGGAACAACAACCGAGCCTGCCTCCCGTGCTCCGCCCCGCGAACCCGCCCCGGCGTGAGCTCTCCGAACTCGCCGCCCGCTATGCCCGCGCCGTCCGGGGCGACGTCGAGGGGGTCGTGCTCTCGGGGATCACGCTCGCCACGGCCGACCTGCGGCCCGGAGAGGCGTTCGTGGCCATCCGGGGGCTCAACCGGCACGGCGCCGATTTCGCGGTCACCGCCGCCGAGAAGGGCGCGGTCGCGGTCATCACCGACGAAGACGGCGCCGAGATCGCCGCATCGAGCGGTCTGCCGATCCTCGTCGTCGACGACCCGCGCGCCGTTCTGGGCGATCTGAGCGCCTGGGTCTACGGGACTGGCGCCGACGACCCGCTTCCGCTGCTGTTCGCGACGACCGGCACCAACGGCAAGACGAGCGTCTCGCATCTGCTGGAGGGCATGCTCGAGCAGATGGGCGTGATCACCGGGCTCTCGTCGACCGCCGAACGCCACATTGCCGGCGAGGTGATCGTGTCGCGCCTGACGACGCCCGAGGCCTCCGAGATGCACGCGCTGCTCGCACTGATGCGCGAACGCGACGTCGAGGCCGTGGCCGTCGAGGTCAGCGCCCAGGCGCTGTCGCGGCACCGCGTCGACGGGATCCGGTTCGACGTCGCGGGCTTCACCAACCTCAGCCACGACCACCTCGACGACTACGCCGACATGGAGGAGTACTTCGAGGCCAAGCTGCCGCTGTTCCGGCCGGACCGCGCCCGTCGCGGCGTCGTCTGCCTGGACTCGCCCTCCGGCGCCGTCGTGGTCGAGCGGGCCGAGATCCCCGTCGTGACCGTCGGAACCCCGTCGATCGCGGCCGACCCCCACGCTGCTGCGCGGGCCGACTGGGTGGTCGTGATCGATGACGAGCGCGCCGCCGGCACCACCTTCACGATGAGCGGGCCGGCCGGTTCGCTGACCACGACCGTGCCGGTGATCGGCCCCCACATGGCGGCGAACGCGGCGCTCGCGGTCGTGATGCTGCTCGAGGGCGGCTACGCCTGGGCGCGGATCGTCGAGGCGCTGGGCTCGGGCGACGGCATCCGCGCCTATCTGCCCGGACGCACTCAGCTGGTCTCCGGAGAGCGCGGCCCCGCCGTGTTCGTCGACTTCGGGCACTCCCCCGACGCGTTCGAGAAGACCCTCGCCGCCGTGCGCCGGGTCACGCCCGGCCGTGTGCTCATGCTCTTCGGCGCCGACGGCGACCGCGACGCGAGCAAGCGCTACGACATGGCGCGCACCGCCGTCGAGGGCAGCGACATCCTCGTCGTCACCGACCACCACCCGCGCTTCGAGGACCCCGCGTCGATCAGGGCGACGCTCGTCGCGGGAGCGCGGTCCGCACGACCGGATGCCGAGATCCACGAGTACTCCCCGCCGGAGAGCGCGATCGTGGCGGCCGTCGGACTGGTCGGCGACGGCGACGCGATCCTCTGGGCAGGCCCCGGCCATCAGGACTACCGCGACATCCGCGGGGTGCGCACCCCCTATTCGGCGCGCGAGCTCGCTCGCCGCGCACTCCGCGCCGCCGGGTGGCCCGTGCCGGATCCGCGGTGGCCGGTACCGTACTCCGACGAGGACTGACCGCTCAGGCTGCGGCGATGAGCCGGTCGGCCGTGCGCCGCGCCCAGGTCTCGGCCTCGGCGAGCGATTCGACCGTGAGGACGTCGGGCGCGTCATGGGCATCGACGACGCGGGCGATGGTGTCGACGATGCCGAGGAACGACAGACGCCCCTCGTGGAAGGCGTCGACGGCCTGCTCGTTGGCCGCGTTGTAGACCGCCGGGAATGTGCCGCCGGCGCGGCCGACGGCTTTCGCCAGTGCGACCGACGGGAACGCCTCGCCGTCGAGCGGCTCGAACGTCCACGACGTCGCCCGCGTCCAATCGAGCGGGCGGCCCACGCCCCCGACCCGATGGGGCCAGTCGAGCCCGAGCGAGATCGGCAGCCGCATGTCGGGCGGCGATGCCTGCGCGATGGTGGAACCGTCGATGAACTCCACCATCGAGTGCACGATCGACTGCGGATGCACCACCACGTCGATGTCGTCGTATGCGATGTCGAACAGCAGATGCGCCTCGATGACCTCGAGCCCCTTGTTCACGAGCGTGGCGGAGTTCGTCGTCACCATGCGCCCCATGTCCCACGTCGGGTGGGCGAGGGCCTCGGCCGGCGTGACGTCGGTGAGCCCGCTGCGGTTGCGTCCGCGGAACGGACCGCCGGATGCCGTCACCACGAGCCGCCGCACCTCCGCATGCGTCCCTGAGCGGAGCGCCTGGGCCAGGGCCGAGTGCTCGGAGTCCACGGGCACGATCTGGTCGGGCCGGGCTGCGGCGAGGACGAGCTCGCCGCCGACGATGAGGGACTCCTTGTTGGCGAGAGCGAGAGTGCGACCGGCCTGGAGCGCGGCGAGCGTCGAGCCGAGCCCGATCGACCCCGTGATCGCGTTCAGGACGACATCGGCGTCGACGTCGCGCACCAGCTGCTCCGCCTCGGCGGCGCCCAATGCGGTGTCGTCGACGCCGAACTCCGCCGCCTGGGCGTTGAGAGACGCCGCGTCGGTGCCCGCGGCGAGACCGACGAGCTCGAAGCGACGCGGATTGGCCCGGATCACGTCCAGAGCCTGCGTTCCGATCGAGCCGGTGGAGCCGAGGACGATGATGCGACGCATGACGCCAGCCTAGGACACGGCCCCGGCCGGCCCCCGCCTACTGCTGCTGGACGGGAGTCGTGGCCAGGATGTCGACGACGAACACAAGGCTCTCCTTCTGGAGCTCGTGCCCCTCGTTCGCGCCGTACCCGTCGGAGGGCGGCATGACCACGAGAACCTGCGATCCGACCTTCTGGCCCTCGAGCGCCTTCTGGAAGCCGGCGACGACACCGGTCGTCTGGAACTGCGCGGGAGCGGCGTCCCGGCTCCAGCTGGAGTCGAACTCCTCGCCGTCCGACCACTTGACGCCGAGGTACTGCACCACGACCAGATCGCCCGACGCGACCGTCGGGCCGTCGCCCTGCTTCAGGACGGCGACCTGGGTCTCGGCAGGGGCGTCGCCGTCGGGGATCGTGACGGTCGGACGACCCGCGTCGTCGAGCTCGACGGTCGGCATGCCGGGCACCGGGTCGACCGGTGTGCCCGTGGCGACCTCGGGGAGCTTGTCCACCGCCTCCGCGTACACGACCTTGCTGGTCCCGCCCTCGCCGAACACGCTGCCGGGCAGGGTCAGGACGATCCGGGAACCGGCCGGCTGGCACTCCAGCGCCGCGACGAAGAGCGATGACTGGTCGGTGTCGAGGAGGACCGGAAGGACGCCGCCCTCGCCGCGTGCCGATGAGTCGACGACCTCGCCGGTCGCCGCCTCGATGATCTGGAACTGCACCGAGACGAGGTCGCCCACGACCAGGTCGTCGCCGTCGCCCTCGCTCACGACCGTGCGCTCGACGCCGTCGAAGGCGGCATCGGCGGGCACCGAGACCGTGGTGTCGGTTCCCTCACCCTCCACGGTGACGGCATCCGACGTGGTGCCCGGCTGCGCGTCCAGCGCACACTCGCTCGCCGCCGACGGCTCGGGAGAGCTCGAACTCTCCGGTGCGCCGCTGCCGGAGCACCCTGCGAGCAGAAGGGTCGCCGCGGCGACGGTGGACAGGACGATGGGCAGACGCTTGCGCACAGTGAGACCTCGAGATCGCGGGCGGGACACCTCATCCTGCCCCATTCCCCTTTGCCCTCGCTGGGAGGCACGACGGGAATCTCCATTCCCCGTACGGCATGCATCGCGGAGTAGCCTGCTCTGATGACCTCTGAGCAGTCCGTCGAGCCCGGGATGTCACCCGACGGCACGACGTCGTCGGACGAGGAGACAGCGAGACCGCGGCAGGCCGGCTTCACGTACGCGCTCGGACGGAGCCTGATCAGTCCGCTCGCGCGCCTCGTCTACCGCCCCCGGATCGAGGGCAGGGAGCACGTGCCGCCGACCGGCGCCGTCATCTTCGCCAGCAATCATCTGTCTTTCATCGACTCCGTCGCGATCCCGGTGGCGGCGCCGCGACCGGTCCACTTCCTCGCGAAGTCGAGTTACTTCGAGGGAGCGGGCTTCCGAGGCTGGCTCAGCCGGACGTTCTTCCAGTCGATCGGAGCGATCCCCGTGCGCCGCGGCGCCGGTCAGGCGGCGCTCGACGCGCTCGACCTCCAGCGTCAGCTGCTCGACGAAGGTCTCGCGGTGGCCCTGTACCCGGAGGGCACCCGATCCACCGACGGCCGGCTGTACAAGGGACGCACCGGAGTCGCCTTCCTCGCCCTGCAGACCGGAGCGCCTGTCGTTCCGGTCGGTCTGATCGGCACCGACAAGGTGATGCCCGTGGGAGCCAAGGTGCCGACCGTCTCCGAGCGGATCACCGTGAAGTTCGGCGCGCCGCTCGACCTGTCGCCGCACGGCCCGGCCTCCAGCGGACGCGCGCGCAGGCTGGCGACCGACGACATCATGGCCGCGATCCATGCGTTGTCCGGGCAGGAGCTGGCGGGTGCCTACAACGAGGCGCCCGCGCAGGGAGCCATCGAGAAGATCAAGCAGGCTCTGCCGCACGAGCGTCGCTGACAGAGCGACCGGACCGGCGCTCGGACTCAGGCGAGGGCCGTCACCGTCGCCTCATGCCGCACGGGGAAGTTCATCGAACTGGCGATGAAGCACCATTCGTTGGCCTGCGCGTGCGCCCGCTCCGCCGCCTCGAGCATCGACGACTCGGCGACG
The DNA here is from genome assembly GCF_047246685.1 of Microbacterium martis. Taxonomy (NCBI): domain Bacteria; kingdom Bacillati; phylum Actinomycetota; class Actinomycetes; order Micrococcales; family Microbacteriaceae; genus Microbacterium; species Microbacterium martis. The sequence goes on along the minus strand of NZ_JBFOKT010000001.1, from coordinate 884,935 downwards.
ACGACCTCGGGTCGTAGCAGGACCTCCTCGAACGCGCCGCCGCCGGCTCCGTTCTCGCGCATGAGCCCGCTGGCGCGATCGCTGTACGAGACGACGACGACGCCGGCGGTCACGCACGCGTGCAGGTACGACAGCAGGTGGCACTCGGACAGCGAGGCCAGCAGGAGATCCTCGGGATTCCACCGCGACGGGTCGCCGCGGAAGGGCTTGTCCGACGAGGCCAGGAGCTCGGGCTTCCCCTCGACCGTGATCGTGACGTCGCGACGGTAGTCGCGGTACCCGCTCGTGCCGCTGCCGGTGTTGCCCGTCCAGATGGAGGTGAGTTCGTAGCGGTGCTCGCCGAGGGCCCGGGATGTCGACTGGTCTGCCATTCCCTCAGTCTGCCAGTGAGCCCGCACCGGACGCGGCGATAGACTCGACGGGTGCTGGAGACTCTCACCGTTCAGGATGCCGTGGAACTCGCCGTCGTCGAACGGAGCGGCTTCGTGGAGTCTCGGCACGCCGGTGCCGCGGTCGTCCTGTCGCCGGACGGAGACGTGATCGCGCGCCACGGGAACGCCGACGCGCTCATCCTGCCGCGCTCGAGCCTCAAGCCCTTGCAGGCGGTGGCGTGCATCACGGCGGGCGCCGCTCTCGAGGGCGAGCAACTGGCGCTCGCGACCGCGAGCCACACCGGAACCGACCGGCACGCCGGCGTGGTGCGCGACGTGCTGACCGCAGGAGGCCTGACGGAGGACCACCTCCGCTGCCCTCCCGCCTGGCCGAGCGACACCGCGACGCGCGACGAGCTCGTGCGCGAGCACGGCGAGCCGGCGCGGGTGCGCATGAACTGCTCGGGGAAGCATGCGGCGATGCTGCGCGCCTGCGTCGCGACGGGCTGGTCGACCGAGGGGTACCTCGACCCGGGGCATCCGCTGCAGTCGCACATCCGCGACACCGTCGAGCGTCTCACCGGCGAGAAGGTGGCGCACACCTCGATCGACGGCTGCGGAGCCCCCGTGCACGCGGTGACGCTGACAGGACTCGCCCGCGCCGTCCACCGCGTCGGCACGGCATCCGACCGCTCTCCCTTCGCGCTGCACCGCGTCGCGGGGTCGCTCGTGCGCGCGGTGCGCGAGAACCCGTGGACGATCGAGGGTCCGGGTCGTCCCGACACCATCGCGACCGAGACGCTCGGCGTCTTCACGAAGGGCGGCGCCGAGGGCGTGATGGTCATGGTGTCTCCGGACGGCACCACCGTGGCGCTCAAGATGCTCGACGGCGCTCCGCGTGCGTCGACCATCGTCGCCGCGACGCTGCTGGCTCGCTCGGGCGGCCTGAGCGACGCCGACGTGACCGCCCTCGGCGACGCTCTGCCTCTGGAGGTGCTCGGCGGAGGGGTACCGGTCGGGAGAGTTCGGCCGGGGCGCGGCATCTGACGTCGTCGCACGCTTCAGTACGGCGCGAGCGCGGGGACGATCACCCGTCGCGCCCTCCGGCCCCCAGCCACCGACCAGGCCCGCCCCTCGTGCGGGAGCGCGAAGGGAGGCAGCTCGCGGACACCGGCGAGCTGCCGGAGCTCGCCCGGCTGTTCGGCGCGGATGAGCACCTCGCCCTCTCCGCGCACCCGCTGCCAGACGGACCAGCTGCGCTGCCAGGTCTCCGCATCGCCGACGACGATGCACGGCGCCGACGGCCGCAGCCTTTCCGCTCCGACGGGGATCACCTCGCAGTCGGGATGGGCATCCGCGAAGCGGGCGATCACTTCGGCGGTGCCCGAGCAGACCACGGCGGTGACTCCCGCCTCGGGCCGCCAGTCGCGCAGCCGCGACGGGCGTGAGGCCGCGAGTTCTCTCGGTTCCACCCAGGCGAACTGGACCTCCCTCTCGCCGAGCCGAGCACGACCCGGCGGACGGTCTCTCACGAACCCGGAGGGGTCGCCGCCGGCGGCCAGGTGCTCCATCCGCGTCGCCATGCGCAGCAGAGCCCGTCGCGGCAGTGCGTCGACGAGTCGGCCCACCGCTCCTGTCGACCGTGTCGCGGTCAGGACCACCGTGCTGCCGCGGTCGACGCGGAGGATCTGCTCCCAGCGCTGGGCGAAGAGCTGAGCGTACTCCGGCGGATAGGCCGCGATGCGCGCGTCGAGATCGTCGCAAAGCACTAGGGAGGGCAGCGGCGTGCTGCCGACCGCCCAGGTCTCCACGAGATCCCAGGCACCCTCCGGGTCGGCGGGCACCCAGGCGGCATCGGATCGTTGGGCGGCCAGGACCCGAAGAGCACTGGTGCGCCCGGAGCCGGGCGCACCGAGGATCGCGAGGCCGCGGTCGACCCCGCAGACGAGGAGCTCCGCGGGTTGCGTCTGACGATCGGGGTCGTCACCGCGGCCGAGCACGATCGAGCGACCATCGGGAGCCGCTGCCGTGTCATCCCCGATCATCGCCTCGAGCGGCAGCCGCATCGGCAGCGCGGGCAACCAGGGACTCCGCGGCGGCCCGGCCGCCGCCCACCGCATGCCGACCCGTCGCAGCTCGGCCGCACCCGTCAATGCGATGCGCATCGCCACCGGCTCCGCGTCCTCGGGTCGCCGCACGAGGCCGAGACCCCGCGAGGCCGGTCCTCCGGGGATCTCCGCCGCCGCGGCCGTTCCGATGACCAGCCTGCTGTCGGAAGCGTCGCTCACGCGCAGGCTCAGGCGCAGCGGGCAGTTCGCCGCCAGCGCGTCTCGCACGACACCCGACGCACGCTGCGTTCCGAGGATCAGGTGCATGCCCAGAGCCCGCCCGCGGGCGGCGACGTCGGTGAAGACGGCTCCGAGGTCGGGATGCTCCTGCAGGAGCGCGGCGAACTCGTCGACCACGATGACCAGTCGCGGCATGGCCACCTCACTGACATCGCGCGCTCCTGCACCGGCCAGCACCGCTTCCCGCCGTTTCAGTTCGGCGGTGAGGCTCGACACGCCTCGACGGGCACCGTGCTCGTCGAGATCGGTGATCACGGCCACCACCTGGCGGAGCTCCCGCAGCGGCTCGAAAGCCGTGCCGCCCTTGAAGTCGGCCAGGACGAAGGCGACGCGATCGGGCCCGTGCGCAGCGGCGATCGCGGTGACCCAGGTGACGAGCAGCTCGCTCTTCCCCGTTCCCGTCGTGCCGGTGACGATCGCATGCGGCCCCTGCTCGACGATGTCGATGACGATGTCGCCGTGCGTCCCTCGGCCGACGACCGCGGGAAGCCCCTGGACGCCGGCGGTCTGCGCCAGCTCGTGCAGCGACACCGCGTCCGGGAGTCCCGCCGCGTCGTCGACGGCTCCCACGTGCTCTCCGGCGATCGTCCGCGCCTGAGCCGCCGAGAGGCATTCGATCGCGACGTCGGTGATCCCCTGCGGTGTCCGGAGCGTCGCCCTGCCGGGTTCGACGACGTCGATGACGGTCGTGATGCCGTCGGGGACGTCGGATCCGGGCTCAGCCAGCCAGATGAGCGCGTCCGCATCCGTTCGCCCCGTCTCTGCCGATGCCACGGCCACCCGACAGCCTCCCCGGCGCGCCCTCGTCGCGTGCGGGAGCGCGTCGAGTCCGAGTCGGGGGAGCTCGCTCCCGACGATCGAGAGCTGGCCCGCGCTGAAGCGAAGGCAGAGCTGCATCACCAGCGCCCGCGCTGCGGCCGAGATGACCGGCGCCGGGCCACGCAGGCAGACGCCGCGCCCCAGAGCCACGGAGACGGGCGCATCGTCCAGGATCGCGCACCTCTCCTGGAAGTCCCGTGCTCGCGCGTCGTCGCCTCCGGAGCAGCGCACGGCGCTCGCGACCGTCCCCCGGCCGAGCACCACCGGGGTGGAGGAATCGGGAGGGTGCCCTGCGCGCAGCGGCGGCCGAGTGAGGCATGACGCCGCATCCGGCTCGCGCAGCCATCGGGTGGCCCGCTCCTCCTCCTGCCTGCGCCGAAGCTCGGCCTCTGCTGCCGACCATCCTTGCGCGGCCTCGGCGTCGCTGCGTCGTCGGTCGCGACGGCGGCTGCGGGCGGCGTCGACCAGTGACGCCGCGATCATCAGCGGGCCCAGAGCGGCGAAGCAGAGCGCGTAGAGCGAGCCGGTCACCCACCACAGCACGACGCCGGCAGCGATGGGCACCGCCGCGGCCATGAAGGGCAGCGGGGGACGGCGCGGTGCGGCAGGCGGGGCGGGGAGGGCGATCGGAAGGGAGTCCATGCCCCCAGTGGACCGCAGGATGAGCGCCCGAGCGGCGCTGTCCACAGTCCTCGCGGGCTATTCGGCGGCGGGCTCGACTGTGGAGGGCGAGTCCACGTCGCTCACCTGGACGATGACGAGGGTCACGTTGTCCCGACCGCCGTTCTCCAAGGCGGCGGCGAGCATGGCGTCGACCGCATCGGCCGGGTCGGCGTTCTCCCGCAGGAAATGCTGGATGCCGTAGTCGGTGAGCTCTTTCGTGAGCCCATCGGAGCAGATGACGAAACGGTCGCCCGCGCGCACATCGATGGTGATGTAGTCGGGCGGGGTCAACTCGCTCGCCCCCACGGCGCGTGTGATGACGTTGCTGTACGGGTGGCCCTCGGCCTCTTCCGGACTCAGCTTGCCGGAGGCGATGAGCTCCTGCACGACCGAATGGTCGGTGGTCACCTGGACCAACCGGTCGTCGCGCAGCAGATACACGCGGGAGTCGCCGATGTTGAGCGACACCCACTGGGGCACCTCTCCGGTGACGTCGAGGAACACGCCGGTGAGGGTCGTCCCCGTGCCCTCGTCCGTCGCCTCGGGGTGGTCGGCGATGTCGCCGACGGCGAGCTGCAGGGCGTTCTCGATCGTCGTCCGATCGACCTCGCCGGCGTCGACGATCGCGCGCAGACGCGCCACGGTGCTGCGGCTCGCGATCTCGCCGCCCGCGTGACCGCCCATGCCGTCGGCCACGATGAACAGCGGGAACTCCGCCAGGAAGGCGTCCTGGTTGGTCTCGCGGCGACGCCCCAGATCGGTGACACCCGCCCACGATAGCTGCAGTGGACCCTGCGCGATCGTGACGCTGCGCGTCTTCGTCGTCTCAGCCACGTACTGCCTCCGATGGACCTGCGGCGAGTCGGGCGGACGCAGGATACTCACACATCGTAGTGGAACTCGCCATACCGGTTCACACCCGGGCGCCGGGGTCCTCGGGAAGCGGGAACAGCTCGTCGAGGACCGCGAGGTCATCGGCCTCCGGGCGCCAGGCGTCGCCGGCCGCGGCGTTCGACTCGACCTGCGCGGCCGATGTGGCACCGGCGATGACGCTCGACACGGCCGGACGCGTCAGCAGCCACCCGAAGGAGGCCTGCAGCATCGTGATCCCGCGTTCGTCGCAGAACAGTCGGAAGCGGTCGAGCGCGTCCCAGGGCGCGTCCTCCCACACATGGGGCCGGGCCGTCATGATGCGGCTCGAGGCCGGTCCGCCTTCGCGCGTGAACTTGCCGGTCAGCAGACCGTTGTGCAGCGGGAAGTAGGGGAAGAAGCCGAGCCCGTAGCGCTCGACCGCCGGCAGCACCTCGCGCTCGACGGCGCGGGCGAGCAGCGAGTAGTGGTTCTGCGCGGAGATGAATCGGCCGGTCGAGCGCCCCCGAGCGGTGAACTCGGCCTCGGCGATCTGCCACCCGGTGAAGTTCGAGTGGCCGTAGTAGCGGATCTTCCCCTCGCGCACGAGGTCGTCGAGAGCGTCGATGGTCTCCGCGACGGGGGTCTCGGCATCGGGCAGATGCAGCTGGTACAGGTCGATCCAGTCCGTGCGCAGCCGCCGGAGGGATTCCTCGACCGCGCGGCGGACATAACGACGCGATCCCCGACCCCCCGGGAAGTCGTAACCCATGTCGCGCTCGTGCCCGAATTTCGTCGCCAGCACGACCCGATCCCGCCTGCCCTCGAGCGCCTCGCCCATCAGTGTCTCGCTCGTGCCGGCCACGGCGCCGTACATGTCGGCGGTGTCGAAGAGCGTGATGCCGTTCGCGATCGCCGCGTCGATCACCTCGCGGGTGCCCGACAGTGTCTCGGTGGCGGTGCCGCTGCGGCCGAAGTTGTTGCATCCGAGACCGGTGGCGGACACGACGAGACCGGAGGCGCCGACGCGGCGCTGCGAGATGACCATGCCTTCCACGTTAGCGCCCGGAGTCGGGCGGTCGGGCGGTCGAGCCGACATGCGACAGGGCCCCCGACGCATGTCGAGGGCCCTGTCGGAAGTTCACGCGGGAGGCTGCGTGGGCTCCGACGGCGGTGCAGGCGGCGCGGTCGGAGGCGCCGTCGGCGGGGCAGGCGGAGCAGCGGGCGGTGCTGCCGGAGGCGCCGGCGGCGTGTTCGGCTGAGACGGCGGGACCGGTCCACCGGTCGTCGGCGCGGCCGGGGGCGCGTAACCAGGCTGCGCCGGCGGAGCGTAGCCGGGCTGCGCCGGCGGGGCGTAGCCCTGCTGTGCGGGCGGGGCGTAGCCCTGCTGTGCGGGCGGGGCGTAGCCCTGCTGCGCGGGCGGGGCGTAGCCCTGCGGGGCCGCGTAGCCCTGCGGCGCCCCGTAGCCCTGCTGGGGTGCTGCGGCGGCGGGCTGGACGGGGATGCCGTCCCACACCGTGCGGTCGCCGAGGAAGCCGTTGCCCGCCCACGGAGCAGGCGTGACGTTCGGGTTCCAGCGCGACTTGTCGAAGGCGTTGATGCCGAGCCACACGATGCTCAGGAAGACGTAGAGGACGACCCAGACGGCATCCTTCTGCAGCTTGAGGCCGACTCGCCAGGCGGCGATGACCGACAGGACGCCGAGGGCGATCGAGAAGATGAATCCGATGCCGATCCAGCTCAGCAGCGCCGCGCCGCCGATGCCGTAGAGCACGAGCCACGGGCTCAGGTCGCCGAGCTTGAAGAAGACCATCATGTTGTAGATGGGGACCCAGGCGCGCCATCCTCCCTGCACGCCGGCCTTCTGGAAGATCTTCATGTAGAAGAGGGATACCAGGACGTATCCGGCGATCGCGATCAGCAAGATCACGAAGAAGTATGCGAAGAGGAGGCCAAGATAGCCTGCTCCGTAGTCGTCGTATCCCATGAGACTCACATTTCTTTGGCCTGGGGAGGCGCTTCTCGCCTCCCGTGATGAAGCGAGCGCTTCGCATTCGTCATGCTAGCGGTGCGCTCAGGGGCGGGCAACGAACCACGCGGAGGGTCTCCGCCGCGTGGCGGCGGCCGTCATTCGGCGACGACGAGCTCCAGCACGTTCGCATCGTCGGTGTCGCGGAATTCGACTCCACGCTCATCAGCCCACCGACGAAGGGCCAGCGGCGAGGTGATGCGCGGACGATCCTCGGCCAGTGCCCGCACGAGCAGGCCCTTGGACTTCTTGTTGAAGTGGTTCAGAGCCCTCCCCTGCTCGGTGACGACCCGGACGTACCGGGAGGGGACGGATGCCGGAACAGGTCCGAGCGCGACATACGCCTCGCTCCGCAGGTCGAGGACGAAGGGGGGCTCCGCCCCCGCGATGGCCGCCGTCGTCGCATCCCCCCAGTGCCGTCGCAGCGCCGGCAGCCCGGGGAGCGACGTTCCGGCGGAGAGACGGTAGGCGGGAAGGGGGTCCATCGCCCCGATCGGGCCGAGTGGCGCGCTGTGGATCCACACGTGAGCCCCCAGCCAGCGCCGGGAGGCGGACGACAGCGTAGCCGCGTCGAGGGCATCGAACAGCACGCCCGTGTAGCGGTCGACCGCCGGCATGGTCGGCGCCGTGCGCAGCATCCGGTTGTCGACGATGTCGTCGAGCTGCCGCTCGCTCAGCTTGAGGATCCGGCGCGCAGCCTCGCCGTCGGCGGCGAGATCGACGAGCGCGTCGACCGCCGCCGCCCTGCGTCCCGAGAGCGACGGCAGTGCCAGTGACTCGAACCGCAGCGGCGCCCCGGAGCCGCCCCGGCGCTTGGTCTCGGAGGGAGGGAGCAGGATCTTCATGGTGCCTTCGACAAGAACATCCGCCCGCGACCGTCCGCGCTCATCGGATGAGCGGGGACGGTCGGAGGCGGATGGGTGGATGTGCTGCTAGGCGATGAGCGCGGCGTTGCCGGCGACGATCGTCAGGGTGTCGCCCTCCATCGAGAGGAACCCGTCCTGCGCGTTCGCCAGCACCTTCGCGCCGTCGGTCTGCGTGATCCGGACCTGGCCCTCGGCGAGGATCGCCAGCACCGGCTCGTGGCCGGACATGAATCCGATCTCGCCCTCGACGGTCTTGGCGACCACGAGGCTCGCCTCCCCCGTCCAGACCTCCGCGTCGGCGGACACCAGGCTCACCGTCAATGCCATGGTCAGCCGTTCTCCTTCTGGATCTTCGCCCACTGCTCCTCGACGTCGGAGATGCCGCCGACGTTGAAGAAGGCCTGCTCGGCCACGTGGTCGAAGTCACCGCGGGTGATCGCGTCGAACGACTCGATCGTGTCCTTCAGCGGCACCGTCGAACCCTCGACACCCGTGAACTTCTTCGCCATGTAGGTGTTCTGCGAGAGGAACTGCTGGATGCGACGTGCGCGCGACACGACGATCTTGTCTTCCTCGGAGAGCTCGTCGACACCGAGGATGGCGATGATCTCCTGCAGCTCCTTGTTCTTCTGGAGGATCTGCTTGACCGTCGTGGCGACGCGGTAGTGGTCCTCGCCCAAGTAGCGGGGGTCCATGATGCGCGACGTCGAGGTCAGCGGGTCGATGGCCGGGTACAGACCCTTCGACGCGATCTCACGCGAGAGCTCGGTCGTCGCGTCGAGGTGGGCGAAGGTCGTCGCCGGAGCCGGGTCGGTGTAGTCGTCGGCCGGCACGTAGATCGCCTGCAGCGAGGTGATCGAGTGACCGCGCGTCGAGGTGATGCGCTCCTGCAGGAGGCCCATCTCATCGGCGAGGTTCGGCTGGTAGCCCACGGCCGAGGGCATACGACCGAGAAGGGTCGAGACCTCGGAACCGGCCTGCGTGAAGCGGAAGATGTTGTCGATGAAGAGCAGCACGTCCTGCTTCTGCACGTCGCGGAAGTACTCCGCCATCGTCAGAGCCGACAGGGCGACGCGCAGACGCGTCCCCGGCGGCTCGTCCATCTGGCCGAAGACGAGAGCCGTCTTGTCGAAGACACCCGCCTCCTCCATCTCGTGGATGAGGTCGTTGCCCTCACGAGTGCGCTCGCCGACGCCGGCGAACACCGACACACCACCGTGGTCCTGCGCGACGCGCTGGATCATCTCCTGGATGAGAACGGTCTTGCCGACACCGGCTCCACCGAACAGACCGATCTTCCCACCCTGCACGTACGGGGTGAGGAGGTCGATCGACTTGATGCCGGTCTCGAACATCGTGGTCTTCGACTCGAGCTGGTCGAAGTTCGGCGCCTTGCGGTGGATCGGCCAGCGCTCGGTCACCTCGATGGTCTCACCGGGCTCGCCGTTGAGGACCTCGCCGATCACGTTGAAGACCTTGCCCTTGGTGATGTCGCCGACGGGGACCGAGATGGCCTCGCCCGTGTCGCGGACCTCCTGGCCGCGGACGATGCCGTCGGTCGGCTTCAGGGCGATGGCGCGGACGAGGTCGTCGCCGAGGTGCTGGGCGACCTCGAGGGTGATCTCGCTGGACTCCTCGCCGATGACGATGGTGGTCTTCAGCGCGTTGTAGATGTCGGGAATCGAGTCGTGCGGGAACTCGATGTCGACAACCGGACCGTTGACGCGTGCGACGCGCCCGACGACCGCGGTCGCCGACTGGTCAGCCGGGGCGGTGAGGGTCATTTTCGTCTCTTTCCTGATGGTCTATTTGCTCGACGAGAGTGCATCGGCGCCGCCGACGATCTCTGCGATCTGCTGCGTGATCTCCGCCTGACGCGCGTTGTTGCGCAGACGGGTGTAATCGGTGATGAGCTTGTCGGCGTTGTCGCTGGCCGACTTCATCGCCTTCTGGGTCGCGGCCTGCTTGGCGGCGGACGACTGCAGGAGAGCGTTGAAGACGCGGCTCTGGATGTAGACCGGCAGGATCGCGTCCAGCACGGTCTCGGCATCCGGCTCGAATTCGTAGAGGGGGTAGACGGTGTTCCCCGCCTCCGACTCGTCAGCCTCCGTGATCTCCAGCGGAAGCAGACGCACCGACTCGGGCGACTGCGTCATCATGCTGACGAAGCGGTTGTAGACGAGGTGGATCTCGTCGACGCCGCCCTCGTCGCCCCCGCGCGAGAAGTCCTCGAGCAGCTGCTGCGAGATCTCCTCCGCCGTGTGGAACGACGGGGTGTCGGTGTCGCCGGTCCACTCCGCAGCCGCCTCGATGCGACGGAACTGGAAGTAGCCGACGGCCTTGCGACCGACGAGGTAGAACACTGGTTCCTTGCCCTGCTCGCGCAGGAGGGAGGCCACCTCGAGACCCTCGCGGAGGATCTGCGAGTTGAAGGCTCCCGCCAGACCGCGATCCGACGAGAAGATCACGACCGCGGAGCGGCGGATCGTCTCGGGTTCGCGGGTGAGCGGGTGGTCGACGTTCGAGTGCGTCGCGACGGCCGACACGGCCCTCGTCACGGCGCGCGCGAAGGGCGTGGACGCCTTGACGCGTCCCATCGCCTTCTGGATGCGCGAAGCCGCGATGAGTTCCATCGCCTTCGTGATCTTCTTGGTCGTCTGAGCAGAAGAGATCTTCTGCTTGTAGACCCTGAGTTGAGCGCCCATGGATTCAGTACCTCACGCTTACGCGCGACGACCCTTGACGATCTTCTCCTGGTTGACGTCGTCCGCCTCGGCAGCCTCGTGCTCCTCGTGACCGGGAGCGCCGATGCCCTGCCCCTTGCCGCCCTGGAACTCGAGGACGAATGCGTCGGTGTGCTTCGTCAGCTCGGCGACGGTGTCGTCATCGAGGACGTTCGTCTCGCGCAGAGTGTCGAGAACCTGCGTGTTGCGACGCAGGTAGTCGAGCAGCTCGCGCTCGAAGCGCAGCACGTCGGAGACCTCGATCGAGTCGAGCTTGCCGTTGGTTCCGGCCCAGATCGACACGACCTGCTCCTCGACGGGGTACGGCGAGTACTGCGGCTGCTTCAGCAGCTCGGTCAGACGCGCGCCACGCGAGAGCTGACGACGGGAGGCGGCGTCGAGGTCGGAGGCGAACATCGCGAAGGCCTCGAGCGAGCGGTACTGCGCCAGCTCCAGCTTCAACGTTCCGGACACCTTCTTGATCGACTTGACCTGAGCGTCACCACCGACTCGCGAGACCGAGATGCCCACGTCGACCGCCGGACGCTGGTTGGCGTTGAAGAGGTCGGACTGGAGGAAGATCTGGCCGTCGGTGATCGAGATCACGTTGGTCGGGATGTACGCCGAGACGTCGTTCGCCTTGGTCTCGATGATCGGGAGACCCGTCATCGACCCCGCGCCGAGCTCGTCGGACAGCTTCGCGCAGCGCTCCAGCAGACGGGAGTGCAGGTAGAAGACGTCGCCCGGGTAGGCCTCGCGGCCCGGCGGACGGCGCAGGAGGAGCGACACGGCGCGATAGGCCTCGGCCTGCTTCGACAGGTCGTCGAAGATGATGAGGACGTGCTTGCCGCCGTACATCCAGTGCTGGCCGATGGCCGAGCCCGTGTAGGGCGCCAGGTACTTGAAGCCCGCGGGGTCGGATGCCGGAGCAGCCACGATCGTGGTGTACTCCAGGGCACCGGCCTCTTCGAGCGCGCCCTTCACCGAGGCGATGGTCGAGCCCTTCTGGCCGATCGCGACGTAGATGCAGCGGACCTGCTTGGTGACGTCACCCGACTCCCAGTTGGCCTTCTGGTTGATGATCGTGTCGATCGCGATGGCCGTCTTGCCGGTCTGACGGTCGCCGATGATGAGCTGACGCTGACCGCGGCCGACGGGGATCATCGCGTCGATCGCCTTGATGCCGGTCTGCATCGGCTCGTGCACCGACTTGCGCTGCATGACGCCGGGCGCCTGCAGCTCGAGTTCGCGCACCGCGTCGGTGGCGATCGAGCCGAGACCGTCGATCGGGTTGCCGAGCGGGTCGACCACGCGGCCGAGGTAGCCGTCGCCGACGGGGACCGAGAGGACCTCGCCGGTGCGGGTGACCTCCTGGCCGGCCTCGATGCCGGTGAAGTCGCCTAGGATGACGACGCCGATCTCGTGCTCGTCGAGGTTCAGCGCGAGACCCTTGGTGCCGTCGGCGAAGGTCACGAGCTCGTTCGCCATGACGCCGGGAAGTCCCTCGACGTGGGCGATGCCGTCGGCGGCGTCGATGACGGTGCCGACCTCCGTCGCCGCGGCCCCGGTGGGCTCGTAGGCGGCGGCGAAGTCCTTCAGCGCGTCACGGATGACGTCGGGGCTGATCGATAGTTCTGCCATTGTCTTCCCTTTGTATCTGGGTGCGCGGTTCCCCGCGCGAAGTCGTGTTAGCCGAAGCTCTTGTTAGCTGACAAGCTTCTGGCGAAGGTCTGCGAGACGGGCGGAGATGCTGCCGTCGATGACGTCATCGGCGATCTGCACGCGCAGGCCTCCGACGACGGCGGGATCGATGACGACGTTGAGCGCGACCGTGCCGCCGTAACGACGCGACAGGGCGTCGCTGAGACGGGTGCGCTGCGCCTCGCTGAGCGGCGAGGCGCTGTGGACGGTCGCCACGATGCGATCGCGCTGGCTCGAGACGATGCGCATGGCACGGCTGAGCAGCTGTCGCACCCGGCGCTCACGCGGCAGCCGCACGAGCGAGGTGACGATGAGCGCCGCCGGAGCGCTGGTCCCGGCCTCGGCGAGCAGACGCTCGACGAGGACGCCCTTGGCATCCTCTCCCCCGAGGCGGCTGCCCAGGGCGAGCTCGAGTTCGGCGTTCGCCGCGATCACCCGCGAGAACCCGAACAGTTCGCCCTCGATGTCGGCACCCGGCTCGGCGATCGTCGCGGCGCGGATCGCGAGCTCCTCGATGCCGTCGATCAGCTGGTCGGAGTTCGACCAGCGCTCGGCGACGGCGGACGTCAGCACGCTCCGCGCGGCGGCGGAGTATCCGCCGAACACCGCGGAGACGACGCTCTGACGCGCCTCGGCAGGAGCGGAGGGATCGGCGAGCGCGCCGCTCAGCTGCGGCGACTCGCTCACGGCTCGCGCGGCAGCGAAGAGCTCCCGTGCGGTGTCGAGAGTGACGCCCTTCGCTGCGGCAAGCGTCTCGATGGATGCCGCGAGTGCCTGAGTGGTCGCGCTGCCCATTACTTCGCCGCCTTCTCGGAAGACTCGAGGTCGGCGAGGAAGCGATCGACGACCGCCGTGGCGCGAGCGTCGTCGGAGAGGCTCTCGCCGACCACGCCGCCGGCGAGGTCGAGGGCCAGGGAGCCCACCTCGCTGCGCAGCGAGACGAGGGCCGTCTGACGCTCGGCCTCGATCTGCGTGTGAGCGGTCGCGGTGATGCGCGCGGCCTCGCTGGTCGCGGTCTCCCGCGCCTCGGCGACGATCTTCTTGCCGTCTTCGCGGGCGGCCTCGCGGATCTCGCCGGCCTGCGTGCGAGCCTCCGCCAGCTGGCGGGTGTACTCCTCGAGCGCTGCCTCGGCCTGCTTCTGCGCCTCGTCGGCCTTCGCCATGTTGCCCTCGATGGCAGCCGAACGCTCGTCGAGCATCTTGGTCAGCTTCGGAAGGGCGACCTTCCACACCACGATGAGGATGATGAGGAACCACACGCCCGACCAGATGATGTCGTACCACGCGGGGATCAGCGGGTTGTTCGCCGATTCGCCCTCTGCTGCGAGGTTCGTGACAAGAGCGTTCAGCATCCTGTCTCCTTCAGAAGTCGGTGCGGATTACGGGAAGGGGATGAATCCGACGGCGATGCCGACGAACGCAAGCGCCTCGGTGAAGGCGATACCGATCCACATGAGGACCTGCAGGCGACCTGCCAGCTCGGGCTGACGGGCGACACCCTCGATCGTCTTGCCGACGACGATGCCCACGCCGATGGCCGGGCCGATGGCTGCGAGGCCGTAGCCGACCGCCGCGAGGTGGCCGTTGATTTCAGCGAGAACCGTAGTTGCGTCCACGGGTTTTTCCTTTCGTTGGGTGGGAGGGCTGATGCCCGCCCGCTCAGTGCTCTTCTGCGACCGCGAGCTGGATGTAGACCGCGGTGAGGACGGTGAAGACGTAGGCCTGCAGCACGGCCACCAGGATCTCGAAGATCGTGAAGGCACCGCCGAAGGCGAGGGTTCCGACACCCAGGGCGGCCCAGCCGCCGCCCGCGGTGAAGAAGAAGAACTGGGTGGCCGCGAAGCACAGCACCAGGATCATGTGGCCGACGACCATGTTCATCAGCAGTCGCAGGGTGAGCGTCACCGGGCGGATGATGAACGTCGAGACGAGCTCGATCGGCGTGACGATGATGTAGACCGGCCACGGCACTCCCGACGGGAAGAGCGCGTTCTTGAAGAAGTTCTTCGGGCTCTTGCGGATGCCGGCGTAGATGAAGGTGACGTAGCTGACGATCGCGAGGACGAGGGGGACGGCGATGATGCTGGTGCCGGCGATGTTCAGGAACGGGATGATGCCCGTGATGTTCATGAACAGGGTCATGAAGAAGATCGTCGTGAGGATCGGCAGGAAGCGGTCGCCGTCCTTCCGCCCGAGCAGGTCGTGGGCGATGCCGCCGCGGACGAAGCCGAGGCCCATCTCGACCAGGCTCTGGAAACGACCGGGAACCACCGTCATGCGACGGGTGCCGAGCCAGAGGATCAGGACGACCGCGATGACCGAGAGGAGCTGCACCAGGTGGATGCGGTGCACCGGGATGCCCGCGACCTCGAAGAGGATCTCCGGGAAGAACTCGTCGATCGACGGGCCGTGGAACTCGCCGTCGGTGGCGAGTCGAGGGATCAGGGTCGCAGCAAGATTGAACAGCGCGGGCTCCAGCTTCGGGGCACCGGTCTAAACCGGGGCGACGATGGTCGGTGTGCTACACAGCGCAAGCGCTCGCGGGCGAGCGGCGGGCACTCCTCAACCCTATCAGAATCTGAGGATGCCCTAAGACCGCGGACGGCCCTCGGCAGAGCCCTCGTCGGGCTGATTCGCGGCCCCCGGCGCGCGGTCCTCCGGCACCTCGGTCGGCAGGCTCGTGTCGCTCACGTTCGGCAGTCGCATGCGCGTGAGAACGATCACGTCGATCACGAGCGACATGATCACCCCGGCCACGATCGACAGGAAGAACACCATCGGGTGCAGCCACGGCTGACCACTGAGCAGGATCATCACCACGACGAAGACGCCCAGCTTGAGGAGCCACCCGCCGAGCACGATCGCGAAGAAGAGCTGCACGTACAGCGGGTCGCCGTACCAGCGGTTGGCGACGAGGATGCTGATGCCCGTGATGGCGAGGAAGAGGGCGGAGAGGAGCACTCCGAGGAGGCCGCTGACCAGGCCCTCCCCCTGCGCGACCGCGAACCCGACCCCGCCGGCGACGAGCGCCAGCACCGCCGTCGCCACCGCCGACCAGATCAGGGTGCGCCGCAGGATGGGCGTGCTGGACACGGGACTCGGACTCATCAGGACTCCACGGGGGTCGGATCGGGTGCGACGCCCGCCGCGGGTCGTCGCCGACGGGTCGGGCTCAGGGTGATGACGAGACAGGCCGCGATGCCGACGATGCCGAAGCCGACACCGGGGAGGTACTGGCCGGGCCAGTCCTCGCGGGCGCCGACGTACATCAGCAGGACCGCGAGCGAGAGCACGGCCGTCCACGCGTAGAAGATGAGGACGGCGTCGCGGTCGCGGTGGCCCAGATCGAGCATCCGGTGATGCAGGTGCTTGCGGTCGGGTGAGAACGGCGACTTGCCGGCGTTCATGCGCCGCAGCACCGCCAGGCCGAAGTCCAGCAGCGGCAGCAGGACGACCAGCAGCGGCAGCAGGATCGGGATGAACGCACCCAGCAGCTGCGAACGTCCCAGCCGGTCGGGATCCAGCGCGGAGGGGTCCATCTGACCGGTGAGCGCGATCGCCGACGTCGACATGAGCAGTCCGATCACCAGCGCACCCGAATCGCCCATGAACAGCTTCGCCGGACTCCAGTTCAACGGGAGGAAGCCCAGGCACGCCCCGATGAGGACGGCGGCGACGAACGTCGACAGGTTGAAGTAGCTCGAGGCGCCGGAGTCGCGCGTGAAGATGTAGGAGTACGCGAAGAACACGCCGTTCGAGATGAGGCACACCCCCGCGACCAGGCCGTCGAGCCCGTCGATGAAGTTCACCGCGTTCATCACGATGACGATCGCGAACATCGTCATCGTGATGCTCACCCAGCTGGAGAACACGATGAGGTCGCCGAACGGCAGCGAGAGGATCTGCAGTCCTCCGCCGACCGTGATGATGCCGGCGGCGAGGAACTGCGCTCCGAGCTTGATCATCCAGTCGAGATCCCACAGGTCGTCGACGACCCCGATGACGGCGATCAGCAGCGATGCCCCGAGGATCGACCACATCGTCGTGGGCGGAACCCAGATGCTCTGGAAGAAGGGGTTCGCCGCCGACACCAGGAAAGCGGTGGCGATTCCCAGGAAGATGGCGACGCCGCCCAGCCGCGGCGTCGGCGTGGTGTGCACGTCCCGATCGCGGATGCCGGGGTACAGCTTGAAGCGGAGGCTCAGCCGCCACACCGCCCAGGTCAGCCCGAAGGTGATGACCGCGGTGAGGATGACCGTGAAGAGGTACTGCTTCACGGATTCCCGTCCTGCGGCGGCTCCTCGGCCTCGAGCAGATCGCCGAGCACCTCGAGCAGCTGGGAACGGGACACGACGCCCTGACGCAGGATCCGGACCTCGCCCCGTTCTCCGTCGGCACGCCGCACCAGCGACGTGGCGTCGACGATCGTCGAGGCGACCCCGTCCTTGCTCATGCCGTCGTCGAGGTAGACCGCGACGCTGTCTCCCAGCATCCGCTCAGCGTCGTGCGCCGAGATGGCGGCGGCCTGGCCCGTGAGATTCGCGCTCGACACCGCGAGCGGACCCGTCTCGGCGAGGAGTTCGAGCGCGACCCGCCCTTCCGGCATCCGTACGGCGACGGTTCCGCGGGTCTCCCCCAGATCCCAGACGAGCGAGGGCTGGGCGGGGAGGACGATGGTGAGGCCGCCGGGCCAGAACGCCTCGACGAGCCGCTGGACGGCCTCGGGGACGGACTCGGCCAGAGCGGAGAGCGTGTCCTTCGAACCGATCAGGACCGGCGGAGGCTGATCGCGTCCGCGCCCCTTGGCGTCGAGCAGTCGCTGGACCGCGGTGGCGGAGAAGGCATCGGCGGCGATGCCGTAGACGGTGTCGGTGGGGATGACGATGAGGTCGCCGCGGCCGATCGCCTGGCGCGCGTGACGCATTCCGGCGAGCAGCTGCGCCTCGTCGCGGCAGTCGAAGATGGTGGTCATGACCGTTCGATTCTATGCGGGGCGGGGGCGGCTCACGCGCCCGGCGACCTGATCAGGCGCGGAGCGCCGTCGTGGCGCGGTCGCGCAGGGTGAGGTCGCGGTGCGTCGCGGCGGCGCGCCAGCCGGCGTCGGTGAGCAGATCGCGGATGGCTCCGCCCTGCAGCTCGCCGTGCTCGATGACCAGCAGGCCGCCAGGGCGCAGCAGCCGCAGCGCGCGCGAGCTGAGCTTCCGCACGACGTCGAGTCCGTCCACTCCCCCGTAGAGCGCCAGGGCCGGATCGAACAGACGCACCTCGGGATCGCGCGGAACCGCGGCGTCGGGCACGTACGGCGGATTGGAGATGACGACCGACGCCGTGCCGTCGAGCTCCGGGAACGCGTCGGCCAGATCGGACAGCACGAGGGTGAGGTTCTCGGCGTGCGCGGTGTTGCGGTCGGCCCACGCGTACGCCTCGGGCGAGAGCTCCGCCGCGAAGATGCGGGCATGGGGCACCTCGGTCGCCATCGCCAGGGCGATCGCACCGCTCCCGGTGCCGAGATCCACGCCCACGGGCTCGGGCTCCGGTGCGTTCAGCAGCGCGTCGATCGCGTACTGCACCACCGTCTCGGTCTCGGGGCGGGGCACGAAGACCCCGGGACCGACGGCGAGCTCGAGATGCCGGAAGGGCGCCGTTCCGGTGATGTGCTGCAGCGGCTCGCGCGCGGCTCGCCGTGTCACCGCCGCGTCGAGGACGGCGGCGTCGGCCTCGGAGACCCGATCGCCGCGCACGACCGCAGCCTGCACCTCGCCGCGACGCCGGTCGAGCACGTGCCCGGCGAGCAGTTCGGCGTCGACCAGCGGATCGGGCACGCCCGCGTCGGCGAGACGCCGGGCGGCGGCGCGCACGAGGGCGGCGAGGAAGTTCTCGGGCATGCGTCCAGCGTAGAGTGCATGCGACTGTCACAATTCCGGCCCGCGCAGCCTGCTCGCCGTAGGCTGGAGCGGCAGCGACCCGCACAGGAAGGCTCCTCATGCCCGGCATCCACTCCGACATCACGACCGCATTCGGCAACACCCCCCTGGTGCGCCTGAACCGCGTGACCGAGGGCGTCGAGGCCACCGTCCTCGCCAAGCTCGAGTTCTACAACCCCGCCTCGAGCGTGAAGGACCGCCTCGGCATCGCCATCGTCGACGCGGCGGAGGCCTCGGGCGAGCTGAAGCCGGGTGGGACGATCGTCGAGGCCACGAGCGGCAACACCGGCATCGCGCTGGCGATGGTCGGCGCGGCCCGCGGCTACAAGGTGATCCTGACGATGCCGGCGTCGATGTCGAAGGAGCGGCGGATGCTGCTGAAGGCCTTCGGCGCCGAGCTCGTGCTCACCGACCCCACCAAGGGCATGACCCACGCGGTCGCCGAGGCGGAGGAGATCGCAGCCAGGACTCCCGGCGCGATCCTCGCGAAGCAGTTCGCGAACGAGGCCAACCCGGCCATCCACCGCAAGACCACGGCGGAGGAGATCCTCCGCGACACCGACGGCAAGGTCGACTACCTGGTCGCCGGCATCGGCACCGGCGGGACCATCACCGGCGTCGGGCAGGTGCTGAAGGAGCGCGTCCCCGGCGTCACGATCGTCGCCGTCGAGCCGAAGGACTCCCCCATCCTCACCGAGGGCCACCCCGGTCCGCACAAGATCCAGGGCATCGGACCGAACTTCGTCCCTCCCATCCTCGACCGCGAGGTCCTCGACGAGGTCATCGACGTCACCTTCGACGATGCGATCCGCGTCGCCCGTGACACCGCCAGCCGGGAGGGCATCCTCGTGGGGATGTCGAGCGGCGCGGCCATCTGGGCGGCGCTCGAGGTCGCGAAGCGACCCGAGGCCGCCGGCAAGACCATCGTGGTGATCATCCCGTCGTTCGGTGAGCGCTACCTGTCCACGGCGCTCTACGAGCACCTGCGCGACGAGTGATCACGAGCATCGCGACCCGGCTCCGCGAGGATGTCGCCGCGGCTCGCCTGCGCGACCCCGCCGCCCGCACCTCGCTCGAGGTGGCGCTGCTGTATCCCGGCCTGCACGCGATCTGGGCGCACCGCGTCTCGCACGCGCTGTGGCGGCGGCGCCTGCGCCTCCTGGCCCGGGCGACGTCTCAGCTCTCGCGTTGGCTGACCGGGGTCGAGATCCATCCCGGCGCGCGGATCGGCCGCCGCTTCTTCATCGACCACGGCATGGGCGTCGTGATCGGAGAGACGGCCGAGATCGGCGACGACGTGATGCTCTACCACGGCGTCACGCTGGGCGGTCGCACCCGTGATGCAGGCAAGCGGCACCCCACTCTGGAAGACGGAGTCGCCGTCGGCGCCGGCGCCAAGATCCTCGGCCCGGTGACGATCGGGGCGGGATCGGTGATCGGGGCGAACGCCGTGGTCACCAAGGACGCCCCGGCCGACAGCATCCTGGTCGGCGTGCCGGCGAAGCCGCGTCAGCGTGGCACGGTCGACGACACCCGGGCGCTGCTCACCGCGCCCGAGTACTCCATCTGACCGGCATCAGCGTCGGCTCTCGCGCTTCGCCTCGTCACGGCGACGGAGGAGGACGAGCGGCAGGAGCACGCTTCCGAGTGCCGTCACGAGCCACACGATGACCGCGCCCAGCAGCCAGCCTGCGAGATCGACGATGCGCAGACCGCCGACGGGCAGCAGCACGACGACGATCAGCGCTATCAGCGTCGAGAAGATGCCGATGCCGCCCATGAGCACCGGCGCGTAGCGATCGGCCAGGCGACTGACCCAGGGCGCCAGCACGCTCTGGAGCACCGCGAAAACGACGATGCAGACGAGGAATCCCCACCACTGGTCCCACTGGATCCGGAAGCCCGGGAGCACGGCGTCCGCGACGATGAGACCCAGGCCGGCTGACACGAGGTACAGCAGCGCCCGATACAGCATTGTGATCACGCGCCGAGCATAGCGCTCCCGCTCTCGCGCGTCAGGAGTCAGATCCGACGGCGGCGAGCCGCGCCTCCTCGTCGGCGGCGATGGCGCTCTCGATGATCGGGTCGAGCGCGCCGTCCATCACCTGGTCGAGGTTGTACGCCTTGAACCCGGTGCGGTGGTCGGCGATGCGGTTCTCGGGGAAGTTGTAGGTGCGGATGCGCTCCGAGCGGTCCATCCCGCGGATCTGCGACTTCCGGGCGTCGGATGCCGCGGCATCCAGCTCCTCCTGCTGCTTGGCGAGCAGGCGTGCGCGGAGCACCCGCATGGCCGCCTCGCGGTTCTGCAGCTGCGACTTCTCGTTCTGCATCGACACCACGATGCCCGTCGGGACGTGCGTGATGCGCACCGCCGAATCGGTGGTGTTGACCGACTGACCGCCGGGGCCGGACGAGCGGAAGACATCGATCTTGAGATCGTTCTGGTCGATCTGGATCTCTTCGGGCTCGTCGACCTCGGGAAAGACGAGAACGCCGGTCGTCGACGTGTGGATGCGCCCCTGGGACTCGGTCGCCGGCACGCGCTGCACGCGGTGCACGCCGCCCTCGTACTTCAGGTGCGCCCAGACGCCCTGCGCCGGATCGGTCGACGACCCCTTGATCGCCACCTGGACGTCCTTGAAACCGCCGAGGTCGGACTCGTTGCGCTCGAGCAGCTCGGTCTTCCAGCCCTTCGACGCCGCGTACTGCACGTACATGCGCAGGAGATCGGCGGCGAACAGAGCTGATTCGGCCCCGCCCTCCCCCGCCTTGATCTCCATGATCACGTCGCGGGCGTCATCGGGGTCGCGCGGGATGAGCAGGCGGCGCAGACGCTCCTGAGCCGTCTGGAGTCCGTCTTCGAGCACCGGGATCTCGGCCGCGAAGGCGTCGTCCTCCCGGGCGAGTTCGCGCGCCGCGTCGAGATCGTCGGATGCCGCGACCCACGCCTCATGCGCCGCCACGATCCGCGACAGCTCGGCGTAGCGACGGTTGACGCGCTTCGCGCGGCCGGCGTCGGCGTGCACCGCCGGGTCGGAGAGCTCCTCCTGCACCCGGCGATGCTCGTCGATCAGAGTCTGGACGGACTCGAACACCGAGACCTCAGCGGATGTTGTTGTCGTGGCCGTGCGCGCCCGACGGAAGCGTCGGGATCGACTTCTGCATCTGCACGAGGAACTCCACGTTCGAGTGGGTCTCCTTGAGCTTGCCGAGCACCACCTCGAGGGCCTGCTGCTGGTCGAGGCCGGCGAGGGCGCGACGCAGCTTCCAGGTGATCTTGACCTCGTCGGCCGAGAGCAGCATCTCTTCGCGGCGCGTGCTCGACGCGTTCACGTCGACCGCCGGGAAGATGCGCTTGTCGGCGAGCTGGCGCGAGAGGCGCAGCTCGCTGTTGCCGGTGCCCTTGAACTCCTCGAAGATGACCTCGTCCATCTTGGATCCGGTCTCGACGAGAGCCGTGGCGAGGATGGTGAGCGACCCGCCGTTCTCGATGTTGCGCGCTGCACCGAAGAAGCGCTTCGGCGGGTACAGCGCCGAGGCGTCGACGCCACCGGTGAGCACCCGACCGGATGCCGGGGCGGCGAGGTTGTAGGCGCGCCCCAGTCGCGTGATGGAGTCGAGCAGCACGACGACGTCGCGGCCGAGCTCGACCAGGCGCTTCGCGCGCTCGATCGCGAGCTCGGCGACCGTCGTGTGGTCCTCGGCGGGGCGGTCGAAGGTCGAGGCGATCACTTCGCCCTTGACCGTGCGCTCCATGTCGGTGACCTCTTCGGGGCGCTCGTCGACGAGCACGACCATGAGGTGCACCTCGGGGTTGTTCTGCGCGATCGCGTTCGCGATCTGCTGCAGGACGATGGTCTTGCCGGCCTTCGGGGGCGCGACGATGAGTCCGCGCTGGCCCTTACCGATCGGGGCGACCAGGTCGATGATGCGCTGGGTGAGCTTCTCGGGGGCCGTCTCGAGACGCAGGCGCTCCTGCGGGTACAGCGGGGTGAGCTTGCCGAAGTCGACGCGCGTGGCGGCGTCGTCGACCGACAGGCCGTTGATCGAATCGACCTTGACCAGCGCGTTGTACTTCTGGCGCCCCTGCTGCTCGCCCTCGCGCGGCTGCTTGATCGAGCCGACGACCGCGTCGCCCTTGCGCAGGTTGTACTTCTTGACCTGGCCGAGCGAGACGTAGACGTCGCTCGGACCGGCGAGGTAGCCCGTGGTGCGCACGAAGGCGTAGTTGTCGAGCACGTCGAGGATGCCGGCGATCGGGATCAGGACGTCGTCCTCGCCGATCTCGGTGTCGAACTCGTCGGTGGGGGCGCCACCACGACGCTTGTTGCGCTGACGGCCTCGGCCGTTGCCACCCGCCTGGTCGTCGTCGGCGGCAGGCTGGTTCTGCTGCTGATCGCCTCCGTTGCCGCTCTGGCCGCCGCGTCCGCGGTTGCGGCTGCGGTTGCGGTTGCGGCTGCGACCGCCCTGCTCGTCGCCGCCGTCCGACGACTCCGATGCGCCGTCGGCGCCCTGGGTGCCGCCCGTGCTCTGGAGAGCGTCCTTGCGGTTCGCGTCGCTCTGGGCACCGCCGTCGGGCTGCGCTCCGCCGTCGGTCTGCGCGCCGCCGGTCTGCGCGCCGCCGTCGGTCTGCGCGCCGCCGTCGGTCTGCGCGCCGCCGTCGGTCTGCGCGCCGGTCGACGGGGCGTCGGCGGCATCGGCGGCGGGCGCGGCGGCCTCGCCGGCGGGCTTCTTCGCGCCGCGGCGACCGCGTCCGGTGGTCTTGGGAGCGGCTTCCGCCGCGCCGTCGCCCTCGACGGCCGGAGCGGCTGCCGTCTCGCCCGCGGCCTCGCCCGGCGCCTCGGCATCGGCCTTCTTCGCGCGACTGCGGCGGGGGGCCTTCGCCTTGGGGGCCGCCTCGGCGGTGTCGGCTCCGTCGCCGGACGGCGCCGACTGCGGTTCGGACGCCGTGGGGGCGGCATCCGTCTCGGGCGCCTTCTCCGCCTTCGCCGCGCTGGCGGTGGTGGCGCGCCGAGGCGCGCGCTTGCGCGCCGGTGCGGCCGTCTCCGTCGCTTGTGCGTCGACGACCGACGTGGACTGATCGTTCTGGGTCTCGGAGAGGTTCTCCACGAGTACTCCCTTATATGTCATGGGGAATGAGCGGTGAACGCGCGCAACGGGTGCTGCGCGCGATCGCACGGACCGGCGCTCGGCGCCGGCCTGCCCCGGCACGGGTTCTCGGAGAGAAGCAGTGCCTCAGGGGTTCGCGTGCGGGTCTTGCGAGAGTTGCAATGGGGCCAGATTCACGAAACTACGTGGAGCCCTCCGCTCGGTTCCCCACTGTACCACCACGCACGTCGACGGCGAGCAGCAGCGCCTCCCACGGGGTGTCGGTGACCTGCGCGGCCAGCTCGACGGCGTCCAGACGGCCGCCGGGGCCGTCGGCGAGCACGAGCACGCTGGGGCCGGCGCCCGAGACCACGGCGGCGAAGCCCGCCGCACGGAGCGCCTGCACGAGACGCTGCGTCTCGGGCATCGCCTCGGCACGGTAGTCCTGATGGAGCCGATCGGCGGTCGCATCCAGCAGCAGCTCGGGACTCTGCATCAGCGCGGCGATGAGCAGGGCGGAGCGCGAGACGTTGAACACGGCATCCGCGGTCGAGACCTGCGGCGGCTGCAGCGACCGCGCCTGCGACGTCGACATCGTGTACGGCGGGACGAGCACGAGCGGAGACACGCCTCGGTGCACCAGGAGCTTCTTGTGCTGCGGCCCCCGTTCGCCCATCCAGGCGATCGTCAACCCGCCGAAGAGCGCCGGGGCGACGTTGTCGGGATGGCCCTCGAGTTCGGTGGCCAGGCGCAGCAGGTCGGCGTCGTCGATGTCGACGTCACCGGCGAGCAGCCCCTTCGCCGCGAGCACTCCGGCTGCCACGGCGGCTCCCGAGGAGCCCAGCCCTCGCCCGTGCGGCACGCCGTTCTCGGCGACGATGCGGAGGCCGGGAGGGGTCCTGCCCGCATCGGCGAAGACGTAGGCGATCGTCCGGACGACGAGGTTCGACGCGTCGCGCGGGATCTCGTCGGCCCCCGACCCCGACACCTCGATCTCGAGACGACCGGCGGGCAGCGCCGTCACCTCGAGGGTGTCGTAGACGCTCAGGGCGAGCCCCAGCGTGTCGAACCCGGGGCCGAGGTTGGCGCTCGTGGCCGGAACCCGCACCTCGACGGTGCGCCCCGCGACGGTGCGCCCCTCGACGGGCGCCGCGGATGCCGGCATCGTCACTCGCCCTCCACACGCAGCACCGACACGACCCGCTCGACCACGTCGCTTCCGGCGAGAGCGTCGACCGTCGCGCTGAGCGCGTGCTCGGTGGCGCGGTGGGTGCCGATGACGAGGCGCGCCGTCGGCTCGTCCTCCCCCTCCACGGTCTGCACGACCGTGGCGACCGAGACGCCGCCGTCGCTCAGGATGCCGGCGACCGTGGCGAGCACGCCTGCGGCGTCGGAGACCTCGAGCGTGATCTGATAGCGGGTCGTGACATGACCGATCGGCACGACCGGAAGGTTCGCGCGGGTGGACTCACCCACCCCGACACCGCCCGCGATGTGACGGCGGGCGGCCGAGACGACGTCGCCGAGCACCGCCGACGCGGTCTGCACGCCACCGGCGCCGGCGCCGTAGAACATCAGCGAGCCGGCCGCCTCCGCCTCGACGAACACCGCGTTGTTGGCACCGTGCACCGAGGCGAGCGGATGCGACGCCGGGACCAGCGCCGGGTACACGCGCACCGAGATCGACTCGGTGCCGTTCGCCTCGAGGCGCTCGCAGACCGCGAGCAGCTTGATCACGAATCCGGCCGCGCGCGCCTCGTCGATCATCGATGCCGTGATCGAGGTGATGCCCTCGCGGTGCACGGCGTCGAGGGGGACGGCGGTGTGGAACGCGAGGCTCGCGAGGATCGCGGCCTTCTGCGCGGCGTCGTAGCCTTCGACGTCGGCGGTCGGGTCGGCCTCGGCGTATCCGAGGCGCTGCGCATCGGCGAGCACGTCGGCGAAATCCGCACCCTCGGTCTCCATCCGATCGAGGATGTAGTTCGTCGTGCCGTTGACGATGCCCATGATGCGCACCACGCGGTCGCCCGCCAGCGAGTCGCGCAGAGGGCGGATGATGGGGATGGCGCCGGCGGCGGCCGCCTCGTAGTAGACCGAGGCGCCGACCCGATCGGCGGCCTCGAAGAGCTCGGGTCCGTGCGTGGCGAGCAGCGCCTTGTTCGCGGTGACGACGTCGGCGCCGGACCCGATCGCCTGGAGGATGCTCGTGCGGGCCGGCTCGATGCCCCCGATGAGCTCGATGACGATGTCGGACCCGAGGATCAGCGACTCGGCGTCCGTCGTGAAGAGCTCCCTCGGCAGATCGGCATCGCGCGGCGCATCGACGTCGCGGACGGCGATGCCGGCGAGCTCCAGCGCGGCTCCGGCACGGTCGGCCAGCTCGTCGCCGTGGCGCAGCAGGAGCGCTGCGACCTGCGAGCCGACGGCTCCCGCACCCAGCAGCGCCACACGAAGTCGTCGGTAGTCGGTCATCGGATGCTCCTTCGGAGGTGGGTCATTGGTCTCCCTCGGGGGCGTGCGCCCCGTCGATGCCGGCGTCGCGGGCCAGCAGGTCGTCGATGGTCTCGCCGCGGACGATGACCCGTGCTCGGCCGTCGCGCACGGCGACGATCGGCGGTCGCGGCACATGGTTGTAGTTGCTCGACAGCGACGCGCAGTACGCCCCGGTCGCGGGCACCGCGAGCAGATCGCCCGGCACCAGATCGGCCGGGAGGTACTCGTGGTCGACGACGACGTCGCCCGACTCGCAGTGCTTGCCGACCACGCGGCTCAGCTGCGGCTCCCCGCCGCCGGCGCGCGACGCGAGGCGGGCCGAGAACTGCGCGCCGTACAGCGCCGTGCGCGCGTTGTCGCTCATGCCGCCGTCGACGCTGACGTACCGTCGCACGGCCCCGGAGGAGACCGTCACATCCTTGGTGGTGCCCACCTCGTAGAGGGTGACGCCCGCCGTCCCGACGATCGCCCGGC
This sequence comes from Microbacterium martis, assembly GCF_047246685.1. Classification (NCBI taxonomy): domain Bacteria; kingdom Bacillati; phylum Actinomycetota; class Actinomycetes; order Micrococcales; family Microbacteriaceae; genus Microbacterium; species Microbacterium martis. The sequence goes on along the minus strand of NZ_JBFOKT010000001.1, from coordinate 858,587 downwards.
CCGGCTCGAACGACAGCGCGGGCACCGGGATGCCGCGAGCCGCGCAGCCCTCGGCCACGGCCTCGACGATCTCGCCCGCGAGCTGCGCGATCGGCGTCGGGTCGTCGACCCGCGTGTAGGCGATGCCGAACCCGCCGCCCAGGTTCAGCTGCGGCACGGGACCGCCTTCGAGCAGGGCCGCGTGCAGTTCGAGCACGCGGGAGGCCGACTCGCGGAAGCCGGCGACGCCGAAGATCTGCGACCCGATGTGGCAGTGCAGTCCGGCGAAGTCCAGACCCGGCAGCTCGCGGATGCGCGCGACCGCGTCGGCGGCATCCCCGACGGGGAACCCGAACTTCTGGTCTTCGTGCGCCGTGGCGAGGAAGTCGTGGGTCTCGGCGTGGACTCCGCTGACCACGCGGACGAGGACGCGCTGCACGGCACCCGTTCGCGCGGTGATGGCGGCCAGTCGCTCGATCTCGATCGCGCTGTCGACGACGACGGTGCCGACGCCGACCTCGACCGCGCGCTCGAGCTCGGCCGTCGACTTGTTGTTCCCGTGGAAGCCCAGGGACGCCGGCGCCACGCCCGCCGCGAGGGCCACCGCGAGCTCACCGCCGGTGCAGACGTCGATGCGCAGGCCCTCGTCGACTACCCAGCGCGCCACCGTGGTCGACAGGAAGGCCTTGCCCGCGTAGTAGACCTGCGCGGTCGTGCCGTGCTCGGCCGCCGCGCGGTCGAAAGCGGTGCGGAACGCCCTGGCTCGCGCGCGGACCTCGTCTTCGTCGAGCACGAGGACCGGGGTGCCGTGGTCGCGCGCGAGTTCGGCGGCGCTCACCCCGGCGATGACGAGCGCGCCCTCGGCGTCGCGCGTGGCGGATGCCGGCCACACGCGATCGGCGAGGTCGTTCGCGTCTTCGGGGACGGAGAGCCATTCCGGAGCGAGCGAATCGGCAGGGGGAAGCACGGAGCACCAATCGTGGGAGGGATCTCGGGCGGAACGCGCACATCGAGATTGACCCGATTCTAGGGCACCGTCCTCGGCCGACTGATCACGGTGACGCCCGGCGTCAAGCCCTTGTTCCCGTCCGGGGAGGCCTCAATAGGGTGGGGATCGTGACGAACACTCCCGCGACCTCGACGACCACCGATCCCTCGGCCGATCAGCCGGATCGTCCCGGTCTCATCGCCCGTGTCACACAGCCCGTGATCGCCTGGGCCCTGCGGCGGCGCCTGGTGCGCGCCGCGCTGCTGTACTCCGAGCGCCGCGGACCGATGCTGGCCGACAGCGTCACGTACCGGGCGCTGTTCAGCGTCTTCGCCGGCGTGCTGCTGGGCTTCTCGCTCGCCGCGCTGTGGCTGGCGGGCAACCCCGACGCGTGGCGGGCGATCATCGACGCCGTGCAGGCAGCCGTCCCGGGCCTCATCGGCGCCGACGGCGTGATCGATCCGAGCGACCTGCGTCAGCCGGCGTCGCTGTCGATCGCAGGCATCATCTCGCTCGTCGCGCTCGTCGGGGCCGCGCTCGGTGCGATCGGGTCGCTGCGCACCGCCGTGCGGGTGATCGCGGGCACCGTGCAGGACGACATCCTGTTCATCTGGGTGATCCTGCGCAACCTCCTGCTCGCCGTCGGCATCGGCCTGTCGTTCGTCATCGCGGCGGCGCTCACCTTCGCCGGACAGCTCGGCGTCGCCTGGATCAGCGACCTGCTCGGGCTGCCATCGGATGCGCCGGTGGTCGAATGGGGCGTGCGCGTGATCTCGCTCGTGATCGTGTTCGGCCTCGACACCCTGCTCCTCGTGGGGGTGTTCCTCCTGCTCTCGGGCGTGCGTCCGGCCGGGCGCTCTCTCTGGTCGGGGGCCCTGCTGGGGGCGGTCGGACTGGTGGTGCTGCAGCAGCTGTCGAGCCTGTTCGTCGGCGGAGCGACCAGCAATCCGCTCCTCGCCTCGTTCGCCTCGCTGCTGGCGCTGCTCATCTGGCTGAACTTCTCGGCGCAGGTGATGCTGATCGCCTGCGCGTACATCGTCACCGCCGAGGAGGAGCGTACCGATCGCGTGCACGAGCGGTTCGGCGCCACGACCTTCCCGCTGCGCCGGCTGCAGCGCGCCGAGGTCGACGTGCGCATAGCGACCGACGAGCTGCGTGCGGCGCAGCGGGCCGTGGCGGGAGACGACGGGAAGTCGTGACCCGCCGCCCGGTCAGCTCGGGCACACGCCCTTCTGCTGCAGCGCGGCGTCGGTGACGATCGCACCGTCGACATCGAGGTCGATCACGGCCTCGGTCCCGTCGATCGCGAGCCCGGTGAGAGTGAGCCCGGCCGGGAGGCGGTCGGCGATGCACACTCGCTGCGTCCGCGTCAGGTCCTGACCCACCGAGCCCAGCATCGATCCCACGCCGTCGACGTCGACGTCCACGCCGCCGATCGTGAGGCCGACCGGGGTGAGCTCGATCTGCCCGTCCGCCGCTCCGGGCGTGAGGGTGAGGGCCACCGGGACCGATGCGCCGAACACCGTGAACGACCCGCCGAGGGTGGCGTTCGGCTCGTCGAGCAGGACCGACTCCACGGGGAGATCCGTACTCGCGAGAAGATCGGTGAACTGTGTCTGATCGATCCGGATGGTGCCCGAGGCGCCGTCGAGCCCGCCTCCGTCCACGGCCACGCCCGTAGCCGTGACGTCGGCCGCGCCGGTGATGCCCTCGAGCGTCACGGCATCCGTCGTCAGGCGGAGGGTGTCGAGCCGCCCGCCGATCAGCTGCGGCAGCAGCACGCCCTCCGTCTCGACGGCGAGCTGCTGGTCGGCCGGAAGGTCGAGCTGGTCGACGACGATCGACCGGACGACGCCCGGCAGGATCGCCCGGGCGAGGAGCTCGGCGGCGACCACGAGCAGAGCCAGCACGATGGTGACGACCAGCAGGACCCACGGCCAGCGACGGCGCCTCGGCGCAGCATCCGTCGCCTGTCCCGTCTCATCGCTCATGCTGACATCCTCTTGCACGCGCCGCTCGCATCCTCGCTCCGCGTCACATCCGCTCGGGCGCGGAGACGCCGAGCAGGTGGAGACCGTTGCGGAGCACCTGCCCGGTCGCGTCGTTCAGCCACAGACGAGTTCGGTGCACGCTCTCGATCGGCGCGTCGCTCAGCGGGATCACCCGGCAGTTGTCGTACCAGCGGTGGTAGAGGCCGGCGAGCTCTTCGAGGTAGCGCGCCACGCGGTGGGGTTCACGCACCTCGGCGGAGAAGGCGACGATGCGGGGGAACTCCTGCAGCGCGCCCAGCAGAGCGGCCTCGGTCTCATGGGTGAGCGTCTCGGGCGCGAACTCCGAGCGGTCGACTCCGGAGTCGGCGGCGTTGCGGGCGACGTTGTGAGTGCGCGCGTGGGCGTACTGCACGTAGAACACCGGATTGTCGTTGGTGCGCTTCTGCAGCAGCTCGGGGTCGAGGGCGAGCGGCGAGTCGGCGGGCGAGCGCTCGAGCGAGTAGCGCAGCGCATCCGTCCCGAGCCACTCGCGCAGGTCGTCCATCTCGATGATGTTGCCGGCACGCTTGCTGAGGCGGGCCCCGCCCACCGAGACCAGCTGGCCGATCAGCACCTCGACGTCCTTGTCGGGATCGTCTCCGGCGGCTCCGGCGAGCGCCTTCAGACGGTGCACGTAGCCGTGGTGGTCGGCGCCGAGCAGATAGATCTTGTGCTCGAAGCCGCGGTCGCCCTTGTTGAGGTAATAGGCCGCGTCGGCGGCGAAGTACGTGTATTCGCCGTTCGAGCGGCGGATCACGCGATCCTTGTCGTCGCCGAAGTCGGTCGTGCGCACCCACACCGCGCCGTCCTCGTCGAACACGTGTCCCTGAGCGCGCAGGCGGTCGACCGCCTGATCGACGAGGCTCACCCCGTCGGCGTTCTTCGCGTGCAGGATGCGCTCCGAGAACCACACGTCGAAGTGCACGTTGAACTTCGACAGCGAGGTCTGCTGCTCGGCCAGCTGGTATTCGTAGGCGAGCTCGCGGGCGACGACGACCTGCTCGGCGTCGGGAAGGTCGAGGAGGTCGGGTCGTGCCGCGAGAACCCGGACCGCCAGATCGTCGATGTAGCTGCCGGCGTACCCGCCCTCGGGGGTCGGCTCGCCCTTCGCCGCGGCGACGACCGACTGCGCGAACCGCTCCATCTGCGCGCCCGCGTCGTTGATGTAGAACTCGCGCGCCACCGTCGCACCGGATGCCGCCAGCACGCGGGCGATCGCGTCGCCGAGCGCCGCCCAGCGGGTGTGGCCGATGTGCAGCGGTCCGGTCGGGTTCGCGCTCACGAACTCGATGTTGACGCTGCGGCCCGCCTGGGTGTCGTTGGTGCCGTAGGCCGGGCCGGCATCGACGATCGTCTTGGCGAGGGCGCCCGCGGCAGCAGCGTCGAGGCGGATGTTGATGAAGCCCGGGCCCGCCACCTCGGCGCTGGCGATGCCCTCCGTCTGCGCGAGCCCGTCGGCGATCTGCTGCGCCAGCTCGCGCGGATTCGCACCGAACGGCTTGGCCAGGCGCATCGCGATGTTCGACGCCCAGTCGCCGTGATCGCGATTGCGCGGACGCTCGAAGACGATGTCGGATGCCGTGAGCTCGAGCGACTCGCCGGGACGTCGTTCCTCGTTGAGCGGCATGAGGACGGCGAGGAGGGCTGCGGCGAGCGTTTCAGGGTTCATAGACCCCTCAGTTTACGGCGCGGCATGACCCCGACCGACGCGCGAAGGGCGGGTGGAGTTTGCGTTCGCGTTCCCGTGACTTACTCTCATCCCATGCACGCCTCCGCCGCCCCGCGCCGACTGCGCTCCGCAGGCATCGTCATGGCCCTGCTCCTCGCCGTCGCCGCCGGCATCCTCGGCGTCTGGCGTCCGTGGACCCCGCTGCCGTCCGCCGCGCCGGTCGGAGCCGCCGCCGACGGGTCGTCCGGGGCCGCCACGGTGGTCGCCCCGGCGCCGCTGGCCCTTCCCGAGAACCCGCGCGTGCTCGTCTTCGGCGACTCCTGGACCTACGGCTCGGCGGCGAGCGACCCGACCCTGGGATACGCGTACGTACTTGCCGGCCTGATCCATGGCGAGACCGTCGTCGATGGCGTCCGTGGCAGCGGCTATCTCAAGCCCGGCCTCGACGGGCCGACCTTCGGCGAGCGCATCGCCGCACTGGACCCCTCCCTCGCTCCCGACCTCGTCATCATCCAGGGCTCGATCAACGACCGCGCCCAGGGCGTGGCCGGGTACCGCGAAGCCGTCACCGCCGCGTGGGACGCGCTGGGCGCGATCTACCCCGAGGCGGCGATCGTCGTGCTGGGCCCCGCACCGCACGAGCTCCCGGTGGGAGCCGCGACCGCCCGCATCGACGCCGACCTCTCTGAGCTCGCCGCCGCACGCGGCTGGTGGTACATCTCCCCCGTCGCGCAGAACTGGATCACCGATCTGAACTACCTCGACGTCATCGACGTGGAGGTCGGGCGGCAGCATCCGTCGACCGCCGGGCACCAGTACCTCGCCGAGAAGGTCGCCGCAGCGCTCGACGAGCTGCGCGTCGCGCCGGTCACGGTGGCCGGCGGGTCGGAGACCACCCCCGACGAGTGATATCGTCGTTCGGTACGCCTCCGTAGCTCAGTGGATAGAGCGCCGGTTTCCGGTACCGTAGGTCGCAGGTTCGACTCCTGTCGGGGGCACGGAGGGGTGTACGCGGATGGTATGCGAATACGTACGCGTAACCCCCAAGTACGAGAAAGCCGCCTGGTTTCAGGCGGCTTTTCTCGTTGGAGATGCAGCTCAACAGTCCGTCGGCGCCAGGATCGAGCAGGCGATCTACGCTCCCGAGACACTCACTACCGACACCAGTCGCCAGAGCGCACTGACCGACTGGTCCACCTGTTCGCGGGTGATCGCGCCACCGACGTACTGGAGGACGAGTCCGTCGAGTGACGCGAAGACCGCGCGCGCCAGCGCCTCGTTCTCGCCACTTCTCTCGTCACCGAACATCGCTCTGGCGACTTCTTCGGTGTATCTGTCGTACATGTCGATGATCTGCGCGCGCACCGATTCGTCGCGACCCGCCTCGAGGATCATCTCGAACTGGTAGATGTGCAAGTCCATTCGCGCGCCGAGGGTGGACCACAGTGCCTCCTTGTAGTCCTCCTCCGAGGCGAGGAAGTTCTCGAGGTGAGAATCATGCATCGCGGTCTGCGCCGACCACTCCAATGCAGCTTCGGCGAGAGCAGACAGGGACCCGAAGTGATGAGCCACGAGTGAGTTGTTCACCCCGGCTTCCTGCGCGACCTTTCGGAAGGTCATGCCGTGCAGACCGTGTCGAGCCACGACGCGCACGGCGGCTTCGACGAGCGCCTCGCGGCCGGTTCCGTACTTGATGCGTGAGGATTCCTCGGCCATGTTGGCACCCTACCCCGCGTACGAGCTCGAACCAGCCATGCCACCAGATTTGAGCAAATGCTTGACACTGAACTGAGCAAGTGCTGAAATTGCGGTCATCACCCGCCGGTTCAAAGGAGAACGACATGGCAACCGCCCGAACGGATGCACCCGCCGAGCAGACGACCACGCTCAAGCGCAACAGTCTCGGCGTCGTCGGCATCGCCTTCTTCGTCATCGCGGCCGCCGCACCGATGGCGGCATTCGTGGGCGCATCGCCCGTCGTGTTCTCCATCGTCGGACCCGGTGCTCCAGCGGTCTACGTCATCGTCGCCGCGGTCATCGCGATCTTCGCGATCGGGTATCTGAAGATGAGTCGCCACATCACGAACGCCGGCGGCTTCGTCGCGTACATCGCGCGCGGTCTCGGGTCGCGTGCGGCAACAGGAGCGGCCGGCATCGTCGTCGTCACATACCTGGCCCTGCAGATCGGGCTCGTCGCGCAGTTCGGCGTCTTCGCTCAGCAGCTCGCCGCGCAGGCGGGACTCGATCTGCCTGTGTGGGTCTGGGTCATGCTCGCCATCGTCATCACCACCCTTCTCGTCATGCGGGGTGTCGATCTGAACATGCGGGTACTTGGGGTCATCATCGCGCTGGAGGTCATCGTCGTCGCTGTGCTCATCGTCGGCATCCTGATCGCGTTCCCCGGCCAGGACCCCTCGCTCGTCAGCTTCAGCCCTGCCGTTCTCGCCAACCCGGGTGTCGGCGTCGCCGGGCTGTTCGTGTTCACCTGCTTCACGACGTTCGAGGCGACCACGGTGTTCGCGGAGGAAGCGCGCAACCCGCGAAAGACCATCCCCGTCGCGCTCTTCGTCGTCATCGGCTTCGTCGCGGTGTACTACACGCTCGCCACCTGGGCCGTGAGCTACGGGCTCGGCGCCGACAACGTGCAGCAGGCATCCGCCGACAACCTCTCCGGGGTGATCTTCGACCTCGCCGACCGCGCCGTCGGCCCCTGGCTGTCCCTCGTCCTCCAGATCCTCGTGCTGACGAGCTTTCTCGCGATGCTCATCGGCGTGCAGAACATGTTCGCCCGCTACTGCTTCGCCCTGGGGCGCGCCCGGGTGCTCCCGCAGATCTTCTCCCGTGTGTCGCAGGTCAAGCGCGCACCGTACCTCGCGGCCCTCGTCGACGCCGCTGTCTGCATCGTCGTCCTGGCTGCGTTCTTCGCCGCCGGAGCCGATCCCATCGTCGTCATCTACGCCTGGTTCGTCGCACTCGGCACCATCGGTTTCATCGTCATGATGACGCTCGCCTCGGTCGGGATCCTCGCGTTCTTCCTCCGAGAGCGCCTGGAGACCGGCTTCTGGAGTACGAAGTTCGCTCCGACTCTCGCGCTCATCCTGAACGCAGCCGTCCTCGTGATCGCGCTGTCCAACTTCGACGTGCTGCTGTTCGGCGACGGGACGGTCGCGAAGGCGATGCTGTGGCTGATCCCCCTTGCCTTCGCCATCGGGTTCATCATGCCCAGCTTCCGGAAGAACATCGACTTCCAGATCGTCGCGATCTCCTGACCTCATCGACTCCGAGTACAACGCAAGGAAACAGAACCATGAGCACCACCACCGACTCCCAGGTCCAGGCACAGGGCTTCGTCGCCCAGAACGACTGGCCCGATGTGTCCGCGATGATCAGCGGCTTCGGGGACCCGAGTCTCGCCGCGAGCGGCGCACTCGCCGGGAAGACGCTCGACGTCCGCTACGACAACGGCTGGGTCATCCGCCACGAGTTCCGCACGGAGAACGAACTCATCTGGACCCTGCTCGACGGTGACGGTGCTGGCTCGACCGGAACGCACGCCTACCGAGCGGTGGAGGTCCGACCCGGGATTCAGCTCGTCGACGTCCTGAAAGGCGATGGCGCGGACACACACGCCGTGACCTTCGTCATCGACCTGGAGGACGGCCGGGTCACGACCGCCGACAGCGAGATCACCGTCACTGACGGTGACGGGCGCACCGGGACCACATTCCTCTCCGGACGAGTCGTCGGCACCGGCGAGATCGAACCGCGACGGCGCAGCGACGAACTCGTCGGCAAGCGCATCTACTACCGCTACAGCGAGACCGAGCGCTACGAGCACATCTACCTCAACGGAGGAACCTTCGTCTGGCACTGCATCTCCGGGGCTGAGAGCGGACTCGCAGACGTCGACGAGACGAGAACGTTCGAACTCGCGGACGGCATCGTCATCTTCTACTGGAAGGAGAGCGTGATGCCGGTGGAGAGCTTCCTCGTCGTCGACCTGGAACACAAGCGCTCCATCGGCCGGATGTTCTGCTGGGAGAACTCCACGCAGAGCGTCGTGCACATCCCCTTCGACAGCCGCTTCACGATCCTCAACGAGACCACCTACCCGAACGACTGACCGGCCACGCGCCGATCACGAAGGAGACGACGATGTCCGACTTCATCAGCAACGCACGCTTCGACCGCACAGCGGCCGAACCCTTCGAGGTCGGCACTGTCCAGTGGACTCGTCGCCCCGGCGAGGGAGAACGAGGAGACCTGTCCTCCGGGTTCTGGTTCATCACACCGGAAGAGACACCCGGCGCGATGCGGGTGGTCGGGCACGCCGACGAGACGGTGTACATCATCGAGGGTCACCTGCGGATCGAGCCCGAGGAGGGTGAGGTGTTTGAGCTGACAGCGGGGTCGGTCGCCTCCTTCAACAAGGGAACCGCGGCGCTCTGGACCGTTCTCGCACCCACCGTCGAGTTCTTCGTCTACTCCTGAGGGCCGAACCATGACGAGCGAGCATTACGACACGGTCATCGTCGGGGCTGGGTTCGCCGGACTCACCGCCGCGCGTGAACTCACTGGGAGCGGACAACGGGTCCTTCTCGTCGAAGCGCGGGATCGCATCGGTGGGCGCACCTGGCTCGACCGCCGCCTCGGACTCGACATCGAACTCGGGGGCACCTGGGTCCATTGGACCCAGCCCTACGCGTGGGCTGAGCTGCATCGATACGGACTGGACGTCGTCCCGAGCCCGGAACCGGAGATGGCATGGTGGCAGGTCGACGGACGACCGACCGCCGTCACGCCCGAGATCTTGCTCGAACTCCTCGACGAGCCGAACCGGGAACTGGGAGCAGAGTCGCGCGCCGCGTTCCCGCAGCCGTTCGCACCGTTGCGGTCCGCCGACGTCGCGCGGCTCGACGCCCTCCGCCTTTCGGATCGTCTCGATGCGTGCGAGCTCGACCCGGCGCGCAGGACGCTGCTGCGCGCCTTCTGGACGCTGAACTTCAACGGGCGCCTCGACGAGGCCGCCTACACCCAGGCGCTCCGTTGGCTCGCGGTCGCCAACGGCGACTGGAAGGTCATGTTCGAGGCGTGCGCCAGCTACAAGATCGTCGGCGGTACGCGTGCCCTCGCCGACGCGATGCTCGCGGACTCGACTGCAGAGCTGCGTCTCGGCGCACACGTCGCGGCGGTCATCGACAACGCCGGCGGCACCCACGTCGAACTCGCAAGCGGAGAGACAATCAGCGCGGATGCCGTCATCATGACCGCCCCGCTGCACGCGCTCTCCCGCATCCGCTTCGACCCGCCCTTGCCGCCGGAGAGCGAGCGAGCGGTGTCGTCCGGCCAACTCGGCCTCGGGACGAAGGTCTGGCTCTCGATCGCGGGTGAACTGCCACATTTCGTCGCGTTCGGCGACGAGGCAGACCCGTTCACGTTCCTGCAGTCCGAGTACCACGTCGATGGGCGCACCCTCGTCATCGGTTTCGGCCCGGACGCGCACGGCGTCGACGCGGCTGACGTGAACGCGGTCCAGGCTGCGGTCGACCGGCTCGTCCCCGGACTCACCGTCCTCGACAGCGCCGGCCACGACTGGACCGCGGATCCCCTGTCAGGCGAGACCTGGCCGATGCACCGCACCGGCTACCTCACCACCGGCCTGCCGGCGCTGCAAGCCGGACACGGTCCAGTGATCTTCGCCGGCTCCGACATCGCCGACGGATGGGGCGGTTTCATCGACGGCGCCATCGAAAGCGGGCTCTCCGCCGCGCGAAAAGTCACGGCTGCGGATCGGCGTCGCCTCGCTTCGAGCGCAAGGAGATCGGTCCCTTCGGCGATCACCCGGGTGACTCGCTGACGGAGGGTACGCGGGCGGGCGTGGATCCAACGCCGCGCTCAGCGGCCGATCGCGTCCAGCGCACCGAAGACGATTCGCGGACTCCCCTCACCGGCGTGCGTCACGGTGAACAACGTCCGCGTGCACGAGCGGCAGCGCACGATGGCGACGCGCGGGTCGAGCTCCACGACCGCGACCGCGAGCGGCGCCTCGGTGCCGCAGCCGCCGCAGACTCCCACGAGGCCGGTCACGTCGGAGCCGAAGAGGTCGGACAGCATTCCCGCCAGACAGTTGCCGTCGACGATCGTCGAGGAGTGGTCGGCATCCATCAGCGTCCTCCGAATCGCTCGGTCCGCACCCGCGCCGGATCATGCCCGATGCGCACGAGGATGTCGGCGACGTGCTCGACGAACCCGGTCGGACCGCACACGAACACGATCGGCTCCTGCTCGGGCGGCCAGGTCGCCGCGCGGACCGATGCCTCGTCGACACGACCGACCGTACCGTCCCACCCCGCGGCGGCCGATCGCGTGTAGGCCCAGCGCACGTCGACGCCGGCATCCCCGGCCGACTCGACGTCGCCGCGGTACAGCGCGTCGTCCGGAGTGCGCACGGAGTACAGCAGGCGGACGGATGCCGTCGCCCCGGCATCCGTCGCGGCTCGCATCATCGCCATCAGCGGCACGATGCCCGATCCTCCCGCGATGAGCTGCACCGGGCGCCGCTCGGTCGCCGACGCATCGGGCCGCCACACGAAGAAGTTCCCGAGGGGCCCCTTCACCTCCAGCTCGTCGCCGTCGCGCACGTCGTGCACCAGGTACGGCGACACCTCGCCGTCGACCACCTCGTCGACCGCCAGCTCGATCACCTCCGACGGCGCCCCGTACGAGCCGAGCGAGTACGACCGCACCGCCTGGTAGCCGTCTTCGGCGGTGAGCCGGATGTCGACGTGCTGTCCGGGATCGCTGCCCGGCCACCCGGGAACCGCGAGACGGATGCTGCGCGCGGAGCGCGTCTGCGTGCGGGTCTCCACCACGCGCGCCGGACGCCAGTCGCCGACCGTCACCAATAGCGTTCCTCGGTCCAGGGGTCGCCGTGCATGTTGTATCCGTTCTGCTCCCAGAATCCCGGCGCGTCGCCGTCCATGAGCACGAGCGCCCTGATCCACTTCGCGCTCTTCCAGAAGTAGAGGTGCGGCACGAGCAGCCGCGCAGGACCGCCGTGCTCGGGGTGCAGGGGCTCGCCGTCGAACTCGACGGCGATCCAGGACTTCCCGCCGCGCAGGTCGTCGAACGGGATGTTCGTCGTGTACCCGCCGTGGGAGTGCGCCATGGCGTGGGTCGCGGCGGTGTCGACGTCGGCAAGGAGCGTGTCGAGCGAGACGCCGCGCCACGTCGTCCCGAGCTTCGACCAGCGCGTCACGCAGTGGATGTCGGTGCGCACGTCCTCGATCGGCAGCGCGAGGAACTCGTCCCAGTCCCACGACGCGACGACGCCGGTGTCGTCGCTGATGTCGAAGCGCCAGTCCGACAGGGGAACGCGCGGCGTCGGACCCGCCGACAGCACCGGGAAGTCGTCGGTCAGATACTGGCCCGGGGGCAGCTCGGGGATGCTCTCCCGGCGACGAGCACCGAATCCTCGCGAGATCACGGCCATGGTCCCTCTCCTTCATCGCCGACAAGGGGGACGCTAGCAGAGCACGGACCGCGCGAGAAGCGGGCGGTCCGCACGAGAATGTCGGTGGTCGGGTGCACACTGTCCGCATGGAGATCACACTCGTGCAGCCCGAGGGACTGGTCGTCAGTCCCGCCTTCAGCCACGTCGCCGTCGTGCCTCCCGGCGCGACGACGATCCACGTCGGCGGCCAGAACGGCGTCGACTCCGCCGGGGCGCTCGTCTCGACGGATGCCGCGGAGCAGTCGATCCGCGCGGTCGAGAACGCCGAACGGGCGCTCACCGCCGTCGGCGCCGGCCTCGAAGACGTCATCAGCTGGACCGTGCTCATCCATCAGGAGGCCGACCTGCGCGCCGCGTACGGAGCCGTCGCGGCGAAGCTCGCCCGGAAGGGCGCGCCTCCGCTGGTCACCGCGGCGATCGTCCAGGGCCTGGGGGTTCCCGGTGCCCTGATCGAGGTCAGCGCGGTGGCGGCCGTCATCCGCGACTGACGGCGGCCGGCGGCGGCCGGCTTCGATCAGTGTCAGCCGCCGATCTCGGCGAACGCGGCCAGCGGGATCCCGATCCATGCGGGGCGGTTGCGCTTCTCGTAGACCGCCTCGTACACCGCCTTGTCGGCCACGTACGCGGCGAGAAGACGCTGATGCTCCGCGCCGATCGACTCGCCCACGCCGATGGCGTCGGCGTATCCGGCGAGGAACCGGCTTCGCGCGCGCTGCGACCACTCCCTCGCTCGCGTCGCCCGCAGGGCCTCCTCCTCTTCCTCGCCCTCGCCGACCGCGCCCCGTGACAGCTGCACGACCCCGGGCACGTAGTCGAACGAGCGGAGCATGCCCGCGACGTCGCGCCACGGCGAGTCGGGAAGGACCCGTTCGTGGAACGGTCGGCCCGGCTCGCCCTCGAAGTCGACGATGCGCCAGCCGTGCGACGTCCGCAGGGTCTGACCCAGATGCAGGTCACCGTGCACGCGCTGCACGTCGAGCCCGTCGAGCGCGGCCACGGCGGCGTAGGCCTCCCGCAGCCGCGGGGCGTGCGCCTCGAGCTCCGGCACCACGCCCAGCGCATGATCGAGCCGCTCCCCCATCGCTCGAGCCAGCGCCGACACGGCATCCGTACCGCGCCGTTCGGCCGGGAACCTCTCGCGCAGCATCTCGTGCACCTGCGCGAGCGCCGCGCCGAGCCGCGCCGCCTCGCCGGCGAAGTCGCCTCCCGACTCCTCCACGCTCTGCGACGGGTCGGCGAGCAGCGTGCGGACGCTGCCGGTGGCGAGCTCGAACCCGTCCGACGCGGTGCGGAGGAACTCCTGCAGCATCGCCAGCTGCATCACCTCGCCGTCGACGTCGACCTCGACCCAGCCGTACAGGGCCGCGATGCTCTCGGACGCGCCGCGCGTCAGCTCCTCGTGGATCTCGATGTCGGGGTTCACGCCCGGACTCACCTTGCGGAACACCTTCATGATCGCGGTGTCGTCGAAGCGCACCGACGAGTTCGACTGCTCGCCCGAGAGCGGCGATCCGCGCAGGCCGGGATCGAGCGCCGCCTGCCCCGGCACGCGACGGAACCTGAGCCCGTCGATCGTTGCCTCTCCCCCGTCCTCGGCTGCGACGAACGCCCTCAGCCACAGCGCCATCGCGACGCGATCGTGCACGGCGTCGAACAGATACCGCTCCGCACCCTCGCGCTCCACGGCGCCGACGAACGCGTGACCGATCGCCTCGACGTACTCGCGGTAGCTCGCCAGGGGCACCTGATACAGCTCCGAGCCGCCCTCCGCATCGGTGTACTCGACGGTGATGAGGAACACGGTCACCGCGGGACTCGGCGGCTCCTCGGTCAGCTCCGCGAGAGTGCGGATCCCGCTCACGCGGAACGGGCGCCCCTTGCCGGCGAACCAGCGCGTGCGTCCGAGGTACTCCTCCAGGACTCCGGGTTCGATCTCGATCACAGCATCCCCATCTCGTCGGACTCGTCGGGGCGCTCCTGCAGCTGGAACCAGAAGAAGCTGTGCCCGCCCAGAGTCAGCAGATACGGCAGTTCGCCGATCCGCGGGAACGGCACCTGCCCCACCAGCTCGACCGGCACGAGGCCCTCGAAGCGGCGGAGATCCAGTTCGACCGGCTGCGGGAACTGCGACAGGTTGTTGACGCACAGGATGACGTCGACCGTGCCGTCGTCGTTGGTGTGCTCGCGCGAGTACGAGAGCACTGCGGGGTTCGATCCGCCCAGGTCGTTGAAGCTGCCGAGCCCGAAGGCCGGGTGCTTCCGCCTCGCCTGGATCATCTCGCGCGTCCAGTGCAGGAGCGACGAGCGGTCCTCCTGCTGCGCCTCGACGTTGACGGCGAGATAGCCGTAGACCGGATCCTGCACGAGCGGACGCGTCAGCTTGCCCGGATTCGCCTTCGAGAAACCGGCGTTGCGGTCCGAGCTCCACTGCATGGGCGTGCGCACGCCGTCGCGGTCGCCGAGCCAGATGTTGTCGCCCATGCCGATCTCATCGCCGTAGTACAGCACCGGAGAGCCGGGAAGCGAGAGCAGGAGGGCCGTGAACAGCTCGATCCGGTCGATGTCGTTGTCGAGGAGCGGAGCGAGACGGCGGCGGATGCCGATGTTCGCCTTCATCCGCGGATCCTGCGCGTACTCGCTCCACATGTAATCGCGGTCCTCGTCGGTCACCATCTCGAGCGTGAGCTCGTCGTGGTTGCGCAGGAAGATTCCCCACTGGCATCCCGACGGGATCGACGGCGTCTCGGCGAGGATCTCGGTGATGGGATAGCGCGACTCGCGACGCACCGCCATGAAGATGCGGGGCATCACCGGGAAATGGAAGCACATGTGGCACTCGTCGCCCCCGACCTCGGGGTCGCCGAAGTAGTCGACGACATCGGCCGGCCACTGGTTCGCCTCGGCCAGCAGCACCCGCCCGGGATACTCCCGGTCGACGATGCGACGGACCTTCTTCAGAAAGTCGTGGGTTTCGGGGAGGTTCTCGCCGTTCGTTCCCGGCCGCTCGTAGAGGTACGGCACGGCGTCGAGGCGGAAACCGTCGAGACCCATGTCGAGCCAGAACCGCATGGCGTCGATCATCGCGTCGTGCACCTTCGGGTTGTCGAAGTTCAGGTCCGGCTGGTGGGAGAAGAACCGGTGCCAGAAGTACTGCTGCCGCACGGGGTCCCACGTCCAGTTGCTCGGCTCGGTGTCGACGAAGATGATGCGCGCGTCCTCGTAGAGCTCGTCGGTGTCGCTCCAGACGTAGAAGTCGCCGTACGGCCCGTCCGGATCCCTCCGGCTTTCCTGGAACCACGGATGCTCGTCGCTGGTGTGGTTCATCACGAAGTCGATGATCACGCGGATGTCGCGCGCGTGCGCCGCGTCGAGGAACTCCTGGAAGTCGGCCGTAGTGCCCAGGTCCGACTGGATGCCGGTGTAGTCGGCCACGTCGTAGCCGCCGTCCCGCAGCGGCGACGGGAAGAACGGCGGCAGCCAGAGGCAGTCGACACCGAGCCACTTCAGATAGTCCAGCTTGTCGATCAGTCCGCGGAAATCGCCCGATCCGTCGCCGTCGCCGTCCTGGAACGACCGGACGAGGACCTCGTAGAACACCGCGGTCTTGAACCACTCCGGCTCTGCGCTGCCCGGCGTGTCGGGGAACGGCTCCTGCGTGAGGATGGGGATCGATGCGGTGTGCGGGGCGGGCTCAGCAGCTGTCGTCACAGGAACCTCCGTAGCCGGGACATGTCACCACCGTGGCACGGGAAGGCGCCGAGCGCGTCTCCCTTGCGTCGTCGACAGCACAGGGTGTATTCGGTGCCCCGCACCATGCCTCACTTCTTCTCCGGGTCGTGCCCCCAGTTCATCAGCGAGTACCGCCACGGCGTCTCGGTCACATCGCCCTTCGGCCGCTGCGCGGTGTGACGTGCGACGTAGCCGACCACCTTGCGCATCCAGGCGATGTCGTCCGACGTCAGGTCGGCCTTGTGCGTGCGCAGCAGACGAACGATGCGTCGGCCCGATCGGTGACCGGTCGACTCACCCCCGTCCGACTGTCCGACGGAGCGCGACTCGTCGGTCTCGAGCCATCTCTCGAGCTCCGCCGGCGTCATGTTCACGTCGCGCCGCCAGTCGTCCCAGACGTCCGCCAGTTCGTCGTCATGCGTGGTCATCATCGATCCTTCCTCTCGGTCGTCTCTCTCGATCCTGCCCCCGGATCCGACCTCGAAGGGTCGCCGTGGTCAGATCCGACCCCGCACCGGCGTGCGCTCGACCGCATCGGGCTCAGCGGGCATCGCCATCTCGGCGCGCACCCCGAGCAGGCGCACCTCCCGCTCGGCGTCGAGGGTCGAGCCGAGCGCCAGCGCCGCGGCGATCACGTCGTCGGGATCGGAGGTCGGCGCCGGCAGCTTGCGACCGAAGGTCTTCGTCTCGAACGGCGCGTAGCGCACCTTCAGATGCACCCGGATCACCGGTCGTCCCTCGGCCGCGCAGTCGTCCGACGCCTGGGCGGCGAGCACACGGATCGCCGCCTCCACCTCGGCGGGCGTGGTGAGGTTCTGCTGATACGTCGTCTCGCGGCTGTGGCTGCGGGCGACCCAGGGGGTCGCGTCGACGACCGCGGGTCCGAGCCCCGATCCGAGCCCGCGGTACCACACGCCCATCTTCGGTCCGAACTCGGCGACCAGTTCCTGCTCGTCCGAATCGGCGAGATCGCGCACGGAGCGGATGCCGTGATCGGCGAGTCGCTTCTGCACCTTCGCCCCGATGCCCCAGAGGTCGCGCGTCGACTTCTCGCCCATGACCTCGAACCAGTTCTCCTCCGTCAGACGGAACAGTCCTCGCGGCTTGCCGAACTCCGTGGCGATCTTCGCGCGGATCTTGTTGTCTCCGATGCCGACCGAGCAGTGCAGGCCGGTGGCGGCCAGCACCGCCGCCTGCGCATCTCTGGCGACCGTCTCCGGATCGTCGCAGCTCACGCCCAGGAAGCACTCGTCCCAGCCGATCACCTCCAGCACGACGCCCGGCATCGCGCGCAGCGTCTCCATCACCTCGGCCGACGCCTGAGCGTACGCCTCGTGGTCGACGGGCAGGAAGACGGCGTCGTCCGGGGCCTTGCGTGCGGCGATCTTCAGCGGCATCCCCGATCCGATGCCGAACGCCCGCGCCTCGTACGACGCGGTCGAGACCACGGCGCGCTCGGTGGGATCTCCGCGCCCGCCGACGATCACGGGCAGGCCGGCGAGCTCCGGCCGGCGCAGCACCTCCACGGCCGCGATGAACTGATCCATGTCCACGTGCAGCACCCAGTCGGCCATGAGAAGAGTGTGACCGCTGGTGGGGCGGATGTCACCCCTCGTCAGGTCATCGCGATTCCGATCGCGGTGACGATCACGGCCAGAAGCGGCAGCGCACCCTGCATCGCGGCCGCCCTCGCCCTGCGGCGGTCGGAGAGCACCAGCACGAGGGCGGCGGCCGTCATCATGCCGGTCCCGGCGAACACCAGGGTCACCCCGACCGTGTTCGCCCCGACGATCACCAGCCCGACGCCGAGCAGCGTCGTCAGCGCCAGGAAGAGGTTGTAGAAGCCCTGGTTGAAGGCGAGCTGCTTCATGGTGACGGCATCCGCCTCGCTGGCGACGCCGAAGATGCGCCGCGTCTCTGGCTCGGTCCAGCGCAGCGACTCGAGCGCGAAGATGAAGACGTGGAAGGCGGCGGCGGCCGCGGCGAGGACGAGTCCGACGATCAGCATCCGCCGATTCTCGCAGACCTCGCCGCTCACACCAGGAAGATCGGCAGGAGTCCCGGATTGTGCGCGTGCACGAGCACGGCGAACACCACGGCGTCGAAGAGCAGGTGCACGGTGACGACGTAGGCCAGTGAATGGGTGCGCAGGAAGATGAAACCCTGCAGCAGCGCGAAGGGGATCGTCAGCAGCGGACCCCACTCGCGGTAGCCGAGCTCCCAGAGGAACGACACGAAGACGATCGCCTGGAGCAGGTTCGCGATCACGTCGGGGAAGTGCCGTCGCAGCAGCGCGAACACCGTGCAGATGAAGAACAGCTCGTCCCAGATGCCGACCGCGCCGACGCCGACGAAGAGCCGGGCGATCAGGTCGGGCGTGTCGACGACGGGCCAGTTCTGGTACACGCCGCTCGTGATGAAGTAGAACGGCAGGATCAGCCAGCCGAGCACCAGGACGGCGACCAGCCACCCCCACTGCAGTCGCCCCCAGCGTCGGCGGGTCCGCCAGGGGAAGCCGATCGCCCGGTCGCGGTAGACGAAGCGCGAGATCGCGTACGGCACCGCCACCGCCCCGCCCAGCGCGAGGGTGAATCGCAGCATCGCCAGGTTGTCGAGCTCGGCGGCCAGCGGGATGATGCTCACGATCAGCAGGCCGATCGCGATGAGCGAGAGGTCGCGCGTGAGCGACGGAGCGGAGGAGCGCGCCCTTCCTCGCTCGGCGAGCCACGCGGTCGCGACGCCGAGTGCGAGCAGCACCCAGCCCAGCCAGGCCTCTTCGAGGACGAAGAACGCGGGCGCCGCCGCACAGACGAGGAAGGCCGGGGCGATCGCCGCGCCGACCGTCGTGGTCCGGGTCGCCTCCGTCACGCGCGCGGCTTCCGCCGGTAGACGAGATCACGGATGTCGCGGCCCTTCGCGAGGCCCTTGCGCTCGAAGGCGGTCATCACCCGACCCTTGAAGCGCTCGGCCCACTCCCCGTCGAAGGCACGCTCGAAGCGCGGATCGGCGTCGAGCACCTCCCGCATCTGGAGGGCGTAGTCCTCCCAGTCGGTCGCGAGGCGCAGCAGCCCGCCGTCGCGAATCGCCCGCGCCGCCGCGTCGCCGAAACCGTCTCGGATGAGGCGCCGCTTGGTGTGGCGCTTTTTATGCCAGGGGTCGGGGAAGAAGATCCAGACCTCGCGCGCGGCGGCCTCCGGCAGGAACGAGGCGAGCACCTCCGGCGCGTTCGCCTCGACGACGCGGAGATTCCGCGCTCCCGCACGGTCGGCGTCGAGCATCGTGCGGGCCAGGCCCGCGCGGAAGACCTCGACGGCGAGGAAATCGTCGTCAGGACGAGCGGATGCCGCGGCCACGATCGCGTGTCCCTGACCCGAGCCGATCTCCACGTACAGGTCGGCGTCTCGCCCGTACTCGGCCGCCGGATCCAGGCGCGCGTCCGGGTGGACGGAGGTCCAGGCCACGTCGCGCGGGACGTCGACGAGGTACTGCGGGGCCAGGTCGACGAACGCACGGTCCTGGGCCTCGGACATGCGGCCGCTGCGGCGCACGAACGACACGGGTTCGTCGCGGAAGGTGCGGGGTTCGGGCATGGTTCCAGGCTAGGGCGCTCAGCCGGACGGCGCGGTCACGAAGTCGATGAGCTCCTCGACCCGGCCGAGCAGCGCGGGCTCGAGGTCGCGGTACGTGGTGACCTTCGACAGGATGTACTGCCAGGCCCGACCGGTGTCGCCCGGAGTCTCGTGCGGCCAGCCGAGCGCGCGGCAGACGCCGGTCTTCCAGTCCGTGCCCCGCGGGACCTCGGGCCACGCCGCGATGCCCATCGCCTGCGGCGTCACGCACTGCCAGACGTCGACGAAGGGGTGCCCGACGATGCGGAGGTGGCGGCCGTGGGGGCCCCGCGACACGGCATCCGCGATCCGCGACTCCTTCGACCCCGGGACCAGGTGGTCGACGAGCACGCCGTAGCGTCGCGTCGCGCTGGGCGGCTCGGCGGCGAGCAGCTCGTCGAGCAGGTCGATGCCCTGCAGGAACTCGACGACGACTCCCTCCACCCGCAGGTCGGCTCCCCAGACCTTCTCGACGAGTTCGGCGTCGTGCTTTCCCTCGACGAGGATGCGGCTCGGCATCGCGACCCGCGCGCGCTGGTCGGCGACGGCGAACGATCCGGATGCCGTGCGCCGCGGACCCTGCTCGCGCGCCGACGGGACGACGAGCCGAACCGGCGATCCGTCGATGAGGAAGCCGCCGCCCAGCGGGAAGAGGCGCCTGCGGCCCCGCCGGTCCTCCAGCTCGACGGTGCCGCCCTGAACGCGGGTCACCGCGCCGCAGTAGCCGTCGTCGGCGACCTCCACGACCAGGTCGAGCTCCGCGGGAACCTGCGGCACCGTCTTCGCACCCCGCTCGCGCCAGCCGGCGGCGAGCACGTCGGATCCATACCTGTCGTCCATGCCTTCCAGCGTATGTGTCTCCGCTGACGGCGAACGGAGAACCCGCGGCGGATGCTGTCGCGTGTCGGCCTCTGTGCATAGACTCGACGCATGGGGCGGCAGTCGGTCAGGGACAGTTCGACGCGGACTCGCTGGCTGGCACGAGCGGGGGTCGTCCTCGGTCTGGTGGTCACCGGGTTCACGGGATCGGGTGCTCATGCCACCGACCCGGTGACGTTCGGCTCCGCGCACGTCGTCGACGAGGCGGGCGCGCTGACGGATGCCGAGCGGGCCTCCGCCGAGGAGCGGCTGTCGGAGCTCACCCAGGCCAGCGGACTCGATCTCTTCGTCGTGTTCGTCGACGAGTTCACCCAGCCGGGCGATGCAGACGACTGGGCGAACACGGTCGCGTCGGACAACGGCATGGGCGCACGCGACTACCTGCTGGCCGTGGCGGTCGAACAGCGCACGTACTCGTTCAGCGCCGACTCGTCGGGCCCGATCGGCGAGTCGCAGCAGGAGAGCATCGAACGCGCGGTCGAGGAGCGTCTCAGCGCCGACGACTGGGCCGGGGCGGTCACCGCCGCGGCCGACGAGATGCAGGGCGACGGAGGCGCGGGCGCTCTGCGCGTGGTCCTCGTCGTGGGCGGCGTCGTCGCCGCCGCTGCGGTCGTCTGGGTGGTGATCGCGCTCGTGCGGCGTTCCCGGCGCGACGCCGAGATCCGACGCCGGGGGGCGATGCCGGAGACGCCCGACCCGAACGACCCGTTCTCGACGCTCACCGACGAGCAGGTCGAGACGCAGGCCGGTGTCGCGCTCGTGCAGGCTGACGACGCCATCACCTCCAGCCGTGAGGAGCTCGGGTTCGCCGTGGCGCAGTTCGGCGACGGCGCCACCGCGGAGTTCACTCGGGCGGTCGACATCGCCAAGGCGAAGATGTCGGAGGCGTTCGATCTCAAGCAGAAGCTCGACGACGAGATCGAGGACACGATCCACGAGCGTCGCGCCTGGCACATCCGCATCATCGGCCTCGCCGACGAGATCGACGACGTCCTCGACGAGAACACGGCGGCGTTCGATGCGCTCCGCAAGCTCGAGCAGAACGCACCGCAGGAGCTCGAGCGAGTGCGGCGCGAGCGCGCGGCGCTCGACCCGGTCCTCGCCGCCGCCGCGCCGGCGCTGGCGACCCTCGCGGCCTCCTACGACGCCGATGCGCTCCGCACCGTGACCGACAACCCCGCCCAGGCGGCTGAGCGCGCGGCACTCGCCGACCGCTCGATCGACGCGGCGGCCCAGGCGATCGCCGAGGGGCGCACCGGAGAGGCCGCCTTCGCGATCCGCACCGCCGAGCAGTCCGTCGCCCAGGCCGCGCAGCTCTCCCAGGCGATCTCGGCGCTCGGTGCCGAGCTCGCTTCGATCGAGACGCAGGCCGGGGCGCTCGTCGCCGAGCTGCAGGGTGACCTCGCCGCGGCCCGGCAGCTTCCCGATTCCGACGGCTCGATCGCCTCGGCGGCGTCGGTGACGGCCCAGCAGCTGCAGCTGGCACAGGCGAACCTCGACGGCGCCGCTCGCAACCCGCAGCGCGCCCTCGAGACTCTCTCCGCCGCGAACGCGCAGATCGACGCGGCGCTCGCCCGGGGCCGTGAAGCCGTGGAACGCTCGCGTCGCGTGCAGCAGATGCTCGACCAGACGCTGGCTCAGGCCGGGTCCGAGGTGCGGTCGACGAGGGAGTACATCGAGACCCGACGCGGCACGGTCGGGTCGACCGCCCGCACCCGTCTGGCCGCGGCCGAGGCGAGCCTCACCCAGGCGCAGAACCTCCGCACCACAGACGCCGACGCCGCCCTCGCCGAGGCCGGCCGGACGCTCGATCTCGTGCGACAGGCGTCGTACGCGGCGCAGTCCGACATGCAGTCGTACAGCGCGCCGAGCTATCAGGACGACGGCTGGGGCGACCTGTTCGGCGGCTCGGGCCGTCGATCGGGCGGCTCCGGCATCGGCGGCGACATCCTCGGCGGCATCATCGGCGGACTCCTCTCCGGCGGGGGCGGAGGCTCCTCCCGCGGCGGCGGCTGGCGATCCGGAGGCGGCGGCGGATTCCGCAGCTCCGGATTCGGCGGCGGCCGTTCCGGAGGCGGCCGTCGCTCCGGAGGAGGACGCTTCTGAGCCGCATCTCCTTCTCACGCAGAACTCGACGTACACCCTCTGAAAGGAACCACGCATGACCAAGCAGTCCATCTTCGGACGTATCTCGACCCTCGTCCGCGCGAACATCAACTCGCTCCTGGACTCTGCGGAAGACCCGCAGAAGATGATCGATCAGCTCGTCCGCGACTACACGAACAGCATCGCCGACGCCGAGTCGGCGATCGCCGAGACCATCGGGAATCTGCGCCTGCTCGAGCGCGACCACGAGGAAGACGTCCAGGCCGCGACCGAGTGGGGCAACAAGGCCCTCGCCGCCAGCCGCAAGGCCGACGAGATGCGCACCAAGGGCGACATCGCCGACGCCGACAAGTTCGACAACCTCGCGAAGATCGCCCTGCAGCGACAGATCAGCGCTGAGCGCGAGGCCCGCGGTGCCGAGCCGCAGATCTCTGCGCAGACCGAGATCGTCGACAAGCTCAAGTCCGGCCTCAACGGCATGAAGGACAAGCTCGGCGAGCTCAAGAACAAGCGCAGCGAGCTGCTCGCTCGCGCGAAGGTCGCCGAGGCGCAGACCAAGGTGCAGGACGCGGTGGGCTCGATCAACGTCCTCGACCCGACCAGCGAGCTGGGCCGCTTCGAAGACAAGGTCCGGCGCCAGGAGGCCATCGCGCAGGGCAAGATCGAGCTCGCCGCGTCGAGCCTCGACGCGCAGTTCGAGAGCCTGGAAGACCTCGGTGAGCTGACCGAGGTCGAGGCCCGACTCGCCGAGCTGAAGGCAGGCGGCACGGCACCCCGTCAGGCGATCGAAGGCTCCTGACACCACCGCGGATGCCCCGGACCTCGCGTCCGGGGCATCCGCTCCTTCCTCTCCCTGGAGGCCCCCTTGGTGCGTTTTCTCATCGTTCCGCAGTGGCAGGGGTCGCCGGCGCCGCGCGCCATGCTGCTCGTCGACGGCGCTTCGGCGATCGCGGGCGACCTGCCGCGCGCCGCGACCACCGTGCTCGAGGTGCCCGTCGAGGCGGGTGAGTCGCTGGGAACGGGGGTGCGGCGCCTCAGCGCCCTGCTCCGCACGCGCGAACTGCTGCGCGAGCACACGGCCGCCGGCGAGACCGTGGTCATCGGCGGTGACTGCAGCGTCACGGTCGCCGCGCTCGACGCGCTCCCCGGCGGGATCGACGATCTCGCCATCGTCTGGTGCGACGCCCATGGCGACCTGCACACTCCCGACACGTCGCCGTCGGGCGCCTTCTCCGGCATGGCGCTCCGCGCCGTCCTCGGCGAGGGCGAGCGACAGGTGGCCCTCTCCCCCGGCATCCCTCGCGAGCGGGTCGTCGCGGTGGGCATGCGCGATCTCGACGACGCCGAGATCGACCAGCTCGCCGGCCTCACGTCGCTCTCGGCCGACGACGTGAAACGACCCGACGCCCTGCTCGACGCCGTCCGGGCGACCGGCGCGTCGAGGGTCTGGGTGCACATCGACGTCGACGTGATCGACCCGCCCGAGATGGCCGGCGTCTCGGCCCCCGCGCCGTTCGGCGTCTCTCCGGCCGCGCTCGGCAGTGCGATCCGCAGGCTCCGCGAGGAGTACCCCGTGGTCGGGGCGACCATCGCCGGCTTCGCACCGCGCTCGCCCGCCGACGCGGTCGATGACTTGGGTGTTCTGCTGCGTCTGATCGGGGCCGTCGCGTGACCGAGGACTGGCGTCGCGTCGCCGAGGCGGTGCTCGCCCGAGGACGCCGATTCGATCGCCGCATCCCCGCCTTCCTGCTGCGCTCCCCCCTCAGCCGTCTGGGCTACCTGTGGGCCACGGCGGTGGGGTGGCTGTGGGGATCCCTCTGGAGCACCGGGCGCGTGGAACGCCGCGCCGGTCTCTGGGTCTTCCACGGCATGCCGTCGTGGACGTTCAACCGCGGCGGTGTCTGCGTCGGCGGGTGCTTCCTCACCGGCGACTCCCGCCCGACCGAGGCGGTGCTCCGTCACGAGGCCGTGCACAAGCAGCAGTGGCTGCGCTACGGCTTCCTGATGCCCGTGCTCTATCTCTTCGCGGGCCGCGATCCGCTGCGCAACCGCTTCGAGATCGAGGCCGGGCTCGAAGACGGCAACTACGTGCGCCGATCGAGCTGATCAGCGCGAAGCGGGCAGCAGTCCGAAGCGCTCGGGGGCGTGGATGAGCGCGGGATCGACGCCGAGGCCGGTCGTCAGATGGTCGACGATGTCGGCGGTGCCGAGGTAGCCGCCGAGCAAAGTGACCCGGGTCTCCACGTCATCTGCGCACATCATCTCGTCGGCCCACGCGCAGGTCGCGCGCGCCAGCGCCTGTCCAGGAGCGCAGGGGCGGCCGGACCCGGGTGCTCCCGAGCGCTGATCACGCGCGAGCCAGGTGACCGTCATGCGACCGGGGGCGTCGATCACGCCGATGTCGGTCGCCTCGGCGACTTCGATGAAGATGCGGCCGGACGCGCACAGCGGCAGAGTGGCGAGGAAGACCTCCAGCTCGGTGAGCGAGTTCTCGTCGGCGGTCACGAGGTGATGAGAACGGCGACGCGCGGCGCGCCGTTCTGCTCGCGTGCCGCGCAGCTCGAGGGAGGTGTTCATGGTGATCCCATGCTACACCAAGTGAAGGCTTGCCTAACCTTCCTCGACGAGCGCCTTCCGGAGGGCGGAGAGCTCGTCGTCCGTCATCCCGTTCGCGCGCAGATAGCCGGCCGCCGAGCCCCACCGCTCATCGACATGGTCGAGCAGACGCCGCATCACCGGCGCCGGCGACTGCGTGGCCAGAGCCACCGCGTGCACGGCCTCCGGATGCTGCGCCCGCAGGTAGGCCGCGATGCGCGCGGACCGCTGCGGCGGGAGCTGCGACTCCGTCAGCGCGTAGTCGGCGACGACGGCCTCGCGATCGGCGCCGACCGCCGAGAGCGCGAGGGCGACGGTGACGCCCGTGCGATCCTTGCCGACCGTGCAGTGCACCAGCGTCGGCTCGCCCGCCGCGATGATCCGGATGGCCTGCACCAAACGCTCCCCGCTCTCCTCGAGCAGATGCAGATACAGCTCGTCGAGACTCGTGTCGGCCTCGAAGAACGAGCGGACGGAACCGAGGAACAGGGGCAGATGGGTGGTGTCGGGCCCTTCGATCTCGGTGGGCTCGGCCGCCACCTCCTCGCCGTCGCGGAGGTCGACGATGTGGCGGATGCCGGCGCGCAGCGCCGTCACCCCCGCGGTGGTCGCGCCCGAGAGCTGCCCGGAGCGCAGCAGCATCCCTGACCGGATGCGACCGCCGTCGGCGGGGATGCCGCCCACGTCGCGGACGTTGTTGACGCCGTCGATGTCGAGCACGGTCATGCCGGCACCTGGGGCGTGCGCGGAGGAACCGGGTAGCGACCGGCGATCACGATGCGGTTGAACGCGTTGATCGACACGCACGCCCAGCTCAGTGCCGCGTACTCCTTCTCGGTGAACACGCTGCCGACCCGGTCGTACACCTCGTCGGAGACACCCTCCTCGGAGATGAAGGTGAACGCCTCGGCGAGTTCGAGAGCCGCGCGCTCGCGCTCGCTGAACACTCCGCTCTCGCGCCAGACGGGGATCTGGGTGAGCGTGTCGACGTCGAGGCCGGCCTTCTGCGCGCGATCGACATGGATGCGCGCGCAATAGCTGCATCCGTTCAACTGCGAGCAGTGGATCATCACGATCTCCTTGAGACGGTCGTCGATGCCGTTGTCGGCGCAGATCTGGCCGACGGTCCGGGAGAACGCGTCGAGCGCCTTGTAGGCGGCCGGCTCGGTCTTGGACAGGTGCACGCGCGTCTCGCTCATACGACCATGATATTCGTCGTCGGAGCGTCGGAGCCGGCGCTCCGGATGCTCGGAAAATGCAGAATGCGCATTCAGATCAGATAAATGTGCGCAGATCATCATGGTGTGACGCATTATTACTTGTCACTGTGTCCTGCGATTTCTTCCCGTACCCGCGAAGGGAGCAGAATGTGCGAGTGGCGACCGAGATCACCGAGTTCAGCTATCTTCCCGCGCAGGCCGAGGCCTTGGGCGTACCGCTGCCGCCGGTGGAGCGTCTCTCCCTCCCCCTCGCCGACGGTCGCACCCTGAGTGCTCTGCGCTTCGGCACGGCCGCTCCGCAGGTGACACTCCTCCACGGCGCCGGGCTCAACGCCCACACGTGGGACACCACCGCCCTCGCACTCGAGCGGCCCCTGCTCTCGATCGACCTCGCAGGCCACGGCGACTCCTCCTGGCGAGGCGACGCCGACTACTCACCCCGGATGCTCGCCGCCGATGTCGCAGCAGCCCTCGAGACGTGGACCTCTCAGCCGCAGCTGATCGTGGGTCAGTCGCTCGGCGGACTCACCGGCGCGGCGCTCGCGGCATCCCGTCCGGATCTGGTGTCGGGTCTGGTCGTCGTCGACATCACGCCGGGGATCGACGTCAGCGCCGGGCCGGCGACGCTCCGCGCCTTCTACGCCGGGCCCACCGACTTCGCGACCCGCGACGAGCTGGTCGAGAAGGCGATGTCGCTCGGTTTCGGCGGCACGCGACCCGAGACGGAGCGCGGCGTCTTCCTCAACACCCGCGTCCGGTCGGATGGACGCGTGGAGTGGAAGCACCACTTCGCCCACCTCGCCGCCCAGACGCTCGCCGCGCACGACCCCGGCACGGTCGAGACCCCCTCCCCGCGGCACGAGACAGGATGGGACGATCTCGTGGGCGTCCGGGCTCCGCTCACCCTCGTGCGCGCATCCCGCGGTTTCGTCGCCGAGGCGGATGCTGCGGAGCTCCAGCGCCGCATCCCCTCCGCCCGCGTCGTCGTCCTCGACGCCACGCACAACGTCCAGGAGACGGCTCCCGCCGCCCTCGCCGACCTCATCGCCGCATCCGCCGACCCCCGCTCCTTCTCCCATCCGTAGGCTCGAACCACCGGCACACAGCACCTGCCGCACCGAGAGGAAAGCTCCATGTTCCGACGCACCCGCCGTCTCGCGCTGATATCCGCACTCGCGGCCACGGCGGTGATCCTCAGCGCCTGCTCCGGCACGCCCGCCGAGACGCCGTCCACGTCACCCGGAGAGCCCGATCCGGACGCCACCCTGCACGTCGGCCTCGTCCTCGAGCCCACCAACCTCGACATCCGGCACACCAGCGGCGCGGCGCTCGAGCAGATCCTCGTCGACAACATCTACGAGGGCCTGGTGACCCGCACGCAGGAGAACGAGATCGAGGGCAGGATCGCCTCGGACTACGAGATCTCCGACGACGGACTCACTTATACGTTCACCCTCAACGAGGGCGTCGTCTTCCACGACGGCACCCCGCTCACCTCCGCCGACGTCGTCTCGTCGTATGAGACCGTGCGCACCGACACGACGGTGCAGGGCAACGCCGAGTTCGCCTCGATCGCATCGATCACCGCGCCCGACGCCGCGACCGTCCAGATCGTGCTGTCGGCACCCGATCAGGATTTCCTCTTCGCGCTCACCGGCCCCGCCGGGCTCGTGTTCAAGACCGGCGACACGACCGACCTGAAGACCGCGGAGAACGGCACGGGTCCCTTCACGCTGACCCGCTGGAACAAGGGCAGCACCATCACCTTCGCCCGCAACGACGCCTACTGGGGCGAGAAGGCCGGCGTCGCCGAGGTCGAGTTCCAATACATCCCCGACTTCACCGCCGGTGTGAACGCGGCACTCGCGGGCGACGTCGACGTGCTGACCGCCGTCGATCCGAACCTCGCGCCGCAGCTGGAGGACTCCGGCGACTTCACCCTCACCCAGGGCCGCACCACCGACAAGGCCACGCTCGCCTTCAACAACAAGAAGGCACCGCTCGACGACGTCCGCGTGCGCGAGGCGCTGCGACTCGCGATCGACCACGAGGCTCTGATCGAGGCCGTGGGCGCGGGAACGCCGCTGTACGGTCCCATCCCGGAGCTCGACCCCGGCTACGAAGACCTGTCGGACGTGATCTCCTACGACCCCGAGAAGGCGAAGCAGCTGCTGGCCGATGCCGGTCAGGAAGACCTCGAGCTGACACTGACCATTCCCTCGTTCTACGGGACGACGGTGCCGAAGGTGCTGATCTCCGACTTCGCGAAGGTCGGCGTGACGCTCGAGGTCGACTCGGTCGAGTTCCCGGCCTGGCTGGAGGACGTCTACACCAACCACGACTACGACCTGAGCTTCGTGCTTCACGTCGAGCCGCGCGACTTCGGCAACTTCGCCGATCCGGAGTACTACTTCGGTTACGACAACGCCGAGGTGCAGAGCCTGTACGAGCAGGCCGAGACCGAGGTCGACGCCGAGAAGTCGGCCGAGCTCCTCGCCCAGGCCGCGAGGATCGTCTCCGAGGACCACGCCGCGGACTGGCTGTACAACGGCGAGACCATCACCGCCGTGAGCCCGATCGTCACCGGGTTCCCGAAGGACTCGATCAACTCGCGCATCGACCTCGCGGGCGTGACCGTCTCCGAGCAGAAGTAGGCGGTCCGCGCTCCGTGGTCCGGTACGCGCTCATCCGAGGAGCCCTGCTCATCGCAGGGCTCCTCGTGGCGAGCGTGCTCATCTTCCTGACCCTGAGGGTCTTCCCCGGCGACGTGGCGCAGCTCATCGCCGGGACGCAGGCCTCCCCCGCCGAGGTCGAGGCACTGCGCGAGGCTCTCGGCCTCAACCGGCCGCTCGTCGCCCAGTACACCGACTGGATCGGCGGCATCTTCCGCGGAGACCTCGGCACGTCGCTGCTCTCCGGAGCGTCGGTCGGCGAGGAGCTGCTGCTCAAGGCGCAGGTCACGGTGCCGCTCGGCCTGATGTCGCTGGCGATCGCCGTCGTCATCGCCGTGCCGTTCGGCATCCTCGCCGCGCTGATGCGCGGTCGGCGCGGCGGCACGGCGCTGAGCGTCGGAGCGCAGGCCCTCGCCGCCGTGCCCGTGGTGTGGGCCGGCATGATGCTCATCGTCGTCTTCTCCGTGTGGCTGGGCTGGCTGCCCCCGCAGGGGTTCCCCCGAACCGGATGGACGACGCCGGGTCGGGCGATCGAGGCTCTTCTGCTGCCGGCCCTGACCATCGGGATCGTCGAGGGCGCGATGCTGATGCGCTTCGTGCGCAGCGCGACGCTGCAGGCGGCCGGTCAGGATTTCGTACGCACGGCCGCGGCCAAGGGCCTGACCCGCACGCGCGCCCTCATCCAGCACGGCATCCCGGCCGTCGGCCTCTCGATCGTCACCGTGCTCGGTCTCCAAGTGGCGGGGATCATCGTCGGCTCGGTCGTCATCGAGCAGCTCTTCACCCTGCCGGGCATCGGGCGCATGCTCGTGGCCGATGTCGGCACGCGCGACCTGGTCAAGGTCCAGAGCGAGCTGCTCGTGCTCACCGGCTTCGTCCTCGTCATCGGCTTCCTCGTCGACCTGCTGCACCGGTCGATCGATCCGCGACAGAGGGAGATCGCATGACCTCGCGCTGGCTCCCCCGACTCTGGCGCACCGCGACCGGTCGCCTCGGACTCGTCGTCGTCGCGGTGATCGCCGCGACGGCGCTCCTGTCGGTGTTCTGGACGCCGTTCGACCCGCAGGCGTCGAGCATCGCCGAGCGCTGGCTCCCCCCGAGCTGGCCGCACCTTCTCGGCACGGACGACACCGGCCGCGACATCCTGAGCCTGCTCATGGCCGGGGCGAGGACGACCGTCTTCGTGAGCGTCGGGGCGGGCATCGTCGCGACCGTCGTGGGAATCGCCCTGGCCGCCCTCGGCGCACTCACCGCGCGGTGGGTCCGCGAGACGGTGTCGGTCTTCGTCGACATCCTCATCGCCTTCCCGGTCCTGCTCATCGCGATGATGATCTCGTCGGTCTGGGGCGGCTCCCTCTGGGTGGTGATCTGGGCCGTCGGCATCGGCTTCGGCGTGAACATCGCGCGCGTCACCCGACCCGAGCTGCGCCGCGTGCAGCAGAGCGACTTCGTCGTGGCGGCGCGGGCGTCGGGCCTGACTCCGGCGCAGAGCCTCACCCGGCACCTGCTCCCCAACGTGGCCCCGGTCTTCATCGTGCAGCTGTCGTGGTCGATGGCCGTCGCCGTCCTGGCGGAGGCGGGCCTGTCGTACCTCGGGTTCGGCGCGTCTGTGGTCGAGCCCAGCTGGGGCATCCTCCTCGCCGACCTCCAGCGTTACATCGGCGTCCACCCCCTGTCGGTGATCTGGCCCGGTCTCACCATCACGATCACGGTGCTCGCCCTGAATCTGCTCGGCGACGGGCTGCGCGAGGCGACCGACCCGACCCTCCGGCACCGCTCCGCCGAGACCCACACCCCGGCGGTGGTCGCATGAGCCTGACGGTCGACGACCTCGTCGTCGAGATCGACGGGCGACGCGTGGTCGACGGCGTCTCGTTCGAGGTGCCGGACGGCACCCGGCTCGGCCTCATCGGAGAGTCGGGTTCGGGCAAGTCGCTCACGGCGCTCGCCGTGCTCGGCCTCCTGCCCGAGGGCGCCACCGCGAGCGGCAGCATCCGCTGGGACGGCACGGAGCTGATCGGCATGCCGGATCGAGAGCTGGCGACGCTTCGCGGCGACGACATCGGGATGGTGTTCCAAGAGCCCCGCACCGCCTTGAACCCCATCCGCACCGTCGGCCGGCAGATCGCCGAGTCGATCCGCATCCATGAGCGCATCGGCCGACGCGAGGCGCGCGACCGCGCGATCGCCGAAGCCGCCCGCGTGCGCCTGCCCGACCCCGAGACCATCGTCGACCGCTACCCGCACCAGCTGTCGGGCGGGCAGCGACAGCGGGCGGCCATCGCCATGGCGCTCGCCTGCCGGCCGCGGCTCCTCATCGCCGACGAACCCACCACCGCTCTCGACGTGACGATCCAGGCCGAGATCCTGTCGCTGCTGCTCGCGCTCGTCGAAGAGGAGGGCATGGCCCTGACCTTCATCACGCACGACCTTGCCGTGCTCGCCCAGGTCGCCACCGAGGGCGTCGTGCTCGAGCGCGGACGCGTGGTCGAGAGCGCGCCGGTGTCGACGCTGCTCACCGCCCCCTCGTCATCGGTCACCCGGGGGCTGCTGCGCGATGCGACGGCCACCCTGTGGCGACCGGACGGAGGTGACCGGTGAGTCTCATCGAGGCGCGCGGGCTGAGCCGCGACTTCGTCGAGCCGCGGCGCTCGTCCTTCGGGCGCGCCCGAGTCCGGACCGCTCTCGCCGCGACCGACCTCGACGTGATGGCCGGCTCGTCGGTCGGCATCATCGGCGAGTCGGGATCGGGCAAATCGACGCTGGTCCGGCTGCTGCTGGGCCTGGATCGTCCGACGACGGGCACGGTGAGCATCGGCGGACGGACGGTCGACGCGACGGCATCCGCGAGATCGCTCCACTGGCTGCGCCGCGAGACCGGGCTGGTGTTCCAGGACCCCTACGCGTCGCTCGACCCGCGGATGACCGCCGGGCAGATCGTGCGCGAGCCGCTGTGGGCGCTCGACATCCCGGGCGATCACCGTGCCCGGGTCCGCGAGGTGCTCGCGCAGGTCGGTCTCGACGCCGACATGGCCGATCGATACCCGCACGAGTTCTCGGGAGGGCAGCGCCAGCGCGTCGCGCTCGCGCGGGCGATCGTGCATCGCCCCCGCATCCTCGTGGGCGACGAACCGCTCTCCGCGCTCGATGTGACCGTCCGCGCGCAGATCCTCGACCTGCTGACCGAGCTGCGGCGGACAGCCGATCTCACCCTGCTCCTCGTGTCGCACGACATCGGCGTGGTGCAGAACCTCTGCGACACCGTCGTGGTGATGAAGGACGGTCACGTCGTCGAACGCGGCTCGACCGACGACGTGCTCCTCCGCCCGACACACGACTACACGCGCACCCTGCTGTCGGCGATCCCCGTGATCCCCGACGCCGGCCCCGATCGTTGAGCGAGCGACGACCTGACGAGACCCGGCGTCAGCCCTTGGCACCGAAGAGCCGTCGGCGACGCCGTCCGGTCGGCTTCAGCACCCGGCGCATGTAGACCGTTCCCAGCTCGCGACCGAACTTGCGCCCGACGCCGCCCATCCTCCCGGCCTCGACGAACCCGAGCTTCTCGTGCAGACGGATGGAGGCCTCGGCACCGCTGTCGCTGATGACCGCCACCATCTCGCGCAGGCCGATCTGCTCGCAGGCCTCGATCAGCGCCTGGAGGAGGGCGGCTCCCAGGCCCTTGCCGCCCGCGCCCGGTCCGAGATAGATCGAGTCCTCCACTGTGTACCGGTAGGCGTTCTTGCCCGCCCACGGCTGCGCCAGGGCGTAGCCGATGACCTCGCCGGCCGGCGACACCGCCACCAGGAACGGCAGCTCCAGCCGGTCGAGCAGAGCGAACTTCTCGCGCCAGTACGGGATGCTGCTGCGCCGCTCGTCGAGCGTCACGGCCGAGTTGCTCACGAAGTGGTTGTAGATCTCGCGCACGTGCGGCAGGTCGACCGCGCGCGCTGCACGGATGGAGTACGAGAACACCTCGGGCGCAGCATCCGGACGGAGATGACGCGGCAGGACGCGGCGACGGTCCCCCGGCTCGAACTGCATGCGCTCAGCTTAGGGAGGAGGGGCCCTCACCCTCCACCCGCCAGTCGATCGGATCGGCACCGCGTTCCGCGAGGAGCGCGTTCACCCGCGAGAACGGACGCGAGCCGAAGAACCCCCGGCTGGCAGACAGAGGCGACGGATGCGCGGACGCGATCACCGGCGTGTCGCCCAGCAGGGGCTGCAGGTTCGCGGCGTCCCTGCCCCACAGCACGGCGACGAGCGGCTGCGCGCGCGCGACCAAAGTCGCGATCGCATGCTCGGTGACCTTCTCCCAGCCCCAGCCGCGGTGGGATGCCGCCGCGCCGGGCCGGACCGTGAGAACGCGGTTGAGCAGGAGCACGCCCTGGTCGCTCCAGGCGGCGAGGTCGCCGTGGGGTGCGGGAGCCAGGCCCAGGTCGCTCTCGCGCTCGCGGTAGATGTTCGACAGGCTCCGCGGCAGCGGACGCACGTGGCGGTCGACGGCGAACGAGAGCCCGATCGGATGTCCGGGCGTCGGATACGGGTCCTGCCCCGTGATGAGCACCGTGACGTCGGAGAGCGGCCGCTGGAACGCTCGGAGCACGTTCTCGCCGGCCGGGAGGTAGCCGCGACCGGCGGCCTGCTCGGCGCGCAGACGCTCGCCGAGCTCTGTGATCACGTCCTGCACCGGCGCGAGCGCCTCGGCCCAGCCGGGATCCAGCGCACCGTCGTCGGCGAGCTGCGCGAGCGTGCGCGCCATCGTCAGTCGACGGACCGCACCCGCAGCGGACCACGGGCCAGCAGATGCTGCGCCGACTGGGCGACGGGGCGCATCGTGATGAGATCGAGGTTCACGTGACCCGGTGACTCCAAGGCGTAGGCGATCACGTCGGCGACGTCGTGGGCGACCAGCGGCGCCTCGACACCGGCGTAGACCGCCTCGGCGGCGACCGAGTCGCCGCCGAGGCGGTTCAGCGTGAACTCCTCGGTGTGGACCATTCCCGGGGCCACCTCCACCACGCGGATCGGCTCGCCGTTGAGCTCCTGGCGGAGGACTTTGACGACCATCGCCTCGGCCGCCTTCGCCGCGTTGTACCCCGCGCCCCCCGCATACGCCGTCTGCGCGGCGGTCGATGTCACGAACACCGTGTCGGCGTGACCGTCGGCGGCGGCGGCGCGGCGCAGCGACGGCAGGAGGCCGGCCACGAGACGCTGCGTCGCGAGGACGTTGGCGTCGAACATCCACTGCCAGTCGTCGATCGAGGCGTCCTCGACGCGGTCGGTGCCGCGGGCGCCTCCCGCGACCTGCACGAGCGCGTGCACGGGTCCCGATCTCTCGAGCTCGGCCACCAGGGCGTCGACCGCGGTCCCGTCGGTGAGGTCGCAGGCGACGGCCGATGCGCCGGTCTCTTCTGCGAGGGCCGTGAGCCGGTCCTCCCGGCGTGCGACGCCGACCACGTCCCACCCGCGGCGGCGGAGCTCTCGCACCGTCGCCGCCCCGATCCCCGAGCTCGCACCCGTCACCACTGCACGTCTGATCACCATGTCTCCACCGTACGACGCCGGCCCGGGATTGCGGGGCACGGCACTGTTACGTCACATTTCCCACTCCTTGTTGACACCGGACGATATTCCGTACTGTCACTGCAACGGCATCCGCCATCCGACCTTCCAACCGTTCCAGGGGGAACACATGTCCGCACCGGAGAACTGGCGCTTCGAGACCAAGCAGATCCACTCGGGTGCCGCACCCGATCCGGCCACGAAGGCCCGCGCCACGCCGATCTACCAGACCACGTCGTACGTCTTCGACAGCGCCGACCACGCCGCGAACCTCTTCGCGCTGGCGGAGTTCGGCAACATCTACACCCGCATCCAGAACCCCACGCAGGACGTGCTCGAGCAGCGCCTCGCCGCGCTCGAGGGCGGCACCGGCGCCCTCGTCCTCTCCAGCGGGCAGGCCGCCTCGACCTTCGCCGTGCTGAACATCGCTCAGGCGGGCGACCACATCGTCTCGTCGAGCTCGATCTACGGCGGCACCTACAACCTCTTCAAGTACACCCTCGCCAAGCTCGGCATCGAGGTCACCTTCGTCGAGAACCAGGACGACGTCGAGGAGTGGCGCCGCGCCGTGCGCCCGAACACCAAGCTGTTCTTCGCCGAGACGATCGGCAACCCGCAGATCAACATCCTCGACATCCGCACCGTCGCCGACGTCGCGCACGAGAACGGCGTGCCCCTCATCGTCGACAACACGATCGCCACGCCCTACCTGATCCGCCCGTTCGAGCACGGCGCCGACATCGTCGTGCACTCGGTGACCAAGTTCCTCGGCGGACACGGCACCACGATCGGCGGCGTCATCATCGACGGCGGCAGCTTCGAGTGGTCGAAGAACGTCGACAGGTTCCCCGGGCTCACGGTGCCCGACCCCTCGTACCACGGCGCGAGCTACACCGCCGCCGTCGGCGACCCGCTCGCCTACATCATCAAGGCGCGGGTGCAGCTGCTCCGCGACCTGGGATCGGCCATCGCCCCGCAGAGCGCGTGGAACCTCATCCAGGGCGTCGAGACCCTGTCGCTGCGCATCGAGCGTCACGTGCAGAACGCGCAGGAGATCGCCGAGTGGCTCGACGGCCGCGACGACGTCGCGACGGTGAACTACTCCGGGCTGCCGTCGTCGCCGTGGTACGCGACGGCGAACACCTACGCGCCGAAGGGCGTCGGCGCGGTTCTCTCGTTCGAGCTCAAGGGCGGTGTCGAGGCAGGACGCGAGTTCGTCAACAGCCTCTCGCTGTTCAGCCACCTCGCCAACATCGGCGACGTGCGGTCGCTCGTGATCCACCCCGCGTCGACCACGCACGCCCAGCTGACGCCCGAGCAGCAGCTCACCGCGGGCGTCACCCCGGGCCTGGTGCGTCTGTCGGTCGGCATCGAGAACGTCGACGACCTGAAGGCCGACCTCGACCAGGCCCTCGCCGCGGCGCGTCGGGTCTCGGAGGCCGCGCGCGCCTGACGTCCGCCCTCGGAGGGCTGCTGAAAGGAGGAACACGCCGGTGCGGGGCTCACCCCACCGGCGTGTTCCTCCTTTCAGCGGGCGGTCGGGGGGCGCGCGGGGCGGGCGGGGCGGGCGTCGGGGCGCGCGGGGCGGGCGTCGTAACGTGCGGGCACGGTCGACGTGCGCACGGAAGAATGGGGGCATGGACTGGCAGACGACCTCCGAGGACACGGTGCCTTCGGCACCGGTGACGGAGGCCGACGTCCGGCTGCTCCGCGCCCGACCGCCGGTGACGGGCGCCTGGCGCGACGGCGACCCCGTGGGAGGCCGACGGTTCGCCGCCTTCGGCCCGTTCGCGACAGAGAGCGGCGCCGAGCTCCCCGGCATCCGCATCGCCTACGAGACGTGGGGCGAGCTGAACGCCGCGCGCGACAACGCGATCCTCGTCCTTCACGCGCTCACCGGCGACAGCCACGTGCGCGGCGACGCGGGCGCCGGCCATGCCACCGCCGGCTGGTGGGAAGACGTCACCGGTCCCGGCGCCGCCCTCGACACCGACCGCTGGTTCGTCATCGCACCGAACATGCTCGGCGGCTGCCAGGGCTCGACCGGCCCGGCGAGCGTCGCCCCCGCGGGTCACGAATGGGCCTCCCGCTTCCCGTACCTGACCATCCGCGATCAGGTCGCCGCACAGGTGCGACTCGCCGACGCCCTGGGCATCGACCGCTGGGCCGCGGTCGTCGGCGGTTCGATGGGCGGCATGCACGCGCTCGAGTGGGCGGTGACCCATCCGGAGCGCGTCGAGCGGCTCGCGGTCCTCTCGTCTCCCCCTGTCACCACGGCCGATCAGATCGCCCTGAACACCGTGCAGCTCGAGGCGATCCGGATGGACCCCCGGTTCCAGGGCGGCGAGTACTACGACCTCGGAGACGGCGACGGTCCGCACCGCGGTCTGGCCCTCGCGCGTCGGATGGCCCTGCTGAACTACCGCAGCCCGATCGAGCTCAATCAGCGGTTCCAGCGCTCCTGGCAGTCGGGCGTGTCGCCGCTCGGGCACGGAGGCCGGTTCGCGGTCGAGTCGTATCTCGACTTCCACGGCAACAAGTTCACCCGCCGCTTCGACGCGAACAGCTACATCACGCTGGTGGAGGCCATGAACTCGCACGACGTCGGACGCGACCGCGGCGGGGTGGAGGAGGCCCTCCGCGCGGTGACAGCGACGACGCTGGTTCTGGGCATCGACACCGATCGCCTGTTCCCCGTCGACGGGCAGCGGCGCATCGCGCGCGGCATCCCGAACGTGCTCGGCGGTGACGCGGTCGTGGTCACCAGCGACTTCGGCCACGACGGCTTCCTCATCGAGACCGAGGCCGTGGGCGCGAACCTGCGTCGGCTGCTCGACACCTGACCGCTCACGCGGGCGTGAAGCGCCAGGGCAGGCTGCGCGCGTCGAGCTCTCCCTGGTCCCACGCGTAACGGGGGCCGTCCCTCACACGCGTGCGAAAGAGCGAGGGAGCCCCTCCCGCCGCGAGAGCCGCGCCGACGTCGGAGAAGGCCGCGAGCTGACGGAGGGTCATCCAGGTCGGCGGGAACATCATCCAGGCACCGGCGCCATGCCGGGCGAGGGCGTCTGCCGGGGTCACCCACGCGAACTCGGCGACCTCGCCCGGAGAGGGCACGGCGGCCTCGTCCGGTGCGGCGGCCAGGAAGAACCAGGTCGGGATGCGCACGGGCGCCTGGACGGGCGGATGCCACCGCGAGAGCGGCACCGGATCGTCGACGACGAGCCCCACCTCCTCGAACGTCTCGCGGATGCCGGCTCGGCGCGCGTCGTCGCTCTCCGATGCACCGGGGCGACGGTCGACGGACTCGACCGTGCCGCCGGGGAACACCCAGGCGTCGGCGAACGAGCCTCGCGTCGGGCGTCGGATGAGCAGCACCTCGACGCCGCGCTCCGCCGCGCGCAGCAGCACGACCGTGCCGGCGACGGGGAGGTCGTCGTCCGGAGGGGTCACCTCGCCACTCTACGATGCGGCGAGAGCCGCGGCCGGAGCGCGTCGGGCCTCGAGGCGGTACGACAGCAGCGCGATCGCCAGCCCGGCCGCGGCCAGCGCGGCGCCGGTCCACGCCGGAGCCGTGAAGCCCCAGCCGACGGCGATGACGACACCGCCGAGGAACGCGCCGAGGCTGTTGCCGATGTTGAGGGCGGAGTGGTTCATGGCGGCGGCGATGGACTGATTGTCGCCCGCGACGTCCATGAGCCGGGTCTGGATGGAGGGGCTGAGGACCGACGAGACGAAGCCGACCACGACGATCATCAGGCTGAGACTGACGATCCAGATCGAGACGACGGCGAGCAGGGCGAAGACGCCGGCCATCGCGGCGAGCCCGAGCAGCAGCGTGCGGCGAAGGTCGATGTCTGCGAGGTGCCCGCCGACGAGGTTGCCGACCGTCATGCCGACGCCCATCAGCACCAGGACGATCGGAACCACCCCTTCGGGTGCCCCCGCCACGTCGGTGACGAGCGGCGCGATGTAGCTGTAGACGGCGAAGAAGCCTCCGAAGCCGATGGCGCCGACACCGAGCGTGAACCACACCTGACCGATCCGGAAGACACCGAGCTCCTGACGCATCGTGCGACCCGGGGATCCCGGATGCTGCG
The DNA here is from genome assembly GCF_047246685.1 of Microbacterium martis. NCBI lineage: Bacteria > Bacillati > Actinomycetota > Actinomycetes > Micrococcales > Microbacteriaceae > Microbacterium > Microbacterium martis. The sequence continues at coordinate 819,937 of NZ_JBFOKT010000001.1, read as the reverse complement.
GCACGAAGAGCGCGATGCACGTCGTCGCGAGGGCGAACACGAGCGCCACCACGGCGAACGCGGCGCGCCAGCCCCACTGCTGTCCGAGGAAGGTCCCGAGCGGCACGCCGACGACGTTCGCGACCGTGAGCCCGGTGAGGATGAACGCGACGCCCTTGGCCCGGTTGCCCGGCCCCATGACATCGGCGGCGACGAGGGCGCCGATGCCGAAGAAGGCACCGTGCGGGAGCCCGGCGAGGAACCGCGAGACCCCGACCAGCTCGAACGTGGGCAGCACCACCGTCAGCGCGTTGAACACCGTGAGAGCGAGCGCGAGGACGATCATGACGCGGTGCCTCGGGTAGCGCGCCGCGAAACCGGCGATGGTCGGGGCGCCGATGACGACGCCGAGCGCGTACAGCGAGATGAGCCAGCCGGCCCGGCTGAGAGCGTCGGCCGGGCTGGCCGCCCAGAGCGAGGGCAGCAGGTCGCCGGCGATGTCGGGCAGGAGGCCCATGACCACGAACTCGGTCATGCCGATGCCGAAACTGCCGATGGCGAGAGAGAGGAGCGCCCTCTTCGCCGCACCCCTCGAGGTCGTCGAGGGATTCACCGGTTCAGCTTAGCGGTCTTCGGACCCGTCGATCGCCGCCTCCAGCCGCTCGATCTTCGCGTCGAGCTCTCCCGAATATCCGGGGCGGATGTCGGCCTTGAGCACGAGCGAGACCCGCGAGCCGAACGGCATCACGGCCTCGGTCGCGCGCTTGACGACATCCATCACGGTGTCCCAGTCGGGTCCTTCGATCTCGGTGAACATGCTCGTGGTGCGGTGAGGCAGTCCCGACTCGCGCACCACCCGCACCGCGGCGGCGACCGCGTCGTGGACCGAGTCGCCGCGGCGCTCGGCACCGTCGGCGGGAGCGCCGCTGGGGGCGACGGAGAAGGCGATCAGCATGGTTTCACTTCCTGGTTCTGGAGGGACGGGCGGAGGGCACACGTGCGAGAGCGCGGATGCCGACGACGAGGAGGACGACGAGCAGGAGGTTGCGCGCCGTGAGCAGAGCGACGGCGAGCGGCTCGGCACCCAGCAGCGCGTCGTACGCGAGAGGATAGATCAGGCACGTCAGCCCGCACAGGGCGAGGACGATCACGGCGGGGATCCGCGACCGGGGGCCGTCGAACACGATCCACAGGATCAGCGGCGCGAGCAGCCAGGTCTGGAACTGCGGCGAGCCCACCTTGTTCGTGACGATGAGGGCGGCGACCAGGGTCAGCGCCGACGGAGGGAACAAGCGGGCGAACGCCGCACCGCGCAGCGCCTTGACGACGGCGAGGGCGGTGACCGCCCCCACCACCAGCACCATGAGCGGCGTGAGCGCCGTCGAGACGGCTTCGGCTCCGGACGCCCGGATCTGGAAGGTGAGGATCTCGAAGCTGTACTCGATGCGCGCCGCTCCGGCCACCGCCATCCATAGGAACGGCGTCGCGGCGACGGCCTCGATCTGCAGCCCGCGACCGGTCTGCTCGGTGAGGAAGCCGAAGACCTCGGCATCGGCGCCGAGCAGGAGCAGACCGACGATGACCGCCGCCGTGACCGCGGCGGCGGCGAGCAGCATGCGTATCCGTTCTCGCCCGGCGACGAGCGCGGCGAGCACGAGGGCGCCGGGCCAGATCTTGATCCAGGCCCCGACGGTCAGAAGCGCCGCGGCCACCGCAGGACGGGAGGCGAGCCAGAGGCCGCCGATCACGGCGATCGGAACGGTGAGGGCGTCGAGGCGATACATCGCGATGGGCCCCAGCAGCAGCACCGCCGCGCACCAGAACCACGCCGCCGCGCGTCGCGGCCGGGTGGGAGACCGGCCGAGGAGCACACCGAACGCGAGCGCGCCGACCGCTGTGACCAGCACCGCCCAGGCGACGAGGTAAGCCCCCGCGACGCCGAGCAGCGGAACGAGCGGCGCCGCCGCGACCTTGGCGACGAGCATCGGCACCAGGCCGAGCTGCGGATAGACCCAGGTCTCGGTCACCCCGACGATCGCGCCTCCGCTGAGGGCGGACGACGCCCACGGTTCGTAGACGAGGACGACGTCGCCCATCGGCTGACTCGGATACAGCCAGCCGGTCCACGCCGTGACCAGGTGCACGAGCAGGAAGGCGCACCAGAGCACGACGACGCGCCCCGTCCGGGCGGGATTCACGCCAGAACGTCCGCGATCGCGAGGGGCAGCGCGTCGGCGACATCCAGCGCGACGATCGGATGCCCCGTGCCCCCGTCGTGCACGCCCGACGCGATGCGGCCCGCGTGTCCGTGCAGCCAGGCGCCGGCCGCAGCGACCTCGGCGAGCGGAGCGCCGGGGTTGGCCGCAAGCATCGCGCCGAGAACTCCCGCGAGCACGTCGCCGGTGCCGGCCGTCGCGAGCCAGCCCGTTCCGGCCTCCACGGCGATGACGGCTCCCCCGGGGTCGGCGACGAGCGTGCGCGCACCCTTGAAGAGCACCGTGCCGTCGAGGGCCGCGGCGACTCCGGTCGCCGCCTCGGCACGATCGTCCGAGGGACGGACGCCGAGACGGTCGCGGAGCTTGGCGAACTCGCGGGCGTGCGGCGTCACGACGATCGGAGCGCGCGGACCGCGCTCCCGGGCCCCCGCGGCCAGATCGAGTGCTCCGGCGTCGACGACCACGGGAGCGGATCCGGCGAGGATCCGGGTGAGCGCCTCGGCCTCTTCCGCGCTGCGGGCGTCAGGATCGGTCCCCGATCCGATCACCCAGGCGTCGACACGCGATCCCCCCGCGTCGGGTCCGGCCACCGTCTCCGGCCGTCGGGCGAGCACCGCGTCCGCGACCCTGGACGGTCCCGCGAACCGCACGAATCCCGCCCCGCTGCGCCAGGCGGCCTCGACGCCGAGCACCGCGGCGCCCGGGTACGCGATCGAGCCGGTGCGCAGGGCGACGACACCGCGCGCGTACTTGTCGTCGTCGTCCGACGGAGCGCGGAGGAACCGCGCGGTATCGCTGCGGGACCACTCGCGCACTTCGACCATGACTCCACGTTAGCGGGACGACCCGCCCTGCACCCCGGCGGAGGTAACGTCGAACGGTGACTCTTCTCTTCACCCCGCTCCGCATCCGCTCCGTCACCTTCCGCAACCGCCTCTGGGTGTCGCCGATGTGCATGTACAGCGCCCTCGACGGCGTCGTGCAGGAATGGCACCACACGCATCTCGCGCAGTTCGCCTCCGGCGGCGCCGGCCTCATCGTGGCCGAGGCCACGGCGGTCGTGCCCGAGGGGCGCATCTCCCCGCGCGACGCCGGACTGTGGAACGACGAGCAGCGCGACGCCTGGGCGCCCGTCGTGCGCTCGATCCACGACCGCGGCGCGGTCGCCGGCATCCAGCTCGCCCACGCCGGACGCAAGGCCTCGACCTGGTGGCCGTGGGCTCCGGGCCGCGGGTCGGTGCCCGCCGAGGACGGCGGGTGGACGACGACCGCGCCCTCCGCCATCGCCTTCGACGGGTTCGCGGAGCCCGTCGCGCTGGACGCCGCCGGCATCGATCGTGTGGTCGACGCCTTCGCCGCATCCGCGCGCCGCGCCCTGGATGCCGGCTTCGACGTGCTCGAGCTGCACGGCGCGCACGGCTACCTGCTGCACCAGTTCCTCTCCCCCCTCTCGAACACGCGCGACGACGAGTACGGCGGCACCCTCGAGAACCGCGCGCGACTGCTCCTCCGGGTCGTCGACGCCGTACGAGCGGAGGCGGGCGATGAGGTGCCGCTGCTCGTGCGCATCTCGGCCACCGATCACGCCGACGGCGGCTTCACCGCCGAGGAGGCGGCCGTGGTCGGCGACTGGGCCGCGCAGCACGGAGCCGACTTCATCGACGTCTCCAGCGGCGGACTCGTGGCGCACCAGCGGATCGAGACCTTCCCCGGCTATCAGGTGCCCCTGGCCGAGACCGTCCGCCAGGGCGGACGCATCCCCGTGTCGGCCGTCGGGCTCATCACCGCGGCGGAGCAGGCCGAGCAGGTGCTCGCCGACGGAGCGGCCGACGCGATCTTCGCCGGTCGGGAGTGGCTGCGCGATCCGCACTTCGCGCTCCGCGCGGCGCACGAGCTCGGCGCGGATGCGGACTGGCCGCCGCAGTACGAGCGCGCGCGCTGGCGCTGACACGCGCGAAGGCCGCCGACCCGGGTCAGCGGCTGCGGATGCGACGCGTCGCGTCCTGCACCTCGCCGACGAGCTCCTCCAGGATGTCCTCCAGGAACAGCACCGCCGTCGTCCGACCTTCGCCGTCGCGCACCTTGGCCAGGTGACGGCCGGCACGGCGCATGAGCGCGAGCGCGTCCTCCAGGTCCGTGTCCTCCTGGACCGGGACCATGTGGTGGATGCGCTTCGCGGGAATCGGCTCGACGAGCTTCTCCGCGGCATCCGGTCCGTCCGAGGCACGCAGGACGTCCTTGAGGTGCACGTACCCGACCGGCACGGCATCCGCGTCGACGATCACGTACCGCGAGAAGCCGTAGCGGGCGACCGCCTTCTCGATGTCGTCGGGCGTCGTCGACTGCGGAAGCGTGATCAGGTCGCCGAGCGGCACGGCCACGTCGCGGGCCTTCTTGTCGGTGAACTCCACCGCCGCCGCGACCGTTCCGGCGGTGTCGGTCAGCACCCCCTCGCGCCGCGACTGGTCGACGATCGTCGCGACCTCCTCGAGGGTGAAGGTCGAGGCCGCCTCGTTCTTCGGCTCCACGCGGAAGAGCCGGAGCACGCCGTTGGCCGACGCGTTCAGCAGCCAGATCACCGGCATGAAGACCTTCGACACCCACACCAGCGGTGTGGCGAGGAGCAGCACCGCGCGATCCGGCACCGAGAACGCGAGGTTCTTGGGGACCATCTCGCCGAAGACGACGTGCAGGAACGAGACGATCAGCAGGGCGATGGTGAACGACACGACGTCGACCACGGCGTCGGACCAGCCGATCGCATGCAGCGGCACGGCGAGCAGGTGGTGGATCGCCGGCTCCGACACGTTCAGGATCAGCAGCGAGCAGATCGTGATGCCCAGCTGCGACGTCGCCAGCATCAGGGTCGCGTGCTCCATGGCGTAGAGCGCGGTCTTCGCCGGCCGGGAGCCCTGCTCCGCCCGCGGTTCGATCTGGGAGCGGCGGGCCGAGATCACCGCGAACTCCGCGCCGACGAAGAACGCGTTCGCCGCCAGCAGCACGACGAGCCAGGCGAGTCCTCCCCAGTCGCTCATCGGGTGACCTCCTCGTCCGGATCAGCGGGTCTCGGCACGTATCGCACCCGATCGACGCGACGACCGTCCATCCGGACGACCTGCAGGACGCCGCTGTCGACGGAGACCTCGTCGCCCGCCGCCGGCACGCGCTCGAGAACGCTCATGACGAAGCCGCCCACCGTGTCGTACACGTCTCCTTCGGGCACCACCACGCCCGCGCGGCGGCGCAGCTCGTCGGGCCGGAGCTCTCCGGGGAACGTCACGCCGTCGCGCCCGCGGACGATCCCGGCGCGGGTGCGGTCGTGTTCGTCCGAGACCTCTCCGACGAGCTCCTCGACGAGATCCTCGAGGGTCACGAGTCCGGCCGTGCCGCCGTACTCGTCGACGACCACGGCCAGCTGATACCCGCGGGCACGCAGCTCGGAGATGAGCCCGTCGACGTGCACCGTCTCCGGAACGCGGAGCGCGTCGGTCGCCAGAGCCCCGACGGGGACGTCGTCGCGACGATCGCGCGGCACGGAGATGGCGGCTTTCAGGTGCACCACGCCGGTGATGTCATCGAGATCGTCGTCGTAGACCGGGAAGCGGCTGTGCCCGGTGCGCCGCGCGAGCTGGATGACGTCGTCGGCCGAGTCGCCCGCGGCCAGCGCGTGCATGCTCGGACGTGCCGTCATCACGTCGGCCGCACTCAGCCGGGAGAAGGTGAGCGTGCGGTCGAGCAGCGTCGCGGTGTCGGCCTCGAGCACTCCGGCGCTCGCCGAACGGCGCACCAGCGACGAGAGCTCTTCGGCGCTGCGCGCCCCGGACAGCTCCTCCTTCGGCTCGATGCCCATGCCGCGGAGCACCCCGTTGGCGCTGCCGTTGAGCACCACGATCGCGGGCTTGAACACGGCCGTGAACGCGACCTGGAAGGGCACGACGAGCTTGGCGGTCTGACGCGGCAGCGCGAGAGCGAAGTTCTTCGGCACGAGCTCGCCGAGGATCATCGACAGCACCGTCGCGATCAGCATCGCGACGACGGTGGCGATCGGCGCGACCGCGGCCTCCGGGATGCTCCAGGCCACCAGCGTCGGACCGAGCAGGTTCGACAGCGCCGGCTCCATCGTGTAGCCGGTGAGGAGGGTGGTGAGGGTGATGCCGAGCTGGGCCGAGGAAAGGTGGGTCGACGTGTGCTTGAGAGCGCCGATGGTCAGCGAGAGCCGGGACTCCCCCCGCGCCTGACGCGCCTCGAGGTCGGCGCGGTCGAGGTTGACGAGCGCGAACTCGCTCGCCACGAAGAGACCGGTCCCGACCGTGAGCAGGAGCCCCACGCCCAGCATGATGTAGTCCATCAGACGTTCCTCTCCGGTGAGAGAGGCGGACAGTGGGGCGATCGACTGCAACTGGGAGGGTCGTCCATTATGCCGACGATTCTACAGAACGCATCGGGGAACGCGACCTCGGCTACCAGCTGACCGGCAGTGCCTTGCCCTCTTCATAGCCGGCGGCGGACTGCAGACCCACGAGGGCTCGGTCGTGGAACTCCGGCACCGACGATGCTCCGGCGTAGGTGAAGGACGATCGCACGCCCGAGGTGATCATGTCCAGCAGATCCTCCAGCCCGGGGCGTAGCGGATCCAGGTAGATCTTCGACGAGGAGATGCCCTCCGCGAACAGCTCCTTGCGCGCGCGCTCGTACGCGTCGAGGCGGCCGAACCGCGCCTGCACGGCCTTGGTCGAGGCCATGCCCCATGACTCCTTGAAGATGCGCCCCTCCGCGTCGCGCTGCAGCTCTCCCGGCGCCTCGATGGTGCCCGCGAACCAGGAGCCGATCATGACGGATGCCGCGCCGGCGGCGAGCGCCAGAGCGACGTCGCGGGGGTAGCGCACTCCCCCGTCGGCCCACACGTGCGCGCCGAGTTCCTTCGCGGCCTCCGCCGTCTCGAGGACCGCCGAGAACTGCGGTCTGCCCACGGCGGTCATCATGCGGGTGGTGCACATGGCGCCGGGACCCACCCCCACCTTCAGGATCGACGCGCCCGCATCCACGAGATCGTGCACGCCGTCGGCCGTGACGATGTTCCCGGCCACGATCGGCAGGTCCAGACCGAGGTCTGCGACGGCGCGGATCGCCCGCAGCATCCCCTCCTGGTGCCCGTGCGCGGTGTCGACCACCAGGACGTCGACCCCCGCCCCGGCGAGAGCCTTCGCCTTGGCCGCCACGTCGCCGTTGATGCCGACGGCCGCGGCGACCACCAGGCGCCCGTGGGCGTCCACCGCCGGCCGGTAGAGCGTCGATCGCAGGGCCGATCGGGCGCTCAGCGTGCCCACCAGATGCCCGTGGCGGATCACCGTCACCATCTCGACTCCGGCATCCGTGATCACGTCGAACGCATGGCGCTCCGAGCCGATGTCGTCGGCGTCGATCGACGGAACACCCTGATGCACCAGATCGCCCAGCTGCGCGTCGGGCAGCGCGGTGGCCAGCCGGGTCGCGGGCAGGATGCCGAGGATCCGGTCGACATCGATCGGCGAGCCGCCCCGGGCGACGACGATGCCGTGCCCCGTCGTCGGCGGGAGCAGGCGGAGGGCGTCGGCGACCGATGCTTCGGGCGGGAGCACGAGGGGCGAGTCCCAGAGCACCGGCTGCCCCTTGACGTCGCGGATCGCCGCGTCGAGGTCCTGCAGCGGAAGGTCCTGCGGGAGCACGCCGAGTCCGCCGCGTCGGGCGAGCACCGCCGCGAGCCGCGGGCCGGTCACCGAGTTCATGTTCGACGCGACCAGAGGAAGAGTCGCGGCGGTGCCGTCGTGAGGCGCGAGGTCGACCTCGAGCCGGCTGGTGACCGCCGAGCGGCGCGGGACCAGGAAGACGTCCGAATAGGTCAGATCGACGGTCGGCTGCGCACCTGAGAACTCCATGTCTCCACGGTATCCGGATCGGTCCGCGCCGGGGTCACGGCTTCGACGATCACAGGGGCGAAACACGTTAGGCTTGACAGTCGAGAGTGTGCGGACCCTGGCGCATCCTGCGCGGCGTCCGCACGAGAGTGCTTCAGCGATGAAAGAGGGCGATCGAGCGTGTCGAACCAGGTGACCGGCGTCGGGGGCGACGGGGGGTTCGGAGCCAATTCCTGGCTCGTCGAAGAGCTCTACGAGCAGTTCAAGGAGAACCGCGACTCGGTCGACAGGGAGTGGTGGCCGATCCTCGAGAAGTACCACTCCGACACGGCGGGCGGCACCGCCCCCGCGGCATCCTCCGACGCCTCCGCCCAGCCGGCGCATCCCGTCACGGCCCCGGTGCCCGTGATCGGCGCTCAGCCCGTGGCACGCACGACGACGAAGCCCGCCGCCGCGGCGCCGATCCCCGCGCAGGCGCCGAAGCCTGCCACCAAGGATGCGGCGGACCAGGCCGAGGAGGACAAGGTCACACCCCTGCGCGGGCTGCCCAAGACCCTCGCGGCGAACATGGACGAGTCGCTCACGGTCCCCACCGCCACCAGCGTGCGCACGGTGCCGGCGAAGCTGATGATCGACAACCGCATCGTCATCAACAACCACATGGCGCGCACCCGCGGCGGCAAGATCAGCTTCACCCACCTGATCGGCTGGGCGCTCATCCGCACCCTCGACGAGTTCCGCAGCCAGAACGTGTTCTACGCCGAGATCGACGGCAAGCCGTCGGTGGTCGCCCCGGCCCACGTGAACCTCGGCATCGCGATCGACCTCCCCAAGCCCGACGGCACGCGCGCGCTCATGGTGCCCAGCATCAAGCGCGCCGACACGATGACCTTCGGCGAGTACCTCGCCGCCTACGAAGACCTCGTCACGCGCGCTCGGGGGAACAAGCTGACCGCCGCCGACTTCCAGGGCACCACGGTCTCGCTGACCAACCCCGGCGGCATCGGCACGGTTCACTCCGTCCCGCGCCTGATGAAAGGCCAGGGCTGCATCATCGGCGCCGGCGCCCTCGAGTACCCGGCCGAGTTCCAGGGCGCCAGCGAGAAGACGCTCAACGAGCTCGCGATCGGCAAGACGATCACGCTCACCAGCACCTACGACCACCGCGTCATCCAGGGAGCGGGCTCGGGCGAGTTCCTCAAGAAGGTGCACGAGCTGCTGATCGGTCAGCGGGGCTTCTACGACGACATCTTCGCCGCCCTGCGCATCCCGTACGCACCCATCCGGTGGAACCCCGACATCGCCGTCGACCTGGCCGAGCGCGTCGACAAGCAGTCGCGCGTGCAGGAGCTCATCAACTCGTTCCGCGTCCGCGGCCACCTGATGGCCGACATCGATCCGCTCGAGTACGTCCAGCGCTCGCACCCCGACCTGGAGATCGAGAGCCACGGCCTCACCTTCTGGGACCTCGATCGCGAGTTCGTCACCGGCGGCTTCGGCGGCCGCCGCGTCGCCAAGCTGCGCGACATCCTCGGCGTGCTGCGCGACTCCTACTGCCGCACCGTCGGCATCGAGTACATGCACATCCAGGACCCGGAGCAGCGGCGCTGGTTCCAGGAGAAGCTCGAGGTCAAGTACCAGAAGCCCGGCCACGACGAGCAGCTGCGCGTGCTGCGCAAGCTCAACGAGGCCGAGGCGTTCGAGACGTTCCTCCAGACCAAGTTCGTCGGCCAGAAGCGCTTCTCGCTCGAGGGCGGCGAGTCGCTCGTCCCCCTGCTCGACGAGATCCTCCAGGGCGCGGCGACGGCAGGACTCGAGGGCGCCGCCATCGGCATGGCGCACCGCGGCCGGCTCAACGTACTCACCAACATCGCGGGAAAGACCTACGGTCAGGTCTTCCGCGAGTTCGAGGGGACGCAGACCCCCGGGAACCAGCGCGGCTCGGGCGATGTGAAATACCACCTCGGCACCGCGGGCACGTTCGTCGCCGACGACGGCTCCCAGCTGCCGGTGTACCTGGCGGCCAACCCCTCGCACCTCGAGACCGTCGACGGCGTGCTCGAGGGCATCGTGCGCGCGAAGCAGGACCGCAAGCCCATCGGCACGTTCGCGTGGCTGCCGATCCTGGTGCACGGCGACGCCGCGTTCGCCGGCCAGGGCGTCGTGGTCGAGACGCTGCAGATGTCGCAGCTGCGGGGCTACCGCACCGGCGGCACCATCCACGTCGTGGTCAACAACCAGGTCGGCTTCACGACGTCGCCGAACGACGGACGCACCTCCGTCTATGCGACGGATGTGGCGAAGACGATCCAGGCTCCGGTGTTCCATGTCAACGGCGACGACCCCGAGGGCGTGATCCACGTCGCCCAACTCGCGTTCGAGTACCGCGAGCGCTTCCACCGCGACGTCGTCATCGATCTCGTCTGCTACCGCCGACGCGGCCACAACGAGGGCGACGACCCGTCGATGACCCAGCCGCTGATGACCGATCTCATCCAGGCCAAGCGCTCGGTCCGCAAGCTGTACACCGAGTCGCTCGTCGGCCGCGGCGACATCACCGAGCAGGAGTACGACGAGGCGAAGGCCGACTTCCAGAACCGTCTGGAAATCGCGTTCGCCGAGACCCACGCCGCCGAGACGGGCGCGACACCGATCGTCTCGGAGGAGGCTCCCGCGGAGGAGCAGATCGGCGAGCCCGACGTGACCGGCGTCGCGACCGAGGTCATCCAGCTCATCGGCGACGCGTTCGTGAACAAGCCCGAGAACTTCACCGTGCACCCGAAGATCCAGCAGCTGCTGGACAAGCGCCTCGACATGAGTCGCAACGGCGGCATCGACTGGGGCTTCGGCGAGCTGCTCGCGTTCGGTTCGCTGCTCGTCGAGGGGACGCCGGTGCGCTTCGCGGGACAGGATGCGCGCCGCGGCACGTTCGTGCAGCGCCACGCCACCCTGCACGACCGCGCGAACGGCCAGGAGTGGCTTCCGCTGTCGAACCTCTCCGACGCCCAGGGCCGCTTCTTCATCTACGACTCGCTGCTCAGCGAGTACGCCGCGCTCGGCTTCGAGTACGGCTATTCGGTGGAGGCGCCGGAGGCCCTGGTGCTGTGGGAGGCGCAGTTCGGCGACTTCGTCAACGGTGCCCAGTCGGTCATCGACGAGTACATCTCGTCAGCCGAGCAGAAGTGGGGCCAGCAGTCGAGCGTCACGCTTCTGCTCCCCCACGGATACGAGGGCCAGGGGCCGGACCACTCGTCGGCCCGCATCGAGCGGTTCCTGCAGCTGTGCGCGCAGGACAACATGATCGTCTCGCGCCCGTCGACCCCGGCGTCGTACTTCCACCTGCTGCGTCGCCAGGCCTACGCCCGCCCCCGCAAGCCCCTGATCGTCTTCACCCCGAAGGCGATGCTGCGGCTGCGCGGCGCGACGAGCCCCGTCGAGGACTTCACGCACGGCCGGTTCGAGCCGGTGATCGACGACCACCGCGAGCTCGATCGGGATGCCGTCGAACGGGTGCTCGTCCACTCGGGCAAGGTGCACTGGGATCTCCGCGCCGAGCTCGACAAGAACCCGAACCCCGCCATCGCTCTCGTCCGCCTCGAGCAGCTGTACCCGACGCCGATCGACGAGCTCAAGGCGATCACCGATTCCTACCCGAACGCCGAGCTGGTGTGGGTGCAGGAGGAGCCGGAGAACCAGGGCGCCTGGCCGTTCCTCGCTCTCGCGTTCGCGGATGTACCCGGCGATCGCAGGTTCCGTCCGGTCGCGCGCAGCGCCTCGGCGTCGCCGGCGACCGGATCGTCGAAGGTGCACGCGGCCGAGCAGGCGGCCCTGCTGCGGCAGGCGCTCACGCTGAGCTGAGGCGGATCGCTCCGCCTCAGCGGATCGCTCCCCCTCAGCGGGGCGTCAGTACCAGATGTCGAGGGAGGGCGCGGGGAACGCGACGAACGCGCGGTCGAGCGCGCCGATCGCTTCTCCGTCGCCGTCCACGCGACCGGCGCCCTGCAGGGACGCCGCGCGCACGGAACCGGCGTAGAGGCTCGAGAGCGCCGACACATCGAGTGCGAGGTCGACGGCACGGCCCTCGACCCGGTCGACCGTCGCCGCTCCCCCGGCATCGACCCGAAGACGCCAGTCCCCCGCCGCGAAGCCGAGTGCGTCATCGACGCGGATCGTGACGTCCAGCGGAGCCGAATACCGCCGAGCGGTCAGCGCCGCCGGAACGTCGATGATGCGCAGCCAGCCGTGATCGTGCACGGTCGCCGTCACTCCTCGCTGATCGAGCACCAGCCACGGCAGCGGATCGTCGAGCGGACGCAGGTCGGCGGTGACCTCGTCGACGAGGTCGTGCTGCAGCGCGAAGCGCCACAGGGCCGACACCGCGTCAGGCGTCTCCGCGACCAGCAGCCGGACGTCGAGATCGAACCGGAAGGAGTCGCCCCTCTCCGTGAGACGGTAGGCGAGCGCTCCGCAGACCTCGCCGGTCTCGTCGAGGTAGCGAACGCCCCGCACCTTGTCGCGCTCGGGAGTGGTCGGGGCCGCGCCCGACAGGCCCTCCCAACGCCCCTGCCAACCGGGTATGCGACCGGGAGCGCTCCGCCGGGCGCGGGCGTGCACGGCTGCGAGGTCGAGGGCGAGCGTCTCGCGGTCGACGTACTCGACACGTCCGGGCGCGGTGGGACCGCTCCAGCCGGCACGGCGGGTGTCGACGGTGAAGGCGAGCACCGGCAGGGCGGAGCCGAACCCGTACCGGCCGTAGATGGTGGCCTCGGACACCGTCAGCCCCGCGACCGGGATGCCCGCGGCCGCCGCGGCACGCAGCTCTCCCTCGAGCAGCGCCCGCGCGATCCCCCGTCGACGGTGCGTGGCCGCGACGGTCACCATGCTGATGGCCCACATGTCGATCTCGCCGCCTCCGGGCAGCGTCATCGGCGTCACCCAGGCGTTCGTCGTCGCCACGGGGAACGCGGTGGCCGCGACGCCGGGTTCGTAGACGCCGACGTTGCGCCGGGTGAGATAGGTCTTCCGCGCGGCGGCCAGGGATTCGGCGCTCGGCTCCGCACCGAGGAAGCCTCGATCGGCGGCTCGCTGGAAGGCCTCGGCGCGCGCGTCGTCGGTCAGGTCGACGACGCGGTACTCGAGTCCCGTCGAGCTCAGTCGTTCGATCGAGAGCGGGTCGGCTGGCACGTCGCGCGCATCGGGAGTGGTCATCGTCCCACCCTAGCGAGGGGCGCCGACCCCGGGTTCAGTGCTGCGCGGCCTGAACCTCGCGCAACCGGGCGAACACCTGGTCACGCAGCTCCTCGGGAGCCGTCTCCTTGCACGCCCGGGCGATCACCTCGGTGAGCGTGGTCGCGACGAGGGCCTCGTCCCGGCACGCCGGGCAGTTCTCGAGATGCTCGCGGATCTCGGCGTGCTCGGTCTTGCACACCTCGTTGCGGAGGTACTCCTCCAGATCCTGACGGGCCTTGTCGCAGCCGCAGTCGCTCATTTCTCACTCCTCGTGTCAGCCGCGGCGATGCCCCGCTCCGCGGCGTACTCGGCCAGCAGCTCCCGCAGCATCCGCCTGCCACGGTGCAGGCGACTCATCACGGTGCCGATGGGGGTCTTCATGATGTCGGCGATCTCCTGGTAGGCGAATCCCTCGACATCGGCGAAGTAGACGGCCAGGCGGAAGTCCTCCGGCAGGGACTGCAGGGCGTCCTTGACGACGGATGCCGGCATGTGATCGATCGCCTCGGCCTCGGCGGAGCGCCCGTGCGATGCCGTGGTCGACTCCGCGCCGCCGAGCTGCCAGTCCTCGAGCTCGTCGATCGTCCCCTGGAACGGCTCGCGCTGACGCTTGCGATAGATGTTGATGTACGTGTTCGTGAGGATCCGGTACAACCACGCCTTCAGGTTGGTCCCCTGAGTGAACGTCGCCCACGAGCCGTAGGCCTTCACGAAGGTCTCCTGCACGAGGTCGGCGGCATCCGCCGGGTTGCGCGTCATGCGCATCGCGGCGGCGTACAGCTGGTCCATGAAGGGCAGCGCCTGCTCCTCGAACTCGCGCCGAGGGTCGCTGACGGTCTCTGCGGTTGCGGTGTCATCCATCACCGGCCAGTCTAGGCCGCTGATGTCGAGCGTCCCGCGTTCCAGCGTGCCCAGCATCGACTCTCCTTGATCGCGCGCGACCCCGCTTCCCACGCGGCGGGGGCCGTCTTCACTAGAGTGAGAACCGATGAGCGCCCAGAGGTATTCCCCGCCCCGTGTCCACGGCGCGTACGCCGCGCCCACCGTCGACCGGGCGCTGCGCGCCGAGCTCACCATCCCCGGGTCCAAGTCGCTCACGAATCGCGAACTCATCATCGCCGCGATCGCCGACGGTCCTGGGCGCCTGATCGCACCCCTGCACTCCGACGACTCGGCCCGCATGGTCGACGCGCTGCGCGCGCTCGGGGTGGGCGTCGAAGAGGTCGACGGCGGGCACGAGTTCGGTCCCGATCTCGTGGTCACGCCCGCACGACTCGAGGGCGGCACCACGGTCGACTGCGGACAGGCCGGCACCGTCATGCGGTTCATCGCGCCCCTGGCGGGGCTCGCCGAGCACGACGTGCACCTCACCGCGCACGAGACGGCCCTGCACCGCCCGATGGGAGGGCTGATCAGCGCGCTCCGCGATCTGGGAGTCGACATCGACGACGAGGGCACCTGGGCGCTTCCGTTCACGATCCGCGGGCACGGGCGCATCCGCGGCGGCCGCGTCGAGATCGACGCCTCCGCGTCGAGCCAGTTCGTGTCCGGACTCCTCCTCGCGGCACCGCGGTTCGACGTCGGCCTCCACCTCGTGCACACGGGCGAGCACCTTCCCAGCCTCCCGCACATCGACATGACGATCGAGGCGCTGAGCCGACGCGGCATCCGCATCGAGCGGCCCGGCGTCGGAGAGTGGCTGGTCGAAGCGGGCGTGCCGCGGGCCAAGGAGATCGCGATCGAGCCCGATCTCTCGAACGCGGCGCCCTTCCTCGCGGCCGCGCTCGTCACGGGCGGCTCCGTCGCGATCACCGGCTGGCCGGCGCACTCGACCCAGCCGGGCGCCCTGCTGCCCGAGATCCTCCAGGCCATGGGCGCGCACGTCGGCCGCCACGGCGGAACGCTCACCGTGCGCGCGGGTTCGGGCATCCGCGGACTCGACATGGACCTCTCCGCCGCCAGCGAGCTGACTCCCACGCTCGCAGGCCTCGCCGCCTTCGCCGAGACGCCGACGACCCTGCGCGGCATCGGGCACATCCGTCGCCACGAGACCGATCGGATCGCCGCGCTGGTCGGCAATCTGCGCGCGCTCGGCGGAGAGGCCGAGGAGCTGCCCGACGGCCTGCGCATCATCCCCCGCCCGCTGCACGGCGGGGGCTGGGCCGCGCACCACGACCATCGGATGGCGACGACCGGCGCGCTCATCGGTCTGCGCGTCGCCGACATCGAGATCGACGACATCGGGACCACCGCGAAGACCCTGCCGGAGTTCACGATGCTCTGGGAGCGGATGCTGGGTGGCTGACCGATGAGCTGGCTCGACGACGCCGACGACCTCGAGGACGACTTCGAGGACTACGACGAGAGCAGCATCCGGACCCGTCCGAACCCGAAGGCGAACCGGCCGCGCACCAAACGACGCCCCGCTCACGAGGACGCCAGGATCGGCCGGGTGCTCGGGGTCGATCGCGGCCGGTACTCGGTGCTTCTCGACGAGGACTCCGACGCCGAGCACACGATCACCGCGGTCCGCGCACGAGAGCTGAGGCGGACGCCGATCGTCACCGGCGACCGGGCGCGCGTCGTGGGCGACACCTCCGGCGAGGAGGGGACGCTCGGTCGCATCGTGGGGATCGTCGATCGCACGTCGCTGCTGCGTCGCAGCGCCGACGACACGGATCAGGTCGAGCGCGTCATCGTCGCCAACGCGGATCAGATGCTCGTCGTCGTCGCCGCGGCCGACCCGGAGCCGCGCGCGCGCCTCGTCGACCGCTACCTCGTCGCGGCCCTGGACGCCGGCATCCGCCCTCTCCTCGTCGTCACGAAGACCGACATCGCCGACCCGACCGACTTCCTCGCGCATTTCGACGGCCTCGATCTGCAGGTGTTCACCAGCGCGCGCGACGAGATGCCCGTCGACCGGATCGGGGCGGCACTGGTCGGTCATTCGACGGTCTTCGTGGGGCATTCCGGGGTGGGGAAATCCACCCTCGTGAACGCGCTCGTCCCGTCGGCCGAGCGGGCCACCGGGCACGTGAATGAGGTGACCGGGCGGGGTCGCCACACGTCGTCGTCCACGGTCTCCCTGCGCTATCACGGGTCGACGGGGACAGGGTGGGTGATCGATACCCCGGGCGTCCGCTCCTTCGGCCTCGGTCACGTGGATCCGGCGCACATCCTGGCCGCCTTCACCGAGCTCGCGGTGATCGCGGAAGACTGCCCCCGCGGATGCACGCACCTCGCCGATGCTCCCGACTGCGCACTGATCGAGGCGGCGGAGCGCGGTGAGCTGAGCGAGACGGGTCGCGCGCGGCTCGACTCCCTGCAGCGACTGCTGCAGACGTTCGCCGACAAGGCCGAGCAGACCCCCGGCCGATAGGCTGGAGGGGTGACTGAGCGCCTCGACATCGGATCCCCCGCCCCCGACTTCACCCTCCTCGACCAGGACGGCGCCGAGGTCTCTCTCGCCGACCTGCGGGGCCGCAAGACGGTGCTGTACTTCTACCCCGCGGCCATGACGCCGGGCTGCACCACCCAGGCATGCGACTTCCGCGACAGCATGGGCGCCCTGCAGGGCTCCGGCTACCGGGTGATCGGCATCTCGCGCGACGAGCCGTCGAAGCTCGCCGAGTTCCGCGATCGCGACGCGCTCACCTTCACGCTCCTGAGCGACCCCGACCACGCGGTGCACTCCGCCTACGGGGCCTGGGGAGAGAAGATGAACTACGGCAAGGTCGTCGAGGGTGCGATCCGCTCGACCGTGGTCATCGACGAGGAGGGGGTCGTCACCCTCGCCCTCTCCAACGTGAAGGCCACCGGGCATGTCGCCCGGCTGCGGAGGCTCCTCGGCATCGACGCCTGACCGGCGCCGGACAAGGGCGGGTCACTCGGCGGCCGCTCGCCCGCCCTCACGTCGCGCGCTGGCGATGAGGAGTCCGAAGCCCACGAGCCCCGGCAGCCCGACCGCGACGACGAACAGCCACGGGATCGGCTGCATCGAGAGGGAGGCCACGGCGAGGGCGACCGCCAGCACCTGGAACACCACGCCTCCGGAGCGGGCCCACGACCTGCCGGCCCGGGTCCCGGCGGCGAACGCGATCAGGGCCGCGGCGCCGATCAGGGTGAGCGCGATCAGGGCGACCGCCGTGGGGAGGGATGCCGCGTCGCCGGCGCCGAGCCCCGTGAGCTCGATCACCGCGAACACCAGCAGCGCGACTCCCTCGGCAGCGAGAACGCCGGCGGCGGCGAGGGCGAGCCCGGGTGAGCGCACGATGGGTCTCCTGAGAATCGAGTGGGAAGGCGGAAAATCCTTGATTTCGCGGGCTCCATGTAACAGAATGGACAGCGTCATGTGCTCCCACAGCGGCGTGGGGCGGGCCACTCGCCCGCATCACAATACGCGGGCGTCCGTCCGCATATCACCAGGGTAACTGAACCCGAACAGTCGCCCGAAACTGAGCAGTCGCGTCGCGACATCTCAAGCAATCCACACCGAGGAGCCCCCATGGACTGGCGTGACAAAGCCGCCTGCCTGACCGTCGATCCCGAACTGTTCTTCCCGGTCGGGAACACCGGACCCGCCGTCGACCAGATCGAGAAGGCGAAGGCGGTCTGCGCCACCTGCACCGTGACCGAGATCTGCCTGCAGTACGCCCTCGAGAGCAGTCAGGACTCCGGCGTCTGGGGCGGCCTGTCCGAAGACGAGCGCCGCGCCCTCAAGCGCCGCGCCGCACGCGCGCGACGCGCTTCCTGAACTCCTCGAAAGCGGCCCGAGATCCTCTCGGGCCGCTTTCGTCTGTGCGGAGCGGGCGAGGCGGTCAGGGCTGCAGCCACCGCAGCGGGATGTCGATGACCACCTCGGTGCCCTCGCCCTCGCTCCCCCGCCACTCGATCGTCCCGCCGAGCTCGCCCTGGATCAGCGTGCGGATGATCTGGGTGCCCAGCCCTTGGCCGATTCGCCCCTCGGGCAACCCGAGACCGGTGTCGTGCACCGTCACGCGCAGGTTGTCCTCGGTGCGCGTCGCGTCGATGGTGACCAGTCCCTCCGTGCCCGCGAGTCCGTGCTCGACGGCGTTGGTCACGACCTCGGTGAGAGCGAGGGCCAACGGCGTCGCGTATTCGCTGGGCAGCACGCCGAACCGGCCGGTCGACTGGGTGCGAGCGCGGGTGTTGGGCGCGGAGGCGACCTCGGCGACGAGCTTCAGCACGCGGTGGAACACCTCGTCGAAGTCGACCTTCTGCGTCAGTCCCTGAGCCAGCGTGTCGTGTACGACGGCGATCGAGTCGACGCGCCGCATCGCCTGCGTCAGCGCGTCCCTGGCCTCGTCGGAGTGGGTCCGCCGTGCCTGGATGCGCAGGAGCGACGCGACCGTCTGCAGGTTGTTCTTGACCCGATGGTGGATCTCACGGATGGTCGCATCCTTGGTGATGAGCTCCTGCTCCTGGTGCCGCAGCTCCGACACGTCGCGGCAGAGGACGATCGCCCCGATCCGCGTGCCGCGGTCCTTCAGGGGGATGGCTCGCAGCGACACGGTCACCCCGCGCGCCTCGATGTCGGTGCGCCAGGGCGCGCGGCCCGTGACGACCACGGGCAGCGACTCGTCGACCTGCCGCGACGGCGGCACGAGCCGCGTCGTGACCTCGGCGAGCGACTCCCCCTCGAGCTCGTCGTCGAAGCCCATGCGGTTGAACGCCGAGAGTGCGTTGGGGCTCGCGAAGGTGGTGATCCCGTCGACGTCGATGCGGATCAGGCCGTCCGACGCGCGAGGCGCCCCGCGCCGCGGCGACGTCGGTGCGGCGAGGTCGGGGAAGCTGCCGTCGGCGATCATCCGGAACAGGTCGTTGGCGCAGTCCTCGAACGTGATCTGCTGACGCGACGGGGTGCGCGTCTCGCCGAGGTTCGTGTGCCTGGTCACGACGCCGATGACGACGGGGGCCGCGTCGTCCGCGCGGCGCTCCTGCACGATCGGCACCGCACGCACGCGCGTCGGGGTCTCCTCGAACCAGTCCGGCGAAGACGAGTCGACGATCGCCGCCGACTCGAACGCGCCCTGCACCTGAGTGCGCCACTGCGGCCGGACCCGTTCCCCGACGATGTCGCGATAGAACAGCGTGGCGGCGCCGCTGGGCCGCGCGTGAGCGACGGCGATGAACGAGCCGTCGTCGGTCTGGATCCAGATGACGATGTCCGCCGAAGCGAGATCCGCGAGCAGCTGACCGTCGCCGGCGAGACGATGGAGCCACTCGACGTCGCCGTCGGTCAAGATGCCCTGGGCGTGGGCGAGATCACTGAGGGTTGACACCCCACCAGCCTAGGGGCGACCGTCTCAGAGGATGGCCAGGGAGCTCGCGCGCCACCGCCGGTCCAGTCCCTCCAGACGGATGGCCACGGCCCGCGTCCGGCCCGGGCCGGCGACGACCACGACCGCCTCGATGATGCCGTCGAGCGGCTGCCCGATGCGCATCGAGAGGATTTCGAAGATCGGACGCGCGGGGGCGACGCCCCGCGCGCTGCGCGCCCGGGCCGACAGGTTCGCCCGGGTCACGAGACTGCGGAACGCGTCTTCGCTGAACCACCGGGCGAGCTGGTCGACCTCGCGGACGCCGGCCAGCACCTCGAGAACGCCGTGCGTCAGGCTGCGCAGCAGGGGTGCGGGGTCGGGGAGCTCGGCCGTGGACGTCGGCTGCGGGGCGAAGTACTCGTGAAGCATCATCATGGGAACTCTCAGTCGTTGAAACTGCGAGTCAGTAGAGCATGGCGCGGGGGCGCACTCCGGGGCCTTCGCGAAGGAATGTGGATAACTCGTACATGGCCGACGGGCCTCGCCTACGCTCGGTCGGATGCACTGGGATCGCCTGTTCGAAGACCTCGAAGGTCAGCTCGCCTCCGAGTGGGAGGCGGAGCGGGCGGCTCTCGACGCGGAGTCCGAGAGACTGCGGATCGCACGCCTCGATATGCGCGCCCGACTGCGGATGCTGTGCGCCGCCGGAGCCGAGGTCACCGTCGACCTCGCAGACGCCCGGCGGGTGCCCGTGACCCTGCGCAGCCTCGGTGCGGACTGGATCGCCGCGACGTCACGCGTCGCGACGGGTTCCGCGCCCGCTGCCACGCTCCTCATCCCCCATGACGCGATCACCGGTATCGCTCTCGACCACGGACTGCTCCTGGACAGTCTCGACGAGAGGCCCGGCCACGACCTCGCCCTGCGGGAGCGCATGACGCTCGGGTTCGTGCTGCGCGACCTCGCGCGACGTCGTGCGGCGGTGCGCCTGAGCCTGCGGATCGGCGACGATCTGCACGGCACGATCGACCGGGCGGCCGCGGACCATCTCGACCTCGCGCTGCACGACGCGGGTGATGCGCGCCGTGCGGCATCCGTCCACGGGTTCCGCGTCATCCCCTTCTCGGCGCTCGTGGCGGTGCGAACGCTCGGCGATCACCTGGTGTGAGCTGACGACGTGCCCCACACCTCGGGGAAGCTCGCGGTCTGCGACTGCCGCCAGAGCGCCATCCGCCGCGAGGTCTCCGACTGCTCGGCGAGGTACTCCTCGATGCTCGACTCCTCGACCCGCCATCTCGGCGGCGCGCCGAGCTGCGAGCCGCGCAGACGGCCCTCGTGCACGAGAGCGATCACCTCGTCGACGCCGATGCCCAGGAGCTCGGCGACCTGAGCGGGGGCGCGGAACCGCGGGGGGGACGCGGGCGAATGTGCCATGGTGCCATTGTCCCCCACCGTGGTCTGCGGGCCCCGGCCGGCCGCCCCCTGTGGATAACTCGGCAGGAGGGCGACCGAGTTCTGTGACGATACTCCCATGGCTGTCCTCTCCCGTCCTCAGCGCGCGTTCTGGGGCGACGTCCGGTTCCTCGTCGGCATCGTGTTGGTGGCGCTGTCCGTCGGCGGAGTGTGGCTGCTCGTCGCGGCATCCGACGACACGACGCCGGTGCTGCAGGCGAAACGGACCATCACTCCGGGCGAGATCCTCGAGGCCGGCGACTTCCAGGTGATCGAGGTCGGGCTGGGGCCCGTGACCGGCGACTACCTCGCCCCACAGGATCTGGAGCCGGGCCGCATCGCCTCCCGCACTCTGCAGAAGGGCGAGCTCGTGCCCTCGGGCGTGCTCGCCGACGCCGCGGAGAGCCGTCGCACGACGGTGGTGGTCGAGAGCAGCACCAGCCTCCCCGAAGAGGTCGTGGCGGGAACGGTCGTCGAGGTGTGGCATGCGCCTCCGCTCGACGACGGACGGTCGTTCGACGAGCCGCGCATCCTCGTCGCCGAGGTCATCGTGCGTGCGGTGGTCGAGGCCGACGGCATGCTCGCCGCCGAGGAGACGCAAGTGGAACTCGTCATCGATCGCGCCGACGTCGCCGAGGTGCTCTCCGCCATCACGGGCGGATCGACGCTCTCGGTCGTTCCCGTCCGATCCGGCTCATGATCGGCGTCATCGTGGCGATCGCGCAGCCCCGGGCGCGGGAACTCGCCATCGAACTCGAGTGGGAGGGCATCCGCGTCGTGGCGATCGCGCCGCCTACCGCACCGATCGAGCTCGCGCCGGGCGTACACGCGATCGTGGTTCCCGCGAGCCGCGACGTCCTGTCAGCTCAGCTGATCGCGGCGTGCGATCGGGCCGGAGTGCGGATCGTCGCACTCGGCAGCTCGGAGAGTCGCCTGGTCGGCCGGCTGGGCCTCGCAGCGGCGCTGCCGCCGGAAGCGGCCGGGTGGGAAGTGGCTCGGGCGCTCGTCACCGACGCGCCCGAGCCCGAGCCCGTGCCGGCCGCCTCCGCGCCGCGGGTGACCGCGGTCTGGGGCTCGCAGGGTGCCCCCGGCCGCTCGACCGTCGCCATCCAACTCGCCGTCGAACTGGCGCGTACCGGGCGCAGCACCGCCGTGATCGACGCCGACACCGTCGCCCCCTCCGTCGCGCTGCTCCTCGGTCTCGGCGACGATGTCCCCGGCGTCGCGGCGGCCTGCCGACGGGCTGAACTCGGCACCCTCGACCCGGCGGAGCTGAGCCGACTGGCGGTCACGGTCCCCAGCAGCGGCGGCGCGATCGAAGTGCTCGCGGGGATCAATCGACCGAGCCGCTGGCCGGAGCTGTCGGCGGGCCGCGTCGGCGCGACGCTGCGCGCCTGCCGCGGGTGGGTGGAGGAGACGGTGGTCGACGTCGCCGCGTCCTTCGACGCCGACGACGAGGTGACCAGCGACATCGCCGGTCCCCGACGGCACGCGGCGACCTCGACCGTGCTGCGCGAGGCCGATTCCATCATCGCGGTCGCCTCAGCCGATCCGCTGGGGATCAGCAGGTTCTTGCGCGATCACGCCGAGCTGCGACGGATCTCGTCCGCCGCGCCCGTGACCGTGGTGGTCAACCGCGTCCGCCCCGGCCCCCTCGGCATCGACGCACGCGGTCAGGTGCGGCGCACGCTCGAGCGATTCGCCGGCATCACCGACGTCGTCTTCCTGCCCTTCGATCAGCGCGCGGCCGATGCGGCACTGCTGCACGGGCGGCCCATGGCCGACGTCACACCGCGATCGCCGTTGGTGGCGGCGGTGCGTCGCCTGGCCACCGGGTCGTCACCTCGTCGGCGCGACGAGAGCGCTACTGGCGATAGCTCGCGAGGAAGTTCCCCAGTCGTTCGACGGCTTCGCTCAGCACTCGCGGCTCGGGGAGGGTCACCAGTCTCAGGTGGTCCGGCGTCGGCCAGTTGAACCCCGTCCCCTGCACCAGCAGGATGTGCTCCGCGACGAGCAGGTCGTACACCAGCTTCGCGTCGTCGCGGATCTCGTGGACGTTCGGGTCGAGTCTCGGGAAGGCGTACAGCGCCCCCTCGGGCTTCACGCACGACACCCCGGGGATGGCCTCCAGGCCCTGCCAGGCGATGTCGCGCTGCTCGTGCAGCCGACCGCTGGGGGCGATCAGCGCGTCGATGGACTGAACGCCCGAGAGAGCGGCCTGCACCGCGTGCTGGGCGGGGACGTTCGGACACAGCCTCGTCGACGCGAGAAGCGTGATGCCCTCCAGGAACCCCTTGGCGTGATCCTGGGGACCGGAGATGACGAGCCACCCCGACCGGTATCCGGCGACGCGGTAGGTCTTGGAGAGGCCGTTGAAGGTGAGGCACAGGAGATCGGGGGCCAGAGTCGCCGTCGGGATGTGCTCCGCGCCGTCGAACAGGATGCGATCGTAGATCTCGTCCGAGAGCAGCAGCAGCTGGTTCTCACGGGCGATCTGCACGAGGCCCTCGAGGATCTCTCGCGAGTACACCACACCGGTCGGGTTGTTCGGATTGATGATGACGATCGCCTTGGTCCGTGGCGTGACCTTCGACCGGATGTCCTCGAGGTCGGGCTGCCAGCCGTCGTCCTCGTCGCAGAGGTAGTGCACGGGGGTCCCGCCCGCGAGGCTCGTCATCGCCGTCCACAGAGGGTAGTCCGGCGCCGGGATGAGCACCTCGTCGCCCTCGTCGAGCAGTGCCTGCATGGTCATCGTGATGAGCTCGGAGACGCCGTTGCCGAGGTACACGTCATCGGGATCGATGCGCGGGAATCCCTCGATCTGCTCGTAGCGGCCGACGATGGCGCGACGAGCCGAGATGATGCCCTTGCTCTCGCTGTAGCCGTGCGCGGTCGGGAGGGCGGCGAGCATGTCGTGCACGATCTGGTGCGGCGCGTCGAAGCCGAAGATCGCGGGGTTGCCGGTGTTGAGCTTGAGGATCTTGTGACCCTCCGCCTCGAGACGCGCCGCCTCGACGAGGGCGTTTCCGCGGATCTCGTACAGGACGTTCTTGAGCTTCGACGACTGGTCGAAGTGGCGCGTTGGTGTCATCGGCCAAGCCTACAGCGACGAGGAGGGGGCCGGTCCGGTGCGGATCGGCCCCCTCCTCGTCGGGCTCACCTCTTGTTCTTCTTCTCCTGCGCTCGTCGCTGCTCACGGTTCGCGGGAGCAGGAGCGGGGGCATCCGTCCGCTGGCCGAAGGCGCCGCGCGGGGCCTCCCGGGCCTCGTCCTGCGGAGAGGGCGTCCGCGCGGCCGCCGCCTGACGCAGCCGGTCGGTGGCCGCCTGCTGCACCTGGCCGCGGTCGTTGCGGACCTCGACCTCGCCGGCGTCGTTCGCCGCGGAGTACTCGAGGCGCTGATCGCCCGCGCCGTCGGCGAGCCCCTTGGCCTCGACCTCGGCGGTCTGCGAGTCGCCGGCACGGCGCACCTCGACCTCGAGGTTGTAGAGATAGCCGACCGACTCCTCCTTGATCTGGCCCATCATCGACTGGAACATCGCGTACCCCTCGCGCTGATACTCGATCAGCGGGTCGCGCTGCGCCATGGCGCGCAGTCCGATGCCGTCTTTGAGGTAGTCCATCTCGTACAGGTGGTCGCGCCAGCGGCGGTCGAGCACCTGCAGCACCACGCGCCGCTCGAGTTCGCGCGTCGCGGCCTCGCCGAGCGACTCCTCGCGCTTCTCATAGGCGATCTTGGCGTCGGAGAGCAGTTCGCGCGTCAGGCCGTCGGCGGTGATGCCGCCCTTGCGGCCCGCCGCCTCCGACACCACCTCGTCGATCGTCACGCCGACGGGGTACAGCGTCTTCAGCTCGGTCCACAGCGCGTCGAAATCCCAGCTCTCGTTGTGCCCCTCGCCGGTGTGATCGCGCACGACGCCGCTGATCGCGTCTTCGATGAAGTGCTGCACGCGGTCGGCGATGTCGTCGCCCTGCAGGATGTGACGACGGTCGGCGTAGATGGCCTCGCGCTGGCGGTTGAGCACGTCGTCGTACTTGAGCACGTTCTTGCGCATCTCGGCGTTGCGCGCCTCGACCTGCGACTGCGCGCTGCGGATCGCCCGCGACACCAGGCCGGACTCGATCGGCACGTCGTCGGGGAAGTTGGTGCGGGCGAGGATCGCCTCCGCGGCCCCCGACTGGAACAGCCGCATCAAGTCATCGGTGAGGCTGAGGTAGAAGCGGCTCTCACCCGGGTCGCCCTGACGGCCCGAGCGTCCGCGGAGCTGGTTGTCGATGCGCCGGGACTCGTGGCGCTCGGTGCCCAGCACATAGAGTCCACCGGCCTCGATGACCTTCTCAGCCTCCTCCGCGACGACGGCCTTCATCGCCTCGTAGGTCTCGTCCCACGCGACCTCGTACTCCTCGGGGGTCTCGACGGGGTCGAGGCCCTTGCCCTTGAGTTCCTGCACGGCGAGGAACTCCGCGTTCCCGCCGAGCATGATGTCGGTTCCACGACCGGCCATGTTGGTGGCGACGGTGACCGCGCCCAGGCGTCCCGCGCGCGCGACGATCTCTGCCTCGCGCGCGTGGTTCTTCGCGTTGAGGACCTCGTGCTTGATGCCCTTCTTCGCGAGCAGACGCGACAGGTACTCGCTCTTCTCGACGCTCACGGTTCCGACGAGCACCGGCTGGCCGCTCGCGTGACGGTCGGCGATGTCCTCGACGACCTGGGCGAACTTCGCCGTCTCGTTCTTGTAGACCAGGTCGGACTGGTCCTTGCGGATCATCGGCCGGTTGGTGGGGATGGGGATGACGCCGAGCTTGTACGTCGACATGAACTCGGCGGCCTCGGTCTCGGCGGTACCGGTCATGCCGGCGAGCTTGTCGTACAGGCGGAAGTAGTTCTGCAGCGTCACGGTGGCGAGGGTCTGGTTCTCCGCCTTGACCGGCACGCCCTCCTTGGCCTCTATCGCCTGATGGATGCCCTCGTTGTAGCGGCGTCCGACGAGGATGCGGCCGGTGTGCTCGTCGACGATCATGACCTCGTCGTTCATCACGACGTAGTCGGTGTCCTTCTTGAAGAGCGCGAGCGCCTTGATCGAGTTGTTGAGGAACGAGATGAGGGGCGTGTTCGCCGACTCGTAGAGGTTGTCGATGCCGAGGTAGTCCTCGACCTTCTCGATGCCGGGCTCGAGCACACCGACCGTGCGCTTCTTCTCGTCGACCTCGTAGTCCTCACCCGCCTCGAGGGTGCGCGCGATCTTGGCGAACTCGGCGAACCAGCGGTTCGCCTCGCCCGACGACGGACCCGAGATGATCAGCGGCGTCCGGGCCTCGTCGATCAGGATCGAGTCGACCTCGTCGACGATCGCGAAGAAGTGCTCGCGCTGGACCAGGTCCTCCTTGCGCCACGCCATGTTGTCGCGCAGGTAGTCGAATCCGAACTCGTTGTTGGTGCCGTAGGTGATGTCGGCGGCGTACTGCTCCCGACGCACCGCCGGGGTCTGACCCGAGACGATGATGCCCGTCGTCATGCCGAGGGCACGGAAGACGCGGCCCATGAGCTCGGCCTGATAGCTCGCGAGGAAGTCGTTCACGGTGATGACGTGCACGCCCTTGCCCGCGATGGCGTTCAGATAGGCCGGGAACGTGGCCACGAGCGTCTTGCCTTCACCGGTCTTCATCTCGGCGATGTTGCCGAGGTGCAGCGCCGCACCGCCCATGATCTGCACGTCGTAGGCGCGCATGCCCAGGGTGCGCTTGGCCGCCTCGCGCACGGCGGCGAAGGCCTCGGGCATCAGCTGGTCGAGCGTCTCCCCCTTGTCGAAGCGCGCGCGCAGTTCGGTGGTCTCGTTGCGCAGCTCGTCATCGGTGAGCTTCGCGATGTCCTCTTCCAGCGCGCCCACTGCCTTGACCACCTGATTGAGTCGGCGGATGACCCGCCCTTCTCCGGCGCGCAGCAGCTTCTCAAGAGGATTGGCCACGGATGTCATCTCCCTGTCAGTGGGTAAATCGCCGGGCCGTCGATCGACGTGCGCCAGGCATACCTCGCCATGTTACCGGCCTGTGACCTGCACGTCGCCTGCATGGGAGTCTGCGCGTCGGACCGCGGGATTGCCCGGTATCCATATACTCGGTATCGCGTCGCACAGCACGCGGGTCGGAGGAGGACATGTCGGTTCGTCAGAGCCTGCTCGCCATCCTCGATCAGGGCCCCTGCTACGGCTACCAGCTGCGGCACGAGTTCGACCGCCGCACGGGTGCGACGTGGTCGCTCAACGTCGGTCAGATCTACAACACGCTGGAGCGTCTCGAACGCGACGGCCTGGTGCGCCGCGGGGATGCCGACGCCCAGGGGCACGTCTACTGGTCGATCACGGACGACGGTTCGGCCGACGTCGCGCGCTGGTGGGCATCGCCGGTCGAGCGCGATGCCGTCGCCCGCGACGAACTGGCGATGAAGCTCGCGGTGGCTGCGACCCTCCCGGGCGTCGATCTCGATGCGGTGCTGGGCGCGCAGCGCGCGGCGAGCGAGGGGCGGCTCGACTCGCTGCGCAGCAGGGCCGATCCGTCGCGCGACGACGCCGGGCCCGAGGCGCTCACGCGTGCGCTGATCCTCGATTCCCTGGTCTTCGCCGCCGAGGCGGAGGTCCGCTGGCTCGACCGCGTGGAGGAGCGTCTGCGCGCGCACCCGCAGCATGCGATGGCGCTCGAGCTCACCGCGGAACGTCCCCGACGCGGACGCCCCGCGACACGCGCCGCGGCCGACGCCTGACGCGCGGCGGAGATCCGTTCGCCCGGAGCGGATGCTCCGCCTCGCGCACGCCGGGGAAACTAGGATCGGGACATGGCAGGAATTTGGGGCAGGCGCAAACGCGAACAGGAAGAACTCGCCGCACAGGACGCCGATCTGGCGCGTCGGGCGGAGCAGGCGCTCGTCGGCGCCGATGAGCGCATCCGGACGACCTCCGATGAGCTCGCCTTCGCCGAGGCCGAGCTGGGCGAATCCCTGACCGCCGACCTCCGCGCCGCACTGACGGCCGTGCGCACGCACCTGCGCGAGGCGTTCCAGCTGCATCAGCTGAACCACGACGAGATCCCCGACACGCCGGA
Source organism: Microbacterium martis (assembly GCF_047246685.1). Classification (NCBI taxonomy): domain Bacteria; kingdom Bacillati; phylum Actinomycetota; class Actinomycetes; order Micrococcales; family Microbacteriaceae; genus Microbacterium; species Microbacterium martis. Next base: position 791,793 of record NZ_JBFOKT010000001.1, on the reverse strand, counting down.
GGAGCTCCGCACGCGCAACGCACGCATCCTGCAGCTGTGCGACTGGGCGCAGGATCTCCTCGACGAGAAGACCTCGGTGCTCGCCGATTCCGTCGCCAGGGTGCGGCGGGCTCCCGAGATCATCGCCCAGGTCCGAGCGGATGCCGCGGCCCTCAGCTCGCGCATCCCGCAGACGAACGACACCATCGAGCGTCTGTCGGCGCGATACGCCGAATCGGCCATGCACCAGATCACGGCCAGCGCCGCGGAGGCGGAGCAGCTGATCGCGTTCGCGACGCACAGCGCCGACATCTCGGAGCGCCGCCGGGCGGCGAAGCAGAACGAAGAAGCGAACCTCGCGCTCGAGACGGCGACGGAGGCGACGCGCCGGGCCTCCGCCCTCCTCGACGCCGTGGAGGACTTCGAGATCGAGGCGCTGCGCGCCGAATCCACCCTCGCCGAAGTGGTGGCGGATTCGCGGGGCGACCTGATCGCCGCACGCAGCGCTCCCCCGGTCCCTGCCGTCGCCGAGGCGGTGACTGCTCTGCAGGCAGCGCTGAGCGCGCTCACCCCCGCGGGGACGCCGAACGATCCGTTCGCCGAGCTGTCGCAGCTGCGCAGCGCGAACTCCGCCCTCGACGCGGCGATCGCGAAGGCACGGCACCGGGCCGAGAATCCTCTGCCCAGCGTGGCGCAGGTGCAGCACGCCATCGATGACGCGGACCGCCAGCTGGGCGTGGCACGCGGGCTCATCGCGGGACACCGAGGGTGGATCGGCGCCGACGCGCGCACGCGACTCGCCGAGGCGGAGCGCCTGCGCGTCGACCTCTCCGACCTCCTTCCCGCGGAGGAGACCCGCGAGCAGGCGCTCGCGCAGGCCCGTCGCGTCGCTCACCTGGCCTCCGAGGCCCTGCAGCTGGCCCAGCGCGACATCGACTCCTCTCGTCCCGACGACCAGGGCTGGGGCGGTGGCGGCGGCTGGGGAGGTGGCGGCGGCTGGGGAGGTCGTCCCCGCGGAGGCGGCGGCGACATCGCGTCCGGCATCCTGGGCGGCCTCGTGATCGGCGGCCTCCTGGACGGCATGTTCGACTGACCCTCGACGGGGCATCGTCACGGCGAACGGCCCGCCCCCTGCCGGGGACGGGCCGTCGTGCGTATCAGCTCAGGAAGCCAGCGCCTCCGCCGGCGGGGCCTGCGTGCTCAGCGCGATGACGCCGTAGTCCCAGCCCTTGCGACGGTAGACGACGCTGGGATGGTCGGTGCGCGCGTCGACGAAGAGGAAGAAGTCGTGCCCGACCAGTTCCATCCGGTCGACGGCCTCCTCGACCGTCATCCATTCGGCGTCGAAGTTCTTGGTGCGGATGACGACGGGCGAGTACGCCTCCTCCTCGGGGCTCTGGACCGGGATGCTCCCGGTCGCCACCGCGCGCAGGACGTCGGCCGACGCTGGCTGCACGTCGATGCCCTCGAGCTCGCCCGTGCCCTTCTCGAAGTGGGCGCCGCGCGGGTGCTGGCGTCCGTCGACGCGCTTCTCCTTCGCGCGCCGCAGCTGCTCGCACATCTTGTCGATCGCGAGGTCGAGGGCGACGAACTTGTCTCCGTCCGTGGCCTCGGCGCGGACCACCGGCCCCTTGCCGACGAGCGTGAGCTCGACCGTCTCCTCCGGAACGTGCCCGTTGCGGAACACCCGGTGGGTGACCTTGACGTCGAGCCGTTGCGCGCGACTCGCGAACGTCTCGACCCTGGCGATCTTCTCCTCGACAACGGTTCGGAAGCGATCGGTGATACCCACTCCGACGCCGACGATGCTCGTTTCCATTGCTGTCTCCTTGTCCCGGTCCACCCGGCCAAGGGCGGACCGTTGTCGCCTTGTGGTCCCCCACCGTAGTCCGCATGTCGAAGGAAGTCACGACCCGGTTTCGCCGTGTCGCCCGGGAGTTGCCGATGAGTCCGCTCCGAATCCGGCCCGACGCGGCGTGGCGGCGAGCGCCACGGCGGACATCACGCGGAAGCCCGCGACGTCGAGGGCGCGCGCCGCTTCGTCGAGGGTGGCGCCGGTGGTGACGACGTCGTCGACGAGGACGACCCTGGCCCCCTCGACGACGCGGCGGGAACGGATGCTGCCGCGGACGTTGGCCGCTCGCTGGCCGGCGTCGAGACCGCGTTGATCGACCGGCCGCCGGCCGACCGTGAGCACGCGTTGCGGCCGCTCGCCGGCCCGTCTGATCAGCAGGTCGGGCACGCGGTAGCCGCGCCGACGGAAGGCCGAGCGCGACGTCGGGACCGGCACGATCCAGGTGCACGGATCGATGAGCGGATGCAGCACCGTGCCGAGCGCCGCTCCGAGGGGACGGGCGAGCAGCGTGTCGCCCTCCCCCTTGAGTCGCCGGATGCATCGAGCGGCGATCCCCTCGTAGGCGAGCGCCGCGTGGACCGTGAGGCCCGCGCGGGTCGCGGTGACCCGCGGCACGGGAGCCAGTTCGGCCGTGCACGCGCGACAGAGCAGCCGGCCCGGCTCTCCGCATCCCGCGCAGGAAGCCGCGAGGAGGAAGGCGGCGAGTTCTCCGCCCCACCCGTGCATCACAGAGAAGGAGGGCATGCGACGATCATGGATGGAGCGAGGACCCGTGCGGCGGCATCGTCGCCGTTTCCGGGGACGGCCGACCGGATCGGCGAGGCGTGCAGGAGGAGTGCGCGATCACTCCCCGGTGCGGGTCGCGAGGACCGACACGCCCGTCGCCACCTCGCGCCACGCCGAGCCGGCATGCGCGAAGAGCTGCCCCCCGACACCGAGCACGCGGACCCCCGCCGAGGCGCGCGCGCCGGCGATCGAGAAGGCGTCTCCGGGAGCCGCCTCCGAGGCGCCCGGCCCGCCGACCATCTGATTGAGCACCTGCGGGCTCTGCGGATCGACGAGAACGGCCAGTCGCTCCGTCCCCACCCACGACAGCCCCAGGGCCACGGCGGAGAGCTGCGTCAGCTGCTTCAGGTCTCCGAGCTCGACGGGAAGGCCGGCCGCATCACGGATCACCGCCGCCACGACGACCCAGCGCTGCTGGCCCACCGTGATCACCGCCGCCACCCGCGCGCCGTCCGGGGAGACGCGCATGTCCGAGATCTGCGACGCGTTCGGCCATGCGTTCGCCACCGCGTGCGCCACCACATCACCCCCGGTGGCCTGCAGCGCGTCGGGATCGCCCGTCGGCACCGTCCACGTGTAGCCGAACGGATCGAGGGTCGGCTCGATGAGCCCCGGACGAGCGTCGAGCTCGTCGCGATTGCCGTCGCCGACGAGGTACACGTGCCCGTCGGCGAGCTGAACCGCCGCGGTGGAATCGTCGATCGCGACGTCGATCGAGGCGATGGGCTGGTCGATGGCGAGGATCTGCTCGGAGATGCCGGGGATGGGCGAGATCTCGTCGCCGACGATCCGGCCGAATGCGCCGTCGCGCAGGATCAGGGTGCCCGCCTCCGGCGGATCGTCGATCAGCTCCACGACACCGGCATCGACCGTCCGACCGTCCACCGTGAAGCGCACCTGCGACACCGCGACCCCCGCCGCGCGCAGCGTCGCCTGGAGCTGGGTCCGCATCCGGGAGAGCGTGACCTGGTCGAGCCCGCTCGCCGGACGGGTCAGCGCCACCTCGGCCACCTGATCCGTGATCGGCACGGCATCCTGCGCCAGCTGCACGTCGGCGGGGAACGCCGACTGCACCGCCGGATCGAGCCAGGCGCTGGGAGACCCGCCGATCAGCGCCTGCGTCACGGTCGTCGCCGCGCTCTGGCGACGGGGGAACCAGCGCACATCCGGCACCAGACGCGCCCATCCGCTGTCGAAGTACTGCAGCGCGTAGCCCTCGTAGACGTTCGGGAACCGCTGCTCGTCGATCACGATGCCGTCGGGCGCCTTCGTGATGCGCCACTCCCCGTCTTCCCTCCGCTCCAGGGTGAACATCACATTCGACGCTCCGGGCGCCTCGGAGTAGGCGCCCGACTCGTCGACGCTCGCGACCAGGTCGAGGAGCACCTGCACCTCGGCCGTCTCCGCGTCGTCGACGGCATCGACCGGCACCGACGAGGTGAGGACGCGGGTGTCGGTCCCGGCGTCCACCGACACGCCCTCCCCGGGGCGCCACACCCGCTGCAGCGGCGGCGCGAGGAATTCGCGCGCCGTGCCCCAGTTGTCGGACGTGGTGATGCCGGCTTCGAGGAAGCCCTCGACGATCTCCTGCGGCCCCGCCCCCGCGATCGGTCCCGAGGCGACCGGGAGGAAGTCGACGTCCTGCGTCGACTCGCCGAGCACGAGGCCCACGGTGACGTCGCCGCTCGTGGGAAGACCCGCGCAGGCCGGCAGCAGCAGCGCGGCGGCGGCCAGCGCCGCTCCGCGCAGCATCCGGGATGCTCTGCGCCTCGTCATGACTCGTCCATCCGCGTGAGCAGGTCGGGGGGCAGGTCGACCCACGACAGGGGCTGGGTCGCGTCTCCGATGTCGGAGCGGGACTGCGGCTCGACCGGGATCGGACTCGGACCCTCCAGAGCGCCGCCGTGACGCGGGATGGTGAGCACGAAGTTCGTGCCGACACCGAGCTCCGACCAGACGGCCAGCGTGCCGCCGTGCAGCGTCGCATCGCCCAGCGCGATCGACAGACCCAGCCCCGTACCGCCGATGGTGCGCTGCCGCGAGGGATCGGCCCGCCAGAACCGGTCGAACACGCGCTCGGCATCCGCAGGAAGCATCCCGAGACCGAAGTCGCGCACACCCGCCGCCACCGCGTGCTGATTGCTGTCGACGGTGACGACGATCGGCCGCCCCTCGCCGTGCTCGATCGCGTTGCCGATGAGATTGCGCAGCACCCGGCGCACGCGTCGGGGATCCATGTCGACCGGCGAGTACCCGCCGGGGGCCACCAGCCTCAGCTCGGTGCCGCGTCCCTCGGCCAGCGGATGCATCTGTTCGATGACGTCTTCGGCGATGTGCGCGAGGCTCGTCGCCTCGAGCTCCAGCTGCACGGAGCCCGCGTCGTACCGGCTGATCTCGAGCAGGTCGGACAGCAGGGTCTCGAAGCGCTGCACCTGGGTGTGGAGCAGCTCGGCCGTACGCGCCGTCGTGGGATCGAACTCCGCCCGCTGATCGTTGAGCATGTCGGCCGCGAGGCGGATCGTCGTCAACGGTGTCCGCAGCTCGTGCGAGACATCGGAGACGAAGCGCTGCTGCACCATCGACAGCTCCCCGAGCTCCTTGATCTGCGCCTCGATGCTGTCGGCCATCGCGTTGAACGACCGGCCGAGGGTCGCCAGCTCGTCCTCGCCGTGCACCTCGAGCCGCACCCCGAGGTCGCCGGCGGCGAGCCGCGCACTGGTCTCGGCCGCCTGGACGATCGGCGTCGCGACGGCGCGGAGGACGATCCACGAGATCGCCGCGATGATCGCGACCAGGCCGATTCCGGCGATCCAGAGCGTCCGCTGGACGAAGACGAGGGTCTGGTCGGCATCCTGCAGGTCGTAGGCGAAGTAGATGGCGAACGGACCGGCCTCCGGCACGTTCAGCTGCTGTCCGACGACGATGCCCGGCACCTCTCCGCCGCTGGCGAGCGGGAGGGCGACCGACTGCCACGCCTGCCGGTCGTCGAACTCCACGACGCGCGCTTCGAGCTCCGGGCTGAGCCTGTTCCTGCTCAATCCGGCCGTGAACCCGTTCAGGCGCACGCCGTCGGTCACGGTCTCGATCCGGAAGCCGGCCAGCTGGTCGGTGCTCGACGTCCGCGCCAGATTCGCCTGGATGCCGCTCCACAGCTCGGCGAGGGCCGCGGGGTCGTCGCCGACCTCTGCCACGTCGAGGATGTCCTGAGCCTGATCGACGGCTCGCCGCGCGTCCTGGAGCGCGACGTTCTTGCGGGAGACGAAGAGATCGTTCTGGATCACCAGTGCCATCGTGACGCAGGTGATGAAGATCGCCAGCGACGTGGCGAGGAGGGTGATCGAGAGGGTGCGGAACCGGAGCGAGCGGCGCCACAGCGCCGACAGCACGGACGGCCAGCCGCGCCAGTCGCGCAGGACGGCGACCGCCGTGGTGGTCGCTCCGGTCGCGGCCATGCTGCCCCTAGCCGACGCTCCCGGCGCGATAGCCCACGCCGCGCACCGTCATCACGATCTTCGGATTGTCCGGGTCGAGCTCGACCTTGGCGCGCAGACGCTGCACGTGCACGTTCACCAGACGGGTGTCGGCCTTGTAGTGGTACCCCCACACCTGCTCGAGCAGCATCTCGCGGGAGAACACCTGCTGCGGCTTGGACGCGAGGGCCACCAGCAGCTGGAACTCGAGCGGCGTGAGCGCGATCGAGGTCGTGCCGCGACGCACCTCGTGGGCGTCGACGTCGACGATGAGGTCGCCGACCTTCAGCTGCTCGCTGGTGGTCTGCGGCGTCGGTCGCAGCCGGGTGCGGATCCGCGCGACGAGCTCCTTCGGATTGAACGGCTTGACCATGTAGTCGTCGGCGCCGACCTCGAGGCCGCGCACCACGTCGGCGGTGTCGCTGCGCGCGGTGAGCATGAGGATCGGCACTCCGGATTCCGCGCGGATGCGGGTGCAGATCTCGATGCCGTCCATGCCGGGGAGCATGAGATCGAGCAGCACCAGATCGGGACGCTGCGCACGCCACTCGTCGACCGCACGCGCACCGTCGGCGCAGAACACCGGTTCGAAACCCTCGGTGCGCAGCACGATGCCGATCATCTCGGCGAGCGCGGTGTCGTCGTCGACCACGAGGATGCGTGAGGTCATAACAGTTACCTTATGGCACCCAGTCTCGCCTTCTCCGGTCTCCGCACCACGTACGGGGATATGACACGATGGGAGCGCTCGACGGAGGGAGCGCTGTGACCGGCCAGACGTGGACCCCTGCCCCGAAGAAGGGCGTCATCCCGCTGCATCCGCTGACGTTCGGCATGCTGCTGGGCAAGGCGTTCGCCGCCCTGCGGCACAATCCGAAGGTGCTGTTCGGGTTCGCCGTCGTCATCCAGCTCGTCGTCGTGATCGCGACCGCCGGCATCATGGGCGTGGTCCTGTTCACCACGTTCTCGCGACTGTCGACCGTCTCGCCCGCCTCTCCGGATTTCGAGGCCGTGCTCGCCGGGACGATCGCGATCAACGCCATCGCCGGCATCCTCCTCGGGCTCGCGTCGATCGCGTTCACCGCCATGATGCAGGGCGTCGTCGCGGCCGAGATCGGCTTCGCGTCGGTCGGCGTGAAGGCGAGCCTGCGGATGCTGTGGCGGAGGATGGCGCCCGCCTTCTGGCGTCTGGCCGGATTCGCGTCGCTCGCGGTCATCGCCGTCTTCGGCGTGTTCACGGTCGTCGCGCTGATCATCGGCGCGTTCATCGCGGGCGGCCTGGGGGGGACCGTCGAGATGGTCGGGCTGATCGTGCTCGTGGTGCTCCTGGTCGCCGCGGCGTTCATTCCGCTGAGCATCTGGCTCAGCACGAAGCTCATGCTCGTCCCGTCGATCCTCGTGCTCGAGCGGGCACGGCTGCGCGACGCCCTCGTCCGCTCGTGGCGGCTGACCCGCGGACGCTTCTGGGTGGCCTTCGGCGTGGCCTTCCTCATCAGCGCGATCATGGGCCTCGCGATGCAGGTGGTCAGCCTGCCCGTCGCGATGCTGAGCTCGCTCCTCGGATCGGTGGTCGCCCCCACCGGCGCGGTCGAGCCCGGTGCCGTCATCGCGTTCGTCGTCACGCTCCTGGCCCCGCAGGTGCTGGTGCTGGTCCTGCAGGCCATCACCCTCGTCGTGCAGAGCACCGGAGCCGCGCTGGTCTATCTCGACTGCCGGATGCGGTACGAGGGACTCGATCAGACGCTGATCGCGCACGTGGAGCGCCGCGAGCTCGGGTGGTCGGACGATCAGCTCGGCGACCCGTTCGCCGTCGACCCGTCGCGCGCGGTCTCGAGCGCCCCTCCCCCTCGCCAGCTGCCCGAGCACCTGATGACCGCCCCGGCCCCGGGCGTTCCCATCGGGGCGCCCGTCGCCCCCGCGGTCTTCGCTCCCCCGCCCCCTCCGCCTCCGCATGCCGGTCCGACTGTCGCGCCGCCCCCGACCGACGGGCCGTGGACGCCGCCCGGCGGCGGCTGGGCGGCTCCGGGCAGCGGCGACGGGTCGGCATGATCGCGCGTCTCGACGAGGTCTGGGTCCCCGACGGCGACGAGGCGAGACGCTGGGCCGAGGAGGAACTCGCCGAGCCGCGCTATGCGGATGCCACGCCCACCTGGTTCGACCTCGTCGCCCGCGACATCGGGCGCTTCATCGCCGATCTCTTCAGTTCGCAGAACGGAGCCGGCGTCGGCCCGTCGGCACTGATCATCGTGAGCGTGATCGTCGTCGGAGCCCTCATCACGGCACTCATCGTCTGGGGCCGCCCGCGCGCCTCGCGCGCACGACGGCGATCGAGCGTCGACCTCCTCGGCGCCACCGATGACCGCAGCGCCGCCCAGCTCAGGGCCGACGCCGAGCGGAGCGCGCGCGACGGCGACTGGGACGCGGCGGTCGTTCTCCGCTACCGCGCCCTCGCCCGCGGGCTCCTCGAGCGAGACCTGATCGCCCCGGCGCCCGGTGCCACGGCGCAGTCGATCGCGCGGGAGGCGAGCGCGGCGTTCCCCGACGAGGGGGTCGCCCTGCGGGCCGCTGCGACGTCGTTCGACGACGTCCGCTATCTCCGGCACCCGGCGGACGAGCATCGCTACCACGAGCTCGCGGCGACGGATGATCGGCTGCGGGCCCGGCGCCTCGAGGCGGTGCCGGCGTGACCGTGCACGCCACCGCCGACGACGCGGTCTCCGCCACCGAGATGCCGCGACGGCGACTGCGGTCGGCCCTCGGGTGGGGTGCGATCGTCCTGCTCGTCCTCGTCGTCGCGGCGGTGTCGATCGGCGTGAGCGCCACCTCTCCCGCCGCAGGCGGCACGCTCGACCCCGAGGGCCGCGACGACACGGGCGCCCTCGCCGTCGCCGAGATCCTCCGCGACCGCGGAGTGGAGGTGACCGTCTCGCGCTCCCGGATCGACGCACGGGCGGCGATCGACGACGACACCACTCTCGTCATGACCAACCCCTTCACGCTGACGGACGACGGGCTCGCCGACCTCATCCGCCCGGCATCGCGGATCGTGGTCCTCTCCACCGGCACGCATCTGCTGGACCAGCTCGACATCGGCGAGAACGCCTCCGGGAGCACGACGTCGGCCGCCGCCGACTGCCCCGTCCCGGAGTTCGCCGAGGTGGGCACGATCCGTCCCGACCGGATGTTCTCGCCCGCCGACGGGGTCACGGCGTGCTTCGGCGACGCCGACGCCGGGGCCGTGCTCGTCGACGATCGCGACGACCGGCGCCGCGTGGTCGTCGAGGCGACGAAGCTGTTCAGCAACGCCTACCTCGCCGAGAACGGCAACGCCGCGCTCGCGCTGGCCCTGCTCGGCCAGACCGAGCGGGTCGTCTGGTACGTCCCGTCGTTCGACGACTCCGATATCGAGGGCCAGGCCCCGCAGGACGCCCTGGGCAGCCTCACCCCGGCGTGGGTGACGCCGGCCATCCTCCTGCTCCTCGCCGCCGGGATCGCCGCCGCGATCTGGCGCGGGCAGCGCTTCGGACCGCTCGTCGCCGAGACGCTCCCGGTGACGGTCCGCGCCTCGGAGACCATGCACGGGCGCGCGCGACTCACCGCGAGGGCTGCCGACGCGCCCCACGCCGCGTCCGCTCTGCGCGACGGCGCGCGTCGGCGACTGGCGCGGCGGCTCGGGCTCGCTGTGCACGCCGCGGTCGACGAGGTCGCCGACGCGGCATCCGATCGCCTCCGGATCCCGCGCGGTACGCTCCAGTCGCTGCTCGACGGCCCGCCGCCCGCCGATGACCGAGAGCTGATCGAGCTCGCACGGCGACTCGACGAGCTCGAAGACGCCGTCGACTCCGAGACCACCCGTTCCGCCCGTTCCACCCGACCATCCACCGCACAGAAGCCGAGGGAACCTCGTGACCGCTGACCATCCTCCCGTCGACGACACCGCCCTGCGTCAGGCGATGCACCGCGTGCGCATCGAGGTCGACAAGGCCGTCGTCGGACAGGCCGGCACCGTCACCGGCCTGCTGGTGGCGCTGCTCGCCCGCGGACACGTGCTGCTCGAGGGCGTGCCCGGGGTCGCGAAGACCCTCGTCGTGCGCTCGTTCGCCCGCGCGCTCGGGCTCGACACCAAGCGCGTGCAGTTCACGCCCGACCTGATGCCCGGCGACGTCACCGGTTCGCTCGTGTACGACGCGCGGACCGGCGAGTTCGACTTCCGCGAGGGCCCCGTGTTCACCCACATCCTGCTCGCCGACGAGATCAACCGCACGCCGCCCAAGACGCAGGCCGCCCTGCTGGAAGCCATGGAGGAGCGACAGATCTCCGCCGACGGCGTCAGCCGGCCGCTGCCCGATCCGTTCCTCGTCGCCGCGACGCAGAACCCCATCGAGCACGAGGGGACCTACTCGCTCCCGGAGGCGCAGCTCGACCGCTTCCTGATGAAGCTCGTCGTGGGAATGCCCGAACGCGACGCCGAGGTCGCCGTGCTCCGCCGGCACGCGGAGGGGTTCTCGCCGCGGCAGCTCACCGGACTCGCCGCCGTCGTCACCGCCGACGAGATCCTCGCCGCGCAGGACGCCGCGGGCCGCGTGGAGGTCACCGACGACGTGCTGGGCTACGTGGTCGACCTCGCCAGGGCCACGCGCGAGTCGCCGTCGGTCGAACTGGGAGCGAGCCCGCGCGCATCGACCGGCCTCCTCGCCGCCGCGAAGGCCTGGGCGTGGCTGAACTCCTCGTCGGCCGTCACCCCCGATCACGTCCAGACGATGCTGGTGCCGGTCTGGCGTCACCGGCTCCAGCTGCGCCCCGACGCGCAGATGGAGGGGGTGTCGGCGGATGCCGTGCTCGCCTCGGTGGTCCAGCAGACCCGGGTGCCGATCTAGGTGTTCGTCACCGGCCGCCTCGCCCTCGCCCTCGCCGTCGGCGTGATCCCGCTCGTCGCCGCCGGCCTCGCGGGGTATCCGGCCTCCCTGTTCCTCGGCGGCTGGATCGTGCTGTGCCTGCTGCTGACGGGGATCGACGTCGCCCTCGCCGCCGACCCGCGCCGGGTCGCGGTGACGCGCCGGCTGCCGGCTCGCACGCGCATCGGCGAGCCCGTCGTCGCGAGCGTCGCGCTGCACAACACCGGAGAGCGGATGCTGCACGCCGTGATCCGCGACGCCTGGCAGCCGACCGCCGGGGCGCCATCGACCCGCCCGCACCTCGCCGTCGCCCCGGGCGAGCGCGCGCGGGCGAGCGTGCCGCTGCGGCCGCGTCGGCGCGGAGAGCTCGTCAGCGACTTCGTGATGGTGCGGTCGCGCGGACCGCTCGGACTCGCCGGTCGCCAGGCGCGTCACTCCGTGCGTGGAGCCATCCGGGTGCTTCCCGCCTTCTCCTCGCGCAAGCACCTGCCGTCCCGGCTGGCGCGGTTGCGCGAGCTCGACGGCAACACGAGCATCCAGGTGCGAGGTCAGGGGACGGAGTTCGACTCGCTGCGCGAGTACGTGCGCGGCGACGACGTGCGCTCCATCGACTGGCGCGCGACGGCGCGCGCCGGGACCACCATGCTGCGCACATGGCGGCCCGAGCGGGATCGCCACGTCGTGATCCTCATCGACACCGGGCGCACCGCCGCGGCGCGCGTGGGTGACGGCACCCGCGTCGATGCGGCGCTGGAGGCGTCACTGCTGCTCGCCGCGCTCGCGTCGCGCGCCGGCGACCACGTGCACCTGCTGCTCTACGACCGCGTCGTCCGCGGCCGGGTCACGGGCGTCGACGGCGCGGCCCTCCTCCCGGCGATGACCGACGCCATGGCCCCGGTGCACGCGCGACTCGTCGACACCGACTGGCACGGTGCCTTCGCCTCGGTGCGCACCCTCACCACCCGGCCGTCCCTGATCGTCGTGCTGACCGCGCAGGACGCGGCGGAGTCGGCGAGGTCGTTCCTCGGCGCGTTCCCCGCCGCCTCCCGCGCGACGACCGTCCTGGTCGGCTCCGTGACCGACGACGGCATCGCCGCACTCGCCCGCGGCCGAGGGTCGCGCGAAGAGGTGTACCTGGCCGCCGCGGCCGAGCGCACGCTTCGCGACGCGGAGAACGTCGCCGACGCAATCCGCCGGGCCGGTGGCGAGGCGATCGCCGCGGACCCCGAATCGCTGCCGCCGCGCATCGCCGACCGCTATCTCGAGCTGAAGGCGGCCGGCCGGCTGTGACGACGAACGCTCACCCTGCGACGAGTCGCGGGGTGCCGGCCTCGAACTCCACAAGATCGCCCGTGTCGCCGCGTCGATGGGCGCGCCCGCCGATCACGATCATGTAGATGAGGAAGACGGCGAGCGCGGCTGCGCCGATGCCGATCTTCACCGGCCACGGCAGCGACCACCCCGTGACGAAACCCTCGACCAGACCTGCGAGGAACAGGGCGAACACGAGACCGAGCGCCACCGTCGCGAGCGACCGCCCCTCCTGGGCGAGCGCCTCGCCGCGGGAACGCGCGCCGGGCGCCACCCATGCCCAGAAGACGTGCAGACCGGCGGCCGCTGCGACGAAGATGCAGGTCAGCTCGAGCATGCCGTGCGGGAGGATGTACAGCACCATGACGTCGGCGCCGCCGTGCACCGCCATCACGGCACCGGAGACGCCGAGCCCCATCGCGTTCTGGACGAGCACGGCGAGAGGCCAGACGCCGGTCACGCCGAACAGCACGCACTGCATCGCGATCCAGGCGTTGTTGGTCCACACCATCCCCATGAACACGGCGGCCGGGTTCTCGGTGTAGTAGCCGGTGAACTGCTCGTCGGCGTACTGCTCGAGGGCATCCGGGGGGCCGAGCGTCGCGACGAGGGCGGGATCGCTCGCGATCCAGGCCGCCGTCCCGACGGCGACCGCGACGAAGGTGGCGGCGATGACGAGCGTCGTCCACCGCAGCCGGTACAGCGCGGCGGGCAGCTGACTCCCGAAGAAGCGCGAGGTCTGGGTCAGGATGCTGTCCGACGCGCCGGTGAGACGCAGCCGGGCGCGAACCAGGATGGTCGACAGGTACGCCCCCTGGGGTGAGTCGCCGACCGAGGTCTTCAGCTCGGCGAGGTCGGCCGATGCAGCACGATAGCGGACGATGAGCTCGTCGACGCCGGCCCCGTCGAGTCGGGCGCGGCTGAGCTCGTCCAGCCGCTCCCACTCCGCGCGGCGGGCGTCAGAGAGCGCATCGGCATCCACCTGATTTACTGTACTCATGTCCGTCCCGCTCGACGCGTCCGACGAGGTGCTGTCCGGAGAGGCCGTCGCCATCGACGTGCAGCCGGTCGGCTTCCTCCTCCGCGCGCTCGGCGCGCTCATCGACATGCTGCTCGGGTTCGTCGTGTTCGCCCTGTGGCTGTTCCTGCGCATCTGGCTCCTCGACGCCGGCGTGCTCGACGACGCGACCGACCGCATCGCGACGGTGGCGGCTCTCGTGGTCAGCTTCGTGGTGCTCCCGATCACCGTCGAGGTCGCGCTCAAGGGGCGCAGCCTCGGCAAGCTGGCGGTCGGCGGGCGCATCGTGCGCGTCGACGGAGGGGCCGCCGGCTTCCGGCACGCCTTCATCCGCGCGCTCCTCGGCGTGCTGGAGATCTACGCGACCGTCGGCGGCCTGGCCGTGATCACCGGCGCCCTCACCTCGCGATCGCAGCGGCTCGGCGATCTCGTGGCCGGCACCTACAGCCAGCGGGTCCGCACCCCTCGGCTCGTACCGGTCGCCCCGCAGCTCCCGCCCGTCCTGCAGGGCTGGGCGCAGGTCGCCGACGTCGCCCGGCTGCCCGACCGGCTCGCGCGGCGGATCTCGCAGTTCCTCCAGAGCTCCCCCCGCATGATGCCGGTCGCACGGGCGCGGGTCGCGCACGACCTGCTCATCGAGGCCGCTCCGTTCGTCTCGCCGATGCCTCCGGCGTCGCCCGAGGCCGCGCTCGTCGGGATCACGGTGCTGCGCCGGGAGCGCGAGCGCCGCGCGCTCGAGAACGCCGATCGGCGGGCGGAGATGCTCAGCGGACGACGGGTGGGCGTCTGACCGCTCAGTAGCGGTAGTGGTCGAGCTTGTACGGGCCGTTCACGGGCACTCCGATGTAGGCCGCCTGCGCGTCGCTCAGCTCGGTCAGCCGGACGCCGAGTGCGTCGAGGTGCAGCCGCGCCACCTTCTCGTCGAGCGCCTTGGGCAGGGTGTGGACGCCGATCGGATACGACGCGGCATCGGTGAAGAGCGCGATCTGGGCCAGGACCTGATTGGTGAACGAGGCGCTCATGACGAACGACGGGTGCCCGGTGGCGTTGCCCAGATTCATCAGGCGTCCCTCGCTGAGGACCAGCACGCTCCGACCGCTCGGCATCCGCCATTCGTGCACCTGCGGCTTGATCTCGATCCTCTCGGCGCCCTCGAGCGATTCGAGCCCCGCCATGTCGATCTCGTTGTCGAAGTGCCCGACGTTGGCGACGATCGCGAGATGCTTCAGCGCCTGCAGGTGGTCGGCGGTGACCACGTCGCGGTTGCCGGTCCCGGTGACCACGATGTCGACCTCTCCGGCCACATCGATCAGTCTCGCGACCTGGAAGCCGTCCATCGCCGCCTGCAGCGCGCAGATCGGGTCGACCTCGCTCACGATCACCCGCGCGCCCTGTCCGCGGAGCGCTTCCGCTGCCCCCTTGCCGACGTCGCCGTAGCCGCAGACGAAGGCCACCTTGCCCCCGATGAGCACGTCCGTGGCCCGGTTCAGCCCATCGGGGAGCGAATGCCGGATGCCGTACTTGTTGTCGAACTTGCTCTTGGTGACCGAGTCGTTGACGTTGATCGCGGGGAAGAGAAGACCGCCCGCCGCGGCGAGCTCGTAGAGGCGGTGCACGCCGGTCGTGGTCTCTTCGGTGACCCCGATGAGCCCGGCGGCGATCCTGGTCCACCGATCGGGAGAGTCGACGAGCGACCGGCTCAGCAGATCGAGGACGACGGCGTACTCGTGCGAGACGTCGCCGCTCGGCGCGGGGACGGCACCGGCCCTCTCGAACTCGACGCCCTTGTGCACGAGCAGCGTCGCGTCGCCTCCGTCGTCGAGGATCAGGTTCGGTCCGTCGAAGCCCTCGGCGGTCCAGTCGAAGATGCGCTCCGTGCAGTCCCAGTACTCCTCGAGCGTCTCGCCCTTCCACGCGAACACCGGAACGCCGGCGGGCGCGTCGACCGAGCCGCCCGGCCCGACGACGACGGCAGCGGCCGCCTCGTCCTGCGTCGAGAAGATGTTGCAGCTCGCCCACCGGACCTGAGCTCCCAGAGCGACCAGCGTCTCGATCAGCACCGCCGTCTGCACGGTCATGTGCAACGAGCCGGCGATGCGGGCGCCCCGCAGCGGCTGGGCCTCGGCGAACTCCGCCCGCAGCGCCATGAGGCCGGGCATCTCGTTCTCGGCCAGGCGCAGCTGGTGGCGGCCGGCTTCGGCGCGGGACGGATCGGCGATGCGGTATTCGAGCTCAGGCATGCCGACATCATCCCACTCCGACCGCCTCCGCCCGCGTCGGCGTCAGAAGCGGATCGCGTCGATGACCTTCACCCGCAGCGCCACGAGCGCGGGGATGAACCCCGACACGGCCCCGACGACGACCGAGGCGACGAGCCCCACGAGCGCCGCTCGCATCGGGAACGGGGGAACGTCCTGCATCCCGACGAACATCGACGTCACGAGCCAGTCGGAGCGCAGCACCGCCACGACGATCGCGATGCCGATGACACCCGCGACCGTGGTCGCGACGAGGCTCTCGAGGAAGACGGTGAAGAACACCCGACCCGAGCTCGCCCCGAACGCCCGACGGACACCGATCTCGCGCACGCGCTGCCGCATCGCCACGAGCTGGATGTTGATGAGGCTCAGCGCGCCGAGGGCGAGGATCACGGCGGCGATCCCGCCGGTGACCATCTCGAAGGTCGCCTGCGCGTCCATCGCGCCGGGCTGCGCGGCCCAGTCCGACCTGCTGACCGAGACGGTCTGCCCCTCGGGAAGTCCGGCGCGCAGGTCCATCGCCAGCACGGGACCGATGGCGTCGGCCTGGTCCTGACCGACCCAGATCTCCCACTGCGACCAGGCGCCCTCGGGCAGACCGTCCACGCGCGACCGGTAGGCGTCATAGAGAAGGTCGATGCGCAGCTCCTCGTCGCCCATTCCCTGACGGGGCACGACGCCGACCACCTGGTAGGTGCCGCCACCGTCTCCGGTGAGCCGGATGGTCGGATGCTGCGCCAGCGGCACGCGTCCGATGCGGTCCCACAGGGCCTCCGAGATCACCGCCGGCGGCGCGAGCGCCTCGACGTCGGTGTCGCGCAGCCAGCGCCCCTGCAACAGCTGCTCCCGATGGATCACGGAGTACAGGGGGTCGATGAGGCGAGCGGGGACGTCGGTGACCCCGTCGGGCAGCTGCACCCGCACGGTCATCCCCTGCGCGATGCGGGCGGTGTGGCTGAAGTCGAAGCGCTCCGCCACGCGCGCGAAGCGCTCGTCGACGGCGTCCATGTCGACCGCGGCCCCGTCGTCGTCGCTGACGGCGACGACGATGGTCGCGGCGCGCCCTCCCCAGCGGTCGGACTGCTCCGCCTGGTACTGCCGCTGATACTCCGAGATCGCCACGACGGCGGTCAGGGCGCCCACCGACACGGCGATGCCGATGAGGCTCAGCAGCACGCGGAGCTTGTGCACGCGGATCTCGGCCCAGGCGTCCGACAGGGCGCCGAGGAACCCGGTCATGCCGCGGGGCCGTTCATGCGGGAGGGCACCGGCGCCGCGAGCGTCGAGGCGGCGAACGCCCGCGTCAGGTCGGCGGTCTCGAGCACGCCGGCCTCGAGGCGGTAGTGGCGGCGGGCTCGGGCCGCGACGTGCAGGTCATGCGTGATGGTCACCAGCGCGGCATCCGTCTCGGTCGCCACCTCGTCGAGAAGGGCCATCACCGACGCCCCGGTGTCGATGTCGAGGGCGCCCGTCGGCTCGTCGGCGAGGATCAGGACGGGCCTGCGCACCAGGGCGCGGGCGATGGCGACGCGCTGCTGCTCGCCGCCCGACAGCCGATCGGCGACCTGCTCGACGCGATGGCCGAGGCCCACGCGCTCGAGCATGTCGGCGGCGATCCGGCGTCGGTCCCAGAACAGGCGCCCTCTGGCGTGTCCGAGCGGCATCATGACGTTGTCGATGGCCGTCCGCCCCGGCAGGAGGTTGAACTGCTGGAAGACGAATCCCACGTTCTCACCGCGGAGACGGTCGAGCCGTCCGGACCGCATCCGGCGCACCTCGCGGCCCTCGAACGACACCGAACCGGATGTCGGTGCGTCCAGCATCCCGAGGATGTTGAGGAGGGTCGACTTGCCGGAGCCGGAGCGACCGACGATGGAGACATGGTCGCCCGCGTCGACCTCGAGGTCGACGCGGCGCAGGATGTCGAGGGTCGAGTCGTCGGGGAGCAGGACGCTCTTGGCGACGTTCTCGAGAGCGACGAGGGTCACCAGCTCATCCCGCTGTCGCACTGCTCGACGCCGGGCGAGACCTCGTAGCAGAACTCCTCGACCGGGGCGACGAAGCCCGGAACGAACTGACGGATGCTGTCTCCTTCGGCCAGCCCCTCGGTGACCTCGACCATGACGCCGTCGTTGACCCCCAGCGTCACGGCGCGCTCCTCGGGCTCGGAGCCGTCACCGGCGTCGACCCAGACGTTGCCCGTCCCCGCGCCTCCCTGGACGGCGGTCACCGGGATCACGAGGGCGTCGTCGACCTGCCCGAGTGAGAGATCCATCGTAGCGGGAAGACCGGCGAACACCGTCTGGTCTGAGGGGATCGCGCAGCGGACGCTCGCCGTCCCCTCGGCGCTCACCTGCACGCGCACCCCGGTGCAGGCGAACGGCGCGGGGCCGCCGGCGATGGTGACCGTGCCCTCGGTCGGGGCATCGACCAGCCGGTAGAGCTGCACGGGCTCGACCGTCGCGAGCAGGTGGTAGCGCGCCGGCGTCAGTGTGTAGGACTCCGCGCCGACCGACGTCGTCTGCCCCTTGACGAGGGCGATCTCCGACACGTCTCCCGCCTCCGGCGCGACGACGTCGATGTCTCGGCGCGGCTCTTCCTGCCGCACCGTGAAGAGCTTCTGTCCCGCTGCGACCGTGGCGCCGTCGCCGACGTGGACCGCCAGCACCGTGCCGTTCAGCTCGCTGCGCACGGGGAAGGCCTCGTCGCGGGCGATGGTGCCGCTGAGGCTCAGCGAGTTCGTGACCGAGCCGCGCTCGACGGCGACGACCGGGTCGGTGATCCCCGCCTCCGGGGTCACGATGCTCTCGACCCGATCCGGGAAGAAGGCGATCCGCACGAGCGCCGCCGCGCACGCGCCGAGCACCACCACGAGAAGGAGAGGGAAGATCCAGCGACGCCAGACGATCACGACGGCCTTTCCGGACGTGCCGCCCTGGCAGGCCCCCGGACAGGCTACCCAGGAGGACGCTCGACGGCCGGGACGATCCGCACCGCGTGTCGGCAGGACGTCAGGCGCGAAGCGCCTCGTGCCGCACCACGATCCATCCCGCCGGCACCGACATCCGATCCGCGTGCGGGGAGCACAGGTCGTGCGCCTGCGGATCGTTCGGTGCGCCGAGCGGGCCCAGAGCCGCCATCTGGTCGCGGTAGTCGTACGTGAGCGTCGCCACGGCCTCGCGCGCGCAGCCGACCTTCGAGCAGAGTCGTCCGTCCATCACCGTCAGCGTAGGACGCCATCCGGAGGGTCGACGGATGCCGCGCCGCGCGCACCCGCACCGCCTAGACTTTCGTCATGCCTCGACGTCGCACCGCCCGCGCTGCCGCCGCCCCTCGGCGCGGAGCGCGGCACGGTCGACACGGACGGCTCGGGCGGAGCGAGGTCGTCCGCCCGCCGCTCGCCCCGCTCGACGGACGCCTCGACCGCTTCGACCTGGCGGTCGGCACGGCGGTGGAGTTCCTCCGCGGCACCTGGCCGGAGCTGCAGGACGTGCGATTCGAGATCGGCGCGATACCGGGTTTCGACGCCGCCGACGAGGTGCCCCGCTGGCACCTCGATCGCGATGCGCGTCGCATCGTGCTGTTCCGCCTTCCCATCGAGCGGCTGCTCCCGCCCGGTCATGACGACGCGGCGCATCGGCGCATGGCCATCGAGAGCGCGGTGTTCCGCGCCGCTGCCGAGTACGTGGAGCGCGAGCCCTGGGATCTCGGACACGACCACTAGCAGGCGGTCAGGGGTAGACGGTGACGGCCTGTTCCGCAGCGGCCCCGGGCCGCACCGGCAGCACGGCCATGGCTCCGGGTGCGGTCATCGCGACCGCGACGTGCACGGTCGCCGACGTCCGCAGCCGATAGGCGGTGTCGCGCGCGACGTCGACCGACCGGGTCTCCCCCGCCGGCACCTCGATCTCGGCGGGCTGGCCACCGCCGTCAGCGGGCTCGACCGAGACGACGGCGTCGTCATCCGATGTGTTCGCGATCTCCAGCCGGGACGCCGGACCCGACGGCACGGCCACGAGGACGTCGGTGTCGATCTCCGGCGCAGGCGTCACCCACGCGAAGTCCGACTCCGGGCCTGCACCGTCCTGCTGGCGGACGGCGGCGACGACCGGGGTCTCGGCGGTGATCTCCACCGTGTACGACCCCGGTTCGAGCCCGCTGAGCGAGACCTCGGCCGGGATGTCGGCGGTCAGCGGAACCGTCAGCTCCGTCGTCGCCCCCCGTGCGCCGACCGCCGTGACGGTGACGTCGGCGAGCGAGTCCGCATCCGGCGAGAGCAGACGCAGCACCGTCGCGTCGGCTTCGTCGCCCTCCACCGGGAACGCCTGCACGCCGGTGATCACGAGGTTCTCCTGGGCACCGGCGACCGCATCCTGCAGATCGATGCCGACGGGGTCGAGCACGCGCGTGAGCGACGACTGCAGAACCGCCCGCACGGGCGCCCCGACGGCGCTGACCTCGACGACCGGCGCCTCATTGCCGGCGGCGATCGACGCGAGCGGAAGGCCGACCTGCGTGCGCGCGGGCACGACGACGGTCCGCGCCCCGGGCACGGTGCCGTAGACCGAGAGCGCGACCGTCGCCGGGACGTCCCCGGCGTTGGTCAGCACGATGACGTCCTCCGCCCCGGTTCCGACGTCGCCGCCGACCAGCCACGACTCCAGGCGCGGCTCTCCGCACGGCAGCGCGGCGAAGCCGGCGATGTCGGCCTCGGCGACCGTGACCGACTCGGCGGCCGCGATGATCGGAGCCGTGCGTCCGTCCGCCTCCCCCGTGAGCACGCGGACGTCTCCGGCATCGGGCAGATCGGCGACCTCGAGGACCTCGGTCGTCGGTGTTCCCGACGTGGCCGCCGAGGTGAGATCGGGAGTCGCGGCGGGGCGCATCTCCGACGGGGCGGAGGTGTTGCGGCCGAGCGCGCGGAGGTCGCCGTTGCACACGAGCACGCTGTCGCCGGGCAGCGGGGTGACCTCGACCCGGGCGGGATCGTGCCGGACGACCGGCCACGGCGCGTGGACGGCCACCGTCACACCGACCACGCAGGCGACCGCCACGGCGGCGCCGGTGATGAGGCGGGCGCCGGTCGCGGCGACACGGAAGGCGCGGTTGCCGCTCATCGGTCCTCCTCCTCGGTCGGGTCGGGCGCGGGCTCCACGCCGACCATCGGATCGTCCGAGATCCCGTCGTCGTTCTCTCCGGTGGCCACCGTGGGGACGGTGACCTCCGTCACCGGGGCATCCGCAGCCTCCTCGTCGGCACGCCGCGGCAGCACCAGGGGCTCTTCGGGGGTGCGTCCGACGATCCGCGACTGCGCACGGGCCGCACGCCGGGAGGCGCGCGTGGGGATCGACAGCAGCAGCGCGGCGAAGACGACGATCAGCTGCAGGGTGATCGCCAGGCGCGCCTCGGCCTGTTGCGCCTGCGTCAGGGCCGACGGCGGGGCGGCGTCGACGTCGAGCCGCCAGAGGGTGCCGCGATCGGTGGAGCCGGCGTGCACGAAGCCGGGGCGCTGGTCGATCGCCGCGATCGCCCGCGTCCTCAGGTCGCGCGCCTTGTCCCCTTCCCCGTCGGAGGGGTGCGCGAGCAGGACGTAGCTGATTCCGCGTGCGGCGAGCTCGGCCGGCGCGTCGAAGTCGCGGGCCGAGAGCGTGTCGACCGCCAGCGACGAGATGTCGAATCCCTGCGGCTCGACCGCGGTCGTCATCATGGTCGACTGCGAGCCGAGGGTCTCGCTCGCGCCCCACGCCACGTCGACCGCGAGACCGCCGTCGTTCTGCGGCGTGAGCACGAGCGTGGCGAGCGGCCGATCACCCGCCGCCTGCGCCGCGACGTACGCGGGCAGCGTCGATACGGGCCCGTCGGTCAGGACGGCGCGCCCGGTGTGTGCGGCGGTGAGGGCCGGCACCGCCGACGCGACGAGGGCGAGGGCGGCCACCGCGGTGGCGAACAGGCGGAGCCCGGCGCGTGTCAGCGCGGTGTCGAGCGTGACGAGTGCCGCTCCGACCGCTCCGATCCAGGCGAGGCTCAGGCCGGCACCGGGCCAGATCGCCACCGGGGTGCCCTGCGTGAAGCTCACCGTGATGCCCACGGCGAGGAAGGCGGTCGCGAGCCCCGCCGAGGTGACGACGAGGAGCATAATCCCCGCCCGCCACCGCGGTGCGACGGCCGCGGCGAGCGCGAGCAGTGCCAGCGGGGCGCAGAGCAGCGGCGCCCAGGCGCCGAGCCCGCCGGGGGCCACCGCGGTCCAGCCGCCGAGGTCGGTGGTGGGGAAGCCGAAGGCGATGGCGAGGCGGCCCGCTGCGTCGGCCCCGGCCTGCGGTCCGTTCCAGACGGCTCCCGGGTCGCCCAGCACGCCGAGCAGCGTGCCGTGCGCGAGCTGCCACCCGACCAGAGGTGCGAACATCGCCGCCGCGGGCAGCGGAAGCCACAGCAGGCGGCCGGCGCCCCGGAGCCTTCCGGTGCCGAGCGCCAGGCCGATCGCGACGACCAGGAGCAGCAGGAGCGCGGGAGCCAGGGACGGGGAGCACGCGAGGACGGCGGCGAAGAGCAGGGATGCCGCGCCCGCCGCGCCCCAGGATCGATGCGCCACCACGGCGGAGTGGAAGAGCCAGGGCAGGAGCAGATGCGCCAGCACGGCAGCGGGTCGGCCGTCGACCAGGGCGGTCAGGAAGGTCGGCGCCACCGCCCAGGCCGCGCCCGCGAACACCCGCAGACCGGAGCGGTCGGTCACGCGCGTGGCGGCGAACCAGCCGCCGAGCACCGCGAGGGGAAGGGCGAGGATCCAGAGCAGCACCAGGGCGAAGGAGGGGCCGGCGGGCCACAGCGTGCCGAGCACGGCGATCACGGCGGCGAACGGATCGGCGGGTCCCACCAGATCGACGCCGACGCCGCGCAGGCCCCACGCGGCATCCGCCCACAGCCCCGTGACGGTCTGGCGCAGAGGGAGCAGGGCCCCGCCGCCGATCGCCGGCCAGGCGAGCACCGTCGTGAACGAGGCGACGCTCACGACGAGTGCGGTGAGCACGGCCCAGCCGCCGCCGCCCGAGAAGAAGTGCAGCTCACTGACGGCGCCACCCTCGCTGCCGTGCCCGTCGTCGAGTCGGCGGCGCATCTGCGACGACGTGACCCGGAGGGGGGCGATGCCGGCCCATGTCGACGAGCGGAAGGCCCGGATGCGCGAGCGGGAGCGTCCGATCGCGCCGATGCGCACCATCGCCGTGAGGGCGGCCGCCCACTCCGGGATCACGGAGCCGGGGCGCTTGGCGATG
Organism: Microbacterium martis; assembly: GCF_047246685.1. NCBI lineage: Bacteria > Bacillati > Actinomycetota > Actinomycetes > Micrococcales > Microbacteriaceae > Microbacterium > Microbacterium martis. The sequence continues at coordinate 768,953 of NZ_JBFOKT010000001.1, read as the reverse complement.
AGATCGGTGATGGATCGCCAGAGCGCCAGGGGAAGCAGGGCGAGCCAGTGCAGCGGGACGACGGGAGCCGGGGCGTAGGCGAGCCGGCGGTGCAGCTGCGCGAGCCGCCGGACGTAGGCGCGCCGCGAGCCTCCGACGGGAAGCGCCGCGGGACCGTCGGGGCTGACCGAGACCCGCGCCGCGGGCGCCAGGACCACCCGCCCGCCGGCGAGACGGGCGCGCACGCCGAGATCGAGTCCTTCGTCGGCGCCGGCGAGGGCGGGATCGGGGCGAAGGGCGTCGCGCACCTCGGCGCGGATGAGGATGCCGCGGACGTCGGAGCCGAGCGCGTCGTCCATCCCGTCGTGCTGACCCTGGTCGAGCTCTCCGGCGGCCAGCTCGACCGAGCGCCCCAGGGTGGTCATGCTCACGCCGAGCGAGACGATCTCGCGCTCGTCGTCGGTCGCCACGAGCTTGGGCGCCACGATCGCCGCGGACGGCGACCTCTCCAGCGTCCCGCTCAGCCGCTCCAGCGCGCGCGGATGAGGCGCGGTGTCCTGAGCCAGCAGCCAGACGGCCGCTCCGTCGAGCAGACGGGGTCGCGCGAGCTCGACCGCCTCGGCGAACGAGGTCGACGCGCGCGCCTCGATGATGCCCTCCACCGTGCCGGCGACGATCTCGCTGTCGCGCACCGAGGTCGCGTCGCCGCACACCACCAGGGTGACCGCCGCCGGGGGTGCGGTCTGGGCCCGGACCGCGTCGAGAGTGCGGAGGAGCTGGGCGCGAGCAGACGATCCGGGGCGCGCGACGATGATGGCGTGAACTCGGGCTGGCATGACGTCGTCAGCCTATGCGCGCGGTGATCGTCGCCGAGGCAGCCGACGCGGCGCGCCCGCGAAGCGGGTGCCGACCGTCTCTCCGCGTCGCGGGCGGAGATCAGCTCGCGCGGCGCTTGAGCTTGCGGCGCTCGCGTTCGGAGAGGCCGCCCCAGATGCCGAAGCGCTCGTCGTTGGCGAGGGCGTACTCGAGGCACTCGCTGCGCACGTCGCAGCTCGTGCAGATGCGCTTCGCATCGCGCGTCGAACCGCCCTTCTCGGGGAAGAACGCCTCGGGATCGGTCTGCGAGCAGAGCGCGTCGCTCTGCCAGGCGAGCGCGTTGTCGTCGTCGGCCTCCGGCTTCCGAACCCCCGGCACTCCGAGGTTGATCGGATCGACGAACCAGTTCTCCGGAACGTCGGAACGGTATCCCGTCATCTCGATCTCCACCCTGTGTATCCGCCCCCCGGCGGGCCGTGCTCTCACTAATTACACCCGTGTCATTCGCTCCGGTCAAGTCGCGGATCGTAAACCCTCAAGCGTCTCTTTAAAGTTCTTGACGGCCCTTCGGCGTGTCGCGACCCGGCGCGGCGACGAACGCCTCGCCGCGTCCGGTCAGCGTCACCGACTCCTCCTCGGGCGTCATGAACACGGCGGTTCCGACGGCGACCCGGCGCTCGTCACCGGATGCCGCTGCGACCGTGACCTCGCCCGCCGTGGCGAGCACCATCGTCGGCCCCTCCACGTCGACGGCGACCGGCTCCCCGTCGAGCACGATCCGATCGAGCGCGAAGTCCGGCACCGGCACGGGGTAGGGCGTGACGGCTCCGTCGGTCGCCGGCCGCAGCACCGGCACCTCGCCGGTGGTCGTGTCGAGGATCGCCAGCAGCTCGGGCACGTCGATCCGCTTGGGCGTGAGTCCGCCGCGCAGCACGTTGTCGCTGGCCGCCATGATCTCGACGCCGAGGCCGGAGAGGTAGGCGTGCAGCAGTCCCGCGCGCAGGAACACGCCTTCGCCGCGACGCAGCACCACGTGGTTCATCAGCAGCGCCACGACCACGCCCGGATCGCCGGGATAGGTCGCCGCGACACCGGAGATCGCGCGCAGCGTGGTCGCCCACTGCCCGTCCGTCGAGGCGCCCGCTGCCGCCTCGACCGCGGCGATGACGTCGTCGACCTCGGCCTGCGCGGTGCCGCCGAGGAGCCACGCGATGACGTCGCGGAGCGCGTCGCCGTCGGCGCGCAGCCGATGGCGGAGCGCGACGACACCCGCACTGTCGCCGAGACCGTCGAGCAGCTCGAGCGTCGCCGGCACCGGACGCAGGCCGCTGAGCGACTCGAACGTGTCGCTCAGGGCGACGATGAGCTCCGGCTTGTGGTTGTCGTCGCGATAGTTGCGCTGGGAATCGTCGGCGGCGAGGCCGCTCTCACGCGCCCATCCCTCGCGCGCCTGCGCGATCGTGGGGTGGACCTGGATCGACAGCGGCTGCCCGGCCGCGAGGAGCTTGAGCAAGTACGGCAGCGAGCCGCCGGTGATCTGGTCGAGCGTGCCGCCGCCCTCGACGTCGGCGGGGTCGCCCGGATGGTCGCCGAACCACACCTCCGCCTCCGGCGAACCGGACGGCGTCCGTCCTTCCAGTTCGGCGAGCAGCGAGTCGGATCCCCAGGCGTAGTCGCGGGGCGCATTGGTGAGCGGGAGCAGCATGCCACCAGCGTAGAGCCGGCCGGGATTGCTCAGGGACGACCGGGGCCGGGCGCGGTAGCCTGATCGCGATGGCTCAGTACACCAGGCATCCCGTGGCGGCCCGACCCACCGCCCCGGAACGCGAGTCGACAGGGCACCTGCTGTTGCGCGCCTACGTCATCCTCGTGCTGTTCGCCACCTTCGCGCACTCCGCGGTGTACAACCTGCTCGGCATGCTCGGAGCGGGCGTCGTGCTCGCCGTGCTCACGCTCTCGACCCTGGCGATCGGCGTTCCGATGCTCGCGCGCAACCGCCCGCAGCCGTTCCGGTGGCGACGTCTGCCGTGGGCGGCGCTCGGGTACACCGCCCTGGCTCTGGTCTCCGTCGCCTGGTCGCAGTGGCGGGGATCGACGGTCCTCACCGGTGTGCTCCTCGCGGCAATCGTCGTGAACGGGCTGTTCATCGCGCACGTGCTCACGTGGCACGAGATCGTCCGCGCGCTGTCATCCGCCTTCAAGTGGATCCTCGGCCTCTCGCTCGCCCTGGAGCTCTGGGTGTCGCTCGTCGTGCACGGGCCGCTCCTGCCGAACTTCCAGACGTTCCCCGACGGCAAGCTCGACCCGCAGTGGTACTGGGTGCGCGACAATCTGTTCGACGGAGGCCGCATCCAGGGCATCGTCGGCAACGCCAACCTCCTGGCGATCGTCTCGCTCTTCGCGCTCATCACCTTCGGCGTCCTGTTCGCGGCGCGGTCGCGGTGGCGCACGACGCTCGCGCTGTGGTCGCTGCTTGCGCTCTACTTCCTGGTCCGCACCGCATCGGCGACCGCGCTGGTCTGCGCCGCGGCGGCCGCCGTGACCCTCCTCGTCGCCCTGCTGATGCGACGGGCGGCGACCCCCGGCGCCCGCACCCGGATCTACACCGTCGCGATCGGCGGCACGATCGTCGCGGTCCTCGCCGTCTGGGCGCTCCGCGGGCCCCTGCTCGCCCTTCTCGGCCGCGACTCCGATCTCACCGGCCGCTCCGACCTGATCTGGGGCGCGGTGCTCGAGCGCGCGGCGCGGCATCCGCTCTTCGGCAACGGGTTCTCCAGCCCGTGGGTGCCGAGCGATCCCGCGTTCGACGGCTGGATCGTCGACCACGGGATCACCGTGTTCCACGCGCACAACATGTGGCTCGACGTGCTCCTCCAGCTGGGGGCCCTCGGGGTCGTCGTCATGGCGGTGGCCTACGGCAGTCTGCTGTGGCGCTCCTGGTTCTTCGCCGTGGACCGGCCCCGGTGGGACCTCGAGGCGGGGCGTCCCTTCTCGCCGCTGACGCTCCTTCCGAGCCTCTTCACCGTCGTGCTGCTCGTGCAGGGCCTCTCCGAATCGACGCCCATCATGCTGTGGGGGTGGCTCCTGGCGGTGCTGCTGTCGTTCAAGCTCAAGTCGGTGCCCCTGGTGGGCATGGGCGAGCGCGAGCTCCTCTTCGAGCGCGGCGCGCGCCAGCGGCGGGTGCCGTGACCCCGGTCCGCCCGGTCGTGCGCCTGCTCGGCTCCGTCGAGATGGCTCGCGCCTTCACGCTCGCGGCGCTGACGGCCGTCTTCGGCTCGTTCGCCATCGAGCGCATGACCTCGGCCGTCACCCTGGCCACGATCATCGCGTCGCTGTGCCTGCTGGGCGCCGCCATCCTCTGGGTGCGCCGCGAGGAGCTCTCGCCGCTGCGCATCGCCCCCTCGTCGCTCTTCGCCTTCCTCTGCTGGGCGCTGGTCAGCCTCGTGTGGACCACCGACCGCTCCGACACCGTCTTCGGCTGGCTCTCGCTGTTCGGCTTCGCCTTCCTGGCACTGACCATCGGCCACATCCGCGACACCCTGCAGACCGTGCGGGCCCTCGGCGACACGCTGCGGGTGCTGCTGGCCGTGTCGCTCGGACTCGAGATCCTCTCGGGCATCCTGCTCGACACGCCGTTCGTGTTCCTCGGGATCGAGGGCGACCTCGCCCTGGGCGGGCCGGTCCAGGGGCTCTTCGGCAGCCGCAACATGCTCGGCTTCATCGCCGTCATCGCCCTGATCACCTTCGTGATCGAATGGCGCACGCAGTCGGTGCACCCGCCGCTCGCCGTCGGCTCGGTCGCGCTCGCCGGCTCCCTCGCCTTCCTGTCGTCCTCCCCGACGGTGCTGGTGCTCGCCCTGGCCGTCGGAGTCGTGACGGCGGCGCTCACGATCGTCCGGCACACGGCTCCCGCACGGCGGAACATGGTGCAGTGGGCGCTGGGCATCCTCGTCGCCCTCGCGCTCGCCGTCGCGTTCGCCCTGCGCCACCAGATCATCGCCCTGCTCGACGCGGGCTCCGACTTCTCGGTGCGCGCGTCGCTGTGGAACACCATCCTCGATTTCGTGTCGCTCAAGCCGATCCAGGGGTGGGGCTGGTTCGGCGACTGGGCGCGCGGCGAGTACCCCTTCACCTACATCAACTTCCAACTCGGCGACCGTCATCAGAGCGCGTTGAACGCATTCTTCGACGTCCTGCTGCAGCTCGGCGCCGCCGGGCTGGTGCTGTTCCTGCTGCTCGGCGGCGTGGCCCTCATCCGCTCCTGGCTGGTCGCGAGCGTGCGCCGGTCGGTCGTCTACGCCTGGACGCCGATCATCCTGGTCACCCTCGCGGTCGACTCGATGTTCGAGAGCTTCACGCTCGTCGGCGCCGGGTGGTTCATGCTCGTGCTGTGCGCGCTGCGCGCCGGACAGACGCGCTCGTGGCGGGAGAACATCGATGCCGCTCAGACGGGCGCGATCCCGACCCTCCGCCCGCAGGCGTGACCCGTCAGGTCAGCGAGCGCAGCTTCTCGGACCACGCGAGGGCGTCGCGCACTCCGTCGTCGACCGAGCGCTGCGCCCGCCAGCCGAGCGCTTCGGCGGCGAGGTCGACGATCGCGAAGGCCCCGGCCTGGTCGCCCGGGCGCCGGTCGGTCTCGACGACGGCGAGCGGCTCGCCCGTCACGCGCTCGAATGCGGCCACGAGCTCGCGGACCGTGACCCCGTCGCCGGTGCCCAGGTTGATCACGCGATACGGATCGTCGTCGGACGCGACCTCGTCGAACCGCTGCACCGCGGCGACGTGCGCGAGCGCGAGGTCCCAGACGTGGATGTAGTCGCGCAGCCCCGACCCGTCGCGCGTCGCCCAGTCGGTCCCCGTGATCGGGAACGGCTCGCCGGCAACATGCGCCTGCATGATCTTGCCCAGGGCGTGCGAGGGCGTCGGGTTCTGCAGGCCCGTCCGCAGCTGCGGGTCGGCCCCGATCGGGTTGAAGTACCGCAGCGCGATGGCACGGAAGTCGCCGGCCGTCGCGGCATCCTTCAGGATCTGCTCGACCATGGCCTTCGTGGTGGCGTACGGGCTGGCGGGCGCGAGCGCGCCGCTCTCGTCGACGCCGTCCCCGCTCTCCCCCGCGTAGACCGAGGCCGACGAGCTGAAGACGACCCGCGGGATGCCGGCTTCGCGGAGCCGCTGCAGGAGCACGATCGTCTTGCCGACGTTCACCTGGTAGTACCCCAGCGGATCGGCGACGGATTCGGGGACGACGATGCGCGCCGCGCAGTGCACGACCGCGTCGATGTCGGGATGCTCGGCGAGCAGACGGTCGAGGACCTCTCCGTCGGCGATGTCGCCGACGTAGAGGTTGCGGTTCTCGCCGAACGCCCGCAGTCCCTTGGAGAGGTCGTCGAGGATGACGACCTCGATGCCGGCTTCGATGCACGCCGTCGCGACAGTGGACCCGATGTAGCCGGCGCCGCCGGTGATCAATACCTTCATCGCCCACAGTCTAGCCAGCGCCGTCCGCCGCGCAGGGAGGCCGCTCTCCGCGAATCCGAAGCCGGCGGACGGTAGGCTGATCTCTGCTCGTCGCGTCGCGCGCTGCCCTGGTCGGCAGCGGTCTGCGGCATCAACATCGGAGAACTCCCCAGTGGCCCACGTCCTTCAGAACGTCGTCTTCCCACTTGATCGCGACCCCGATCTGCTCCCCCTCTACGCCGACCCCGAGACCTGGTCGGTCATCGAGAACGAGCCCGTGCGCGTGTCGAACCGCGCGCACCTCGGCAACATCCTGGGCCGGCATCGCGCGCGCATCGTCGCCGGCCGTCGCGTCTCGCTCGGAACCTATTTCAACGCCTTCCCCGCGTCGTACTGGCAGCACTGGACCAGCGTGCGCGACGTGCGCCTCACCGTGCGCACGACCGGCCCCGCGACCATCCTCGTGTACCGCTCGAACGGCTCGGGCATCCGCCAGCGCGTCGCGACCCGCGAGGTGACGGGAGAGGCGACGACCAGCTTCGACCTCACCCTCACGCAGTACAGCGACGGCGGCTGGATCTGGTTCGACATCGTCGCCGACGAGAAGCCGGCGGTCCTCGAGGGCGCCGAATGGACGACGGAGCAGGAGCCGAAGCGCTCGGGCAAGGCGTCGCTGGGCATCACCACGTACAACAAGCCCGACTACTGCGTCGAGACGCTGCGCGCCCTCGCCGCGTCGCCCGACGCGCTGGAGTTCGTCGACCGCGTCTTCCTCGTCGATCAGGGCACGCAGCTCGTCGCCGAGCAGGAGGGCTACACCGAGGTCGCGGAGCGGCTGGGCGACACGCTGCAGGTCATCCGTCAGCCGAACCTCGGGGGTTCCGGCGGTTTCGCGCGCGCGATGAAGGAGTCGCTGGAGCGTCCCGAGAGCGACTTCGTGCAGCTGCTCGACGACGACGTGAGGCTCGAACCCGAGTCGCTGCGACGATCGATCGTGTTCGGGCGGTTCGCCACGTCGCCGGTGCTCGTCGGCGGACACATGTTCGACCTGCTCGATCGACCCAAGCTGCACGGCTGGGCCGAGGTGGTCGACCAGGCCCCCTTCATGTGGCGCAACCTCTATCAGGAGAAGATGCCCCACGACTTCGGCGTCTCGAACCTGCGCCAGTCGACCCTGCTGCACATGCGCATGGACGCCGACTACAACGGCTGGTGGATGTGCCTCATCCCACTCGACGCCGTGCGCGAGGTGGGTCTGGCGCTCCCGGCGTTCATCAAGTGGGATGACGCGGAGTTCTGCCTCCGTGCCGGCGAGGCCGGCTTCCCCACGGTGTCGATGCCCGGTGTGGCGCTCTGGCACGTCTCGTGGGTGAACAAGGACGACACCATCGACTGGCAGGCGTACTTCCACGCCCGGAACCGGATCGTCGCCGGTCTGCTGCACTCCGAGGAGCCGCGCGGCGGCCGCCTGCTCGTGCACAGCCGCCGGGTCGACCTCAAGCATCTGATGATGATGCAGTACTACCCCGTCGCTCTCCGCGCGCGCGCTCTGCGCGACGTGCTCTCGGGCCCGGGCCACATGCGCCGCAACATCGGCACGGCCATGCCCGCGGCGCGTGCGCTGGCCGCCGACTACCCCGAGACGACGGTGCACCTCGACCCGTCGACCGTGCTGCATTCCCGCCACGGACGACAGGTCTTCCAGCAGCTCTCCAAGAACGACCTCGACAACCCCACCGGTCTGCGGCTGCGGTGGTTCACGCTGTCGACCCTGGTGCGGCACTGGCTGCATCGCCCCGACCCGGCCAACGTGGCGCAGCCGCAGGTCGAGTTCGGCAAGGAGGACGCGTGGTGGTGGCGGGTGCCGGTCTTCGACAGCGTGCTCGTCAGCGCCGCCGACGGCTCGGGCAAGAACATCTACACCCGCGACCGCCGTCAGTACCGGCGCCTCCTGCGCGACAGCATCCGCCTGCATGCCGAACTGCGCCGCCGGTGGCCGGAACTGCAGCAGCGCTACCGCGAGGCGCTTCCGGAGCTCGTGTCCCTCCAGTCCTGGCAGCAGATCTTCGAGGAGAAGGCATGACCGCGGCGCCCGCTTCGTTCGATCCCACGACCGCGACGATAGTCATCGTCACCTTCAACCGCTCGCACCTGCTGTCGGGCCTCCTGACCAGCATCTCGGCGATGGACCCGAAGCCCGGCCGCGTGGTCATCATCGACAACGCGTCGGCCGACGACACCACGGCCGTGGTGGAGTCCTTCCGCGACAGCATCGGGACCGAGATCGTGTACCGCCGCCTCGAGACGAACACCGGAGGCTCCGGCGGTTTCAGCGAGGGCATGCGCACGGCGTACGAGCTCGGGTCCGAGTGGATCTGGATGATGGACGACGACGTCGAGGTCCTTCCCGACGGCCTCGCCAAGATGGGCCGCTGGGCCCCGCGCTTCAAGAGCATCCAGGGACGCCGCGTCGACTACGACGGCAGCGAGTTCTACTGGCAGTACCGGATCGCCGAGCGGATGGGGATCCCCATCCCGTTCGCGCCGTCCGGCTTCGACGAGTCGGGCTACAAGGAGATGAACAGCGGATGCTTCGAGGGGATGTTCATCCACCGGTCGATCGTCACCCAGATCGGGCTGCCCGACCCTCGGTTCTTCATCTACTGGGATGACCAGATGTACGGCTGGCTCGCCTCGCGCCGCACCACGGCCGTGATCGTCGACGAGTTCGTGCTGCGCCGCACGCGCGAGATCCGGCAGTGGGACATGGGCATCCGTCACATGAACGCCTCGAGCAACGCCTACCGCTACTACATCATGCGCAACCGCGGCTTCATCAAGCAGTACTACCGCGTGCACGGCGTGTACCATCCGGTCCTGTTCGGTCTCGGGACCGCGGCGACGTTCGTCAAGGAGCTGATCCGCCTGGTCTTCGTGGAGCGCACCGTGCGCGGCACGAGCAACCTCTTCCGCGGCATCCGCGACGGCGGCAAGGCGGGTCGCGATCGCTCGTGGCGGCCGATGGAACCCCTGGAGGCATGACGATGGACGAGCAGCAGCAGCAGCCGGAGCTGCGGTGGGCGCCCCTGCCGGCGCCGCCGAAGAGGACGGGTCGCATCTGGCTGATCGTCGGCCTCTCCGTGGCCGCCCTCGCCATCGTCGGGGTGCTGCTCTTCCTGCTGATCCCCCGTGCCGATTCCGCCGGCCCCGAGCCGAGCGCGACGCCGACGCGGAGCACCACTCCCTCGGCGTCGCCGAGCCCGACACCCACGCCGACCGCGACGGCGGAGCCGACCCCCGAGCCGGTGGTCACCGCTCCTCCGGCGGGAGACCCGAGCGTCGAGGTGTTCCGCGGCAAGGTCCAGCTGTGGCTCGACGACGCGGTGCGTGTGCTCGACCTCGTGGCCGGGGAGAGCGGCTCCGACGCCTCGCCGCTCATCGACACCCTGCGACAGGACGCGCAGCGCCTGTCGGACTCGGTCGCCCCGTCGTCGATCGAGGGCGCCTGGCGCAGCGGAGTGGCGGCCTACGCGCAGCGACTCTCCGACCTCGCGTCGGCGGCGTCGTCGGGCGCATCGCTCACGGATGCCGCGGCGGCGGCGCGTGCCGAGGCCGAGAACCTGCGGAGCATCGTCGGGCTCTGAGCGCGGGTCGGATCACGACCCTGATCGACCCTCTTCGGTCCAGTCGACCATGCCTGCGGAGACGCAGTCGGATGCCGGGATCACGACGGGTGCGCCGTCGAGGAGGCTGCACAGCGCCCATGCGGGCGTGCTCTCCGGAGCGCTCTGCGGGCCGCTGATCTGGAACTCCACTCCGCGGAGCGACCCTACCTCCCACAGTCGCGCACATTCCTCGATCAGCTCGGTCGACGCGTCCGCTCCCGTGGGGACCAGGACCGAGGCCGTGATGCCGCGCGGCTCCGAGAGCGCCCCGCCGGATCCGGACAGCGGCTCGACCGGTCCGGCGACGGCTGCGCAGACCACCTCCACCGAGCGCATCTCGAGGCCGCCGGCCTCGGACTCCGATGCATGATCGGAGATGACCGCAGCGGTGGCACCCCCGGCGACCAGGCAGGCGCCGGCGGCAAGGCCCCACACGATGCGCGTCCCGCGTCGCACCGGTCGATCGCCCGTCGCCTGGGCGACCAGGGTCTCTCTGAGCCGAGCCCGGAACTCCGGATCGATCCCTCCTCCGCTTCCGCTCATGTCGCCTCCTTCCCGCCCGCCCGGGTATCCGGGACGAGCTCCGTCATCGCGACGCGCAGTCGCTCCTTCGCGCGACTGAGTCGCGTGCGCACGGTTCCGGCGGGCAGTCGCAGCAGCCGAGCCGCGTCGACAGGGGCCACCTCCTCGATCACGCAGAGCGCGAGGATCTCCTGATCCGACGCGCTCAGCCGGGCGAATGCGGCCTCCACCTCACCTCGGCGATGCGAGCGCGTCTCGGCATCGAGCACCTCCTCCGCATGGTCGGGGACGACTTCGGGCCGGAGCCGTCGGAGGAGCCGGTCATGCCGCATCCTGGTGCGGGCGCTGTTGCGCGCGATGTTGGTCGCCGTGACGAGCAACCACCCGATCACCGAGCCGTTGACGACCCGCACGCGAGAGCGCAGCCGCCACGCCTCGAGGAACACCATCGCGGTGACGTCCTCGGCATCCTCACGCGAGCGGGTGAATCGGCCCGCGTGTCGGTGCACGCGGTCGACGTGCCGATCGAAGACGGCGGCGAAGGCGTCGGCGTCGCCGGCGCGTGCCGCCTCCCAGACGTCGGCGTCGCCGCTGTCCATGCCCTGCTCGGTATCGCTCACGGTCTTCAGCGCGGAACGAGGATCGAGGAGACCACGACGGCGCCGGGTCCGTACTGCTGATCCATCTCGCGTTGCAATGCGCCGTCCACGTCGTGGACGACCTGGACCGTGATGACGCCGGTCAGCGCATCCGGCCCCACCGTCATGATCTGCTGCTCCGTCATCCTCCGAGGATCCCCCACGATCGCCTGGACGCGCGCGTTCAGCTCCGTAGCGGTGTACGCGACGGAGAACACGCAGAGGGCTCCTCCCCAGACGTCACGGATCCTCTCCTCCGCGGATGCCGGATCCGATCGCACCCCGACATTGAGGATCGAAAGCCCCGCATGCACCGCGTCGAGCCGCATCTCCTCGAGGGTATCCGTCCCGGGCGGCACGGTCGGGATCTCGCTGCGGTCGATCCACATCGTGCCGAATCCCTCCATGCTCATGATCGTGCCGGTCGCAGCGTGCAACGCCTCGGACGACGCTCTGGTCTCGTCGACGATCTTCCATCCGCCGTCCGGCGCCGGGCAGCGAGAAGGCAGGATCGGCCCTCGCGGATCGGTCGTCGGCGTCGCGGCGATCGGCCCCGTCGAGACGACGGCGAGGGTCTCGGCGTCCGAGTCGTAGGCTCCCGTCACCGTGAAGTCGCCCCAGCGCACGCCGGCGTGCGCCTCGTACTTCCCCTCGACGGCTTCCCAGTCCCACCCGCTCAGCTCGACCCCGCCGCCGCAGACGGGCGGGTTCGACTGCAGCACCCCGAAGCACAGTCTCGTCTGCCCGTCGCGTTCGATGACCGACCCCGAGGCCTCCGTCATGAACGTCGACGAGATCGCGGCACCGAGGGCTCCCCCTTCTCGCACCTTCTCTGCGCCTGGCGTCGCGCACCCCGCGACGACCAGCACCGTCACCACCACCGGCACCGTCACCACCACCAGCACCGCGACCCCGCGTGCACGCCCCGCGATCGACCTCGCCACACCGACCACCTCACGATCTCCGGAAGACGCAGATGCGCCCTCACAGAGAAGTGTCGCGACGAGGCGCACCGTGACACGGAGGGGTCAGGTGCCGTAGTCGGCGTTATATCGCTCGAGCACCTCGGCGATGGGCGCATCGAGCACCAGCGCCCCCTTGTCGAGGTAGAGGCCCCGGGTGCAGAACCGACGCAGGTCGCGCTCGTTATGGCTCACGAAGAACAGCGTGCGGCCCTCGGCAAGCAGCTCGTCGATGCGGCGATAGCACTTGTCGCGGAACGCCTTGTCGCCGACGGCCAGCACCTCGTCGACGAGCAGGATGGGTTCATCGAGCTGCGAGACCACCGAGAACGCGAGGCGCACTTTCATGCCGTTCGACAGATGCTTGTAGGGCGTCTCCTCGAAACCGGCGAGTTCGGCGAAGGCGATGATGTCGTCGTAGCGTCGCGTGACCTCGTCGCGCGACATCCCGTGCAGTCCGGCCGTCAGGCGCACGTTCTCGCGGACGGTGAGATCGCCCACGAATCCGCCGGTGATCTCGATGAGCGGCGCGACCCCGCCGCCCACGCTCACGCTGCCCTCATCGGGGAGGAGCACCTTCGCCACCAGTCGCAGCAGTGTCGACTTGCCCTGCCCGTTGCGGCCGACGACTCCGATCGACTCCCCCGGCTGCACCGTGAACGACACGTCGCGCAGCGCCCAGAACTCGCCGGGACGCGAACGGCGGGAGGCGCCGGCGAAGAGATCCTTGAAGCTGCGGCGCCCGCGGCGGTTGCGCCGGAAGTGGACGCCGAGACCGCGCACCTCGATGGCCGACGACATCACAGCTCCTTCAGCACGGGACGCTCCAGGCTCCGGAAGGTCCACGCGCCCAGGGCGAGGATCGCGAGGCACATCACCGCGCTGATCACCACCGGCGTGGTCTGCCAGAGTTCCGGGAAGAAGCCCACCCGGTAGAGGGTGAAGATACCCGCGAGCGGATTGAAGGCCCCGATCGTGTCGAACGGCGCCGGAAGGTCCTGGAAGCTGTAGATGACCGGCGAGGCGTAGAAGAGCGCCCGCAGGATCAGCGCCGTGGTGCGCTCGAGGTCGGCGTAGAGCACGCACAGCGGCGCGACCAGCAGTCCGAGGCCCACCAGCAGCGCCGTCTGCAGGATCACCGCGACCGGGAACCACAGCAGCATCCAGGTGACCGTCGCCCCGCTGAAGACGGCGAAGAGCACCAGCACCGGGAGCGAGAAGAGGAACTCGATCCCCTTGCTCAGCACGATGCGGTTCACCCAGATCGACCGCGGGATGGCGGTGGAGCGCACGAGACGGGAGTCCTTCTTGAACGCCCGGGTGAAGTCCGACACCGACGTGTTGAACCACACCCACGGCAGGAGCGCCACGATGAGGAAGACGATGTACGGGTCTTCGCCCACGGTGCGGTGGAACACCTGCGTGAAGACGAACCAGTAGATCGCGCTCATCACGAGCGGATCGAGCACCGACCACAGGTAGCCGAGGAAGCTCGTCGCGTAGCGGACCTTGAGGTCACGGGCAGACAGCAGCCACAGCGAATGCAGATAGCGCCGGGGCGTCCCGGGCGCCCCGACAGCAGCGTGACTCACGATGATGAGTCTAGGAGAGAGTGTTGTTCCACAGCGACAGCGCCGAGCCGATGGCCATGTGCATGTCGAGGTACTGGTAGGTGCCGAGGCGGCCCCCGAAGTGCACGTCCTTCTCGCCCTTCGCCAGTTCCCGATAGGCCAGCAGGCCCTCGCGGTCGCTCGCGGTGTTGACCGGGTAATACGGCTCGTCGCCGCGGTCGGCGAAACGCGAGAACTCCCGCATGATCACCGTCTTGTCCTGCGCGAAGATCTCCTTGCGCTCCGGGTGGAAGTGCTTGAATTCGTGGATACGCGTGTACGGCACGTCCATGTCGGGGTAGTTCATGACACTGGTGCCCTGGAAGTCGGCCGTCGGGAGGACCTCCTGCTCGAAGTCGAGCGTCCGCCAGCTGAGCGCGCCCTCGGCGTAGTCGAAGTAGCGATCGACCGGGCCCGTGTACACCACGGGCACCTGGCCGACGGTCGCCTTCCGGTTCAACGGCTGGGTCTCGTCGAAGTAGTCGACGTTCAGCTTCACCTCGATGTTCGGGTGATCGGCCATGCGCTCCAGCCACGCGGTGTAGCCGTCGGTGGGCAGACCTTCCCAGGTGTCGTTGAAGTAGCGGTTGTCGTAGGTGTACCGCACCGGCAGCCGGCTGATGATGTCGCCCGAGAGCCTCTGCGGATCGGTCTGCCACTGCTTCGCGGTGTAGTCGCGGAAGAACGCCTCGAACAGCGGGCGCCCGACCAGGGCGATGCCCTTCTCCTCGAAGTTCGACGCTGTCTTCACGTCGAACTCCCCCGCCTGCTCCTTCACGAGCGCACGCGCCTGGTCGGGCGTGTAGGCGGACTGGAAGAACTGGTTGATGGTGCCGAGATTGACGGGCATCGGGAAGACCGTGCCCTTGTGCGTGGTGTACACGCGGTGGACATAGTTCGTGAACGTCGTGAACCGGTTGACGTACTCCCAGACCGTCGCGTTGGACGTGTGGAACAGATGCGCCCCGTACCGGTGGACCTCGATCCCCGTCTCGGGCTCCGCCTCGCTGTAGGCGTTGCCGCCGATGTGGTGGCGGCGGTCGATGACGGTCACCTTGCGGCCGGCCTCTGCGGCGCGCTCAGCGATGGTGAGGCCGAAGAAACCCGACCCGACGACGAGAAGATCCATGTGCTCCATCGTATCGGCGCCCGCCTGTGAGCTCGGACCGGCGGGCCGGGCCCGCCGCGGGCGGATGCCGTCAGCTCGCGGCGCCGGCCGTGGCCATCACCTCGGCGGCGGTGCCCACCACGATGCGCGGCGTGCCCGCCCACCGGGCGGCGTCGGTCGCGGCACGGCCGTCGACCAGCAGCCTGACACCGGGCAGCTGCGCCGGCTCGAGCTCGCGGTAGTCGGCGTGGTCGGTCTGCAGCACCGCGAGGTCGATGTCGTCACCGAGCGCGTAGGGCTCGAAGCCGAGCCGGCGCAGCTCCTCGTCGCTGTAGAGCGGGTCGTGCACCTGGACCACGGCGCCGCGCAGCTCGAGGGCCGCCACGGTCGGGAAGACGCCCGAGAACGCGGTCTCCTTCACCCCGCCGCGGTAGCTCGCGCCGAGCACCACGGCACGCAGTCCGTCGAGCGAGCCGAGGATGCCCTCGGCCTGGGCGACGAGGCGCTCGGGCATGGACTCGTTGACGCGACGGGCGGTGCGCACGATGTCGGCGTCGGGGTCGGTGGAGAGGTAGAGCTTGGGGTAGACGGGGATGCAGTGGCCGCCCACCGCGATGCCCGGCTTGTGGATGTGGCTGAACACCTGCGAATTGCACGCCTCGATCACCTGGTACACGTCGATGCCGTTGGCGCCGGCGAACAGCGCGAACTCGTTGGCGAGCCCGATGTTCACGTCGCGGTAGGTCGTCTCTGCGAGCTTCGCCATCTCGGCGGCTTCGGCGCTGCCGAGATCCCACACGCCGTTCGGACGCGCGAGGTCGGGGCGGTCGTCGAACTCGAGCACCGCCTCGTAGAAGTCGACCGCGCGGCGGGCGCCCTCGTCGGAGAGCGCTCCGACGAGCTTGGGGTACTTGCGCAGGTCGGCGAAGATGCGCCCGGAGTACACGCGCTCGGGCGAGAACACCACGTGGAAGTCCTCGCCCTCGGTGAGCCCGGAGACCTCTTCCAGCATCGGCTTCCACCGCCCGCGGGTGACGCCGACCGGGAGCGTCGTCTCGTACGACACGAGCGTCCCCGGACGCAGGTGCTCGGCGAGCGATCGCGTGGCCTGATCCATCCAGCCGAACTCGGGCTCGGCCGTCTCCTCGTTCACGAACAGCGGCACGACCACCACGACGGCCTCGGCCGACGGGATCGCCTCGGCGTAGTCGGTCGTCGCGCGCAGGCGCCCTGCGGCGAGCGCCGCGGTCAGCTTCTCCTGCAGTCCGGCCTCGCCCGGGAACGGCTCGACGCCCTGGTTCACGGCGTCCACGAGGGCCGGGTTCACGTCGACGCCGATCACGTCGTGACCGCGGTCGGCGAACTGCAGAGCGAGAGGGAGGCCGATCTTTCCGAGGGCCACGACGGCGATACGCATGAGGAGTAGTCTATGGCGCGGCGACCGGGCCGTTCGCACGCGCTGCGTCGAGCACCGCGATGACGCGCTCGGCGGCGCGTCCGTCGCCGTAGGGGGCGGCGTCGGTGTCGTCGGGTCGCCCACGGCTCACCCCGGCGGCGATCTCCTCGGCGGTGCCGGCCAGCACGTTCCATCCGAGCTGAACGGTCTCGACCCACTCCGTCTCGGTGCGGATGGTCGTGCACGGCACCCGCAGCAGGAACGCCTCCTTCTGCAGTCCGCCGGAGTCTGTCACGACCCCGGCGCTCGACAGCGCGGCGGCGATGAGTTCGGGGTACGCCAGCGGAGCATGCGCGATCAGCGCCCCCTGGGTCAGCGCGACGCCCTGAGCGGCCGCCCTCGCCACGACCCGCGGATGGGCCAGCAGGATCACCGGCTTGTCGAGCGATCCCAGCGCGGCCGCGATCTCGGCCAGGCGGGCCGGGTCGTCGGTGTTCTCGGCGCGATGGATGGTGGCCAGGTAGTAGCCCCCCTCGTCCAGGCCGAGTTCGGCCACGAGGGCGGAGGGCGCACCAGCCACCCGGTCGCGCACCTCGAGCAGCACGTCGGTCATGACGTCGCCGACCAGCTCCGTGCGGGCGGCGAGGCCCTCGTCGGTCAGATGGCCCACGGCGACCTCGGTGGGCGCCAGCAGCAGATCGGCGGCGTGGTCGGTCAGCACGCGGTTGTGCTCCTCCGGCATCCGGCGGTTGAAGCTGCGCAGCCCCGCCTCGAGGTGGGCGACCGGGATGTGCATCTTCACGGCGCTCAGCGCGGCGGCGACGGTGGAGTTCGTGTCGCCGTACACCAGCACCCAGTCAGGGCGGTGCTCGTCGAAGACGGCATCCAGGGCTCCGAGCATGGCCCCGGTCTGCACGCCGTGGGAACCGCTGCCGACGCCGAGGTGCACATCGGGCGCCGCGATGCCGAGGTCGTCGAAGAAGACGTCGGAGAGCATCGGGTCGTAGTGCTGACCGGTGTGCACGATGACATGCTCGACGCCCGCCGCCACGGCCGCCCGGTGGATCGGCGCGAGCTTGACGAACTGCGGACGCGCGCCGACGACGCTGAGGATCTTCACGGTAAGACAGCCTAGGCCGACGCGGTCGTCCCGGTGAGCCGCTCGAGGATGCCCTCCCACTGCGACCGATGCGCGTCGCCCGACAGGGCGACGGCGGCGTGGTCGGCCGCCTGCTTGCCCGCGCGCACGCCCTCGGGCGTGAGCTGGTCGAGCGCCGCCACGAGGGCGTCCTCGGTGAAGTCGTCGGTCACGACGCCGAGTCCGTGCCGTCGGGTGAGGTCGGCCATCTCCGGAGACGGCCCGACGATCACGGCGAGCCGCGCCTGCACGAAGTCGAAGAACTTGTTGGGCAGGGCGAGCTCGCCGTTCTCCGTGGTCGGCGGGAGGACGAACACGCCGACGTCGCGCCCGTTCAGCGTCGGCACGAGCGCCTCGCGGGGAACCGGCGGATGCAGGGCGACGCGCTCCCCCGCCTCGGCGGCGAGACCGGACAGTTCGGTGTGGAACCGCACGTCGTTGGGCACCAGGTACAGATCGAGGGTCACGTCGGTACGCGTGCGGGTGACCGCCCGCACGAGCTGACGCAGTCCCCGGCCCGGCTGGGCGTTGCCGCTGTGCACCAGCCGGATCGGCGATCCGACCTCACCGGGGGCGAGCGCGAGCGAGGGGCCGGCGTTCGTGATGACCTCGGGATCGAGACCGAGGGAGCGATACCGCTGCGCGATCAGCGGCGAGACGGCCGACGACGACGTCGTGAACGGGACGACCCGGCGCAGGAGCCAGTCGAGATAGCGCTGCTGCCGCCGCGCCTCGGCGGTGCCGTCGTCGAAGACGAGGCCCGGGAAGTACTCGTGGAGGTCGATGTGCATCGGCACCCCTCCGACCACCGGCCGGACGGCGAGCGCCGCATCGGCGTTGTTGGCGATCACGGCGTCGAAGCGCCGTCCGCGCAGCGCCCGTCGGGCCTCGCGGACGTAGGGGATGCGGTCGTGGGTCCAGCGGAAGATCTCCCGCTTCCGGGCGAAGGCGTCGACCTGCTGCATGACACGGTTCGTGGGGTAGCTCCCCGCCGGGTCGAGTTCGATGTGCTCGACCGACGGATGCGGCGGAGGGCCGAACGAGCACGTCGTCACCGCGTGGCGCTCGACGGCCGCCTCGACCTGCTTGATGGCCCGCGGGTCCTTCGAGATGTCGGTGAACGACGACACGAGCACCGAGGCGGTCACGAGCGCACCCCGCGACGCGAGACGATCGCGGCCACGGCATCGCTCCACACGTCGACCTGCGACTCGGCCGAGAGCGTGTGCGCGGCGGCATCCGCCGCTCGCTTCGCGGCATCGACCGCGTCAGGCGTCAGAGCGTCGAGGGAGCGACGGATGCTCTCCTCGCTGAAGTCGTCGGTGACGATGCCGAGTCCGTGCTCGCGCACGATGCGGGCCATCTCCAGCGACGGTCCGACGATGATCGCCAGGCGCGCCTGCACGAAGTCGAAGAACTTGTTGGGCAGCGCCAGCGAGTTGTTCTCGCTCGTCGGCGGGAGGACGTGGATGCCGACGTCGTAGCGGTTGAGGGTCTCGACGAGCTCGTCCTGGCCGACCGGCTCGAGGACGCGGATGCGATCGCCGAGCGCATCGGCCAGCTCGACGACGGCGGCGAGCTCGACCTGATTGTGCGTCATCAGGTAGAGGTCGAGCGTCACCTCGCTCGTCGAGGCCGCGACCGCCCGCATGATTTCGCCGAGACCGCGGTCGCGGAACGGATTCCCGCTGTGCACGAGGCGGAGGGGGGTGCCGGTGGCGCGCACCGGCAGATCGCGACGGTGCGTGGCGTTCGTGACCACACCGGGCGTCACCCCGTACTCCGCGTAGCGGCGGGCGATCTCGGCGCCGACGGTCGTCGCGGATGCCGCGGCGGCGCAGTGCCTGCGCACCAGCCAGGTCCAGTAGCGTCGCTGCCGGTCGCCCAACAGCCCCTCGGGCTGCGGGAGGCCGGGGAAGAACTCGTGCAGATCGGCGTGCACGCGCGACGCCCCCACGATCGCGGATGCGACGCCGACGGCATCCGCATCGTTGGCGATGGCCACGTCGAACCGGCGTCCGCGCAGCTTCCTCCTCGCCTGCTTCACGATCGGGGTCTGACGATAGGACCACCGGAACCACTCGCGCTCGCGCGCCACGTCGTCGACGAGATTGCCGATGCGACCGCGGTCCGGCACCCATGACTCGTCGAGCGGGATGTGCGCCACATCGGGGTGGGGCAGCGGCCCGGGCGAGCACGTGGTGACGTCGTAGTCGCGGGCGAAGAGGCGCACCTGCTTCATGACGCGCGGGTCGACGCTGATGTCGAAGAACGAGAGGATCAGCAGCCGAGGTCGTGGCCGTCGTCGGGTCATGGATCGTGCTCCTTCGAAGTCGCCCTCCATCCTGGCACGACGCCGCACGGCCGCCCCGAGCGGCGGGAGCGCGCCGGCCTCAGTCCACGAAGCGTCTGGCCGCCTCGGGATGCACCCGCGCCGGCACCCCCCGCAGCACGCTGTACGGCGGAGCGACGGTGTTCTCGGTCACCACCGCGCCGGCGGCGACGACGCTGTGGTGCCCGATGTCGGCACCCATCAGCACCACGGCGTTGGCGCCGATGTGGACGTTCGAGCCGATGGTGGTGGGGGCGCGGCGGATGTCGCGCGCCCGCTCGCTCAGGCATCGCTCCACCGTCGAATGGGTGTAGATCTGCACGCCGGCCGAGATGTCGCAGCCGTCGCCGATCACGAGCCCCCCGCTGCCGTCGATGACGGTGAACGCCCCGATCCACACGCCCTCGCCGATCTCCGGCTCGCCCACGATCCAGGCGTGCGGGTTGTATCGGTTGGGGGCGATGCCGTGCCAGTCGGGCACTCCGGCGTTCGGCGACTCAGCGGGCTCTCTCACGGTTCGGCGCACCTCCATCCCATATGATACGTAGCAGTCTGTCCGCTTCCGTGCTGCCATGGGAGCTCGCTACCGAGAGAACTCGAATCCATGTCTGTGCGTTCACAATCCATCCTGATCACCGGCGGCGCTGGATTCATCGGGAGTCATCTCGTCGACCGGCTCATCCGCGACGAACCGCGGCGCATCACGGTGGTCGACAACTTCTTCCTCGGCAGCATGGACAACCTGGACGCCGCACGGGCCGCCCGACCCGACCTCGACATCATCCGGCTCGACGCCTCGGATCTCGCCGCCATGCAGGACGTCGTCACGACGCACGAGATCGACACGGTGTTCGACCTCGCGGTGATCCCGCTGCCGACGTCGCTGACCTACCCGGCATGGACGGTGCAGACCAACGTGGGCATCGCCACGACGTTCTGCGAGATCGCCCGGCGCGGACTGGTCGAGCGCCTGATCCACGTCTCCAGCTCCGAGGCCTACGGCTCGGCCCGCTACATCCCGATGGACGAGGGCCACCCGCACGACGCGATCACGCCCTACGCCGCGAGCAAGTCGGCCGCCGACCACATCATCGAGTCGTACGTGCAGACCTTCGGGATCGACGCGACCGTCATCCGCCCGTTCAACAACATCGGCCCGCGCCAGAACCCCGGGTCGTACGCCGGTATCGTGCCGATCATCGTGCGCCGCGTCCTCGACGGCGTGCCGATCGAGGTGTTCGGCGACGGCGAGCAGACGCGCGACTTCATCTTCGTCAAGGACACCGCCGACCTGATCGCCCAGGTGCACGACTCCGACGCCTGCCGGGGCAAGGTCCTGAATCTCGCGACCGGTGTCGAGACCTCGGTCAACGAGCTCATCCGTCGCATCCTCGGCCTCATGGGGCGCCCGGATCATCCGGTCGTCCACACCGAGGAGCGCCCGGGCGATGTGCGTCGGCACCTCGCCGACGTCGCCCAGCTCGAGTCCCTCCTCGGCCACCAGTCGCCGCGCCTCACCGACGACGCGCTCGGACAGACGGTCGAGTGGTACACGTCGGTCCTCTCATGAGGCTCAACGTCCCGCTCACCGGCGCCCCGGAGGTCGACGCGGTCCGCGAGGTCATCGAATCGGGCTATCTCACGCAGGGCGCCAAGACCGCGGCGTTCGAGGACTCGATCCGCGCGTACACCTCCGCCCGGCATGCCGCCGCCGTCAGCTCGGCCACCACCGGCCTGCACCTGGCGCTCGTCGCGCTCGGGGTGCAACCGGGCGACGAGGTCGTCATCCCCGGTTTCAGCTTCCCGGCGACGGCGAACGCGGTGATCCAGCAGGGCGCGATCCCGGTCTTCGTCGACATCGACGCGGCCACCTTCAACCTCGATCCCGCGCTCCTCGAGGCGGCGATCACCGACCGCACGCGCGCGATCATGCCGGTGCACGCCTTCGGCCTGTGCGCCGACATGGACGCGATCACCGCGGTCGCCGAGCGTCGCGGGCTCCCCGTCCTCGAAGACGCGGCGTGCGCGCTGGGCGGCACGTACGACGGCCGGCACGCCGGCACGCTCGGCACCGCAGGGGTGTACTCGTTCCACCCCCGCAAGATCATCACGACCGCCGAGGGCGGGATGATCACGACCGACGACGACGCCCTGGCGGCCCGCATCTCGGTGCTGCGCGCCCACGGAGCAGTCCGCGGCGAGCTGTTCATGGAGTTCGTCGACGCCGGCTTCAACTACCGGCTCAGCGACGTGCACTCCGCCATCGGACTCGCCCAGATGACGCGCATCGACGAGATCGTCTCCGGGCGCCGACGCGCCGCCGCCGCACTGACCAGCCGGGTCGCCGGCATCGCCGGCGTGCAGGCGCCGACGGAGCCGGCCGGCACCGCGCACACGTTCCAGTCGTACGTCGTCCGCCTCGACGACGACATCGACCGCGACGAGGTCATCCGCCGCATGCGCACGCGCGACGTCGAGACGACCCTCGGCACGTACGGCATGCACCTGCAGCCGTACTTCCGCGAGCGCTTCGCGATCCCGGATGCCGCGCTGCCCGAGACCACTCGCGCCCACCACCAGGCGCTGACGCTGCCGCTGTACCCGCAGCTGACCGACGACGATCTCGACACGGTCGCCGAGGCGCTGCGTCTGAGCGTCGGGGAGAGCCCGCGACGATGACCCGCCCCGATGTCACGATCGTCGACTACGGGGTCGGCAACCTCGGCTCGCTCCGCAACGCGCTCGCCAAGGTCGGCCGCACCTCCGAGGTGACGAGCGATCCGCAGGCCGTCCTCGATGCCGCACGACTCATCCTCCCGGGCGTCGGCTCGTTCGATCACGCGGTCGACCGCCTCGGCGCGACCGGGCTCGGCGAGGCGGTCGTCACCGCCGCGCGCGACACGCGCACCCCGCTCGCCGGCGTCTGCCTGGGCATGCAGCTGATCATGGACGGCAGCGACGAGGGCGTGCGTCCCGGACTGGGTCTCATCCCCGGACGCGCCCACCGCTTCCCCGACGAGGTCGACGGCTCGCGCCTGCTCGTCCCGCACATGGGGTGGAGCGCGGCGGTCCCGGCGAAGGCGTCACGGCTCGCACCCTCGCTCGGCAACGGCGGCCGCTTCTACTTCGTGCACTCCTACGCCGTCGCCCCCGATGACGCCGCCGACGTGCTCACCTGGACCGACTACGGCGAGCGCTACGCCTCGTCGGTCGAGCGCGACAACGTGATCGGAATCCAGTTCCATCCCGAGAAGAGCCACCGCTACGGACTCACCCTCCTCGGCGAGTTCGCGGTGGCGGAGGTCTGATGCACGTCTATCCCCGGCTGATCCCGGTCCTGCTTCTCGAGGGCGAGCGCCTGGTGAAGACGCGCGGCTTCGACGACCCCCGCTACGTGGGCGACCCGGTCAACGTGATCAGCATCTTCAACGACCTCGAGGTCGACGAGCTCGTGATCCTCGACATCGGCGCGGCGAAGAGCCGCACGCCGGCTCCGATGGAGCTGCTCAGCCGGATCGCGACCGAGGCCTTCATCCCCCTGGCCTACGGCGGAGGCGTCGAGACGGCGGCGCAGGCGCAGGCGATCATCGCCGCGGGCTTCGAGAAGATCATCGTGAACACCGCGCTCGTGACGCACCCGCAGGCCGTGCGCGAGATGGTGCGCGCCCTCGGATCCCAGGCGATCGTCGCGAGCATCGACGTGCGCTCCACCGACGACGGCTACGTCATCCACACGCGAGGCGGGGTGGACGCCGCTCCGTTCACGGTGGAGGAATGGGTCGACCTCGCCACCGAGATCGGCGTCGGCGAGATCCTCGTCACCAGCATCGACCGCGAGGGCACGCGGGAGGGCGTCGATCTCGACCTCGTCCGCGCCGTCGCCGCCATCGCCACGGTGCCGGTGATCGCCCACGGCGGCGTCGGCGGGCGCAGCGACCTCGTCGCCCCGATCGAGCACGCCGGAGCCTCGGCGGTCGCCGCCGGCACGGCCTTCGTGATGCAGTCCGGCCGGGAGAGCGTGCTCATCAACTACCCGACGCGGCCGCAGATCGACGCTCTCTTCGGCCACCTCTTCGACGGCCGCGGCGAGCAGATCGTCACCGCGCAGGTCGGCCAGGAGGTGGATGCCGCGGCTGCCGACGAGTTCCTCCGCTCCCCCGAGGTGTGCCGCCGGTGCATCATCACGTCGGACGTGCCCGGTGCGGCCTTCGACGTCGACGGCGTCTGCTACTACTGCCACCTGCACGACTCGCTCGACAAGCAGTACCCCATCGGTCCCGAGAGCGAGAAGGCGCTCGATCGCTTCGTCGCCGAGCTCAAGGCCGCGGGCAAGGGCAGGAAGTACGACTGCATCATGGGCGTCAGCGGCGGCACCGACTCGTCGTACCTCGCCCACCTGCTGGTCTCCAAGGGCGTGCGCCCGCTGGCGGTGCACTTCGACAACACCTGGAACTCCCCGACCGCCACGTCGAACATCTTCGCCGTGCTCGACAAGCTCGGCGTCGACCTCGAGACCTACGTCGTCGACAACGCCGAGTACGACGACATCTACCGGTCGTTCATGCTCGCCGGGGTCAAGGACATCGAGGCGCCCACGGACATCGGATTCATGGGAGTGCTCTACCGGGCGGCCGAGAAGCACGGCATCCGCCACATCGTCGAGGGCCACTCGTTCCGCACCGAGGGCATCTCGCCGATGGGCTGGCTGTACATGGACGGCGGCTACATCCAGGGCGTGCACAAGCGCTTCGGCCGGCTGCCGATGAAGACCTACCCGAACCTCGACTTCGCGAACTTCGTGAAGTGGTCGGCGTTCAGCCGGATCCAGCGGACGCGTCCGCTCTACTGGATCGACTACAACAAGGAGGAGGCGAAGCGCTTCCTCGCCGACGAGTTCGGCTGGCAGTGGTACGGCGGTCACCACCTCGAGAATCGCTTCACCGCGTTCTACCACACGTACTTCCTGCCGACGCGTTTCGGCATCAACTTCCGTCAGATCGAGCTGTCGGCGCTGGTCCGCTCCGGCCAGATGGACCGTCGCCTCGCCGCGGCGCAGTTCATCGAGCCGCGCCACGGCGATCCTGAGCTGATCGCGATGGTGAAGAAGCGGATCGGCTTCGACGACGCCGGCTTCGAGCACGTCATGACGATGCCGAAGAAGGAGTACACCGACTATCCGACCTACAAGCGGCGCTTCGAACTGCTGCGTCCGTTCTTCTGGCTGATGTGGAAGCTCGACCGGGTGCCGAAGAGCTTCTACGTGAAGTTCTGCATCCCGCGCCGGAAGAAGCGATGAGCGACAGCGCGACCCTGATCTTCCGCAGGCAGAAGGCGCTGCTGCGCACGCTGTACTGGGTGTTCAAGCCGTTCGCGCTGTTCACCCGGCGACTCGACTGGGTCGTCGGCCCGGAGGACGTCGCCCTGATGGCCACGCACATCGCGGAGGCCCTGCCGAACAGCTACACGGCGGTGCACCTGCGCAATCCGTTCTACCGGGTGCGGTACGACGCGGTGATCCAGCGGCCGTCGACGCTCCTCGGCGGACGCCTCGCGACGGCTCGGCGACTGTACGGCGGTCCGATCCTCCTCGCGTGGCTGCTCAACCGCACGCGCGGCTTCATCTACGTGGGCGGCCAGGGATTCCTGGCCGGTCACCACGACGAGCGGGAGTTCGAGTTCGGCTTCATCCGGCGGCACGGCCGTCGCATCGTCTGCTACTTCACCGGCAACGACATCCGGTCGCCGCGACTGTCGACCGAGCGCGCGCTCGCCACCGGCCGTCCGAACCTGGGCTCGATCATCGCGACCGTCGATCCGGTGTTCGCGAGCGACGCCTACGACGACGCGCGCCGCGTGCGCGCCGAGGTCGCCGAGCGTCACGCCGACACGGTCTTCAACGCCCGCGAGGATCAGCTCTCGTACCTTCAGGGGCGCACGCATCCGTTCCGGTACTTCCAGCCCGACGAGGAGTTCGCCGGGCCGACCGACCGCTTCGACGCGATCGAGCGGATCGTGGTGATCCACGCCCCCTCCAACCCCCTCCTCAAGGGCACCGACCGGGTGCGCGAGGTCATGCGGCGCATCGTCGCCGAGCATCCGCACGTCGACTATCGCGAACTGACCGGCGTGCCGCACACCGAGGTCCTCGCGGCCCTCGACGAGGCGCACATCGCCCTCAACGAGTTCTATTCCTCGATGCCCGGGGTGTTCGGCGTCGAGGCGATGGCGCGGCGCTGCGTGCTGGTCACGAGCGCGCGGTCGGCCGACGAGCCCGACCTCGGTCCGGAGGCCGACGAGGCCTGGGTGCACGCCGACGTCGACACCCTCCACGACGTGGTCTCCCGTCTCGTGCGACAGCCCGAGTCGCTGGGTGCGCAGTCCGAGCGCGGCTGGCAGTGGGCGAAGCACCACGCGTCGGCCTCGGCGTCGCGACGGGCGATCGCGGATCTGCTCGGAGGGAACAGCGCCCGGGAGGGTCGATGAACCGCAATCGTCTCCCCCGGTGGCTCAATGCCCTCATCGACCGCATCGCCGATGCGCCGACGAGCCCGATCGGGCGTCTCGCGGCCCGGCAGTACGGCGCACCCCCGCCGACCGGCTCCGTGGCCGCCACGACCTTCGACGACCGCCCGATCCGCGTGCTCATCACCCCCGTGAACTACTCGGGCCAGGCGCGGGCGTGGGCACGCGCGCTGCAGGCCGGCGACCCGCGCATCTCCGCACGCAACACGGCGATCGACGTCGTCGGCGGATTCGCGTTCGACGCCGATGTCATCGTGCCGCTGTCGACGTACCACAACGACGCCGAGTGGCAGCGGCGGGAGTTCGACGCGGCGGCGACGGCGACGCACGTGCTCATCGAGGCCGAGGAGCCGCCGTTCGGACGACTCCTCGGACGATCCGTCGCGGCGCAGGCCGCCGCTCTCGAGGAGCGCGGGGTGAGCGTGGCGTACATGGCGCACGGCACGGACGTGCGGCTCCCCTCGCGGCACCGGCGCGACAACCCCTGGTCGCTCTACGACGACGAGTCGCTCTACGTGCCGCGCATCGAGACCCTCGCGGCCCGCAACATCGCCCTCATCGAGAACAGCGGCCGCCCGCACTTCGTCTCCACACCCGACCTGCTGCTGGATCTGCCCCGCGCCCGGTGGTGCCCGGTGGTCGTCGACGTCGACCGCTGGGCCGCACCGCGTGCGGAGCGCGCCTCGGACCGGCCGCTGCGGGTCGTGCACGCGCCCTCGGTCTCGGCCGTGAAGGGCACGACGCTCATCCTGCCCGCACTCGAGCGGCTCGACGCCGAGGGCGTGATCTCGCTCGAACTGGTGCGCGGCGTGCCGTCGGCGCAGATGCCCGCGATCTTCGCCGGCGCCGACGTGGTGATCGACCAGATGCGGATCGGCTCCTACGGCGTCGCGGCGGTCGAGGCGATGGCGTCGGGCTGCGTCGTCGTCGGCCACGTCGCCGAGGGAGTCCGCGACCTGATCACCCGGCAGACCGGCGAGCGGCTGCCGATCGTCGAAGCGACGGCCGATATCATCGAGGTCGTGCTCCGCGACCTCGCGGCCCGGCCCGATCTCTCCGAGCTGCGCGACGACGGGCGGCGGTTCGTGGAGCACGTGCACGACGGAACGCTGTCGGCCCGGGTGCTGAGCGAGCACTGGATCGACGGCGGCGACGAGGAACGAGAGGCTCCCCACCGATGAACCCCCTCGCCGAGCGCGCGTGGCACCTCGCCCCCAAGCCGCTGCAGGACGCGATCGCCTCGGGTGTCGACCGGCTCCGGGGCGCGACGGTGCCGGCGCCGCCGATCCCCGACCGCAGCAAGCCGTATCGGCTGCTCATCGGCCCCGTCAACTACGCCGGACAGGGCTATCGCTGGGCGCGCGCCGCCGAATCCAGCGGGCTGGTCTCGGCGCGCAACTATGTGCACACCGGGAACAATCCGTTCGGCTATGCGGCGGATCATCTCGTCACCTGGCGCACGTCGGAGCATTCCCGCGCCTGGCAGCGGTCGATGCTCGAGGTGATCCGCTCCGACTACACGCACGTCCTGATCGAGGCGTGCTTCCCGATCCTCGGCGGGATGTTCCGCGGCGACGTGCGCCGGCAGGTGGCGCTGCTGGAGGACGCCGGGGTGAAGGTGGGGATCGTCGGGCACGGCACCGACGTTCGGCTCCCCTCCACCCACCTCCGCAGCACGCCGTACTCGCACTTCGGCGCGGGTGCGGACGCCTGGGCGCCGGTGGATCAGATCGAGCGGAACGTCGCCGAGAACCTCGCGCTCATCGCGGACCTCGACGTCCCGGTCCTCGTCTCGACGGCGGGCCTGCTGACCGACCTCCCCGGCGCGCACCTGCTCGGCGTCGTCATCGAGCCGGAGCGGTGGTCGAACGATCGGCCCACGCTCGTGCGCGAACGGCTGCGTGTCGTGCACGCCCCGACGCAGACCCATGTGAAGGGCACGCGGCTCATCGAGCCGGCCGTCCGTCGTCTGCACGACGAGGGTCTCATCGAGTACGTCGAACTCGAGGGGGTCGCCCATGAGGACATGCCCGCGGTCTTCCAGGATGCCGACGTGATCCTCGACCAGTTCCGGGTGGGCGACTACGGCGTCGGGGCCTGCGAGGCCATGGCCGCCGGGCGCATCGTGCTCACCCACGTCACCGCGCAGGTGCGCGACGAGGTCGAGCGCAGGGCCGGGATGCCGCTGCCCATCCCGGAGGTCACCGTCGATTCGCTCGAGAGCGTGCTCCGCGACATCGCCGACCGTCGTGACCACTACCGTGACCGCGCGGCGACCGGGCCGGAGTACGTGCGGCGCCTGCACGACGGCACGTTCTCCCGCGACGTGCTGCTGCGCCACTTCCTGGAGGGGTGACATGCGGGTCACCATCGTCTCCCGCATCTACCGCCCCGAGCCGGCCGCTGCGTCGATCTACCTCGGCGCGGTCGCCGACGAGCTGCTCGCGCAGGGAGAGGACGTCGACGTGATCACGGCGTCGCCCCCGCGCGGCATGGCTCCGCATCCGCGCGGTGAGCGCGTCCGCACCTTCCCGGTGCTCCGCGACGCCAACGGGTACGTGCGCGGCTACCTGCCGTATCTGAGCTTCGACATCCCCCTCGCCGTCCGTCTGCTGGTCGCCCGGCGGCCCGACGTCGTCTTCATGGAGCCCCCGCCCACGACCGGCATCGTCGTGCGCGTGATCTGCGCGCTCCGCCGCATCCCGTACGTCTACGACGCCGCCGACATCTGGTCGGATGCCGCTCAACTCGAGCCCGTCTCCCCCGTCGTGATCACGGTGCTGCGCGCGATGGAGCGGTTCGCGCTGCGGGGCGCGGCACGCATCGTCACCATCTCGCAGGGCGTGGTCGACCGGTTGCGCCTGCTCGGCATCGACCGCCCCGTCGCCGTCACCGGATTCGGCGCCGACACACGGGAGTTCCCGCCGGCGTTCGCCGAGCCGGAGCGCCTCTTCGTGTACGCCGGAAGCTATTCCGCCTCGCACGGCGCCGAGATCGTCGTCGACGCGTTCGCGGCCTTCCTCGCCCACCACCCCGGCTATGTGCTGCGCTTCATCGGCAACGGCAGTGAACGGCCGACCGTCGAATCCCGTGCCGAGGAACTCGGGGTCGCCGCGAGCGTCGAGTACCTCGATCCCGTGCCGCCGGCGGAGCTGCTGCCCCATCTGGCAGCCGCGGTGGCGAGCGTGGCGACCATCCGCCCCAGCACCGTCTACGAGTACTCCTACGCCTCGAAGGTGTTCTCGTCGCTCTCGGCGGGGTGCCCCGTCATCTTCGCCGGTCCCGGTCCGACCGCGGCCGTGCTCCACGAGGCGAATCGTCAGGTGCGGGCGGGCATCGCCTGCGCCTACGACGCCAGGGAGATCGCGGATGCGATGACCGAGCTCGCCGCCCGCCGACTCGCTCCCGAGCAGCGGATGGCGTTGGGCGAGTGGACCGCCGAGGAGCATTCGATGTCGGCCGTCGCCCGCCGTGTCGTCGACGTGCTGCGCACGGCCGCGCGGAGGAGGGGCTGATGGCCGGCGTCTTCACGACGGCGACGGAGTGGCTCATGCGCCACCGGTCGTCGCTGCCCGGATGGATGAATCGCGCGATGGAGTCGGTCGCCCGCGACCCGGACGGCCCGATGGGCCGGCTCGCATCGCGGCTGCTCGGCGGCGGAGCATCCGTCGAGCCGACGACCGTGCCCGACGCCGCGATCCGCCTGTACATCGCACCGACCAATTACTCCGGGCAGGCGTTCGCCTGGGCGCGCGCGGCCGAGGCCGCCGATCCGCGGATCGGCGCGCGCAACGTCGCCGTCGAGCTGCCCGGAGGATTCCGCTTCCCGGCCGACACCACCGTGCCGATCGCGACCGTCAACGCCTCCCTCCCCTGGGCCGAGGGCGAGTGGCAGGCCGCCACCCGTTTCACCCACGTGCTCGTCGAGGCGGAGCGCTCCCTGTTCGGGCGCCTGTTCGACCGCGACCTCGCCGCCGAGATCGCTGCCCTGCGCGACGCCGGACTCTCGGTCGCGTACATCTGCCACGGCACCGACATCCGCGATCCCGCGGCCCACGCCCGGCGCACGCCCTGGTCGCCGTACCCCGAAGACCCGCGCACGGCCGTGCTGCAGGCGGATGCGGAGAAGAACCTCGCCCTGCTGCGATCCGTCCCGCTGCCGACGTTCGTCTCGACGCCCGACCTGCTCGACGACGTTCCCGAGGCGACCTGGTGCCCCGTCGTGGTCGACGCGGCTCGTTTCCGCGCGCGACGCCCCCCGCTCCAGGGCGGGACCCCGGTCGTCATGCACGCGTCGAGCTCACCGGTGCAGAAGGGCAGTCACCTCATCGAGCCGGCCCTCGCCGACCTGCGCGCGGCGGGGCGGCTCGACTACCGGCTGATCACGGGCGCTGCGGCCGCCGACATGCCGGGCATCTACGAGTCGGCCGACATCGTGCTCGATCAGTTCCGCCTGGGCTCGTACGGCGTCGCCGCGTGCGAGGCGCTCGCGGCCGGGCGCATCGTGGTCGGCCACGTGCTCCCCGGCGTGCGGGATCGCGTGCGTGAGTTCACCGGCCGGGAGCTGCCGATCGTCGAGGCGACGCCCGACACACTCCGCGAGGTCGTGACGGGAATCCTCGATGACCCGCAGGCCGCCGCGCGCGCGGCCGAGGCCGGTCCTGCATTCGTCGCCGCGGTGCACTCGGGGTCAGCGAGCGCGCGCGCTCTCGTCTCCGAGTGGATCGACGCCCACTGACACGGCGGGCGCCGTCCGAGCGCTGCGCTCCTGATCGCGTCGGTCCTTCCAGCGTCGCATCCGCTTCTCCACGGGACGCTCGACGAAGCTGTGCAGCGCCCAGGCGGCCACGATGTCGACGGCCAGCAGGGCGAGGAACCAGAAGACGTTCCACCACGACGGCTCCTGGTAGCCGAACACGCGCAGCGCGATGTAGATGAACGTCGCATGCACGAGGTAGAAGGCGAACGACCACTCCCCGAGCGTGACCTGCAGGCGGGACTCGAAGAACGAGCGCTTGCCGGCCAGCGAGCGGGATGCGAGCGAGACGATCGCCAGCGCGCACGCCACGGTGAACAGCTCGTTGGTGAAGGTCGGCACGTACTGCAGAACCGGCACCCCGAGCAGGTAGCGCTGCGACACCAGCGACGCGCCGATGACCACGAGCAGCGAGCCGACGCCGATCACCGGATGGATGCGGGGGCGCCAGCCCGACCTCATCGCCCAGGCGAGCGCCATGCCGAGCACGAACTCGGGCAGACGCTGGACGGGGAGCGGGACGAGCGCGAGTCCGGAGTCGGGCCAGAGGACGACGGAGAGACGGTAGAGGAACGCGGTCAGGACGACACCGGCGGCGAAGAACAGGGCGCCTCGTCGCAGCGTCGGCACGAGCACGCGCGAGATCCAGGGATGCAGGGCGTAGAAGAACGCCTCGCACGTCAGGGTCCAGGCGGCCGGGTTGCCCGAGAACAGGATGAGCGGGGCCAGCCACCAGCCCTGCAGCAGGACCACGGAGAGCGCGAGGACGCCGGGGTCGAACGGCTTGAGGAAGCTCCCCTCAGGCACGGTGCCCAGGGTGTAGAAGACCGGGATCGCCAGCAGCAGGGCGACCATGTGCGAGGGCCAGATGCGGGCGAAGCGCCGCCAGTAGAAGGTCGAGGTCGACACCCGCGGGCGCGCCGACCAGGTCAGCACGAAGCCGGACAGCACGAAGAAGAACGTCACGCCGTAGTACCCCTGCGCGAACACCTGCGAGATCGGTCCGGGCAACGGGGCGAACACGAGGATGTGATAGAAGAACACCACGAACGCCGCCCACCACCGAAGACCGGTGAGGGCGTCGAGCCGGGCCGTCGGCTGGGCGAGTGTCGCTGAGGCGTGCAGTGGGGGTTCCTGTCCTGATTCGACTCGAGAAGTCCTCGGCGATTCTACCAACCGGCGACGGCACGGCCGGTTGGCGGGCTCGGAGGGGCCCCGTAGGATCGTTTCGATGAGCGAATACGACGTCGACGTGGTCATCGCGGTGCATTCGGCGCAGCGACCGATCGAGCGGGCCGTGTCGTCGGTCATCACAGCGACCCGGGCGTCGGTGCGGGCCATCGTGGTCGCGCACAACATCGACCCCGACGAGATCCGCGCGCAGCTGGGGCGCTTCGCCGATCACCCCGACGTCCTCCTCCTGGGTCTGCGCGACGGCATCCCGTCGCCCGCCGGGCCCATGAACCACGGTCTGGATGCGGCGACCGCCCGCTACGTCGCCCTGCTCGGCTCCGACGACGAGTTCTCGCCCGGTGCCCTCGACGCCTGGCTCGAGCTCGCCGAGGCGGCCGGGGCGACGACGGTTCTGGCGCGCATCGACCGCCAGCTCGCCGGGCCCGATCCCCTTCCGCCCACCCGCCGACGCCGCATCCGCGATCTGGATGCCGTGAAGGACCGTCTCGCGTATCGCAGCGCACCGCTCGGACTGATCTCGCGCGAGCGCTTCGGGTCGCTGCGCTTCACGCCCGGCCTCGGCTCCGGCGAAGACCTCGAGTTCACAGCCGTGCTCTGGTTCACCGGAGCGAACATCGCCTATGCGCGCACGTCTCCGGGGTACTTCGTGCACGAGGACGGTGACGATCGGGTGACCTTCGCCGCGCGCCCGGTCGCCGACGACTTCGCGTTCCTCGACGCCATCTCGGAAGCGGCGTGGTTCGACCGGCTCGATCGCGCTCAGCGGCAGGCGCTCGGGATCAAGACCCTGCGCATGCACGTGTTCGACGCCATCCTCCTGCGGCTGCGCAGCCCCGAGGGGCTCGCCGCTCACCGCGCGGAGCTGAGGGCGGTCGTCGACCGGATCGAACGGATGGCCCCGGGCTCCGTCGCCCTGCTCTCCCGGGCCGACCGCGCCGTCCTCGACGCCCTCGACGAGACCGACATCGATCACGAGCGCGTCCTCGCCCTGCTGTCCGCCCGCTGGGGGCGCTCCCCGCAGGCCCTGCTCCCCCGCAATCCCCTGCTCGCCCTGCACCGACAGGGCCCCTACCGCACGCTCCGCGCGACCGTCGCCTGACCGTCCTCATGCAGCGCACCTCCCCCCTCGTCGACGTGACCGTCCCGGTCCACTCCGCGTCACGGCCGATCGCCCGCGCCGTGGCATCCGTCGTCGACCACACCCGCGCTGCGGTGCGGGTGACGGTCGTCGCCCACAACATCGATCCGCAGGTCATCCGGGGCAACCTCGGGGCATACGCGGATCATCCTCGGGTGCGCATGCGCGAACTGCGCGACGGCATCCCCTCGCCGGCCGGACCGATGAATCTCGGGTTCGGTCTCGCAGACGCCCGCTTCGTCTCGGTCATGGGCTCCGACGACGAGCTCGCCCCGGGGGCCGTCGACTCCTGGCTCGCACTGCAGAAGCGCACCTCGGCCGCCGTCGTGCTGGCGCGGATCCAGCTGGGCGGCGGCGGGTGCGACCCCTACCCGCCGGTGCGCAACGGTCGTCGCACCACGGGCCTCGACCCCCGCAAGGACCGCCTCGCCTACCGGAGCGCGCCCGTCGGCCTCATCGACCGTCGGCGTTTCGAGGGCCTGCGATTCACCGAGGGCCTCACGTCCGGCGAGGACCTCGCCTACTCGACGGCACTGTGGTTCAGCGGCGCGGAGATCGCCTACGACCTGCACGGCCCGGCCTACACGATCAACGACGACGCCGCCGACCGGGTGACCTCCGCCCCGCGCCCGGTGGCCGAGGACTTCGCGTTCCTCGTCGCGATCGAGGCCCTCGACGGGTTCGGAGGTTGGAGCCGCCGCGACCGCGAGGCGCTCGTGGTCAAGCTGATCCGTCTGCACTACGTCGACGTCCTGCGGGCGCACCTGACGCGCGGGAACGGCGTGCGCGAACAGGCGTCGGAGTTCATCCGCGTGCTCGACCGGCTCGAAGACATCGCCCCCGGTGCCCTGCGGCTGCTCTCGGTCGCCGATCGTCGCCTCCTCGACGCCGTCCGCTCCCCGCTGGTCGACGACCGGCGCCTCTCCGCGCTCGTCGAGACCCGCGGAGAGTACCGCCGGCTCGCGGCCATCGTGACCCGCGACCCGCTGCGGCTGCTGCACCGGCAGGCACCGCTGCGCACGCTGGGCGCGGGGCTCCGGGCCTCGACCGCCTGAGGCGGGGCGTCAGTTCTTCGCGTCGCGGGCGAGCCCGGCCAGGAACACCTGCTCGGCGAAGGCCGGCAGATCGGCCGCGACCTCGTGGAACCGTCCCGAGGCGGCGATGACGCCCTCGTCGAGATAGCAGATGCGGTCGTAGTCCTTGATCGTCGAGAGCCGGTGCGCCACCGAGATCAGGGTGACCTCGCCCTGCAGCGAGCGGATCGACTTGGTGACCTCGTCTTCGGTCTTGGTGTCGAGCGAGCTGGTCGCCTCATCGAGCACCAGCACCAGCGGATCGGTGTAGAGCGCGCGTGCGATGCCGAG
The DNA here is from genome assembly GCF_047246685.1 of Microbacterium martis. Lineage (NCBI taxonomy): Bacteria > Bacillati > Actinomycetota > Actinomycetes > Micrococcales > Microbacteriaceae > Microbacterium > Microbacterium martis. Next base: position 734,356 of record NZ_JBFOKT010000001.1, on the reverse strand, counting down.
GCGCTGCTGCTGACCGCCCGAGAGCGAGACGCCGCGTTCGCCGATGCGCTCGTGGATGCCGCCGGCGCGCGAACGCACCAGGCTGCCCAGCTGCGCGCGCTCCAGCGCACGGAGGACGCGCTCCTCATCGACCTCGTCGGTCCAGGTCAGCGCGACGTTCTGAGCGATGGTCCCGTCGAAGAGGGCCACCTTCTGCGGCACGTAGCCCACGCGACCGCGCCACTGCCGCAGCACGCTGCCGAGCGGGGCGCCGTCGATGGTGATGGATCCGCTCGATGCCTGGCTGAGGCCGAGGATGAGGTCGATCAGGGTCGACTTGCCGGCACCCGACGGGCCGACGATGCCGAGCGAGCTGCCGAGGGGGATCTCCAGCGACATCCCGCGGATGACGTCGTCATCGGCCTTGGGGTACCGGAAGCGCACGTCCTCGAGGCGCAGTTCGCGGGGCGAGGCGGCGAGTTCTCCCGTGTCGGCGGGCGAGGTCGACCGCGCCATGTCCTCCTCGGCGGCGGTGAGGTCGCCGATGACGTCGTTGGCCGACGGGATCGTCGCGATCGCCTGGACGATGCCTCCCTGGATGCCGGTGATCGCCGGGATCAGGCGGAAGCCGGTGGCGGCGAAGAGCGCCACCGACGACAGCGCCCCGGTCAGGCCGCCCTGGGCGAAGGCGAACGAGCCGATCAGGATGACCCCGCCGATCAGCGCGGCCTCGAAGGCGAAGCCGGGGATGATGCTCAGGAACGATCCGTTGGCGCGGGCACGGACGGAGCGGCTGCGGTTCTCGGTGACCAGGTCGGCCACGTCGGAGAGCCGGTTGCGCAGGCTGAGCTCCTTCAGGGCGTCCATCATCTCGGTCATCAGGATGGCGACGCGGTAGCTGAAGTCGCGGTTGACGACCGCGGCCTCCAGCGCCCGCTTGGTCACGACCTGGTGCACGACGAAGGCGACGAGCGTCAGGTAGACGAGCGCGATGATCGACGTGACCGGGTCGGCCACGAAGAGGACGACGATGATGAGCACGAACGTGAAGATCGAACTCGGCACCCGCATCAGCGGCAGGAGGAAGCCGGCCATGGTGTTGGCGATGCCGCCGTCGGCGATGCGGGTGATCTCCGCCACCGAGCGCTTGGAGCGCTCCTCCCAGCTGGAGTTGATGTACGCCTTGAACATCCGGTCGCCGATCTCGAGCTCGTACCGGGCGAACCGCCGCGTCGCGAACCAGTGCAGCGTGACCGACAGCACCGACTTGAGGATGATGAGACCGCAGGCGGCGACGGCGATGAGAGGAACCTGGTCCGGGCCGATCTCGCCGAGGATCGGGAGGTTCATGTTCCCCCCGGCGAGCGCCGGACCGATGAGCACCGCGAGAAGCGACATCGCGATGACGTCGAGCGAGGTGATCACGGTCGTGGCGATCATGTACCCCACGAAGTACCGCTGCGCCCCCACGGGCAGTAGCGGCAGGAGATCCTTGAGGACCGGCCAGATTCTCTTCATTCGCTCACTGCTCAGAACGTGGTCGACACGCCGGTGGCGGCCGAGGTGACGGCGCCCTCGACCACGGCGAGGGTGTGCAGCCCCTGCTCCATGGTCACGAGGTCGCTCGGCTTGCCGAGGACCGCGTCGCGGAACGCCTCGTGCTCGACCTTCAGCGGCTCGCGCTTGGCGTAGGAGTAGCGGGTGATGTCGCCCTCGGACACGCCGCGGAACGACGAGATCGAATCCCATTCCAGCGGGATGGTGCCGTTGGCGTAGAACGTCAGGTCGCCCGTCGCGGTGTCGGCGATGAAGGTGCCGCGATCGCCGGTCACCACCGTGACGCGCTCCTTCATCGGCGAGAGCCAGTTGACGAGGTGGTTGACGATGACGCCGTTGGCGAGGCGCCCCGTGACCGTGATCATGTCCTCGAACTCTCGACCGCTGCGGTGCGCCGTCTGGGCGAACACCGTCTTGTACTCGCTCTGCGCCACCCAGCTGGTGAGGTCGATGTCATGGGAGGCGAGGTCCTTCGCCACGCCGACGTCGGCGATGCGCGCGGGGAAGGTGCTCTGGCGACGGGTGGCGATCTGGAACACGTCGCCGAGCTCGCCGCCCTCGAGGCGGCGCCGCAGCTCCTGCAGAGCCGGGTTGAAGCGCTCGACGTGACCCACCGCCCCGACGAGGCCGCGCGACGCGAAGGCGTCGGTCATGCGACGACCGGCCTCGACGTTGTGCGCGATCGGCTTCTCGACCAGCGTGTGCACGCCCGCCTCGGCGAGCTTGAGCGCGGCATCCTCGTGGAACCGGGTCGGCACGGCGACCACGGCGAGGTCGATGCCCGCGTCGATCAGTGCGTCGATGTCGGGAAGGATCTCGAGGCCGCCCGCGACCCCGTGCGGGTCGCCACCCGGGTCGGCGATGGCGACCAGGTCGACCCCGTCGACGTCGCGAAGCACGCGGGCGTGGTGGCGCCCCATCATCCCGACGCCGAGCAGTCCGGCACGCAGATCGGCCATCAGGCGCCTGCTCCGGCCACGGCGTTCACGGCCGCGACGATGCGCTCGAGGTCGTCGCGGCTGAGCGACGGGTGCACCGGCAGCGAGACGACCTCGCGGGCAGCGCGCTCGGTCTCGGGAAGGTCGAGCCCGGGCGCGTACGGCGCCAGCGAGGGAAGACGGTGGTTCGGGATCGGATAGTAGACGCCGGCGCCGACGTTGTGCTCGCTCTTCAGCGCGGCGACGAACCCGTCGCGGTCCTCGGGGACGCGCACCGTGTACTGGTGGTAGACGTGCACCGCGCCGTCGGCGACCGGCGGCACGACGACGCCCTCGAGGTTCGCGTCGAGGAAGGCGGCGTTGGCCTGGCGCGTCTTCGTCCAGGCGTCGACCTTCGTCAGCTGCACACGGCCGATGGCCGCGTGGATGTCGGTCATGCGCGCGTTGAAGCCGACGACCTCGTTCTCGTACTGTCGCTCCATGCCCTGGTTGCGCAGCAGCTTCACCCGTCGGGCGATGTCCTCGGTCGCCGTCGTGACCATGCCCCCCTCGCCGCTGGTCATGTTCTTCGTCGGGTACAGGCTGAACATGGCGAACTCGCCGAACGATCCGACCGGGCGGCCGTCGAGCGAGGCGCCGTGCGCCTGCGCCGCGTCTTCGTACAGGGCGACGCCCCGGTCGGCGGCGAGCTTCTCGAGCTCGCGCATGCGGGCCGGGTGGCCGTACAGGTGCACCGGCAGGATGCCCTTGGTCTTCGGGGTGATCGCGGCCGCCACGGCCTCGGGGTCGAGCGAGAACGTGTCGGGCTCGATGTCGACGAACACGGGCGTGCCGCCGGTGAGCGCGACCGAGTTGCCGGTCGCGGCGAACGTGAACGACGGCACGATGACCTCGTCGCCTGCGCCGACGCCGGCGGCGAGCAGTCCGAGGTGCAGACCGGCGGTCCCCGAGTTGACCGCCACCGAGGGGCGCCCGGGCACGAAGTGCTCGGAGAACTCGTTCTCGAAGGCCGCGACCTCCGGGCCCTGCGCGACCATGCCGCTGCGCAGCACCCGGTCGACGGCCTCGCGCTCTTCGTCGCCGATGATCGGCTTGGCGGGGGGAATGAACTCGCTCACACGGTCTCCTTGATCAGTGTTCCGTCAGTCTCGGTGTAGCGCGCGCCGGTCGCGGGGCACACCCAGGTCTTGTCGTCGTCGCCGGCCGTCAGCGGCACACCCGACTCGCCCACCCAGCCGATGCGGCGAGCCGGCACGCCGGCCACGAGCGCGTAGGCCGGAACGTCCTTCACGACGACGGCGCCGGCGGCCACGGTCGCCCAGGCCCCGATCGTCACCGGCGCGACGCAGGTCGCGCGCGCGCCGATCGCCGCGCCGCGCTCGATGGTCACGCCCACGGGCTCCCAGTCGTGCGCGCTCTTGATCGTGCCGTCGGCGTTGATCGCCCGCGGGTACGTGTCGTTCGTGAGCACGACCGCGGGCCCGATGAACACGCCGTCGCCCAAGCGGGCCGGCTCGTACACGAGGGCGTAGTTCTGCACCTTGCAGTTGTCGCCCATGACCACGCCCGTCCCGATGTAGGCGCCGCGGCCCACGATGCAGTTCTCGCCGAGGCGGGCGTCCTCCCGCACCTGCGCGAGATGCCAGATCGAGCTGCCTGCGCCGATCTGCGCCTCCGGGGACACATCCGCCGAATCGACGATCCGGACATCGGTCGGTGAGGGCATGCAGAACTCTTCTCGCAGGACGGGAGCACGGGACTCGGCCATCCTATCTGCTCGCTCACCGGTTTCCTGAGAGGATAGGACGGTGATCAACCCAGCCAGCCCCGATCCGCACACCTGGGTCGTCGTCCCGCTGTACAACGAGGCCACGGTGATCGCGGGAGTGATCGCAGCCCTCCTCCCCTCGTTCCCCCACGTCGTCTGCATCGACGACGGATCGACCGACGGCTCGCTCGATGAGGCCCGACGCGCCGGTGCGCACATCGTGGAGCACCCGATCAACCTGGGTCAGGGCGCGGCGCTGCAGACGGGGATCGACTACGCCCTGGCCCAGCCCGGATGCGACTACATCGTGACGTTCGACGCCGACGGGCAGCACCGGGTGGAAGACGCCGTGGCCATGGTCGCGGCGGCGCGCGCCTCAGGCGCGGCGATCGTGTTCGGCTCCCGCTTCCTCGACGACCGGACGAACCCGGGCTGGATGAAGCGCGTCATCCTCAAGACCGCCGTGTGGGTGACGAACCTCACCACCAGCGTCAAGCTCACCGATGCGCACAACGGACTCCGCGTCATCCGCGCCGATGCCGCCCGCCAGATCCAGCTGAAGCAGGACCGGATGGCGCACGCGACCGAGATCGTGCTGCAGCTGGGGCACACCGGGCTGCCGTGGATCGAGCATCCCGTGGAACTGCTGTACACCGACTACTCGAAGTCGAAGGGGCAGTCCGTGCTCAACTCCGTCAACATCCTCGTCGACCTGATCGTGAGGTAACGCCATGTGGATCCAGATCGTCCTCATCGCCGGCGTCGTCGCCATCGGCGCCTTCTTCATGCGCCGCACCGGCGCCGACAACCACCTCGCGATCCGCCGCCTGCTCTACGGCGCCTTCGGGCTCGTCGCGATCGTCTCGATCCTCTTCCCGCAGTGGCTCACCTGGGTCGCCAACCTCGTGGGCGTCGGCCGCGGCACGGATCTGCTGCTCTACGCGCTGGTGCTGATGTTCCTCGTCTTCGTCTACACGCAGTCGAGACGCAACGCGGCGCAGCAGCGCCGACTGACGCTGCTGGCCCGCAAGCTGGCTCTGCTGCAGGCGACCACCGATCCCGCGGGCATCACCCCCCACGGCTCCGACAAGGTCGAGGACTCCGACGACGCGTGACCGCGGTGAAGAGGCACCTGCCTAGTCGCAGGCGGTGATCCGCCAGAGGCTGGCATCGCCCTCGGCCGCCACCTCCTCGAAGCCGGGCCGTCCCGAGAACCCGGTCATCCCCGGCATCAGGTACTCGCCCGGCCCCGTTCCCCCGATGCCGAAGTCCAGCACGTAGCCGGGCCTGCCGTAGGCGGCCAGCGCCTCGCAGACGGCCGGATCGTCACCGGCATCCCGCAGATCGGCAGCCAGGACGTCCCAGGCGCTGGACTGCGGAGGCGACCAGGTGCGCGGGATGACGTCGCGCTCGCCGAGCACGTACGCGAGGGCCGCCCCGGTCGAGGGGTTCGCGATGATCAGAGCGTCCTCGGGGACGAGGTCGGGCAGCTGCCGCAGCAGGGCGTCCTCGTCGGCCGAGAGATAGCTGCGCGCGTTGAGCGCGTACCGGGACTGCTCGTCGGTGTCGGCCGCGACGCGCAGCAGGATCACGGGGGCGACGATGATGCCCACGGCTCCGACGGCGGCGACGACGGCGATCGCGAGCGGCGACACGACCGAGCGCGGAAGAACGGCCCACCGGTGCCCGCGCGAGGTGACGGCCCGGACGACGACGGCGAGCCCGACAGCGGCCAGCGGCACGACGAAGAGCGGCACGACGGCCGCCAGGCGGAACGAGTCGCCGTACCACGGACCGGTGAGGGCGCGCTTGATCACCGGCAGATCGGTGGCGACGCTCACGATGTACAGCACCGAGACGCCCGCCCAGCCGATGATCAGCCAGCGGATGCTGCGCCGACGCAGCAGCACCACGATGCCGACGATCAGCAGTGCGCTCATCCCCAGCGCGGGGGGCAGCAGGGAGTGGCTGTTGAGGAGCACATCGGCCACCGCGCCGACCGGGCCGCGGTACGAGCGCCACAGCACGTGACCGGCCAGATAGGCCAGCGCCGCCCACACCACGGCCACGGCGGCCCAGCCCGCGACGATCACGAGGAGCACTCCGACGCGGGAGGCGCCGGCGGACCGGCGGCGGCGCCGCAGGAGCGCGCTCGTGAGCCAGAGCATGACGGTCGCGCCCCACACGAGCACGGTGGAGGGCTGGGCGAGCGTCGTCGCCGCGACCGCCAGCAGGGCGGCCGCGGCGGGCCCGGCCACGACGGCGAGGCGTCGGGGCCGGCGTGCGGCCATCCCGAGGCGCATCGCCGTGATCGTCAGCGCGACGGCGGCCGGGACGACCGCGAGCGACACGGCGTAGGGATAGAGCACGCCCCACTCGAACATGAGCTGCGGGAAGGCGAGCAGCCCCGCCGACAGCGCGGCGGCGAACGCCGTGACGAGCACATCGCCCCGGCTGACGACCCGGGCGAGCAGCGCGATGCCGAGCGGCCACACGACCGCGGCGATCACCAGAGCCACGGCGTTCGCGGCGACCGGGATCTGCGCGTTGTCCCACGCCACCAGCGAGGCCACCGCGTGCCACGCCGCGGGATAGAACGAGGTGCCGCCGATGAGTCCGGAGAGATCGAAAGACGAGGCCGAGCCCGTCTCGGCGACCCAGCGCAGCGCGTTGAGGTGGAAGACCGCGTCGTTGGTCTGCGAGATGGCCGCGGGCGTTCCCACGTAGGTCATCAGTCGCGCGGCGTTCAGCCCGGCGCCGACCAGGAGGCCGCCGACCAGCAGGCCCGTCCCTCTCCGGCGCGCCTCTGTGGGATGTGGAGCGATCCGACGGGTCACCGCGAAAGCGATGAGGTGGACCGCGACGGCGACGACCACGACCGCGATGCCGACGCCGACCAGACCCCAGCGGATGCCGAGGAAGGGGAACACGACGGCGAGCAGCGCGAGAAGACCGACCGAGACCGCGGGAGCCGCGGCCCAGAGCATCAGCCCGCGCAGGCGGAGCCCCGTGCCGATCGCCAGTCCCGGCAGCAGCATCACGGCCGCGGCCAGGCCGATGGGCCCCGCCTGGGCGAGCCAGTCGGTGATCATTCGTCGACCAGCGCGATCGCGCCCTCGATCTCGCCGTCGTAGATGACCTCGCCCTTGTTGATCACCACGCCTCTGGTGCAGAGCTCGCGGACCATCTCCATGTCGTGACTGACCACGACGAGGGTCTTCTTCTGCGCGATGAGCTCGGCGAACTTCAGGCGGCACTTCTCGCGGAAGGGCGCGTCGCCCACCGAGAGGATCTCGTCGACCAGGAGCACGTCGAGCTCGACATGGATGGCGACCGAGAAGGCCAGCCGCATGAACATGCCCGACGAGTAGTGCTTGACCTCCTGATCGATGAACTCCTCGATCTCACTGAAGGCGACGATCTCGTCGTAGCGCTCCTCGACCTCCTTGCGCTGCATCCCCAGGATGGCGGCGTTGAGGAAGACGTTCTCGCGGCCGGAGAGTTCGGGATGGAATCCGGCGCCGACCTCGATGAGCCCGGCCACGCGTCCGCGCGTGAGCACCTCACCGGCATCCGGCTCCATGACGCCGGAGATGAGCTTGAGCAGGGTGGACTTGCCGGAGCCGTTCAGGCCGAGGATCGCGACGGACTCGCCCTCGTTGATGACCAGGTCGAGCCCCTTGAGAGCCTCGAAGGTGCTGCTGGTCCGGCGGCGGCGGATCCAGGCCACCACGGTGTCCTTGAACGACAGGGCGTGGTTGAGGGTGAAGTTCTTGCGGACGCCATCGACGACGATGCTCGGGCGCGAAGCGGTCACGATGCTCATAGGTCTTGCGCGAACCTTCCTTCGAGGCGCCGGAACACCAGCTGCCCGATCAGCAGGGTGCCGACGGAGATCAGGAACGTCCAGAGCGTGTTCCAGCCGAGCTCGGGCGGAAGGTCCATCGTCACAGCGGTCACCGGCCGCCAGAACGCGTAGTGGAAGAGCTCGACCCCTTGGGTGATGGGGTTGAGCAGGTAGAGGTTCACGAGCCACTGCGGCCAGCCGAGCTTGTCCATCGCGTCTTGCACCATCGTCCAGGCGTAGAGCACGGGCGACGCCCAGGTGGCCAGCAGGAGCAGCAGCTCGACGATGTTCTCGGCGTCGCGGAAGCGCACGTTGAGCGCGCCGAAGAAGAGTCCGATGCCGAGCGCGAAGAGCGACACGATGACGATCCCGGCCAGGGCCGCGAGCACGGAGAGGACCGTGATGCCCGGGATCCAGCCCATGAACAGGCAGACGATGAGCAGCAGGGCGAGCTGCGGGAGGAAGTGGATGAACGCCACCATCACCGACGACACGGCGAAGAGCTGGCGCGGCAGGAACACCTTCCGCACCAGCGGCGCGTTGTTCACGATCGAGGTCGTCGCGTTCTTGAACGCCTCGGAGAACAGGTTGATGACCACGATGCCCGAGAACAGGTAGACGGGGTAGTTCTGGATGTCGCGGTTGAGGCTCAGGAACAGCCCGAGCACGACCCAGAACACGAGGAACTGCGCGCCAGGCCGCACGTAGGACCAGGTCCAGCCGAGCACCGAGTTGCGGTAGCGCGTGGTGACGCCCGTCCGCACCAGCAGGTACAGGAGGTAGCGCCAGCGCACGACATCGATCAGGCCCCGACTGGTGCCAGGGGTGTCGAACTCGGAACGCGGGACGACGGCGAAAAGATCACGGGTATCTGTCACGGGCCCACTCATTCAGCTGCGACGTGGGTCGTCGCAGCGCATCCCAGTATCCTATTCCACCCCTGGAAACCGACCGAGGACACCCCGAAGGGTGTCCTCGTGCCGTGCGCGCCGGGTGTCAGACGAGCTGCTTCATGATCTGCCAGCCCGCGTTGATCCGAGGCTGGTCGCCGGTCCAGCTGCCGCGGCCGTTCCCGCGGTAGAGGTACATGTCGCCGTTGGGGAGCACACCGAGCACGTCGACGTTGCCGTCGCCGTTGAAGTCGCCCGTGCTGAACACCTTCGCCATGCCGCCCCAGCCCTGGCCGATCGACCGGATGTTGCCCCAGTTGCCGTCGCCGGTCGTCGGGTACAGCATCAGCAGACCCGCCGACGTGCGACCCATCAGGTCGGCGAGGCCGTCGCCGTCGAAGTCGCCCACGCTGAACATGTCGGTGAACCCGGCCCAGCCCTGTCCGATCGTGACGCCCGAACCGGTGGCCCACCCGCCTCCGCCGCTGCCGCGGTAGAGGAGCAGATTGCCGCGAGGATCCACGGCGAGCACGTCGGCCACGCGGTTGCCGTCGAAGTCGAGGCCTCCCACGATGCGCAGGAAGTTGTTCCACCCGCTGCCGATGTTGACGCGCGGGCCGAAGCCGCCGCCGCTGACCCCGGGGTGCAGCCAGAAGGCACCGGCCGCGTCGACCTGACCGAGGTCGCTGAAGCCGTCGCCGTTGAAGTCGCCCATCGGGATCACGCGGTCGGTCGCCGCCCAGCCGCCCTGCGGCCGCAGGATGCCGCCCCAGTTGCCGTCGCCCGTGGTGCCGTACACCCGCAGCTCGCCGGCGTCGGTGAGGGCGACGAGGTCGCGCCCGTAGACGCCGTCGAGGTTGCCGGCGCCCGCGGGAAGCGCGCGCGGCGTCACGACGAGCGGGCCCGCGCCCGCCGCCGCGGCGAAGGTGTGCCAGCCCGATCCGATCGCCATGCCGTCGGTCAGCCAGCCTCCGGCCGAGCCGCGGTACAGGCGGAGCGTTCCGCCCGGTTCGGTGGCCAGCAGGTCGGGGTGCCCGTCGCCGGTGAAGTCGCCCGTGTTGAAGACGTCGGCGAAGCCCTGCCAGCCGTTGCCGATCTGCTTCGACCCCTTCCAGGTGCCCTTGCCGTTGCCCGAGTAGAGGAAGAGGCGACCGGCCGTGTCGCGGGCGATGAGGTCGGCGCGTCCGTCGCCGTCGAAGTCGCCGTTGCCGGTGAGCAGGTTCATCATCGACCAGCCGTTGCCGACCACGCGCGGCGCGGCGAAGCCTCCGCGGTCGTTGCCCGACCACAGCAGCAGGCGGCCGGCCGCGTCGGTGGTGAACAGGTCGGGAACGCCGTTGCCGTCGAAGTCCCCGGCGGGCGCGGCGAGCACGACGCCCGACCAGTCGCCGGTCAGGTTCGTGGGCGCGGACAGCGTGGTCGTGCCGTTGCCGCGCATCAGCTGAGCCGCGCCCGACGTCTTCACGGCGACGAAGTCGCGGTGCCCGTCGCCGTCGAGGTCGCCCACGCCGAAGAACTTCTTCACGCCGGTGAGACCGGTGCCGATCTTCACGCGGTCGCCCCACGCCCCGTTGAGGTACGGGTAGCCCCAGACCTCACCGGCCTTGTCCGCCCCGAGCACGAAGGGGCTCAGGTCGGTCGACGAGAGCGACGGGATCATCGACGACGGGATCTGCGTCGAGCCGAACCACTCGGTGAAGTAGTTGTAGAAGTTGCGGTTGCCGTGGGCGGAGCATCCGTCGCCCTCTCCCCATCCGGCGCGCAGCGCGGCGGCGTTGGGCTGGTACGGCGTGTAGTAGTACAGCGCCGAGGTCGCCTTGTTGGCGATGTAGACGGGCGACGAGCCGCAGGAGAGCTCGACGTCGTAGCGGATGTTCCACGTCTTCCCGGGGGCGTAGTACTGGAACCACTTGCCCTCCATGTAGATCTGCATCTGGCGCGCGGCGCCGTAGATCTGATGGAAGAAGCCGACGTACTGCGGGTCGCAGGGCGCGTCGTCGGGGCAGCCCTGACCGAGCGCGATGTTGAATCGTCCGGGCGTCGGCGCGGTGTAGGTGACGAGGCTCTGCTCCTTCTGGAGCATGACGATGAGCACCTGCGGGTTGATGTTGCACGACTGCGCCGCCCGGTAGATGATGCGGGCCGCCGACTCGTTGGCCGCGCCGGTGTAGCCCGCGCAGTACTTGTCGGCGGGGCGGGTGACCGACGTCGTCCGGAAGTCCTTGAGGCACGTGTAGCCCGAGGCGCAGCGCGCGACCTTGCCGTTGAAGAAGGCCTGGATCTGGGCCTCCGACATCGAGTTCTTGTTGGTGAACACGGCGTCGCTCATGATGTTGCCGGCGTTGAAGCCGACGAGGGTGGTCTTCACGCCGCCCCCGATGACAGGGCCGGCGGCCGACAGGGCGGCGCTCGACGAGACGGATGCCGCGGCGGCGGTGGCGGGCACGGCCGCTCCGAGGACCAGGGCGAAGGCAGCGAGGAAACAGGTGAGGAGGCGGGTGGTCCTCCGTGTGTTTCGCGAGCGTGGGGCACGTCGAGACATGTGACCAGTGTGACGGAAGTTGCCGGATGATGCCACTGTTACGGAGAAGCGGCGGAAAGCCGACCGCGTGTCGTGCGGATGTGCAGGCTGCTCTCAGCCGATCAGAGGTCGGCGTGCAGACCCCACACCCGCTCGGCCGATCCCATCCACGAGAACGCCCGCGAGCGATCCGCCGCCAGGACCCGCAGACGCGCCGCGCCCGCTCCCGCCGCGTCGGCGACGGCATCCGGAAGATCCGCCTCCCCGACGACGAGGCCGCCGTCGGCGATGACGTCGCGGTGGCAGCCGACGTCGACCGCCACCACCGGGACACCGAGCGCCATGGCCTCGACCGCGCGCCACGGCCACCCGGCCACCGGACTCGTCGCGGCCAGGGCCGAGGCGCCCGCGAGCACGGCGGCACGGTCGTGCGTCGACAGCGGTCCACGGGAGTGCGCGCGATTCTCGGGCAGGCCGACCGCCGCGGCCGCGTCGGCCAGGCGGGGCTCGTACCCCTCGGGCACGTCGAGCACCACGGCGTCGGCTCCGGCTGCGACGGCGCCGCGGAATCCCGCTGCGAGCGAGTCGGGCGTCCCGGTGAGAGCCACGTACGACGACGGCAGCGACAACGCCGCACGGCGCTCCTCCGCGTCGGGCGGCACACCCAGGTCGCGCGGCGGAGCACCGGCGATCACCCGCACCCGGTCACCGAGTCGTGCCAGCTCGGAGAGCCGCTCCCCCACCGCGTGCGACGGCACGACCACCGCGTCGGCGTGCTTGACGGCTCGCCGGAGCATGGCGCGCTGGAACGCCGCGACGCCCTTCGGCAGGAGCTCCGGCGCTTCCCAGGCCCGCAGGTCCCACACCGTGACGGTGGTCTGATCATTGTCGTGCAGTCGGTCGTGGCGGACCAGAGGGGCCATGAGCGAGGGGGCGTGGATGAGGCCTCCGCCGACGCCCGGCGCGATCCCGAGCTGCCACGCGGCCGCGAGCTCGCGGCGCGCCAGGGTCAGTGCGCGGACGTCGTCGAGACCGGTCATCGACACCTCGGCGCCCGCAGGGACGATCGCTTCCACAGTGCATCCGGTGGGCGCCGTCGCGATGAGTCCCGCCGTCAGGTCCTGGGCCGCGGAGGCCTGATCGTCGTCGACGACCTGATCGACCTGATCGAGGACTACGCGGAGCCGGGCACCCATGGCTCCAGGCTAACCTCGCGGAGCCCCGCCTCGGCGGAACGCCACCGCGCGCCCGCGAATGGGCCTCCGGCTCCCGTTCCCCGGCGCCGGGCGTCTTCGTGCTTGAATGCTCAGGTGAGCGACGGTCGACTTCCCAGACGGCGCCGATGGATCGGATGGACCGTCGGGCTCGTGCTGACTCTTCTGCTGGTGGCCGTGGGCTGGGTGGCGATCCGCGGCATCGGAGCGGTGAGCGATCTCCAACGCGTGGCCTCGGGCGCCTCTCAGCTGAAGAAGGCCATCGCCGAGGGCGACCTCGAGGGTGCCGCTCCCGTCGCGAGGAGCATCGCGTCGCACGCCGAGTCCGCCCATGCGCTCACCTCGGATCCGGTGTGGCACGCCTTCGGAGTCCTGCCGTGGCTGGGACCGAATTTCCGCGCGGTCAGCGAGGTGGCCGAGATCGCCGACGACGTGGCCGCCGACGCGCTCACGCCGCTGCTCGACGTCGCCGCCGATTTCGATCTGGCGAGCCTCGGCTTCGCCGGCGGGACGATCGACCTCGCGCCGTTCGCGCAGATCGAGAAGCCCCTCGGCACCGCGAGCGCGGCGCTCACGTCGGCCGAGCAGCGTGCGCGACGCATCGACGCCGAATCGACCCTGCCGCCGCTCGCCGAGGCGGTGGGCGAACTGCGCTCGTCCGTGACCGAGGCGGCGACGGTCGTCGGCTCGCTGCACGGGGCGTCGGTGCTGCTGCCGACCATGCTCGGCGGAGAGGGGCCGCGCGACTACGTGCTGGCCATGCAGAACAACGCCGAGCTGCGCTCATCGGGCGGGATCATCGGCTCGATCGCGCTGCTGCACGTCGAGAACGGCTCGATCTCCCTGCAGACCCAGGCGTCCTCGCGCGACTTCCCGCCGCTCGACGAGCCGCTCCCCGTGAGCGAGTCCACCACGGCGCTGTTCGAGGACCGCCCGGGGCGCTACCTGCAGAACCTCACCAGCATCCCCGACTTCTCCGAAGCGGGGCCCACCATCGCCGCGCGGTGGATCGGCCGTTTCGGCGGCACCGTCGACGGCGTGATCGCGGTCGACGCGGTCGTCGCCGAGCACCTGCTCGCGGCGACGGGCGATCTCGCCTTCGGCCCCTTCACGGCGACGGCCGACACCGTCACGAGCATCCTTCTCTCGGAGATCTACGCGACGATCCCCGATCCCGTCGTCCAGGACCAGGTCTTCGCCCAGGCGGCGAGCGGACTGTTCGCCGCGGCGCTGACCGGCGGCGACCCGAAGAAGCTCATCGGCGCACTGGCCGAGTCGGCCGGCGAGGGACGCATCCGCATCTGGAGCGCGCACGAGGACGAGCAGGCGGTCCTCGCGGCGTCCGCTCTCGGCGGGATCATCCCGGAGGACGGCCCGGCGGCGACCTTCGTCGGCGTGCTGATGAACGACACCACCGGCGCGAAGATGGACTACTACACGCGGGCCTCGATCGTCACCGCCGTCGGCACGTGCGACGGTGCGCCCACCACCCGCGTCGAGGTGACGTGGACGAACACCGCGCCGGCCGACGCCGCCGCCTCCCTGCCCCTGTACGTGACCGGCGGCGGTGCCTACGGCGTGCCCGCCGGCTCGGTGGGGACCCTGATCGCGGTGTACGGGCCCGACGGCGCCACGCCCTCGCGCATCGACCGGGACGGCTCCGAGGAGGGCGTGCAGACGGCGATGCTCGGCGACCGCTCGGTGGTCCAGCACGACGTGGTCCTCGCACCCGGAGAGTCGACGACGATCACGGTCGAGTTCCAGGGCGAGGGGGCCGGCGCCGAGTTCACCGAGACGCTCACGACGCCCCTGATCGAGGCCGCCGAGATGTCGCATGAGGAACTGCGTTGCGGTTCGTGACTTTCGCCCGCGGATAGGATACTGTCAGTCCACTGGGGAATATCTGGGCTCTGTCTTCCTGCCGTGGGGGCAGGATGAGTTCACGCAGTCGAATGCAGGGGTGTGTTCGGGTGCGATTCCGCGTGACATTTCTGGGGAGAAATCATGCTGAAGAAGCTGGCTGCCATCAGCCTGACCGCTGGCGCACTGGTCTTGATGGCGCCCGCCGTCGCGACCGCGGCGCCGTCCGTCCCGACCGAGTCGGGAACCTACCCCGCACCTCCCGCGGTGAAGGTCGACGATCCGATCATCGACGTCTGCGAGGTGTCGACGATCGTCTTCGGCCCGGACTACTTCCTGCCGGCCGAGAACGTCAACGTCTCGGTCTCGGGTCTGGACGCGGGCAAGGCCGCCGTCTCGGGGAACACGGCCGCTGCCGACGGAAGCCTGACCCTGACGTTCCGGCCGCCGTCCGACGGCGACGGCTCGTACGCGGTGGCGTTCGCCGGATCCCGGTCGTACACGGCGACCATCACGGTGTCCCAGGGCCACGACAGCGCGTCGAACTGCGACCACGACCCCGTCGTGGCCGCCGCGGGGGTCGAGCTGCCTCTCTCCGGAGACGGCTTCGAGCTCGCCCTCACCGGCGGAAGCGTGTCGCCGTGGATCCTCGGAGGCGGGGCCGTCGCTCTCGTCGCCGGCGGAGCCCTCGTCGCGACCGGCGCTGCACGCCGCAAGCGCGCCTGAGTCTGGCTGCCGCCTCGCGCGGTGGTCGGCTGGACGACGGTGATCCCTCCCCCTCCGATCACCGTCGTCTGGCGAGTCCGGTGGCCGCACCGGAAGCCCACGATCGCACCCTCCCCGGGGCGATCGTGGGCTGCGTCGTGCCCGTGTCAGGGCGACGGCGTCGGAGTGGGGGTGGGCGGATGCAGCGCCAACCGGATCATCTCGTGGATGTAGGCGTAGTCCGGCTGATGCTCATCGACGCCTGAGGCGGGCGTGAGCTCGATCGTGGTCACCGGCTCCTCTTTCGCCTTGAGCATCAGGTCGAAGAACTCCGGCAGCTTGTCCTGCGGCAGGTCGGTGCTGATGAGCGCCGTCCCCGCGGCCGCGACCTCGTTGAAGCGCGTCAGCACCGTCTGCGGCGTGAACTGGCCGAGGATCGCCTCCTGCAGCTCCCGCTGACGCTTCATGCGATCCCAGTCGCTCGTCGTGTACCGCGAGCGGGCGTACCACTGCGCCGTGTCGCCGTCCATGTGCTGCTGGCCCGGCTCGATCCAGCCGATGGCCCACTCGTTCACATCCGTGCCGTGCCACCCCTCGGGCGGCCCACCCTTCGGCAGGCGCTCGGCGACGGTGATGTCGACGCCGCCGAGCGCGTCGACGAGTTCGGCGAAGCCGTGCATGTCCACGAAGACGTAATAGGGGATCTCGATCCCGAGCACGCCCTCGGCGGCATCCTTGGTCGCCTCGATGCCGGGATCGGAGCCGTGCGCCACGGCATCCGGATAGAGCGCCGACCCGCCGTCCTCGCGGCAGATCTCGGCCGCGTTGCGCACGTGGTTCATCCACCCGTTCCACCCGCACGACGACGACGCGTGCCCCTCGAAGCCGTTCGGGTAGAGGGCCTGCATCGGACTGCCCTCGCTGAACGGGGCGTTCGGAAGCTCGCGGGGGATGCCCGTGATGGTCACCGCGCCCGTATCGGCGTTGACCGACACCACCGAGATGCTGTCGAATCGCATCGAGTCGCGACCGTCACCGCTGTCGGCGCCGAGCAGCAGGATGTTGTAGTACCCGTCGCTGGGCGGCAGGCTCGGTCCGCTCTGGCCGAAGATGGTGCTGACGGTGCTGCGGGTGGAGCCGACCACCGTGGCCGCGTATCCGGCCGCACCTCCGACGAGGCCGAGCAGCACCAGGGCGACGACGGGGATCGCGAACCGCGCCGCGGCGGGGACTCTGACGAGGCGCACCAGGCGCAGGGCGTCGAAGGTGAGCACGATCCACAGCACGACGTATGCCACGAGCAGCACCTGCACGAGGGTGAGCACCACGGCCGAGAACCAGCCGCCGCCCACGGTCAGCCAGAGCAGCACGGGGCGGGCGAAGAGCGCGAGACCCGCCGCGACGATCACCAGGAACCAGGCGAGCAGCGTGGCGCCGAGACCGATGCGGCCGAGCCGCCGATTGCCGGCCAGGACCTGCGCGGATCCCGGGATGAGAAGGTTCAGCGCGACCAGCCACCAGCCGCGCTTGGCCATCATGCCCCGATCGGCGGAGTCCGGATGCCGCAGCGGCCGGGTCTCGATCAGCGGGCGCCCCGTCGGCCGGGGCGGCGCCAGGGTCACAGCGACCCCTTCAGCCGTTCGTTCTTCTGCTCGACCTGCGATTCGAGGTCGCGGGCGAAGGCCTCGACGCGATCGGCGACGTCGGCGTCGGACGCACCGATGATGCGCGCCGCGAGCAATCCGGCGTTGCGCGCACCGCCGATCGACACCGTCGCGACCGGGATGCCGGAGGGCATCTGCACGATCGAGAGCAAGGAGTCCATGCCGTCGAGATACGCGAGCGGCACGGGCACGCCCACGACCGGGAGCGGCGTCATCGAGGCCACCATCCCGGGCAGGTGCGCCGCTCCCCCGGCTCCGGCGATTATCACGCGGATGCCGCGGGCGCGCGCCTCCCGCGCGTAGGACATCAGCTTGTCGGGAGTGCGATGGGCCGAGACGACCTCGACCTCGTGCGGGATGCCGAAGTCGGACAGCGCCTGGGAGGCGTCGCTCATGACGCGCCAGTCGGAGTCGGATCCCATGATCACGCCGACCAGGGGCGCGGCGGAGGAGTGCAGAGGCTCGGTCACCAGATCAGGCTACGGTCTGCGGCTGGGAGAAGCCCCCAGCGGCACGCCCTCTCCGGCGGGAATCCGGAGGCTCAGGCGAAGTGCGCGGCGGCCGCCCTGGCCACGTAGACGGCGTCGTCGAGGTCGTCGCCGGCGACGTTGACGTGCCCGACCTTGCGGCCGGGGCGCGGCGACTTCCCGTAGGTGTGGATCTTCGCCGTGGGGTGCTCCGCCATGGCTCCCCCGAAGCGCTCCTCGAGCGTGCCGTCGGCGGGGCCGCCGAGGATGTTGACCATCACCGACCAGGCCGCACGCGGCGCCGTGCTGCCGAGCGGCAGATCGGCCACCGCTCGCAGATGCTGCTCGAACTGCCCGGTGACCGCGCCGTCCTGGCTCCAGTGGCCGCTGTTGTGGGGGCGCATCGCGAGCTCGTTGACGAGGATGCGCTCATCGTCGGTCTCGAACAGCTCCACGGCGAGCATGCCCGTGACGCCGAGGCCCTCGGCGATCGAGCGGCCGATCTCCTCGGCGACCTGCACGAGGCGATCGGTCGCGGCGGGCGCGGGTGCGATGACCTCGGCACAGACGCCGTCGCGCTGCACGGTCTCCACGACCGGGTAGGCGACGGTCTCCCCGCTCGGCCGGCGCGCCACCTGCTGGGCGAGCTCCCGCACGAAGGGCACGAGCTCCTCGACGAGGAGCGCCTCGCCCTCGCCGACGGCATCCAGCCAGTCCCGTGCGTCGTCTGCGGCGCGGACGACCCGCACCCCCTTGCCGTCGTAGCCGCCCCGCGGCGTCTTCACCACGCCTCGGCCGTCATGGGCGTCGAGGAACACCTGGAGCTCGTCGGCGGTGCGGACGGCCGCCCAGTCGGGCTGCGGAACATCGAGCTCGGCGAGGCGGGCGCGCATCACGAGCTTGTCCTGCGCGAAACGGAGCGCATCGGGCCCGGGGTGCACGACGACGCCCTCGGCGACGAGCGCCTGCAGAACCTGCTGCGGCACGTGCTCGTGATCGAACGTGATCACGTCGACGTCGGCGGCGAAGGCGCGCACCGCCTCTGCGTCGCGGTAGTCGCCGACCGCGGTCGCCGCGAGTTCGGCCGACATGCCCTCCGCCTCGGCGAGGACGCGCAGCTCGAGTCCGAGCTCGACCGCCGGGGCGATCATCATCCGGGCGAGCTGCCCTCCACCGATCACTCCCACACGCACGGTCATCGCGTCTCCCTTCCGTCTGCCCCCATTCTTCCGCACGGCGGCCGCGGCGGATGACACGTCACGCCTCGCGGGACTCGTCTCGGCCGCCCTGGGCGTCGCGGTGCGCGAGGATCTGCCCGACCTCGATCTGGTCGGCGAGCGTCTCGTGCACGAGCGTCACGTTCGGCACGTTCGACAGCCGCAGAGGGTCGTCCACGCCGTTGGACAGCGTGATGGTGCCGGCGCCCCACAGCCGCTGGAGCGGACCACGACGGACCGAGATCGTGTAGCCCCTCGCGTGGGACATCTCCCGCCGGTTCCGCGCACCGACGCCGTCGTGACTGATGACGCGCTTCGTGGTGATCGTCGTGCTGCGCGAGTACCAGACGAGGAACGGCACCACGGCGGTGAGGAGGACGAGCAGACCCGCCGCGCACAGCAGCATCCAGTTCTCGAGGCCCGCAGGGAGGTTGTCGTAGAAGAAGGCGGTCGCCCCGAAGACGGCGATCAGCGCGACGGCCGACCAGAAGAGCCGGCGGGCGTGGCCACGGAAGCGGGCGATGAGCAGCTCTTGCGCCGGCACGCCGGGCGGCGGCATCAGGGGCCGGCCTCCGAGCGTCGTGGGCTGAGTCACCCCACCATTGTGCCCGGGATCGGCGACATCGCCGTCTGCCCGGCGGCGTGTCAGTTCAGGCCGGACGCACGTGCACGACGTCGCCGGCGGAGACGGCGTGATCGGATCCGTCGACGGTCACGACGAGCCGGCCCTGGGCGTCGATCGCCGTCGCCGTGCCCCGGAGCTCGCTGCCGCCGGGCATCGCCACGCCGACCGCCCGTCCGAGCGTGCCGCAGCGCGCCGACACCGCCGCGTGCAGACCGCTCGCGATCGCATCGTCAGCCGCGGTGAGCCGCGCGAGCCACGCGTCCAGTGCGCTCAGGTAGTCCGCGAGCAGCCGATCCTCGTCGACCGGGGCGCCGAGGGCCGCGAACGACGTCGCCGTCGGCACCGGCAGCTCGGCCCGGGTCATGGCCGTGTTGACCCCGGAGCCCACGATGACGGCATCCGTCGTCGCTTCGGCGAGAATGCCGCAGATCTTGCTGCCGTCGACGAGCACGTCGTTCGGCCACTTCACCGTGACGTCGTGACCCGGAAGCTGCGTCGCGGCCGCCTCGGCCATCGCGAGCCCGGCCGTCAGCGGGATCCACCCGCGCGCGTCGGAGCCTGCGGGCACCGTTCGCAACAGCACGGAGACGGCCAGGGACGCCCCGTCGGGCGCGATCCAGCGGCGATCGAGCCGCCCCCGCCCGGCGGTCTGATGCCTCGTCAGCAGCACCGACAGATGCGGCCACCCGTGCGCGTCGACCGCACGTTCGCGGAGATCGGCGTTCGTCGACCCCGTGTGCGGCAGCACCTCCAGGTGCGAGGCGACGGCGCGCGCCCGGGGGAAGCCGGCGGTCACGCGTCGTCCTCGCCGGCCTCGTCGTCGTCGTGCTCCTCGAGGATCGCGTCGTCCTCGCGCGCATGCCAGGTCTCCCACTCCTGCATGAGCCGCTCGACGGCGCCGTGGAACTTCGCCGTGGCGACGCCGGGCGTGGTGTCGCCGAAGTAGTGCTGCACCCAGGTCCGCAACCGTGCGACGGCCGCCTCGTCGGCACGCACGCGCTCGACCTCGGCGACGATGCGGCCCGCATCCTGTGCCGTGAGCCATTCGCAGTCGGCGAGATACCCGGCGGTGTCGACGGACGCGCGCGGGTCGGCGGGCCGGGTGATCAGGAGGGGCTTCCCCGCCGCGAGGCGGTCGTAGACCATCGCCGAGATGTCGACGACGGCGACGTCGGCCGCCGACAGCTGCCAGCCGAGGTCGGGACCGTCGTCGTACACGTGCTGCGCGCCGGCGTCGGCGGCGTTCGCCGCCTCGATCGCTGCGACGATCCGCCGGTGTGATGCCCCGTAGGCCTCGTCGACCACGCCGCTGCGCGGATGAGGACGGTAGATCACCCGGTGCCGGCCCGTCGCCAGCAGCTCGCCCACGAGCGTCTCGCCGTGCGTCGCGATCGAGCCGTAGAGCGCCGTGGGCCGGTCGCCCTCCCACGTGGGCGCGTAGAGGACGACCGTGCGCTCATCCGGTGTGTAGGGCAGCCGACCCGAGTAGTGGTCGGCCTGCGGGCGGCCGATGTCGATGGTGCGGCGGTCGACGTCGTAGTCCCAGAGCGTGCGGGTGAGCCGGTCACGAGCGGCCTGACCGGCCACGAACGCGTAGTCGTAGGCCTTGTACTGGTTCGTGGTCATGTACATCTTGTCGGACTCGCCGTGGTTGATGAACACGTGCCAGCGCCGCCCGTAGCGGAACATCTGGAAGTTCCGGGTGTTCTGGTTCACGTACAGCACGACCCGGATGTCCTGATGCGCGATGAACGACTCGAGGTCGCGCACCTTGGGCACGAAAGCGACGGGCAGGCCGCCTTCCTCCAGCAGCTTCTCGGCGCCGGTCGCGGAGCGGGACAGCACGACGACGGGCCACCGCTGCGAGAGCTCGGCGAGCGGGCGGTACCACTGCCGCATCTGGTACATGTTGACCGCGCCGTCGGCGAAGTAGACGGCCACCTGGAAGTGATCGAGAGGGTACGGCTCGCGGTCCGCGAGTCTCCGGCGGACCCGCTGGACGGCGCTGCGAGAGGCGAGCGCGCGGCGGAGGAGGCGGTACGCCTTCCTGGCGTCGGACAGTGCACCCATCCCTCCAGGATACTGAGTCGACCGGGCCTTCCCGCTCCTCGATCAGGGAACGACGCTCCTGGATCAGGGAACGACCGAGGTCGCCGTGCCATGATCATGATGTGTCTGCCAACGTGTCCGTCTCGCGCGCCGGAGTGTCGTTCATCATGCCGGTGCTCAACGAGCGGGCCTACCTCGAGCACGCCGTCGCATCCGTGCTGACCCAGGCGGTCGGCGCGCCCAGCGAGCTCGTCCTCGCGCTCGGCCCCTCGACCGACGGCACGACGGAACTCGCCGAGCGCCTGGCCGCCGCGGACGACCGCATCCGCCTGGTCCGCAATCCCGCCGCACACATCCCGGTCGGTCTGAACGCGGCCATCCGAGCCAGCCGATATCCCACCGTCGTGCGCGTGGACGCGCATTCGGAGCTCTCTCCGGGATACGCGGCCCGCGCCATCGGCACGCTCGAGCGCACGGGAGCGGCGAACGTCGGCGGCGTGATGCACGCCGAGGGTCGCACGCCGTTCCAGAAGGCGGTCGCCCGGCTCTACAACTCCCCCGTCGGCCTCGGAGGCGGCGCCTATCACGGGAGCACGCAGGAGGGGGAGGCCGAGTCGGCGTACCTCGGGGTGATGCGACGCGAGGTGCTCGACGAGATCGGCCTCTTCGACGAGTCGGTCCGCCGCGGCGAGGACTGGGAGCTCAACCTGCGCATCCGCCAGGCGGGGCACCGCGTCTGGTTCGACCCGGGTCTCTCCGTCACGTACTGGCCCCGGGAGAGCTGGCTGCGGCTCGCGCGACAGTTCCGTGCGACCGGTGCGTGGCGAGGAGAGCTCGTCCGGCGATTCGGTCGGCGCAACGGCATCCGGTACTTCGCGCCGCCGGCGCTCGTCCTCCTCGTGCTGCTCGCGATCGTGGTCGGCATCCTGCAGATCTCCGGGGTGCTGACCGGCCCGCTCTCGGTCGTCGCATCACTCGTGGCCTACCTGCCGCTCGCGCTGTACGTGCTGCTCGTGCTGGGCGTCGCCTCCGCCCCGCGTGGCGGCGGCCTTCGTCAGCGTCTCTGGACGCTCATCGTGCTGCCCACCATGCACCTGTCGTGGGGGGTCGGATTCCTCGGCGGTGTGCTCCGCGGGGCGCGCGACACGGTCGACGCCTCGCGCCTCGGCACGCGGAACACGCCTCTGCCGTGACCGTCAGCAGGCGATGATCACGGGGTGAGGAACCCCAGATCGAGGATGCGGTCGACCACCCGCTCGGCCGCGTGACCGTCGTCGCGTCTGTTGAACTGCGCCCGCCAGGCGGCGTAGCGACGGGCGTAGGCGGCCTCGTGGCCGTCGTCGGCCAGCGCGGCCACCAGCTCGTCCTGCGTGCGCAGCAGCGGACCCGGCGCCCGTTCGGCCAGATCGAAGTAGAAGCCGCGGAGCTGCCCGCGGTAGTGGTCCATGTCGGGGACCAGGAAGTACATCGGCTTGCCGGTGACGCTGAAATCGAACATGACCGAGGAGTAATCGGTGATGAGGGCATCGGCCGCGAGGAGCAGCTGCGCCGTCTCGGGGTACCCCGTCACGTCGATCACCCGCGCGCCCGCGTGGTCGCGCCCCTGCGGCAGTGTGCGCGTGTGACCCCGCACGAGCACCACGGCATCGGTCTGGCGGGCGAGGAGCTCGGGATCGATGAAGTCGACCATCTCGTCGCGGTCGTCGCGCCACGTCGGCGCGTACAGCAGCACCCGCTCGCCCGCTCCGATGCCCAGCGCTGCGCGGATCGCCGCCGGGTCGCCGGTCGTGAGCACGTCGTTGCGAGGGTAGCCCTCGACCCAGATCGGTCGTCCGAAGAACGCGTACGCCTTGCGGAGGATGCGCTCGGAGTAGGTGTTCTGCGCGAGCAGCACGTCCCACCGACGCGACTCCCGGATGACGGCGGCCATGCGCCGCGGATCGAACCCCGGCCGGTGCAGGGCGAGCCGCTTCAACGGAGTCCCGTGCCAGGTCTGCAGAACCTTCTGACCCGGCTTGCGCACGAAGCGGCGTCGCAGCCAGTCGTTCACCACCAGCAGACGGGCCGAGCCGCGCGCACGCCACCACTCCGGGCTGCCCTCGATGACGGCGACCGCTCCCTCCGGTACGGCGACCGAGAGGTCGACGACGCTCCAGTAGCGGCGCACCTGCGGAGCGCGCGCCGCGAGCTCACGGTCGATGGCCCGCGGGTTGCACCCGACGCTGCGCCCGTAGAAGCTCTCGAAGAACACCGCGTTCTCGGTGCCCCCCGCCTCGGCCTCGTAGCGCCCCTCGAGCGTCGTCTGCCCCTCGACGGTCTCGTAGACCGGCGAGACGGGAGCGGCGATGCGCACCTCTGCCCCGTCGACCTCGACGCGCACGCCGGTGAGCACCGCCGGCGCCACCTGCAGCGCATCGACGTCGACACCGGCTATGCGCAGCTCGTACCGACCCGACGGCAGCGGCAGGGCCGGTCCGCCCCAGCGGGACGCCTGCAGCGGGAAATGGGCCTTCCACGTCTTGCCGCCGCCGGTCAGCCGGGCGTCGACGCGTGCTCGCGGTCCGATGAGCTCCGCCGCCTCCGGGCGCTGACCGGTGCCGGCGACGACCAGCGCCTCGGACTCCTCGTCGATCCGGGCCGTTGTCATGCTGCTCCTCTCGGCGCGGGTATCCCCCGCGCGCGGATCGCCTGATAGACCCGCTCGGTGTTGCGTCCGTCGCGATACGCGTGCATCTCCGCGCTGAGCGTAGCGGAACGCGTCGACGCGGCGTCGAACGCCGCGGGGTCGGCGAGCAGGTGCCACAGTCGCCCGAGCAGATCGTCCCAACCGTCGGCCGCGTCGTCCCCCGCCACGTCCGCGAACCTGCCGTAGAACCCTCGGGTGCGGGCGTACTCGGCGGCATCCGGCGCCAGGAACAGCACGGGCATGCGCAGCAGACCGACGTCGTACGCCAGGGAGGAGTAGTCGGTGATGAGCACGTCGACGGCGGGGAGGGCGGGCGTCACGTCGGCGAGCACCCCGGCGCCCAGCATCCGCACGCGCGCCGTGGGCAGCGGTGGTGCGTACGCGCCCTCGCCGAGCGGGTGCGAGCGCACGAGCAGCGTCGCATCGCTCTCTTCGAGCACGCGGATGATGCGCACCCATTCGGCGGCCGTCGGCACCGCCGGGTCGGGGGCTCCGTCGCGCCAGGTCGGCGCGTACAGCACGACGCGGGAGCCGGGCGCCCGATCGCCCACGACTCGATCGAGCAGAGCGGATGCCGCGTCCCGGCGGTCGTCCGCCGAGCCGGTCGACAGGACGTCGACGCGGGGCTCGCCCGTCACGACCACGCGGCCGTCGCCGAGCCCGAAGGCGGATTCCAGTCGACCTCGCGCCCGATGCGAGGCGGCCGGGAGCACGCGGATCCGCTGCGTCGCGCCTCGGTACAGCAGGGCGATCAGCCGGCGGAGGATCGGCGCCCCCGGGACGTCGGGCACCTGGGTGGTGGCCGGCGAGTCCAGTCCGATGCGCTTGAGCGGGATGCCGTGCCAGAGCTGGACCACGAACGCGCCGCCGTCGGCATAGCGATTCACGTCGCCGAGGCCGTGCGTCACGACGATCACGCCCGCCCTGGCCGTCGCCCACCACCCGCGGACGCCGTCGCGGCGGACGGTGCGGATGCCGCGCGCCGCGGCATCCGCATCCTCCCGGTCCGACGAGGTGAGCCACAGGGTGTCGTGCCCCGCGGCGGACGCGTGGCGCTGAAGGGCGAGCGCCCCGTCGCCGATGCCGGCCCCGCAGCCGAAGACCCATCGCCGCGATCGCGGGACGAGCAGTGTGCCCAGGCGCCCTGCGAGGTACAGCGGGATCCGGAGCAGCTTGGCCGCATTGCCGGTGCCGAAGGAGAAGGACGCCACCCCGCGAGCCTATCGCGCAGTGGCGTCCTTCCCGTGTGCGACCGGTCAGCCGGCGAGATCGCCGAGCTTCACCTCGATGTCGTAGTCCTTGCCGCCGCGGACGTAGGTGAGGGTGGCGTCGCTGCCGCCGGCGGCGGCGCGCACCTGCGCGGTGAGGTCGCTCGCGCTGGTGATCGGAACGCCGTTGAACGAGGTCACGATGTCGCCGGCCTCGAGCCCCGCCGCCTCGGCGGGACCGCCGTCGGTGACGTTCGCGATGTGCGCTCCGGCGACCGTGGCGCCCTCCACGCTCGACGCGTCCTGGACGGAGGCGCCCAGCAGTCCATGGGTGGCCGCACCGTCGGCGATGAGCTCCTGGGCGACGCGCTCGGCGATGTTCGACTCGATGGCGAACCCGATGCCGATCGATCCGGCGTCCTCGCCACCGGGGCTCGCGATCGCCACGTTGATGCCGATCAGCTCGCCCTTGCTGTTCACCAGCGCTCCGCCGGAGTTGCCGTGGTTGATGGCGGCATCCGTCTGGATGACGGCGATCGAGATCGAGTCCGACGCCTGCTGTCCGGAGTTGCCCGGCAGGTCGAACTGGAAGGGTCCCTGGCCCTCGCCCTGCTCGGGCGACTGCTGCTGGTCGGGAGCGTCCTGCGAGGAGGAGTCCGGCAGAGCGGACGAGGCGATCTGGATGCTCCGGTTGAGCGCGCTCACGATTCCGGTGGTGACCGAGTTCGCGAGGCCGAGCGGGGCGCCGAGCGCGACCGCCGTGTCGCCGACGTTGAGCTTCGACGAGTCGGCGAACGTGATGGGCTTGAGGTCCTTCGCACCGGTCAGCTTGATCACCGCGAGGTCGTAGATCGGATCGGTGCCCACCACGGTGGCCTCGTAGATGCGACCGTCCGAGGTCGTGACACGGATCGTCGGATCGGCGACGGCACCCCCGAGGGTCACCACGTGGGTGTTGGTCAGGACGTAGCCGTCGTCGCTGATGATCACGCCGGAGCCGCTGCCCGACTGATCCGAGCCGGCGACCTCGATGGTGACGACCGACGGCAGTGCCTCGGCCGCGACCGCCGCGGTCTCGTTGACCGAACCGGGGTTGTTCACCGTCACGGTCTGCGGGCCAGAGGCGCTTCCGCTGGACGGGGTCTCCTGGAGGCCGCTGAGCAGTGCACCGCCGCCGAATCCGGAGATGCCGCCGACGAGGGCCGCCGCGACGACGAGCGCCGCGATCTTCGTGCCGCGCCGGCCGTCCTTGGTCTTGACCTCGGCGGGGGCGGCGGTCGAGCCGTCGAGCGGCGTGGTGGGCTGCGTGCGGCCGTCGGCGGCGGGGATGCCGAAGGCGGCACCCTGCGGAGCCGCCCCGGGGGCCGCGAACGGCTGGGGCGCCGCGGGCGACGGGGCGGCGGCGGGCGCGCCGGAGGCGAAGGTCGACGGCATCTCGTGGCCGTGCGTCGCGGCGGGGGCCGCCTGGGGGGTGTCGGCGGTCGCGTTCGTCGCGGGTGCCGAGTGGTCCTGGGTGTCGTCGTGGTTCATGGTGTGCTCCTTCATCAACGCCCCTTCAGACTGCCGCGCGTATCTGTGCGTTTCGTATGCCGAGGATGAGTTTCCGCTATGGCCTTAGCCTGTGTGTCATGAATGTCATTCCTGGCGCGTGGCGGCGCACGGCGGCCGGTGCGGGCCTGCTCGCCGCAGACGGGACCGTCGCACCTACGATCTTCGCAGAGATGTCGGCCAGGGCGGCCCGCACGGGGGCGATCAATCTCGGCCAGGGCTTCCCCGACGAAGACGGCCCGGCGGTGGTCCTCGACGCGGCCAGGGAGGCGATCGCGCGAGGCGCGAACCAATACCCGCCCGGCCGCGGAGTGCCCGATCTGCTCGCCGCGATCAGCGAGCACCAGCGGCGCTTCTACGGTCTCGACGTCGATCCCGGCTCGGAGGTCATCGTGACGGCGGGAGCGACCGAGGCGCTGACCGCCAGCCTGCTGGCGCTGATCGACGGCCCCGACGACGAGGTCGTCGTGTTCGAGCCGTACTACGACTCGTACGCGGCGGCGGTGTCGCTCGCCGGAGCGCGGCTGCGCACCGTGCCGCTGGCCGCGCCCGACTTCCAGCCCGACCTCGAACGGCTCGCCGAGGCCGTGACCGACCGCACGCGCGTCATCCTGGTGAACGACCCGCACAACCCGACGGGCGCGGTGTTCGATCGCGCGGTGCTCACCGAGATCGTGCGTCTGGCCGAGCGCCACGACGCGATCATCGTCACCGACGAGGTGTACGAGCACCTCGCCTTCGGTGTTCCGCACACCCCGATCGCGACCCTTCCGGGAGCAGCAGATCGCACCCTGACGATCTCGTCGGCGGGCAAGACGTTCTCCGTCACCGGGTGGAAGATCGGCTGGGTGCACGGGCGCGCCGACCTGATCACCGCCGTGCTCACGGTGAAGCAGTATCTGACCTACGTCAACGGCTCGCCGTTCCAGCCGGCCATCGCCGCCGGACTGCGCCTCGACGACGCATACTTCCGGGATGCCGCGGCAGCGCTGGCCGCGAAGCACGAGGTGCTGGGCGCGGGCCTCCGCGCCGCCGGTCTCACCGTGCACCCTCCCCAGGGCGGGTACTTCACCGTCGCCGACGCGACGGCGGTCGGCGGCGGGGACGCCGCGGCGTTCTGCCGCGCTCTCCCCGAGCGCGCCGGGGTCGTCGCGATCCCGCTGACCGCGTTCGTGTCAGCGGCCGAGAGGGCCCGGTTCGACGGGCTCGTGCGATTCGCCGCCTGCAAGCGCGTCGAGGTGCTCGAGGAGGCCGCGGCGCGGCTCGCGGCTGCCTTCTGACGCACGCGGGCGCGCGGGCGGGCGAAGCGCACCGATCAGCGCGGCACCACCGCGTAGCGGCGCACGCGCAGCGACGGGTTCGTCTCGCGCACGCGCTCGACGGTCTCGCGGTCGACGGCCGCGACCGCGATGCCCTCGTCGGCGCCCAGGCCCGCCCGCACCACGCCCTGCGGATCGACGATCTGCGAGTGCCCCACCCCGATCGGCGCCGGATGGTCGGCGGCGGCGACGAACACCGTGTTCTCGATCGCCCTCGCCGCCAGCAGGGTGGTCCAGTGATGCTCCTTCAGGGGTCCGCGCACCCACTCGGCGGGAACGACCAGCACGTCGGCCCCCGCGTCGACCAGGGTGCGCGACAGCTCGGGGAAGCGCAGGTCGTAGCAGGTCATCAGCCCGAACCGGACGCCGGCCACCTCGAACACCGCCGGCTCACCGATCTCCCCCGGCTCCACCCATGACGACTCGGTCTGCCCGAACGCGTCGTAGAGGTGCTGTTTGCGATACGTCGCGAGGATGCCGTCGCCGCGGACCGCCACGACCGTGTTCCGCACGCGATCACCCTCCGTCGCGCGTTCCGCCAGACCGGCGACGATCACCACTCCGTACTCCGCTGCCAGCGCCTCGAGGGTCGTGACGAACTCGCCGTCCAGCGACTCGGCGTTCGCGGCGAGACGCTCGTCGAGCGGATCGACGAAGAAGCTCGAGTACTCCGGGAGCACGACCAGCCGGGCGCCGCGCGCCGCGGCATCCGCGGTGAGCCGGGCGATGCGCTCGCGGTTTTCTTCTCGCGATGCCGTCGGAGCGAACTGGCAGACGGCGACCGGCACGGCGGTGGAGGGGTTCGACATGCCCCCATCCTCCCCCATCGCGACGCGCCCGAGGCGCTCGCGCGCTCCGGTCGATTCGCCGACCCCGGGGATCCGTGATAGGTTATTCCTTGTGCCGCGGGGTGGAGCAGTTCGGTAGCTCGCCGGGCTCATAACCCGGAGGTCGCAGGTTCAAATCCTGTCCCCGCAACAAGAGAAAGGCCCCTGATCAGGAGGAATCCGGATCGGGGGCCTTTCGCATATGCGCCGTGCGGTGTCGCCGGAGGCGTCGCCGGAACGTTCAGCGCCGACCGTCTCCGAAGCTCACCGAGCGGACGCCGGCTGCCTCGGCCTCCTCACGGGCGAGCCGGCGCTCCGCGCCGAGGTCCAATCCGCGGGCCAGCAGGATGTAGGCGACGGCGGATGCCGCGAGGCCGACGAAGAGCGCGATGTCGATCCCGCCGATCGCCTGGGCGATCGGACCCGTGAACCAGGTCGTGACGACGAAGGGGATCATCGCGACGATGCCGATCGCATACGCGGTGATGCCGCGCCATCCCCACGCGCCGTAGATCCCGTGCGGACGGAACATCTCGGCGACGGCATAGTGGCCGCGGCGGACGAAGTAGTAGTCGACGAGGTTGACCGACGTCCAGGGCACGAGCACGTACAGCAGCACCACGAGGAAGCTGCCGAACGAGTCGAGGAACTCGCCGGTCGAGAATGCCGCACCCAGGAGCCCGCCGACACCGATGACGGTGCACGCCACGATGCGCGTGGCACGGGTGGGGCGCACGGGCCGGAAGGAGTCGGCGACGGTGATGAGCTCGATGCTCGCCGCGTAGATGTTGATGGTGATCACCGTGATGAGAGCGGGAAGCGCCGACCACAGCAGCACGGCGCCCGCCCCGGGGAGGATCGCGTCGGCCGCGGCGGTGATCGCCTCGACGGGGTCGGAATCGGCGAACAGCGACGCGACGAACGCGCCCAGAACCATCAGCCAGCCCGCGCCGACGATGACGCCCGAGGCCGTGTAGAACAGCGCCTTGCGCGGACTCGTCTGCGGCGGCAGGTAGCGCGAGTAGTCCGACACGTACGGAGCCCAGCCCAGCGCATAGGCTGCAGCGGCCGCGAACTGCACGAGGAAGGCCGGGCCGTCGAAGTCGCCGGAGAAGTCGGCCGGCGTCAGGGGCAGTGCGAAGATCGCGACGACGCTGAAGACGCCGAACGTGGCGAGGAAGAGCCAGGTCAGCCACTTCTGCACCCGGTGGATCCAGTGATAGCCGACGATCGCGAGCGTGAGGGCGAGCGCTGTGATGAGCACGTACCACCAGGAGCCCGCGTCGAGTCCGGTGGTCGCGGTGAGCACCTGGCCTGCCAGCAGCTGATTGAAGATGTTGAAGCCGACGATGCTGGCGACCACCACCAGGCAGACGATCGCGACCCCGCGGTAGCCGAACTGCGCGCGCGACTGGATCATCTGCGGAAGGCCGAGCTGGGGGCCCTGGGCCGAGTGGAACGCCGTGAACACGGTGCCGACGCACACGCCCAGCACGATCGCGAGCAGTGAGACCAGGAAGTCGGCTCCCATCGCCACGCCCACCATGCCGGTGGCGAGCGTCGTGAGGTTGGCGTTCGACATGAACCACAGGGGGAACAGGCTGGTGGGTCTGCCTGTCCTGTCGGTGAGGGGGACCCAGTCGATCGACTTGACCTCGATCCCTGTCGTGGAAGGCACGGCGACCGCGGTCTGCACGGGGCCCGGCTCTGGCAGGTCGTTCTGCTGCTGGTTCACGGCGCTCCTTCGGGGGGGTAGGGAAGACGCTTGGGGCAACAGTACGACCCGCGCACTGCGTCTTCCCATCCCCCGAGTCCGATGGAGCCCATAGGGTCAGCCGATACGCGGATGGGCGCCCCCGCGGGAGCGCCCACCCGGTTCGTCACGACAGGGTCACTCCCCCGCGGCGGACTCCAGGTCGAGGAGCTTCTGCACGGCCGCGGTCAGACGCTTGTCGGCCTCGCCGAACTTCTCCAGGTCGCCCGCCGTCAACGCGGCCTGGCGGTCGAGCAGAGCCTGCTGCGCGTCGGCGAGAGCGGCGGCACGATCGTCCGAAGGCGCCGACGGCTCGGACGGCTCCGTCGGAGTCTGCCCCTGGTCGACGTTCTCGTCGGCCGGATCGGTCGGTTCGACCTCGTCATCGCCGCCCGTCGCGCCGGAGTCTCCGCCGAAGAGCGTGTCGAGCGCCTCGGTCAGCGTGTCTTCGAAGGCCACACGATCGCCGAACGCCACCAGCACCTTCTGCAGCCGGGGCAGCTGCGTACCCTCCGACGACTGCACGTACACGGGCTGCACGTAGAGCAGACCGCCACCGACGGGAAGCGTCAGCAGGTTTCCGTAGATCACCTCGGACTCGCCCTGCTGCAGCAGGTTCAGCTGCGGCACGACGGCCGTGTCGGAGTTGTAGGTGTTCTGCACCTGACCCGGCCCCGGCACCGTCGTGTCGGTGTCGATCTCGAGGAGCCGCAGCTGACCATAGCCCTCGCCCTTGACTCCGGCCTCCGCCCCGGCATCCGAGTCCACCGCGAGGTAGCCCATCAGCACGTCGCGACTGCCCCCGGCGCCCTGCGACGCGGGGATGAAGGTCGAGAACATCGAGAAGCGCGGGGAGTCCTGACCCGGCATCTGCATCGTCAGGTAGTACGGCGGCTGCAGCAGCGCGTCGCTGCGCGGGTCGTTCGGCGTCTGCCAGCGGTTGTCCTGCTGGGCGAACGATCCGGCCTTGTCGACGTGGTAGATGCCCAGGATGTCGCGCTGCACCTTGAACAGGTCGGTCGGGTACCGGACGTGGCTCATCAGCTCGCCCGACATCTCGCTGATCGGCTTGACCGTCGACGGGTAGACCTTCTGCCAGGTCTCGAGGATCGGGTCCTCGTCGTCCCACGCGTAGAGGGTCACCGAACCGTCGTACGCGTCGACGGTCGCCTTCACCGAGTTGCGGATGTAGTTGATGTCGTCGATCGCGAGCGTCGGCGACGTGACGTTCGAGTCGGCGATGGCGTCGGACAGGCTCACGCTCGTCGAGTACGGGTACGTCGAGCTGGTCGTGTAGCCGTCGACGATCCAGACGATGCGACCGTCGACCACGCTCGGGTACGGGTCGCTGTCGAGCTCGAGGTACGGGGCGACCTTCTGCACGCGCGTCTTGGGGTCGCGGTCGTAGAGGATCTGCGATTCCTCGTTGACGAGGTTCGAGAACAGGATCTGCTCCGACTGGAACTTCAGCGCGTACAGCAGCTTGGTGAAGGTGTCGCCGACGCTCGGCCCGCCGTCGCCGTCGAAGGTGGTCTTGGTCTCGCTCGACCCGTCCTTGCCGCGCGGGTAGTCGATCTCCGCCGGCTCCGCGCCCTCCGGTGCGCCGACGATCGAGTACTCCGGCGAGTTCTCGCCGAAGTAGACGCGGGGCTCGAAGTTCTCACGGTCGGTGAGGAAGCCCGACGACGGGATGCCGCGCTCGAGGAACACCGGCTCTCCGTCGCTCGTGCGCTGGTTTCCGGCCGCGGCGACGAGACCGTAGCCGTGGGTGTAGACCGCGACG
The DNA here is from genome assembly GCF_047246685.1 of Microbacterium martis. Lineage (NCBI taxonomy): Bacteria > Bacillati > Actinomycetota > Actinomycetes > Micrococcales > Microbacteriaceae > Microbacterium > Microbacterium martis. The sequence continues at coordinate 701,931 of NZ_JBFOKT010000001.1, read as the reverse complement.
CGGTTGTTCCAGTTGTCGCCGTCGCCGAGACCCGACATGTCGAGGTCTCGCACCGAGACGACCGTGTCCTGCATCTGGCCGTCGATCTCGTAGCGGTCGACGTCCATCGTCGTCTGGAACTGGTAGTAGCCGCGGTACTGCTCGAGCTGGCGGACCGTGGGCGGGATGACCTTCGGGTCCATGATGCGGATCGAGGCGGTCGTCTCGGCGTCTTCGCGCAGCTGACCGGCTGCGGCATCCGTCTCGGCCTCGAAGGCCGTGGTCTCGAGGTCGGCGACCCCGTAGGCCTCCTTGGTGCCGTCGATGTTCCGCTGGTAGTACTCCGCCTGGTAGGCGTTCTGGTTCGGCTTCACCTGGAACGTGGTCACGATCCAGGGGTAGCCGACGCCCACGACGAGGGATGCCACGAGAAGCAGTGCCGTGGCGGCGAGGGGGAAGCGCCAGCGGCCGATGACCGCCGTCACGAAGAACAGCACGGCCACGACGGCGGCGATGATGGCGAGGATCGCCAGGCCCGGGATGGTCGCGTTCACGCCGGTGTACGCGGCACCGGTGATGCGGTCGTCGGGTGCCGTGAGCGTCTTGTACCGGTCGAGCCAGAGGCTGGCGGCCTGCACGAGCAGGTAGAGTCCGGCGATCACCGCGAGCTGGATGCGGGCGGGCTTGGAGATGCGCAGCTCGCCCTGGCCGACGCGCACAGAGCCGTACAGGTACGACACGAGCGCGGTGACGAGCAGCGAGAGGAGCAGCACGGCCGAGACGAACGCCAGCAGGATCGAGTAGAACGGCATGGCGAACATGTAGAAGCCGGTGTCGATGCCGAACTGCGGGTCGACCTCGCTCGTCGCCACGCCGTTGATCCACAGCCAGACGGTCTTCCACTGCCCGGCGGCGGCGAAGCCCGCGAACAGGCCGAAGAAGATCGGCATGCCCCACATGGCCAGGCGCCGCAGCGGCTCGATGACCTCCTGGTAGCGATCGAGCTGCGAACTCAGTCGCACGTAGACCGGACGCAGCCGATACGCCAGCTGGATGACCACGAAGAGCGGCACCGCCATGCCCAGGAAACCGACCACGAACATGACCGCCGTGGCGATCCACTGCGTGGTGAGCACGCCGGTGAAGCCCACCTGGTCGAACCAGAGGAACTCGGTGTAGAGCGAGGCGAACACGAAGAAGGCCGCGATCAACGCGGCGATGATCACCAGGGAGATGCCGAGGATGCGTCGGGAGGTTCGAGGCGTGGCCGGGTTCGGAGCAGAGGCTGAGGTCGAGGTCACCCCTCCATCCTAGGCGGGCCTCACTGAAGGACGGCTGTCATCCCGGTCACGGGGAGGTCACGGCGCCGTCCGCGGGCGGCCGATCACGATCCGGTCGCGACGCAGGCGGGCAGGGACGACACGTCGCCCCCGTTCGCGATGACCTCCAGGGCGTCGAGCGACTCCTCCAGAGACGACGTCCGGATCACCTGCAGGCCGTCGGGCACATGCCCGACCACTTCGTCGCAGTTGCTCGCCGGGGCGAGGAAGAAGTCCGCACCGGCGTCGCGCGCGCCGTAGAGCTTCTGACGGATCCCGCCGATGGGACCGACCGTCCCGGCCGCGTCGATCGTGCCGGTCCCCGCGATGTTCCTGCCGCCGTTCAGGTCGCCCTCGGTGAGGGTGTCGATGATGCCGAGCGCGAACATCATTCCCGCGCTCGGGCCGCCGACGTTGTCGAGCTGCAGCGTGACGTCGATCTCGAAGTCGTAGTCGGTGCGCAGCGTGATGCCGATCAGCCAGGTCGTCGTGCCGCCCTCGGTGTGCTTCTCCGGCGTCACCTCGACGCTCTGCTCCTCGTCGCCGCGGAGCACCGTCAGCACGACCGGGTCTCCGCCGGCATCCTGGATCGCCTCGCGCAGCTGCGTCGCCGAGGTGACGGGCGCGCCGTCGATCGCGGTGATCACGTCTTCCGGCTCGAGGAGCCCGTCGGCGGGCGCGTCGGCCACGGCCTCCTGGACCACCACCTCGGCGCCCGTGTCGTAGCCGAGCTCGTTCAGCGCGGCGGCGGTCGCCTCGTGCTGGGAGTCGACCATCAGCATCGCGTTGCGCTCGTCGCGCTGCTCGGTCGTGACGCCCTCGGGGAAGACCGAGTCGAGCGGCACGACGGCGCGGGACGAGTCGGTCCACGCCAGCGCGAGCTCGAACCAGCTGGGCGTGCGCTCGCGATTGCCCACCACCTGGACGGTGGTGAGATCGAGCGTGCCCGACGTCTCGTACGTCGGGGCGCCCTCGACGCTGATGAGCGGCACCTTCTCGCCGTCGGCGCCTGTCGCGGTGCCGAGCGTGTCGTAGACCGGGCCGGGCCGCTGGATGACGTACGGCGTGGGGAGGAAGGTGAGCGCGACCAGCGCCACGAGCGCGACGATCAGCGCCCAGACACCGAGTCCCGGCTTTCCGGACCGCGTTCGATCCACAGCATCCTCCGTCGTTCGCGAGCGGCGTACATCGATCTGCTCGCTTCGGGGACGCGTGCAGAGACCTGTGACTAGCGTAGATGCCACGGCTACAGGCGTGCTGAGAGGGCGGGCGACATGGCAGACAACGATCCGACACCGGAGGACTTCCAGGAGTTCCTCCGACGGATGCTCTCGAATCAGGGCGGCGGCGACATCGATCCCGAGGCGCTGCGCGAGGCGATGCAGGGCATGGACGGGTTCTCGTTCGACCCCGCCATGATGCAGACGATCATGGCGCAGCTGCAGGGCGCCTTCGGCGCAGACCCCTGGGACAACGCCCAACGGCAGGCGCTGCACATCGCCAATCGCGACGGTCAGGGCGTGACCGACGGGTCGCGCAGCTCGCTCGTCGACGCATTCACGCTCGCGAACCTCTGGCTCGGCGAGGCCACGACGATCTCCGAGCTCGGGGAGGCCCCGACGGCGATGACGCGCGGTCAGTGGGTCGAGAAGACCCTTCCGGTCTGGAAGGAGATCGCCGATCCGGTGTCGACCAGCATCGCCGACGCGCTCACGGCCGCCCTCGACACCCAGGTGCCCGAAGAGATGAGGGGCGTCGTGCAGGGGGCCGGCAGGCTCATGCGCGGTCTGGGCGGCTCGGTGTTCGCCGCCCAGTTCGGCCAGGTGCTCGGCAATCTGTCGCTCGAGGTGGTCTCCGGCGGCGACGTCGGCATCCCGGTGCTGCCTGCGGGGACCGCCGCGGTGATTCCGCAGAACCTCACCGCCTTCGGTGAAGGGCTCGAGATCCCCGAGGACCAGATCGCGCTCTACCTCGCGACCCGCGAGCTGGCCTACGCCCGGCTCTACCGGCATGCGAAGTGGCTGCACCTGCACGTGATGGCGCAGATCACCGATTTCGCCCGCGGGGTGAGCGTCGACGTCGAGGCACTCGAAGACGTCGCGAGCAGGCTCGATCCCTCCGATCCGGAGGAGCTGCGCGCCGCGATCGAAGGCGGCGCCCTGCTTCCGGCGCAGACCGAGGCGCAGCGGGAGGCGCTGACGCGGCTCGAGAACCTCATCGCCACGATCGACGGATGGGTCGACGTGGTCACCGCTCAGGCGACCGCGCGGCTCCCCGACGGCGCGCGCATCGCCGAGGCGGCGCGCCGCCGGCGGGCGGTCGGCGGTCCGGCGGAGGATGCGCTGGGCGCGCTCGTCGGGCTCAAGCTGCGTCCTCGACGGATGCGCGAGGCGTCGGCCATGTGGCAGGCCGTGACGGATGCCGTGGGAATAGGCGCCCGCGACGCTCTCTGGGACTATCCCGACCTCATGCCGACGGCGGAGGACATCGACGACCCGAGCGCTCTCGTCGCCCGCCTGCAGGCGGCCGAGCGCGGCGAGCAGCCGGTGGCGGACGAGTTCGACGAGGCCCTCGCACGACTGCTCGACGGCGAGGACTTCGCCGATGACCCGGGGGCCGACGACGCGCAGAACGACGCGTCGGACCGGCCGGATGACGCCGACGGCGGCGGGTCGGCGGAGGGCGAGCGGCCGGTCTGACCGCGGAGGTCGGGTCACCGCTCGTCCCCCGGCGCCGCCGAGACGAAAGTTGTCCACCGATGGGCTCCGGAGGCTCCGCGCCCTTCGCCGGTTGCCCAGAATCGGGGGATGCCGCTCACCCCGCCCACCCTCACCCGCCTCCGCCCGGGGGCACCGCTGCTCTGGCGCGATGAGCACACGCTGCAGCTCGGCATCGACGACGGCGAGCGCATCGCCGCCGACGAAGCCTGGGTGGAGCTGCTGCTGAGCCGGATGCGCCACGGATTCCGTCGTACCGCGTTCGACGTGATCGCGCACGGGGCCGGCGCCCCCCGGCACGAGGCCCGGGAACTGCTCGCGCGCCTCGAGCCGCTGCTCATCGACGATCCGGTCCCGCCCCGCCCGGCCTGGGTCGAGACCATCGGCGTCACCGACGGTCGGGCCGCCCATCGCATGCGCGAGGCGCTCGCCGACGAGGGCGTCCTTTCGGCCGACCGGACCACCCCCGGCACCCTCGGAGTCGTGCTCGTGCGGGGCGCCGCGGCAGCCGTGCAGTTCGCCCCGTACCTGCGCGACGACGTGCCGCATCTCCCGGTCGCCTTCGAGCCCGACCACACGACCGTCGGACCGCTGGTCCTGCCCGGCGACAGCCCCTGTCTGGCGTGCCGCGATGCGGCGGACGTCGCCCGTGACCCGGCATGGCCGCTCCTGCACAGTCAGCTGATCGGACTCGGCCCGTCGGTCCTGCGCGCCGCACGAGTGGCGGAGGCTGCCCGCATCGCCGCCGAGCTCGCCCGCGGCGACGGCGGGGAGTCGGTACGGATCAGCGAGGACGGCTCGCGCGTGCGGCGCGCGGTCTCGTCTCGCGAAGGATGCCTGTGCCGCGTGCCGTCGTCCCCATCTCCGCCAGGAACCGCGACGGCGCACGCTCTCCGCGCCCTGCCCACCGCGACCATGAGAGCTCCGCGGTACGCGCGGCGCGCGTGATGCCGACGTAGGCCAGCCGTCGCTCCTCGTCGATCGCCTCGAAGGTGGTCGCGTAGGAGATCGGGAGGGAACCCTCCGCCCAGCCGGCGAGGAACACGTGCGGCCACTCGAGTCCCTTCGCCGCATGCAGCGTCGACAGCGTCACGGTGCGCAACGTCGGCTCGTGCTGGTCTTTCGCCCGCGCCATCAGCTCATCGCTGAAGGTGCGCAGATTCGCCTCCGGCCCGGCTTCCTCGGCCAGCCGCAGGATCGCCCGCCGCGCCTCCCAGCCGTCCCGCTGGGCGCCACCGGCGGCCGGGGGCTCGTCGCTCAGCCCCAGCTCTCGCAGCACCCGCCGCACGTTCGGCAGGAACCCGTGCTCCGACGGCGCGACCGCCGCCGCGCGCAGCGCGAGAACGGCCTGACGCACCTCGGGCATGGCGAAGAACCGAGTTCCGCCCAGCACCGAGGTCGCGATGCCCTCGGCGGCGAGCGCCTGCTGCAGCACCGCCGACTGCGCGTGCGCGCGGTAGAGGACGGCGATCTCGGCCGGCGATGCGCCGGCGGCGATGCGCGCCGAGATCGCGGCGGCGATGCCCTCCGCCTCGTCCGTCTCCGACTCGTACGCGGTGACGGTGGGGGCGTCGGCCGTGAACTGCTCGCGCGCCGGCACCAGCTCGAGCGCACCCGGGCGCCCGCGCATCAAGGCATTCGCGGCCGTGAGGATCGGCTCCTGCGAGCGGTAGTTGGTCTCGAGGCGCACGACGGTGGCGTCGGGGTGACGTCGCTCGAACTCCAGCAGGAACCGCTGCTCGGCACCCGCGAACGAGTAGATCGTCTGGCTCGCGTCGCCCACGACGCAGATGTCGTGACGGTCGCCGAGCCAGAGGTCCAGGAGCCGGTTCTGCAGTGGCGACACGTCTTGGAACTCGTCGACGGTGAAGTGCCGGTACTGCTCGTGGACGGATGCCGCGACGCGCGGTTCCGCCTCCAGCATGCCCGCGCACGCGAGCAGCACGTCTTCGAAGTCGAGCTGACGGCGCTCGTCCTTCAGCGCCTCGTACGCGCGCATCAGCTCGGCCAGCTGATCGGCATCGACACCCGTCACGGCGCGTCCGAGCGCGGCGTGATCGTCGATGGACAGCATCGAGACCTTCCGCCACTCGATCTCCGAGGCGATGTCGCGCAGCGTCGCCGTGCTCGGCCGAAGGCGCAGCGCGTCGGCGGCCTGCCCCAGCATCCGTACCTTGTTGTCGATGATGGCCGGCGCCGGGGAACCGGCGAGGGTGGGCCAGAAGAAGTTGAGCTGCGCGAGCGCCGCGGCGTGGAACGTGCGGGCGGCCACGCCCTCCACGCCGAGCGCGCGCAGTCGCCCCCGCAGTTCGCCAGCGGCCTTCGCCGTGAAGGTGACCGCCATCACGCGCGACGGCGAGTACGCGCCCGTGTCGACGCCGTGGGCGATCCGGTGGGTGATGACGCGCGTCTTGCCCGTGCCCGCCCCGGCGAGCACGACCACGGGGCCGCGCAGCACGGTCGCCGCGGCGCGCTGCCGCTCATCGAGAGCGTCGAGTGCGCTCACGCGCGCTCCTCGTACCAGTCGATGATCAGGGCGCGCGCGATGGAGGCGGGTCCGGGGAGCCCGACCGGCCCCTGCCCGGCGAGCGCGGAGGAGATCTCGCTGCGGGTGAACCAGCGCACGTCGATGATCTCCTCGCCGTCGGCCAGCGCCGCCTTCTCGTCGTCGACGACGGCGCGGAAGCCGATCATCAGCGACCGAGGGAACGGCCAGGACTGCGACGAGACGTACCGCACCGACGAAAGCCGCACGCCGGACTCCTCCTCGATCTCGCGGTGCACGGTCGCCTCGAGCGACTCCCCCGCCTCGACGAATCCGGCGAAGCAGGAGTACATGCGCCCGCCCCAGTTCGCGTTCGCCCCGAGCAGGAGCCGCTCGCCGTCACGGCTCTCCACGGCGACGATGACCGCGGGGTCGGTTCGCGGGAAGTGATCGCGTCCGCACACGAGGCACCGCCGCGACCAGCCGGCCTGCCGGAGCTCCGTCCCGCCACCGCAGGTCGGGCAGAACGGGGCATCACGCAGCCAGCCCGCCATCGCGATCGCCGTGACCAGCACCTCGGATTCCCCGCTGTCGATGCGGCCGCCCAGATCGCGCAGGCCGAGCCAGATCTCGTCGGGCGCGGCGTCGAGGGCGTCCGTCTCGGGGGGCGCTGCCGCGAGGAGCAGCGCTGCGCCGTCGGCCTCGCGCCCGAGCAGCGCCCAGGTCGCGTCGACGACCGTGTCGGGGGCGACCCGCAGGAGCGAGGAGTCCACGACCCTGACCCTGCCCTCCCGGACGACGATCACGCGGGTGCCGGCGTCGCCGCGCAGGCGCTCCATCGCACCCGGTTCCTCGCGGAGTTCGGCGGCACGATCGAGAGACGGGCGCTGAATGGTCATCGACTCCCTCTCTCACGGGCGTGGCGGAGGCGGGACCGCCCCGGCGTCGACCTACCCTGGGGGCATGGGACGCTCTCCTTTCACTCTAGCCGCGGCCGTGACGGCCGCACTCCCCGGCGCAGAGGTCACGGGTGCCCGCCCACTGAGCGCCGACGGGGACGGACGTTTCGACTCGGCGGTCGCCACGCTGGCCGACGGCCGCGAACTGGCCATCCGGGTAGCCGGCGATGAGGACGCGGCGCGGGAGCTCGCCGCCGAGTCGCTGGCGCTGCGCGCCCTCACCGACGGCGCCCGCGCGATGCTGCCCTTCGACGCTCCCCGGTACGTCGGAGAGACGGCCGTCGGCAGGAACCGCGCGCTGGTGACCGAACTCCTGCCCGGATTCCAGATCGAGGCGTCGATGGTGCCGGCGGGCCGCGGTGCGGCCGAGTCGATGGGCGCCGCGATCGCGGCGGTGCACGGACTGCCCACCTCGGTCGCGCGCGGAGCCGGGCTCGTGACGCGGTCAGCGGAGGAGACACGCGGCGAACTGACCCGCCTCGTAGACGACGCCGCCGCCACGGGTCGGGTTCCGGCGCGACTCACCGTGCGCTGGCGCGAGGCGGTCGCCGACGACGAGCTGTGGCGCTTCGAGTCGACGGTCGTGCTGGGCGGCGTCCAGGCGACCTCCTTCCTCTTCGCGGACGATCCCGACCGCGGCCCCGAGGTGACCGGCGTCATCGGCTGGCACGGACTGTCGGTGGGCGATCCTGCTGTCGATCTCGCCTGGCTGTCGGCGGCGCCGGACGCGGCCGGGGATGTGCACGCGTCGTACGCACGCTCGGTGGAGCGGGCTCCGGATGCCGGACTCGAGGTGCGTGCCCGCCTGCTCGCCGAGCTGGAGTTCGCCCGCTGGCTGGTGCACGGTTACACGCTGCGGCGCGCCGACATCGTCGATGATGCGGCGGGTCTTCTCGAGTCGCTGGCCGACGGCCTCCGCACCGACGATCTGGCCGTCATCGCCGCGCGCGGCGGTGGAGTCGATTCCGCCCTCGACGCCCTGGGGCGTGTTCCGTCCGGGACCGTGGCCGAGGTCGACACGTCGATGCAGACCGACGCCTACAATCCGAACGCCCTGTGGGCGCGCGAGGAGGATGAGGACGGCGATTCCCCCGCCGGCGCGGACGACGAACGCACAGCGTCCGGCCCGGCGGCCGAACCGCGCGACGAGGAGGACGCCTCCCCCGCGACGACCGACGACGCCGCCCGCCGTGCCGCGATGCTCACCGTCGAGACGGAAGACCTGTCGGGAGTCGCCGACGTCTTCGCTCGGGACGATCGGGAGCGGGATGCGGAGGAGCCGACGACCCGACCCACGGCGGTCGACGACCTCGGGGACGCTGCGGCGGACGACACCGACGAGGCTCAGCGTGCGGCCCGCGCAGCACTCCAGCGCTGGAAGAGCTCCTCTTCGGAGTAGACGCGGTCCCCGCGGATGACCAGGTCATCGGCGACGTAGTAGAGCGCGACGTCGATCTCGTCGAGCGGCACGTCGAAGCGGCGGTGGTACGCCAGGCGGTAGAGGGCGAGCTGCAGCATCCGCTCCTCCTTCTCCGCCGCGGTGCGCGGCGCCGCGCCGGTCTTCCAGTCGACGATCTCGATGCGTCCGCCCCGATCGTCACGACGGTAGACCGCGTCGAGCTTGCAGATGACGATATGGGGCTGCCCGGATCGTTCGACGGCGCCGATGCCCGCGCCCAGCGCGAAGTCGATCTCGATCTCGACCGCGATCGGCCGCCGTGCGCCCCACTCGCTGCGCTCGAACGTGGCCTGCAGCGCGGCGAGGTCGGCGGCGTCGGCGGCCGTGACGGATTCGCCTGCCGGCTCGCGGCCGTCGGATGCCCGAGACGACATGACCTCGTCTTCGTCGAGCTCCCACAGGGCCTCGTCGACGCGGCTGCCGACACCCACGAGCTCAGAGCGCTGCTCCACCCAGGCGTGGAAGAGCGTGCCGAGTCGCGTCTGCCGGTAGGGACGCTCCGGCATCGGACGCACGATCGACGAGAGCGTGCCTGTGAAGTCGGTCACGTAGTCCTTGAACCGCGAAGCCGGCACCCGGGTGGGCGCGGCGACGTCGGTTCCGCGCTGACGGGCGGCACGCTCCGCGAGCAGTCGCGACAGCTCCGGCGATGGCGTGCTCCCTCCTCTGCGCACGGCCTCCGCGACATCGGCCGCCGCCGCAGCGACGACCGATCGGCGGGCACCGAGCGGATCGAGGGGCCAGCTGAGCGTCGATCCCGGCCCTTCGTAGGGGTTCTCGGCCGGGTCGACCGGCGCGATCGGATCGAGGCCGAGCACCTCGAGCGCCTCGACCAGGTACGGACTCGGCGTGCGCGGCGCCTTCTGCCCCGCCCAGTGCGCCCCGGTGAGCAGCAGGTCGGTCCGGGCGCGCGTGACCGCCACGTAGGCGAGCCGCCGCTCCTCCTGCTGCTGGTAGGCGCGGTAGGCGTCCTTGAACCTCTTCAGGGCTCCGCCCCGCGGGTCGGCCTTCGTGGCGCCGGCCGACAGCGAGGCCTGGGCGAGCTTCTGCCGCTTCACCGGATCGGTCTCGTCGCCCATCGCCGCGAGGGGATCCCACTCGAAGCGCGGCAGTGCGTCGCTGTCGCCGCGCAGCGCGAAAGGCAGAACTCCGAAGCCGAACCATCCCGAGGTGTCGGTGACGCGGCTGGGCAGCTCGTCGACGACCAGACGCACCACGGCGACCGCATCCCACTCCAGACCCTTCGAGCCGTGGATCGTGAGCAGCTGCACCACACCGGGCTCCGGGGGCTCGGGCCGCGGCATCAGCTCGTCGGTGCTCTCGGCCTTGTCGAGCCAGGCGAGAAGGCTGCCGATCGTGCCGCGTTCGTCGGCGGCGAGGAACGCCCTCACCTCGTCGGCGAAGGCGCGCAGCTGCGTCGCCGCCACCCGTGCCGGTCCCCTCGTCTCGTTCGCGGCGAGCTCGATGTCGAGCCGGAGCTCGAGCTCGATCAGCCGGATCAGCTCGGGGATCGGCTGCGACGACGCGCGTCGCAGCCTCTCGAGCATCTCGCCGGCGGCGCGGATGCGGGCGCGGCCCTCCGGGGTGATCTGCTCGAGCAGACGGTAGTCGTCGCTCACGGCGCGCACCACGTCGACCGCGTCGATGATCGACACCGCCTCGTCGGCCCCGCGCGATGAGCGCAGTCGCGCGCGAACCTCCTCGGGCAGGGGGACCATGTCGGTGTCGCGCTCCGCCAGGGTGCGTCCGAGTTCGTACAGGGCGCCCATGTCGGCCACGCCCACCGCGAAACGCGGCCCGGTCAGAAGTCGGATCAGCGCGGACCCCGCGGTCGGGTCGTGGACGACGCGCAGGCAGCTGACGACGTCGACGACCTCGGGCGTGGTGAGGAGGCCGCCGAGTCCGAGGATGCGATGCGGGATGCCGCGGGCCGCGAGGGCCGCGGCGAAAGTCTGCATGTGGCGCTTCGACCGGAACAGGATCGCCCCGGTGTGGGGGCTCCCCCGCCCGGACGAGCGGCTTCGCTCGTCGTGCGCGGCGCGCCGCTCGGCGAACCACTCCGCGACCTCTGCCGCCTCGTCGTCCACCGTGAAGGGGAAGCGGACGCCGACCTCGCCCGCGCCCGCGCCGGGTCGTGCCTCCAGGGGCGGCACGTCCAACCCCGGCCGCTGCAGCGGCTCGAGCACGCGGTTGGCGACGTCGAGGATGCCGCGGTCGTTGCGCCAGCTCGTCATCAGACTGTAGGTCTGCGCGGTGTGCGCGCGCGCGAACGTCGTCGAGAAGGCGTACAGGTTGTCGGCGCTCGCGCCGCGCCACCCGTAGATGGACTGGTGCGGGTCGCCGACGGCCATGACCGCCGAGTCGCGGAAGAGCTCGGCGAGGAAGCGGGTCTGGATGACCGACGTGTCCTGGTACTCGTCGAGAAGGACGACGCGGTGCTGCTCGCGGAGCTCGGTGCGGACATCGGGGGCCGACTCGACGATGTCGTAGGCGCCGCCGACCTGGTCGGCGAAGTCCAGCACGCCGCGCCGGGACTTCTCGGCGATGTACTCGCGCACCAGCGCGGTCAGGGTGGGCAGGTGCGACAGGTTCGACGCCGCCTTATCGACGTCGCCGTTGGAGCGATAGGGCTCGAACGTCTTCGCCTGGCCGAGGGCGATGAGCTCGGCGCGGGCGAGGTCGGCACGGTGGTCGAGGGCGTCTCCGGCCAGCCGCTGCACGGCGTCGATGACCGTTCCGAGAGCGAAGTCGATGTTCTCGAGCGCGGGAAGATCGCTGCGGAGCACGACTTCTCGGGCCAGCATCCACGACGCCGCCTGGCTGAGCATCGCGACGTCGGGATCACGACCGATGCGGGCCGCGTGCTCGCGGACGATGCCGTCGGCGAAGGCGTTGTAGGTCGACACGCGGGGACGGATCATCAGATCCTCGGCGGCGCGGGGGGTCGCCGGATCCCACCCGGTCCCGAACGCCGCTGCGAGCTCGTCGAGCACGTGCGAGCGGACGAGGTCGCGCGGACGGCCGGGGGCCGCCTCGTCGACACGTCGGAGCGCGCCGCTGCGCACGATCTCGGGGAGGTGCGGCAGCAGGCCGCGGCGAGCGTAGTCGTCGATCACGGCCAGGCGCGACGCGATCCGCTCGGCGAGCTCGCCGGCCGCCTTGCGCGTGAAGGTCAGGCCGAGGATCTCGTCGCGCCGCACGTGTCCGTTCGCGACGAGCCAGACCACGCGGCCCGACATGGTCTCGGTCTTGCCGCTGCCCGCACCCGCGACGACGAGGGCGGGCTCGGGCGGCGCCTCGATCACGCGCTGCTGGGCGGCGGTGGGCGACGGCTGACCGAGAGCAGCGGCGATGTCGACCGCCGAGAGCGGGCTCGGACCGGCCCAGGCCGTCACGAGCTCACCGCCGGCACCGTGTGGATCCGGCACGGATGCACTCGCCGCTGCGTGTCGGCGCAGTGCGACTCGACCTGCGCCGTGAAGCTGGCCGCCGACATGCCCCGAGCGGCATCGGCCACGCGGCGCAGGAACGCGGCCCTCGCCTCGTCGTCGAGGGTGTGCTGGTGCGCGATGCGGTAGTCGCTCTTGGCGAGGGTCTTCGACACGATCACGAGTCGCGCTCCCGCGAGCGATTCCGGCGGTGCGCCCTCGACCAGTCCCTGCTGCACCGCGATCTGATAGGCGGCCAGCTGCGCATGCTCGACAACCGCCCCGTCGGACTCGGGATCGTTCTTGCCCGTCTTGAGGTCGACCACCACGGTCGGCCGCCCGCCCCCGTCGGCCATCCGCTCCCACCCCCGTCCGCGCGCGTGCGCATGCTCGCCGCACCCGGGCGGGTACGCCTCGACCCGGTCGATGTAGCCGTGGATGACCGCCTGGTTCGCGCGGTCGTCGTCGACCGTGCGCACCGCCGGCACGGCGGTGTCGTCGGAGAGGTCGACCGCGAAGCGGAACTCCACCTCGCTGCCGATCACCCGCCCGTCGTCGCGGCGCACGTCGCCGAGATACGCGTGCAGCCGCTCGACGAGAAGGTCGGCGCGCTTGCGCTCCTTGCGTCCGATCCACTCGGTCTCGAAGTCGAGCTCGGGCCAGTGCTCCGCGAGGATCGCGCGCATCCTCTCCAGATCGCCGTCGGGCACCCGCTCCATCGCCTCGTGCACGATGGTGCCGATGCCCGCGGTCGGCGGCATCACGGTGTCGCCTCCCAGAGAGGCGACGACCCAGTTCAATCCGCACTCCTCGTACGACTCCATCTTCGAGGGCGACACCCGCGCCCCCGAGACGACGAGGTCGCGCAGCGGAGCGTCGGTCGACGGCGGAGTCACGCCGTACCACTCGGCGGGATCGGCGCCCGGCACACCCTCTCGAGCCAGCACCGCCAGCTGCCCGGCGGCCTCGCCTCGCAGTGACGACGACGCCACCGAGGTCAGCGTCCGTCGATGACGGGCCACCATGCCGCGCAGCGTGAGGGGATGCTCGGCCGATGCATGCCGCTCGGGCGGCTCGGGCGCGGGGAGGAAGCCGAAGAACGCGCTCGGGCTCATGTCGTCGTCGTCGACGGCCGTGATGAGAAGGCGGTCACGGGCGCGCGAGACGGCCCGGACGAACAGCCTCAGCTCGTCGTGCAGGGCCGCGCGACGTCGATCGACGGCCGCGGGCGGTTCGACGCTCGCCCCGGTGCGGGCGGCCTCGATCGCGTCGGCCAGTCGCCAGGTGCGCAGCAGGCCGCCGCGCAGACGCACGTTCGGCCAGATGCCGTCCTGAACGCCCGCGACCACCACGGCGTCGAACTCGGTGCCCAGGGCCGTGGCGGGGGTCAGCAGCGTGACCCTGCCGGGTCGGTCGGGGCTCGAGAGCGAGTCCTCCGGCACCTCGCTGTCGAGGATGTCGCGGACGAAGATCTCCGGCCGCTCCGTCGGCGCGCGTTCGACGAATCGCTTCGCGGCGTCGAAGAGCGCCACCAGGGCGTCGAGCGACCGCGCCGTCTCGGCACCGGAGGGCAGGAGCGAGATCTCGCGCCAGGCGACCTGCAGCCTGCGTCCGTCGATCGCTCTGGCCTGATCCCACACACGCCAGAGCAGGTCGTGGATCGTCTCGCCCGCCGCAGCCGCCCGGGACAGACCGTCGAGCGTCTCGGCGAACCGGGACGCCGTGCGCGCCTCGGCGGCGTCGATGAGCGTGAAGTGCGCCGGATCCGCCATCGCGATCCGCAGCAGCTCGCGCGCGGGCATCGATCCCCCCTGTTCGAGCTCGAGGTGACGCAGGCGCGCCCGCAGGCGACGCAACCCGATCGCGTCCATCCCCCCGAACGGCGTCCGCAGCGCCTCCTCCAGCGCCTGAGGCGTGCGTTCCTCGACCGGGGTCAGCGCGAGACGGACGATGCCGACGATGTCGCGCACGATCCCCTCGCTCCCGAGCGGGCGCTGCACACCGGCGGCCCGCGTCGGGATCTCCCTGGCCGCCAGCTCGGTCTCGAGGGTGGTCACCTGCCGGGTGTCGTGGGCGATGACCGCCATCCGGTCCCAGTCGACGCCGTCGCCGAGGTGCCATCCGCGCATCACCCCCGCGATGCGGTCGAGCTCCTCGTAGGGCGACGGCGCCAAGAACGTCGTGACCGCGGGATCGGACTCGTCCCCCTCGGCGTCGACCGGCACGGGAGCACGGCGATGCTCGACGCGACCCGAGACCCCGATGGCCTGCGTGACCGTCCGCGTCAGGGCCGTGAGCGCCGGCCGCTGCCGGTGCGGCCCGTCGAGAACCCGCACGTCGGCGAGCACGCCGGCGAGCTGCGCGAAGAGCTCGGGCGTCGCCCCGCGGAACGCGCCCGAGGAGATGTCGGGGTCGCCGAAGGCGAGGACCGCGATCCCTCGCTCCCGCAGCGCGCGGACCACGTCGACCCCGCCTCGCGTCAGCTCCTGCGCGTCGTCGATGAGGACCACGCGCAGCGGGGCGAGCGGGCCCAGAGCCGCCGGGTCGGCGTCGCGCAGGATCGCGCTCGCCTCGCTGAGCAGGTCGGCGGAGTCGCGGTGCGCGGAGCGCATGGCGTCGAGGACCGCGCGGTACTCGACGAGGAAGTCGGCCGTCGCCGCCCAGACCTCGTCTCCCGAGGCCCGCAGCTCGTCGGGAGAGGCGCCGATCTCGGTGCACTCGGCGAGGAACGCCCGCAGCTCGGATCGGAAGCCCTTCGAGGCGCGCACCGACGCGCTCAGCGCCGCCGGCCAGGGGATGCGTCCGTCCTCCGCATCGCCGGCGAGCAGCTCGGCGACGATGCGGTCCTGGTCGGCGCCGGTGAGCAGTGCGGGGGGCTCCTCCCCCGCCCGCACCATCGCTCCGCGCACGAGCTGGAACGCGAACGAGCCCAGCGAGCGGGCGAGAGGGCCCGGTGTGGCCTGCGTGACGCGCACGCCGATCCGGTCGCGAAGCGCGGTCGCGGCCTGCCGGCTCGGGGTGAGCACGAGAACCTCCTCGGGGCGCAGTCCACCCCCGTCGAGCAGGTGCACCACGCGGTCGACGAGCGTGCGGGTCTTGCCCGTTCCCGGCGCCCCGATGATGACGCCGGAGGCGGTCGTCGGCGCGGCGACGACCGCCTGCTGGGCGGCATCCGAGGTCATGTCCTCCACGCTATCCGGCCCGGCCGACATCGCCGCCGGGCACGCCACGTCCGCGCTGTGCGCTCAGGGCGAAACCGGCTGCGGCGGCCGATCCGGCCGCGTGCGTGCGGGGTAGAGTTGGCGAGTCCGACGAACTTCAAGGAGCACGCGTGGAAATCCGCATCGGCATCATCAACACCGGCCGCGAGCTGAGCTTCGACACCGGCGCGAGCGCGGACGAGGTCCGCTCCCAGGTCGCCGCCGCTCTCGAGCAGAGCTCGACGCACCTCGACTTCGCCGATGTGAAGGGCAACACCTACCTCGTCCCCACCGCGCACCTCGCCTACATCGAGCTGGGCACCGAGGAGTCCCGCCGCGTCGGCTTCGTCGCCTGACCCGACGATGTACATCCTCCTCGCACTCATCGGCGCGTGCGCTCTGGGAATCGGCGCGCACTACCTCATCGGCGGCCGCGACCTCCGCGGGGTGGCCGTGACCCCGGGCATCGCCACCGCCGTGGCCGCCGTCGTCTACACCGGCCTGCAGTGGGCGGGGATCGGCGAGGGCGACGTCCTGCTGTGGCTCGCGAGCGTCCTCGGGTCGGTCGTCGTGGCCGTGGCGGCCACCCTGGCCCTGGTCGCGGCTCGCCGACGGTCGGATGCCGCGGCGAAGGCCGCCCTCGGCATCTGACCCGCGCCCGGGTTAGGAGGCGAGCCCCATCGCGTCCATGCGCCGCGCGTGGGCGCCCATGAGCTCGGTGTAGACCGGCTCGATGCGCTCGTCGGCGGCGGCGAGACGTTCGGGACGCAACGCCGACCGGCACACCAGGATGGTGTCTCCGACCAGTCTCCGCGCCCACATCGACAGCAGCGAACGCCACTCCTCGTCGCTCTCGATCGTCTCCTGGATGATGGCGACGATCTCGTGCCGCGCGTCGTCCTCGCGGAGGATCTCGGCGACGCGGCGGCCGGTGTCGGCGTAGCTCGAGGAGAGCGCCAGATAGAAGTCGTCGAGCATCCCGGCGGTGATGTAGACGGCGAGGAGCGTCTCGCGCGGCCGGGCGCCGATGGTCTTCCGCCGGAACGCGTCGAGGTTCTCGCGGAACGGCAGCATCAGCCGGGTCGGATCGTCACCGCGTTCGGCGATGAGCTCGACGATCGCTCGATGCTTCGTCAGGGCCGCCCCGGCGGCACGCGACAGCGACTCCTTCTCGGAGAGCTCGGGCGTCGCCCGGATGAGCCGGGTGAGCGTCTCGAAGTAGCCCAGCTGCAGGTAGGCGGCCTGGCCGAGGAAGCGACTGAGCTCCGGGGCGAGCTCGGCGAAGTCGACGCGGGTCGCGTCGCCCTGGTCGCCGCGACTGCGCAGGGCGAGAGTACGGCGCGGCGCGGCGTCGCGCTGCCAGAACCACTTAACCACGGGGCCTCCCTGTCGCCTTCGCCACGTCGTTCACAATACTCGGCGACGCGTGCGCTTCCTGGCGTGCGCCGCCCCTCCGGTAGGCTGGGCGTGTCCCGCCGTCGGAGCGGGACCCCGCGCCTGTGGCACACGAGACGGCGTGGATCCGTTGACGTGGCGGCCGCGCAGGTCGCCGGAACAGGCATGAACACGTGACAACCTTCGCTGATCTCGGTATCGATCAGGACATCGTCGAGGCGCTCGCTGCCAAGGGCATCGTGGATGCCTTCCCCATCCAGGAGCAGACCATCCCGCTGGGCCTGCCCGGCCAGGACATCATCGGGCAGGCCAAGACCGGCACCGGAAAGACCTTCGGCTTCGGCATCCCCGTCGTGCAGCGACTCGGCCTCGACCCCGAGCCCGGCGTCAAGGCCCTGATCGTCGTCCCCACCCGCGAGCTCGCGGTGCAGGTCTATGAAGACATCGACCTGCTCACCAGCAATCGCTCGACCAGCGTCGTGGCGATCTACGGCGGCAAGGCCTACGAGGGCCAGATCGACCAGCTCAAGGCGGGCGCGCAGATCGTCGTGGGCACCCCCGGTCGCCTCATCGACCTCGCCGGCCAGCGCCTGCTCGACCTGTCGAACGCGACCGAGGTCGTGCTCGACGAGGCCGACAAGATGCTCGACCTCGGCTTCCTCGCCGACATCGAGAAGATCTTCCAGAAGGTCCCGGCGGTGCGTCACACGCAGTTGTTCTCGGCGACGATGCCCGGTCCGATCGTCGCGCTCGCCCGGCGCTTCATGTCGAACCCCATCCACATCCGCGCCAACGACCCCGATGAGGGTCTGACGCAGGCGAACATCAAGCACCTCGTCTACCGTGCCCACTCGCTCGACAAGGACGAGGTGATCGCCCGCATCCTGCAGGCCGAGGGTCGCGGCAAGACCGTCATCTTCACGCGTACCAAGCGCGCGGCGCAGCGCCTCGTCGACGAGCTGAGCGACCGCGGCTTCAACGTCGGCGGCGTGCACGGCGACATGGGCCAGGATCAGCGCGAGCGCTCGATGGCGGCGTTCAAGGCGGGCAAGAAGGACGTGCTGGTCGCCACCGACGTGGCCGCCCGCGGCATCGACGTCGACGACGTCACCCACGTGATCAACCACACCATCCCCGACGAGGACAAGACCTACCTGCATCGCGCCGGCCGCACGGGCCGCGCGGGCAAGACGGGAATCGCGGTGACGTTCGTCGACTGGGAGGACCTGCACAAGTGGGCCCTCATCAACCGCGCCCTCGAGTTCGGTCAGCCTGAGCCCATCGAGACCTACTCGTCGAGCCCGCACCTCTACACCGACCTCGACATCCCCGAGGGCACGAAGGGCCGGCTGACGACGGCTCCCAAGACGCAGACGGTGAAGACCGAGCGCGCGCGTCGCCCCGAGCGCGCCGCGGATGCCGCGGCCGAGGGAGCGTCCGAGGGCGGGACGCGTCGCCGTCGTCGCCGGCGGAACAGCGAGAACCCGGTCGGCTCGACGTTCACCGAGGGCGGCACCGGCGCGGGCGCGGGCGCCGAGCGCCCCGCCGCGTCCGCCGACCGCAGCGCCGACGGCGGCGGAACGCACGACGGTGCCGGCAAGGAGCACCACGACGGCAAGCCCGCACCCGCGCGCCGCCGCCGGCGCCGTCGCGGGGGATCCGGTGCGCCCGGAGCCGCTCCCGCCACGGGGGCCTGACCGCCGCAGCGGTCAGAGGAGTCGCAGCGGTCAGGGACGTCGAGCAGGCGTCCCCGTGGCGCGGTCGATGATGCGCGCGACCATCGCCTCGTCGGTCGTGTTCTCGCCCGGCAGGTTGGGCTTGCCCGTGCCGTGGTAGTCGCTCGATCCGGTGACGATGAGGTCGTGGCGTGCCGCCAGATCGCGCAGGATGCGCTTGCCCGCGGCGGTGTTCTCACGGTGGTCGATCTCGAAGCCGCCGAGCCCCGCGGCGATCAGCCGCTCGATGTACGGCACCGGCATCATCCGATCGCGACCGGTCACCGGATGCGCGATGATCGCCACTCCCCCGGCATCCGTGACGAGGCGGACCGCCGTGAGCGGGTCGGGCGCGTAGTGCGGTTCGTAATACCCCTCGCGCGGATGCAGGATGCCGTCGAACGCCTCGGTCCGGTCGCGCACGATGCCGCGCGCGACGAGCGCGTCGGCGATGTGCGGCCGCCCGACGGTCGCGTCGAGCGTGGTCTGGGCGACGACGTCGTCCCAGTGCAGGTCGTAGTCGCGACCGATGTTGCGCACGATGCGCTCCGCACGGCCGATGCGGTCGTCGCGAATGCGATCGGTCTCGGCGCGCAGCGCCGCGTCGTCCGGATCGAAGAGGTAGGCGAGCACGTGCACGCTGCGCCACTCGTGCTTCGCCGAGAGCTCCATGCCGGGGAGGAAGCCCATGCCGAGCGCGACGGCCGCGTCGCCCGCCTCCGCCCAGCCCGTCGTGCGGTCATGGTCGGTGAGCGCGAGCGTGCGCACCCCATGCGCGTGCGCCTGACGCACGACCTCGGCGGGGCTCTCGGTGCCGTCGGAGTGGTTGGAGTGCAGATGCAGGTCGGCGGGACCGGCGAACCCGAGCGACGGAGTGGCCATCATCCGAGAGTACCGAGCGCCGCGGCAGAAGTTTCACAGCCACCCCTCTTAGGCTGGAGCGGATGTTTCGACTCCTGGGGATCCTGTTCACCGTGCTGCTCGCGATCGCGGCGGCCGTCGTGGTGTGGCCGCAGTTCTTCCACCTCGAGCAGACCTATCCCTTCGCTCAGCTGGTGTCCGCACGCGGGATCGTGCTCGCCGGCTTCCTCGGCGTCGCCGTGCTCGCTCTGCTCCTTCTCCTGGCGCGCCCGCTGCGCGGCTTCGCGGCGTCGATCCTCATCGTCGCCCTGCTCGGCGCCGGAGCCAGCGCACTGGTAGGCGCCGCCCGCGGCTTCGGCAGCGCGGCACTCCCGGAGAAGACCGCGGGGAGCCTACGCGTCCTGACCTGGAACACCGCGGGCCAGGCCGTCTCGGCCGAACACATCGCGCAGCAGATCCTCGATCAGGGTGCCGACATCGTCGCGCTGCCCGAGACGACCGAGGAGGTCGGCGAGCAGATCGCGCTGATGCTGCGCGAGCAGGGGCACCCGATGTGGGTGCACCACGTGCAGTTCCGCCCCGACGTGCCGAACGGTCCGCAGTCGTGGCAGACGACGGTGCTCGTCGCGCCCGATCTGGGCGAGTATTCGGTGATCGAATCGTCGAAGGACGGCAGCAGCAACACCGGATCCGTGCCGAGCGTCGTGCTCATGCCGGTCGACGGCGACGGGCCCACCGTGGTCGCCGTCCACGCCGTCGCTCCGCGCCAGGAGGAGATGGAGCAGTGGCGCACCGACCTGCAGTGGATCGCCGATCAGTGCCCCGAGGGCGACTTCATCCTCGCCGGCGACTTCAACGCCACCGTCGACCACATGGCGCCGCTGGGGGTCGACGGCGGCGACATCGGTTACTGCCGCGATGCCGCCTCGCGCACCGGCAACGGCCTGACCGGCACCTGGCCGAGCTCGCTGCCCGCTCTCGCCGGGGCGCCCATCGACCACGTCATGGCCTCGCCGAACTGGCGGCCGTCGGGATCGGTCGTGCTGGACGACGCCGGCGGCAGCGATCACCGGGCGCTGATCGTGCAGCTCGAGCCGGCGGGCTGACCTGCCGCACTCCCCGCCCAGGTGACAGACTGGAACGATGAGCACCGGACAGCGCGACACGATCGCAGACGCCGCAGCGGAGATCCCCGCCGAGGCGACCGTCGAGACCATCGAGAACAGCACCACCAACCGCAAGCAGCCCTTCCCACGCGGCTTCCTCGACACCATCTCGACCGGCTGGGCCGAGCGGCCCGAGACCCTCCCCCAACCGCGCGCCCAGGCGGCCTTCGCCGCGGCCAGGCGCGCGAAGGTGTCGGCCGCCTTCCCCGGCAAGCGCCTCGTGCTGCCCGCGGGCTCGCTCAAGCAGCGCAGCAACGACACCGACTACGTCTTCCGCGCGCACTCCGCATTCGCCCACCTGACCGGGTGGGCATCGGATGCCGAGCCCGACTCGGTCCTCGTCTTCGACCCGGTCGACGGCGGGCACGAGGTCACCCTCTACTTCCGCGAGCGCGCCGACCGCACCACCACCGAGTTCTACGCCGACGCCACGATCGGCGAGTTCTGGATCGGTCCGCGGCCCTCGCTCGCGGGCGTCGCGGCCGACCTGGGGCTCGCGACCGCACACCTCGACGACTTCGCGGCGGTCGACGGCGAACGGGTCCTCGACGACGACGACGAGCTCACCCGTTTCGTGTCGGAGCTGCGTCTGGTGAAGGACGAGTTCGAGGTCGCCGAGATGCGGCGCGCGGTCGAGATCACTGCGGCGGGCTTCGACGACATCGTCCGCGAGCTTCCGAGCGCGATCGCGCATGCGCGCGGCGAGCGCGTCGTGGAGGGAGTGTTCCATCGCCGCGCGCGGGAGGACGGCAACGGCGAGGGATACGACACCATCGCCGCGTCGGGCCCGCACGCCTGCTACCTGCACTGGACGCGCAACGACGGCACCGTCGCACCCGGCGACCTGATCCTGATCGACGCCGGCGTCGAGGCCGACAGCCTCTACACGGCCGACATCACGCGCACCCTCCCCGTGTCGGGCACCTTCACCGAGGTGCAGCGCCGGGTGTACGAGACGGTGCGCGAGGCCGCCGACGCCGCCTTCGCGGCCGCGCAGGTCGGCGTGCGCTTCCGCGACGTGCACGCCGCGGCGATGACGGTGATCGCGCAGCGCACGGCCGAATGGGGTCTGCTGCCGGTGACCGCCGACGAGGCGCTCGATGCCGACCAGGGCGGTCAGCATCGGCGGTACATGGTGCACGGCACCTCGCATCATCTCGGCATCGACGTGCACGACTGCGCGCAGGCGAGGCGCGAGATGTACTACGACGGCATCCTGGCGCCCGGAATGGTCTTCACGATCGAGCCGGGGCTCTACTTCCAGATCGACGACCTCACCGTTCCGGCCGAGCTGCGCGGCATCGGCGTGCGCATCGAGGACGACATCCTCATGACCGAGGACGGCCCGGTGAACCTCTCCGCGGGCATCCCCCGCACGGCCGACGACGTCGAGGCCTGGATCGCCCGCCTCCACCCCTGACCCCCCCTCCCCCTTCCCCTCCACCTCAGGGAGCCGGAGTGGATCAGAAATGCCGCTGGCACGAGCCGGTGGGAAGCATTTCTGATCCAGCATCCTCGTTCGGCGGACTAGCGCTGCAGGAAGTCGGCGACGAGCGGGGCGAGCGACGCGCCGATCTCGTCGGCCGCCCGCCGGCGCCCCTTGACCTCGAAGGAATGGCCTCCGCCGTCGATCCAGGCGACCTCGGCGTCACGGCACATCGCCACCGCCTCGTCGAACTGCTCGAGCGGCTGGATGAAGGGATCGTTCGTCCCCTCGACGAACAGCTGCGGCACGGCGATGGCGGGCAGGTGCTCGATGCGCGGCTTCTCGGGCCTTCCCGGCGGATGCAGCGGGTAGCCGAGGTACACCAGCCCGTCGACGTCCATCCCTTCGGCCACCGCCATCGAGGCCATGCGTCCGCCGTACGACTTCCCGGTCGCCCAGAGGGAGGCGTGGGGGTCTTCGGCCCGGGCGAGATCGACGACGGCGTTCCAGGTCGTGATCGCGTGAACGGCCGGGCCCGGCATCCGTCGTCCCTGCTCGACGTAGGGGAAGTTGAACCGCAGCGTCGAGATGCCCAGAGCGCCGAGCGCGCCCGCGAAGCCGCACAGGAACGGATGGTCCTTGCCCGCGCCGGCGCCGTGGGCGATCATCACCGTCGTCCCCCGCTCCCCCGGCGACCAGTCCGCCGACACCGTCGTCGGGCCCGACGGGAGCTCCACGGCGATGGTTCTCATCAGGCTCGCTGGAACGGGATCGCGAAGGGGACCTTCATCGCCTTGCCCGCCGACGCCCGCACCGTGCCGGCGATCACCAGCGCGAGATGCAGCAGGGACACGGCGAAGTACGCCGTGATCGGGATGCCGAGGGGATAGAAGTCCCTCGTCGGCGCCTGGGCCGTGAGCGCGAAGAGCAGCACGAAGTGCAGCACCAGCAGGAGCGTCGACACCAGCAGGTAGGTCAGGCCCCAGTTGAACGCCGTGCGGGCGTTCTCGCGGGCGACGCCACCGGCCCGGCGTGAGGCCGCACCGCTCGTCGCCATCGCGATGCCGGAGGCCAGACCGCCGATGAAGGGGAACGGCACGACGATCAGGAGACCGAGCACCCAGGGAAGCAATCCTCGCGGCGGCGCGGCGTGCG
The DNA here is from genome assembly GCF_047246685.1 of Microbacterium martis. Classification (NCBI taxonomy): domain Bacteria; kingdom Bacillati; phylum Actinomycetota; class Actinomycetes; order Micrococcales; family Microbacteriaceae; genus Microbacterium; species Microbacterium martis. Next base: position 678,667 of record NZ_JBFOKT010000001.1, on the reverse strand, counting down.
GGTGGGCGGGAGCGGCGTAGGGCGCGTACGCAGGCCCGGGCGCGGGCGCGCCGGCAGTGCCGGGGGCGGGCGGTGCCGGATATGCGGGAGGCGGCGGCGTCGCCGAGCCGTAACCGGGAACGGGTGGCGCCGGCGGAGGGAAGCCCGGCGCGTGGGCTGCCGGCGGCAGGGCGGGAGGGGGCGCGTCGTGGGGCTCGGGGTCGTTCATCGTGCGTCGTCCCGCGGATCGGGCGCGGGCGCGGCGCCCGGCTCGGGCGCGGGCATCGGCCCGGGTTCGGGCCCGGGTGCCGGTGCCGGTGCCGGTGCCGGTGCCGGTGCCGGTGCGGGAGCCGGTGTCGGTGCGGGAGCCGGTGCGGGAGCCGCTGCGGGAGCCGGTGTCGGTGCCGGTGCGGGAGCAGGGGTTCCCGGCGGGATGCGCTCTCCGTACTTCGGCGGCTCGTCGAGATCGACCGGCGGCCGTGCCGGTGCGACCCGCACTCCACCGAGGACCTGGCGTGCCTTGGCGAGCGAGGCGGCCAGCACCGTGACCTCGTAGTGGTCCGCCGCGAACTGGGTGACGCTGGCAAAGTCGCGGCGGCGCCGGACGATCGCGTAGGTGACCAGGCTCAGGAGCATGCCGAGCGCGACACCGATCAACACGAAGCCGACGAAGAGCTGCATCGGGACCTCGGGGTTGCCCAGCACGAGGATCGCCGAGAGGAACAGACCGATGAGCACGCCGTTGATCGCCCCCGACCGCGCGGCGGCCGCGTAGCCGAGCCTGCCGGTCACGCGCTCGACGGTGCGGACGCTCTGGCCGACGATGGCGATGTCACGGGCGGGCACCTCCCCGGCGATCAGTTTCGACACCGTCTTCTGGGCGCTCTCGTAGTCGCGCGTCGTGGCGACGATCTCGCCGGTGTCCGTGCCGCTCGCGGGACGATTCAGCATGCTCATCCGGCTATTCTTCCACGCTCCGCGATGAACGTACCGGGCGCGCCTCCCGGCACCCGCGCACTACGCTGGGCAGGTGAGCACACAACGGGTTTTCGCCGCGCGCCTGGCCGGGTGCGCCGTCTTCGACCCCCTCGGCGACCGGCTCGGCAAGGTCCGCGACGTCGTCATCGTGTACCGAAGTACCGCCGCTCCCCGCGTCATCGGCCTCGTCGTCGAGATCCCCGGTCGCCGCCACGTCTTCCTCTCGATCGGACGCGTGACGTCGATCCGCGCCGGCCAGGTCATCACCACCGGCCTCATCAACGTGCGTCGGTTCTCGCCGCGCGCCGGAGAGGTGCGGGTGCTCGCCGAACTGCTCGGCCGTCGCGTCAGCCTCGTCGACGGCAGCGGAACCGCGGTCATCGAGGACGTCGCGATCGAGCCCAACCGCCTGGGCGAATGGGCCATCGGCCAGCTCTTCCTGCGACGACCCAAGACGAGCGCGTCGCCGTTCGCCAAGGGGCCGACGACGTTCGCGGCCTGGAACGAGGTCGCCGAGCAGCACTCCCCCGGCGAAGCGCAGTCCGCCGAGCAGCTCATCGCCTCGTACTCCGAGCTTCATGCCGCCGACCTGGCCAACACGCTGCTCGACCTGCCGCAGCAGCGCATGATCGAGGTGGCCGAAGAGCTGTCCGACGACCGTCTCGCCGACGCCCTGGAGGAGATGCCCGAAGACGAGCAGGTGCACATCCTCGACCGGCTCGGCGACGAGCGCGCGGCCGACATCCTCGACCAGATGGAACCCGACGATGCTGCCGACCTGCTCGCGCAGCTGCCGCCGAACCGCCTCGAGCAGCTCCTCGAGCTGATGGAGCCGGAGGAGGCCGAAGACGTCAGGAATCTTCTGCGTTACGGACCCGACACCGCGGGCGGTCTGATGACCCCGGAGCCGATCATCCTGTCGGCGGACGCGACGGTGGCCGAGGCGCTGGCGCTGATCCGGCGCCACGAGCTGCACCCGGCTCTGGCCGCGGCGGTGTTCGTCACCCTGCCACCCTTCGAGACCCCCACGGGGCGGCTGCTCGGCCTGGTCCACTTCCAGCGGATGCTGCGCTACCCGCCGCACGAGCGACTCGGTGCCATCCTCGACGACAGTCTCGAACCCGTGCCGGTCACCGCCTCCGCCGCCGAGGTGGCGCGCATGCTCGCCAGCTACGATCTCGTCTCGCTTCCCGTGATCGACTCGGCCCACCGCCTCGTCGGCGCGATCAGCATCGACGACGTGCTCGACTACCTGCTGCCCGACGACTGGCGCTCGCACGACGGCGATGAGCCGACGACGGTCGCGAAGGAGGTGCGCTGATGGCTCGGTCGCCGCGCCTGGACGCACCTCTCGGCCGGGGGACGACGCGTGCTCGCCCGACCTCCCGTGACCGGTTCGGCCGCTTCACCGAATGGGTCGCGCGCGCCATGGGCACCCCCGCGTTCCTCGTCATCCTGTCGCTGTTCTGCGTGGTGTGGATCGTATGGAACACCCTCATGCCCGAGCACCTGCGCTTCGACGATGCCGCCCTCGGCTTCACCGCCCTCACCCTCATGCTGTCGCTGCAGGCGTCGTATGCCGCGCCCCTGATCCTGCTCGCGCAGAACCGCCAGGACGACCGCGACCGCGTGCAGATCGAGCAGGACCGGCAGCGGGCCGAGCGCAACCTCGCCGACACCGAGTATCTGGCGCGGGAGATCGTCGCCCTGCGGATGGCGCTCGAGGAGCGCAACACGCAACTCGTCACCCGCGATGTGCTGCGACAGGAGCTGAAGACGCTCCTCGCCGAGCTCGGCGAACCCGAGGAGAAGCCGCACGGCGGCACGGCACCATGACGGGGGCCGACAGCGTCCGCGCCGCCGTGTCGGCGGTGGTCGACCCGGAGCTGCGTCGCCCGATCGGCGACCTCGACATGGTGCGCGAGATCGAGGTCGACGGCGACCGGGCGCGCGTCGCCATCGTGCTGACCATCGTCGGCTGCCCGGCGGCGGCGCGCATCGAGGCCGACGTGCGACGGGCCGCGGCATCCGTTCCGGGCATCTCGACGGTCGACGTCACGGTCGGGGTGATGACTCCCGGCGAACGGAAGGCGCTCACCGAGAAGCTGCGCGACGGACGGCCTCCTCGCCAGATGCCGTTCGGTCCCGACTCGCTCACCCGGGTCGTCCTGGTCTCGAGCGGCAAGGGCGGCGTGGGCAAGTCGACCGTGACGGCGAACCTCGCGATCGCGCTGGCCGACCTGGGCCTGTCGGTCGGACTCGTCGACGCCGATGTGCACGGCTTCTCGATCCCCGGCCTGCTGGGGATCCCCGCGGGGACGCAGCCGACGCGCATCGACGACCTCATGCTCCCGCCGGTCGCGCACCGGGTGAAGACGATCTCGATCGGCATGTTCCTCCGCGACGGCGAGGCCGTGGTCGCGTGGCGCGGCCCGATGCTGCATCGCACCGTCTCGCAGTTCCTCACCGACGTCTTCTTCGGCGACCTCGACGTGCTGCTCATCGACATGCCGCCGGGCACCGGCGACATCGCCATCTCGATCGGCCAGCTGCTCCCCCACGCCGAGGTGCTCGTGGTCACGACACCCCAGGCCGCGGCATCCGAGGTCGCCATCCGCAGCGGACTGGTCGCGCGTCAGACCGGTCAGCGGGTGATCGGCGTCGTCGAGAACATGGCGGCCTGGACGCTGCCCGACGGAACCGTGCTCGACCTGTTCGGGTCGGGCGGCGGGGCGGCGGTCGCGGAGGCGCTCTCCGGCCCCGACGAGACGGTGCCGCTGCTGGCGTCGATCCCGCTGAGTCCCGCGCTGCGGGCCGGCGGAGATGCGGGCGAGCCGATCGTCGGAGGGGAGACGACGGATGCCGCCGCCGACGCCATCCGCGCGCTCGCGCGGTCGCTCGCCCGCCAGGGACGCCGCCTCGCCGGCCGCTCGCTCCCGCTCTCTCCCGGGTGACCCGCCCGCCCGGGTGATCGCGGACTCAGGTGGATTCGGAGTCGTACGGGGGGCGATCCCCCGCGGCGAACGCGCGGGGAACGCGAGGGGCGGCCGGCTCGGCGATCGTGGCCTGCGCCTTCGTCGCCGGCGCCGGCTCGGGCTCTTCGAACAGCGCGTCGCGGATGATGCGCCGCGGGTCGTACTGACGCGGGTCGAGCTTGCGCCAGTCGACGTCGTCGAGCTCCGGACCCATCTCATCGCGCATCCGCGTCTTCGTGTCACGGAGGTACTCGCCGGTGCGCCGCACGATGCGGGCGAACCCCTCGGCAGCTCGGGGCAGACGGTCCGGACCGATGATGAGCACTGCGATGAGGCCGATCAGCAGCAGCTTCTCGAAGGTGAGCCCGAACGTCATTCGTACAGGCTACCGCCGCGCCTGCGCTCTCCGCGCGCATGGAGCGCATACGCTGGGAGGAATCCCGGTCCCGGCACAGGAAGGCAGGCCATGAGCGAGCACGACGCCAACGCGCGTTTCCTTCGCGAGTCCATCGTCGAGCCGGGTGCCATCTCCCGAGCGCGCGCCCACGCGGTGGAGCTCGGGGCCGCGCCGGTCAGCCCGGTGGTCGGATCGCAGATCGCGGTGCTCGCTGCGGCGACGGCCGCGCGTTCGATCGTCGAGATCGGAACGGGAGCCGGCGTCTCGGGGCTCTGGCTGCTGCGCGGCGCGCCGCAGGCGGTGCTGACGACGATCGACAACGAGCCCGAGCACCTCGCCGCCGCCCGCCAGGCGTTCTCCGACGCGCGGATCGCGTCGACGAAGGCGCGCTTCATCACCGGTCGCGCCGCCGACGTGCTCCCGCGCATGAACGAGGCGTCCTACGACATCGTCCTGGTCGACGCCGATCCCGAGAACGTCATCGAGTACGTCGAGCACGGGCTTCGCCTGGTCCGCGACGGCGGCATCGTGCTCGTCCCCCGCGTTCTCGGCGGAGGTCGCGTCGCCGACCCCGTCCAGCGCGATGAGGTGACCGCCGCGTACCGCTCGCTCGTGCAGGAGACGCAGGAGTCGTCCGCCGTGCTCGCCACGGTCTCTCCCGCCGGCGAGGGGCTGCTGCAGCTCGTCAGTGTCGCCGACCGCGCCTGACCCGGGCGATGCTCGGCGTGCCGAATTCCGGATGCTCCGACGGCGACCCGGCGTGTCGACGGCGTGTCACCGGATCCTCTCGCCCGACACACCGACCGGCCTGAGCGGCATCCGGAATCCGGTACGACCAGCAGGATGCCGGACGACGAAGAGGGCGGCGGATCGGATGATCCGTCGCCCTCTTCGGATCCGCGTCGCGGACCGGGGTCGATCAGGCCGGCGCCACGACGGCCGCCAGCACGTCGTGAAGCTCCTTGGCCTCGGCGTCGTTCACGGAGACGACCAGACGGCCGCCGCCTTCGAGCGGGACGCGCACGATGATGAGTCGCCCTTCTTTCACGGCCTCCATGGGTCCGTCTCCGGTCCTCGGCTTCATCGCTGCCATCGTGGCTCCTTTTCCTCCGGTGGTATGCAACGAGTTTATCGGTGTCACCGGGCCTGAACGTCACCTGGGAAGGAAATCCGCTCCATCCCGCCCGCTCACGGCACCTGCCAGAAGGTGTTCCCCTGCGCGTACATCGCGAAGATCCAGAGCCACTGCCCGAGCACGCAGAGGAGCAGAACGCCGAGCCGCCACCACCGCGACCGGGGCACCGCGACGGCGCCCCACAGCGGGCTCAGCGGAAGGAGGAGGCGGAAGGTGCTCGACTGCGGGAAGAACACGGCGAGCAGATACAGCAGGTAGCTCGCACTCCACAGCCGCAGATCCGCGCCGAGCGCGCGCACCTGCGGCAGGAGCAGCAGCGCCGCGCCGGCACCGACGACCAGGAGCACGAGCACCACCGGGCCCGCCGCCTCCGGCAGACCCCAGAACCCGAACCAGAACTGCGCCGCCTGCACCCATCCCTCGAAGGGGATGAAGGTCTCGACCCCGCCCGCGACCCAGTGCCGACGCCAGGCCAGCTCCGTCGCGAGATACGCACCGGGATCGCCCGTCGCGAGACCGGCGATGACCTGCCAGCCGAAACCGGTGACGGTCGCGAGCGCGCCGAGCGCGAGGATGTGGGCGATCTCCCGGCCCTGCAGCGGATCGTCGCGTCGCCGTATCCACCGGACGATGCCGTGCAGTCCGACGAAGAGCGCGAAGGCGAGGACGCCGGGCCGCGTGAACGCCATCAGCGGGATCAGAAGATAGAGCTGCGCGTAGCGCCGCCGTGACATCGCATCGAGCGCCAGGAAGAGCAGGAGCAGGAACAGTGTCTCGGCGTAGCCGACCTGGAACATCGCCGCGAGCGGCCCCGCGGCGAAGAACACCACCGCCCACATCGCCGCGGACGCCCCGATGCGGTCGCGCAGCAGACGGTGCAGCGCCAGGCACGCGAGATAGCCCGCGACGAACGACAGCACCAGCGCTCCCGCACCCCACGAGCCGAAGACCGCGCCGAGCGCCTTCGCCGCATAGGCGAACACCGGCATGAACGCCCAGGCGTTCTCGGCCACATCGCCGGTCTCGGTCAGCGGCAGCGGGGCGGGGTAGCCGTTCTCGGCGATGAGCCAGTACCACTGCGCGTCCCACCCGACCACGAAGTCGGCGAGTCCCGCATCCGCCCCGAAGCGCGACGACGGCGTCGAGAGCGAGGCGGCCGTGAGGAGAAGACCGCAGGTCACCGCACGCGCGAGCAGGTAGACGATCGCGATGCGCAGGGCCACCGGCATCCGCGCCCACCGGCGCGCCGCGGTCAGTGCGAGGTGAGCCACGCGCGCAGACCCCGCTCGACGCCCTCGATCTGCGCGAGCGGAACGCGCTCCTCGTCGTGATGGGCGAGATGCGGGTCTCCGGGTCCGTAGTTCACCGCCGGGATGCCGAGGGCCGAGAAGCGCGCGACGTCGGTCCATCCGTACTTCGGTCGCGGCTCCGCGCCGACCGAGGCGACGAACCGGCCGGCGATCTCGGCATCGAGGCCGGGACGGGCGCCCTCGGCGGCATCGGTGATCTCGACGTCGAATCCGGCGAGCACTCCTCGCACGTGCGCGGCGGCGTCGGCGGCCGACTTGCTCGGCGCGAACCGGTAGTTGACCTCGACCTCGCAGGCGTCGGGGATCACGTTGCCCGCGACGCCGCCGGTGATCCGCACGGCGCTGAGGCTCTCGCGGTACACCAGGCCGTCGACGAGGACCTCGCGGGCGCGGTACTCGGCCAGCCGGGCGAGGATGGGCGCGGCGCGGTGGATCGCGTTCTCGCCGATCCAGGCGCGGGCGGCGTGCGCGCGGACGCCCGTCGTGCGCACGATCGCGCGGAGCGTGCCGTTGCAGCCGCCCTCGACCTCGCCGTTGGACGGTTCGCCCAGGATGGCGAAGTCGGCCTCGAAGAGATCGGGGCGGACCGCTGCGAGAAGACCCAGGCCGTTCTTCGACGCCTCGACCTCTTCGTTGTCGTACCACATCCAGGTGACGTCGATCACGGGGTCGGCGAGTTCGGCGGCCAGCTTCAGCTGCACGGCTACCCCCGCCTTCATGTCGACCGTGCCGCGGCCCCAGAGGTGGGGCACGCCGTCGATCTCGATGTCGCGCGTCGGCACGTTCGCGTTGATCGGAACCGTGTCGATGTGCCCCGCGATGGCGACGCGCTGCGCGCGCCCGAGGTTCGTGCGAGCGACGACCGTGTTGCCGTGACGCATCACCTCGAGATGCGGCACCGCGGCGACGGCCGCCTCGATGGCGTCGGCGATGGTGCGCTCCTCACCCGAGACGCTCGGTATGTCGCACAGCGCACGGGTGAGATCGACGGATGACGCGGTCGGATCGAGCACCATGCACCCAGCCTACTGACCGCCGTCATGCGTGACGGACGCGTCCACCCGGCGCGATAGCGTGGACGCATGAGTGATTCGCGCAGTGTGTGGGGTGTCGGACTGACCACGATCTCGGGTGACGGCACGGTACTCGACGCCTGGTACCCCGAGGTCGGCAGCGGATCGCCCTCGGCCGACGACACCGCCGCCGCCTCGGCCGCGCTCGCGGTGCTGACCGGTCCCGACGAGCGCCGGAACGTCTCCGTCGAGGTCGTGCAGCTGCAGATCGACCTCGACGAGGCGCCCGCCTCGACCGCCGACGCGTACCTGCGCCTGCACGCGCTCTCGCACCTCGTGGTGCGTCCGAACGAACTCAACCTCGACGGCATCTTCGGCCACCTGCCGAACGTCGCCTGGACCAACGCCGGTCCGATGCACCCGGACGACGCAGCCCGCCTGCGCCCGCAGCTGCAACGCGCCGGCATCCAGGTGCAGGGGCTCGACAAGTTCCCGCGCCTGACCGACTACGTGCAGTCGGCCGGCGTGCGCATCGCCGACGCCTCGCGCGTGCGGCTGGGCGCGCACCTCTCCCCCGGCACGACCGTGATGCACGAGGGATTCGTCAACTTCAACGCGGGGACGCTGGGCGCCTCGATGGTGGAGGGACGCATCTCCCAGGGCGTCGTCGTCGGCGACGGCAGCGACATCGGCGGCGGGGCGTCGATCATGGGCACGCTGTCGGGCGGGGGGACGCACCGCATCTCGATCGGCGCACGGACGTTGCTCGGCGCCAACGCGGGCATCGGCATCTCGCTCGGCGACGACTGCGTGGTCGAGGCGGGGCTGTACGTGACCGCGGGCACGAAGATCGTCCTCGCCGACGGTCCCGCGATGCCCGACGGCGGCCGCAAGACCGCGAAGGGCGCCGACCTCTCCGGACGCGACGGCCTTCTGTTCCGACGCAACTCGCTCACCGGGGCGGTCGAGGCGGTACGGCGCGCCGGTGTCGGAGTCACCCTCAACGATGCGCTCCACGCCTGAGCTCCGTCCCCTCGGCGATCGACACGGCCCGCGCTGCGGGCCGGCTCACAGCATCCGCGTGATACTGTCGACCTGACGCTCCTCGCAAAGCGAGACGTCTGCGTCGACACGCTCCCGCGCCACTAGCTCTGGTTCTGGCCATTTCGAACGGCGAAACGATGCGCGATCCCGCGCCGTCGCCCACCTTCCGCACCCGGCCCTGATGGTTCGTGCGTGCATTTTCGGAGATACACCCCTATGACTTCCTTCCTCGATCTCGGCGTGCCCGCCGACCTCGCCGCCGTCCTCGCAAAGGACGGCAAGACCGAGGCGTTCGCGATTCAGCGCGACACGCTCCCCGATTCCCTCGCCGGACGAGACCTGCTCGGTCGCGGCCGCACCGGCAGCGGCAAGACGATCGCGTTCGCACTCCCGCTCGTCTCCCGCCTCGCCGCCTCCTCTCGCCAGAGCCGCCCCGGTCACCCCCGCGGCCTCGTGCTCGCGCCGACCCGTGAGCTCGCGACCCAGATCGCCGCCACCATCGCTCCGCTCGCCGAGGCCAAGGGCCTGCGGGTCACGACGGTGTTCGGCGGCGTCAGCCAGCGTCCGCAGGAGCAGGCCATGCGCAGCGGCGTCGACATCGTCGTCGCCTGCCCCGGCCGACTCGAAGACCTCATGAAGCAGCGCGTCGTGCAGCTCGACGCGATCGAGGTCACCGTGCTCGACGAGGCCGACCACATGGCCGACCTCGGCTTCCTCCCGGGCGTCACCCGCATCCTCACCGCCACCCCGGCCGGAGGCCAGCGCCTGCTGTTCAGCGCCACCCTCGACCGCGGCATCGACACGCTCGCCCGCCGCTTCCTCTCGAATGCGGTCAGCCACGAGGTCGACGAGGCGAGCGTGCCCGTCGGCGAGATGACGCACCGCGTGCTGGTGGTCGACGGCGCCGAGAACAAGACCACCCTGGTGCGTGACCTCGCGTCGGGCACCGGCCGCCGCATCCTCTTCACCCGCACCAAGCACCAGGCGAAGAAGCTCGCAAAGCAGCTGACCGCTGCCGGCATCCCCGCCGTCGACCTGCACGGCAATTTGTCGCAGAACGCGCGCGAGCGCAACCTCAGCGCGTTCTCGACCGCTCCCGATGAGGGCGGCGTGCGCGTGCTCGTCGCCACCGATGTCGCGGCGCGCGGTGTGCACGTCGACAACGTCGATCTCGTGGTGCACGTCGACCCTCCCGTCGAGCACAAGGCGTACCTGCACCGTTCCGGCCGCACGGCCCGGGCCGGGGCGGCGGGCACCGTCGTCACGGTCGTGCTGCCGGAGCAGCGCCGCGACGTCAAGGACCTCCTCCGCAAGGCGGCCATCACCGCCCCGCTCGAGAACGTCACCGCCGACGCCGTCGCCGGACTCGTGCCCGAGCGCGCCCCGCACGTGCGCCCGGCGCCGGTTCCGGCCCAGCCGCAGCGACAGGCGAAGCAGCGCCCCGCGGGCGGAGAGCGCGCGGGGGCGTCGACTCCTCCCGCCCGTCGCCGTCGTCGCTCGGGGCAGGGCGGCCAGAGCCAGGGCGGCCAGGCCCGTCAGGGCGGCGGCCAGCGCCGGGGCGGCGGCCAGCGCCAGGGCCGCTGACCCTCGATCCCTCGACCGCACCCGAGGGATCAGGTGGCGGGAATGGTCGCCCGGCGCCTCTGCCAGCGGCCTTCTGCGCCACCTCCCCCCGCACGACCCCGCACAAACCACGAAGCCCCCTCCCGCGGGAGGGGGCTTCGTCGTCGTGTCACCGGGTCTGGAACGAGCGCTCCGGCGATCCGGTGTACAGCTGCTGCGGCCGACCGATCTTCGTCTGCGGGTCGAGCTGCAGCTCACGCCACTGCGCGAGCCATCCGGGAAGACGCCCGATCGCGAAGAGCACCGTGAACATGCGCGTGGGAAAGCCCATCGCCTTGTAGATGACTCCCGTGTAAAAGTCGACGTTGGGGTACAGGCGTCGCTCGCGGAAGTAGTCGTCGGCGAGCGCGATCTCCTCGAGCTCCTTGGCGAGATCGAGAAGGGGGTCGGTCACGCCGAGCGACGTGAGCACCTCGTCGGCCGCCTCCTTGACGAGCTTCGCACGCGGGTCGTAGTTCTTGTAGACCCGGTGCCCGAAGCCCATCAGCTTCACGCCCTCTTCCTTGTTCTTCACCCGCTCGACGAAGCGCGAGACGCTCTGCCCCGAGTCGCGGATCTGCCCCAGCATGGTGAGGACGGCCTCGTTGGCGCCGCCGTGCAGCGGGCCGGAGAGCGCCTGGATGCCGGCCGAGATCGACGCGAACTGGTTGGCGCCCGTCGACCCGACCAGGCGGACGGTCGACGTCGACGCGTTCTGCTCGTGGTCTTCATGCAGGATCAGCAGCAGCTCGAGCGCCTTGGACATGACCGGGTTGATCTCGTACGGCTCGGACAGCACGCCGAAGTTGAGCTTGAGGAAGTTCTCGACGAACCCGAGCGAGTTGTCGGGGTAGAGGAAGGCCTGTCCGACGCTCTTCTTGTGCGCGTAGGCCGCGATCACCGGCAGCTTCGCCAGCATCCGCACCATGTTCAGCTCGACGTGCTCGGGGTTGTGCGGGTCGGTCTGGCCCTCGTAATAGGTCGACAGAGCGGCGACGGCCGACGAGAGCACCGACATCGGGTGCGCGGTGTGCGGCAGCGCCGAGAAGAACCGCTTCAGGTCTTCGTGCAGCAGCGTGTGCCGACGGATCTTCTCGTCGAACTCGGCCAGCTCCGACGCCGAGGGCAGCTCGCCGTAGATGAGCAGCCAGGCGACCTCGAGGTAGCTCGTGTGGCCCGCCAACTGCTCGATCGGGTAGCCCCGGTACCGCAGGATGCCCTTGTCGCCGTCGATGAACGTGATCTCCGACTTCGTCGACGCCGTGTTGACGAAGCCGTAGTCGAGTCCCGTGTAGCCGGTCTGGCGGGTCAGCGTCGAGAAGTCGATGCTGTCGTGACCCGCCGTGCCGCGTACCAGCGGGAACTCGGCGGTCGTGTCGCCAATCGTCAGCTTCGCCGTCTGGTCTGCCGCTGCGCTCACGCGCACCTCCTCCTGGTGTCCGACCGCGCGAGTCGCGACGGCAGCGGACAAGATCGTGTCACCTCGGAATGGGCGATCTCTCGGCTCTCAGGCCAGGTCGGGTCTCGACCGAATCGCTGTTACAGCCTAGTAGTCTCCCAGGCCTACTGTGACATCAGCCAAACAGACGGCCGCACAGCGGTGGGAATCTACAGTTCTGCGCCGGTGAGACGTCGCGCAGCTTCGACGACCCGGTCGGTCGGGGCCGTCAGCGCGAGCCGGACGTGGCGGCCCGAGTCGGGGCCGTAGAACGGCCCCGGACCCGCCAGGATGCCGAAGTCGGCGAGGCGCTCCATCGACTCCCAGGCGTCGCGCCCCTCGGTGGCCCAGAGATAGAGCCCGGCCTCCGAGCCGTCGACGCGGAAGCCCGCCGCCTCCAGCGCGGGGCGCAGGGCGTCGCGGCGCGTGCGGTAGAGCTCCTTCTGCGCAGCGACGTGGTCGTCGTCGCCGAGGGCCACCGCCATGGCGTGCTGCACGGGCGCCGGGGGCATGAGACCGAGGTGCTTGCGCGCGGCCAGCAGGTCTCCGACGATGTGCGCGCACCCCGCGACGAACGCGGCGCGATACCCGGCGAGGTTCGACTGCTTGCTGAGCGAATACACGCTCAGCAGGTTCGAGCGCTTCCCGCCCGTCACGCGCGGATCGAGGACGGAGGGGATCGGCTCGGTCGCCCAGGCGCCGTCCCAGCCGAGCTCCGCGTAGCATTCGTCGCTCGCGAGAATCGCACCGAGCTCGCGCGCCCGGCGGACGGCGACCGCCAGCTCGTCGACGGTCCAGGTGCGTCCGTCGGGATTGCCGGGCGTGTTGATCCAGATCAGCTTGGTTCCCTCAGGCCACTCCGCCGGGTCGTCGGCGGCCAGCGGCACAGCGCCGGCGACCCGCGCTCCGACCTCGTAGGTCGGATAGGCGACGCGCGGGTGCACGACGATGTCGCCCGCGCCGAGACCGAGCAGCGTGGGCAGCAGCGCCACCAGCTCCTTCGAGCCGATCGTGGGCAGCACGTTGTCGACCGACAGATCCGCCACCCCGCGCCGCCGCGCGTACCACTCGACGATCGCCTCGCGAAGCGCCGGCGTGCCGACGGTCTGCGGGTACGCGTGCGCGTCGGTGGCGTCGGCGAGGGCTCGGCGGATGATCTCGGGCGTGGGGTCGACCGGGGAGCCGACCGACAGGTCGACGAGACCGTGCGGATGCCGGGCGGCGCGGTCGCGGAACGGCGCCACCGCGTCCCACGGGTAGTCGGCGAGGTCGCGGACGCTCACGACGGGCGCCTACTCGCCCTGGGGCGGGAGCGCGGCGACGATGGGGTGGTCGAAGGGATAGACGCCGACCTTGGCCGCTCCCCCGGGAGAGCCGATCTCGTCGAAGAACTCGACGTTCGCCTTGTAGTAGTCCTGCCATTCGTCGGGCAGGTCGTCTTCGTAGTAGATCGCCTCGACGGGGCACACGGGTTCGCACGCGCCGCAGTCCACGCACTCGTCGGGGTGGATGTACAGCGACCGTTCACCCTCGTAGATGCAGTCAACGGGGCACTCGTCGATGCAGGCGCGATCCTTGACATCGACGCACGGGAGGGCGATCACATACGTCACTCCCCCAGTCTACGTCTCGTGGACGACCGGTTCCTCCGAGGCCGGCGCCTGGGTGCGCACGGGCAGCCGCGAAAGCGACGGCCAGGCGACGACGAGAAGGACGAGCCCGGCGACCAGATAGGTCCAGATCCTCCCCGGAAGGGCGTCCTGCACCACCACGGACCCGCCCGGTCCGACGCCGGAGATCAGCACCAGCATCCCCAGCATGCCGAGACCGGCGGCGACGGCGGCCCCGCGATCATGGGTGAGGGCGCGGACGGCGACCAGGATCGCGGCGCAGGCGATCCCGCCGACGATGAGACCGACGGGGATGGGCCCCCACATCAGACTGTGCCCGATCGTCCCGGCGACGCCGTAGACGCCGCCCACCAGCGCCGCCGCCACCCACGACAGCACCCTCGACCACCAGCTCACTCGCACTCGTCGATCCTACCGGCGCGATCTCCGTGCGCCGCGGTCGGAATCGTCACGCGGCGAGCCCGAGCATCCGCAGCAGCGCGGCCACGAGCGCCGCCGCGACGACCACCACCAGGAACGACTGCCGCAGCCACAGGAGCCCCGCCGCGACGAGGAGTGCGGGCACGCGGGCATCGACGGTGATCGCCTGACCGGCTCCCAGCGTCTGCACGGCCACGAGGGCGGCGAGCAGCGCGACCGTGAGCAGGTCCGAGATGCGGGCGGGACGCGGGGCCTCGAGCACCTTCGGCGGCACGAGATACCCCGCGGCCTTGAGTGCGAGGCAGATCACCGCCGCGAGCAGGATGGCGCTCCACAGGGTCACGAGGCCGCTCCGGACCCGGCGTCCGCCGTGCGGGGCGGCCTGCCGAGCCAGTCGAACCAGCCGACGACGACGGCGACCAGGGCGGCGACGAGCACGGGGACCCCCGGCAGGAGGAAGGGCGTCAGCGCGGCAGCGACGACGGCGGCCGCGACGCCGACGGCGATCGCCTGCCGTCGCCGCAGCCGAGGCCAGAGCAGCGCGAGGAAGGCCGCGGCCGCGGCGGCATCCAGGCCCCACGTGCGCGGGTCGCCGAGCACGTCTCCGACGAGAGCCCCCACTAGGGTGGTGACGTTCCATCCGAGGAAGATCCCGATCCCGGTCACCCAGAAGCCCACCCGGCGCAGACGCGGGTCGCCCTGCGATATGGCGACGGCGGTCGACTCGTCGATGGTGAAGTGGGCGGCGGCCGCTCGGCGCAGCGGGCCGCCGCCGACGACAGGCGACATGCGCATGCCGTAGGCGACGTTGCGCACCCCGAGCAGCACGGCCGAGGCGATCGCCGAAGGCAGGGCGGCGAGACCGCCCGCGGCGAAGACGCCGATGAACGCGAACTGCGACCCTCCGGTGAACATCAGCAGGCTGAGAACAGACGTCTGCCAGACATCGAGCCCGGATGCGACGGCGAGGGCCCCGAACGAGACGCCGTAGGCGCTGGTCGCGACGACGACGCCGAGCGCTTCGCGCCACACCTCGCGCTCGGCCGTCACGGCGCCCCTCCCGGCGTTCGTTCCAGTGAACACATGTCCATCATCCTGAACGGAACGATCGGCATAGTCAAGCGAACGAACGTTTGACATGATGAACGGATGGAGGATCTCCGCACGCGCATATCCCGCACGCTCCGCCGCGAGCGCGAAGCCGTGGGCCTCTCGGTCTCCGAGCTGGCGCGCCGGGCGGGGGTCTCGAAGGCGACGGTCTCCCAGCTCGAGAGCGGATCCGGGAATCCGAGTGTCGAGACGCTGTGGGCCCTCGGCGTTGCGCTCGGCGTGCCGTTCGCCGTGCTGGTCGATCAGCAGGCGAACGCGCCCACGCTCATCCGCGCCGACGACCTCGCCGGCGTTCCGTCCTCAGCCGCGGCGTACAGCGCGACCCTGCTGTCGGCGAGCCCGCCCGGCGCCCGCCGCGACGTCTACCTCATCCAGGCGGAGCCGGGCGATCCGCGGCTCTCCGACCCGCATCATCCGGGCACGATCGAGCACGTGATCCTGATCGCGGGGCAGGCGGAGGTGGGCCCGGCATCCGCGCCCGTTCTTCTGAACCCGGGCGACTACCTCACCTATGCCGGGGACGCCGCGCACGTCTTCGACGCCACCGCCGCCGGCACGAGCGCCGTGCTCATCTCCGAACTGCGCTGAGGTCGCGCGGACCTCAGTACCAGTTCGTCGCCTGCGAGTGACCCCAGGCGCTGCACGGCGTGCCGTACACCGACTCGATGTAGTCGAGGCCCCACGCGATCTGCGTCGCCGCGTTCGTCTGCCAATCCCCTCCGGCCGACGCCATCTTGCTGCCGGGGAGGGCCTGCGGGATGCCGGTGGCTCCGCTGGAGGCGTTGTACGCCTGGTAGTTCCAGCCGGACTCCTTCGACCAGAGCGAGCTCAGGCAGGAGAACTGGTCGCCGCCCCAGCCGTACCGGCTCGCCATCATCTGCTGGGCCGTGGCCTTGGCGCCGTCCACGGTGTTCGCGGCGGCGAGAGCGGCCGCGGCGGCGGCTGCGGCGGCGGCAGCGGCGTCGTCGGCCGCCTTCTTCTCCTGCGCCGCCGTGAAGGCCGTCTGCAGGGCCGCGCTGGCGGCGGTGACGGCATCCGTCTCGGAATCGAGCTCTCCGGTCAGCACGGTGACCACGACCGACGGGAGCTCGTCCCGCTCGTCCAGGGCACCGATCGCCTCCTGCAGAGGGGCGACATCGACGGGAGCCGCCGCACTGACGTCGAGGCCGGAGGCGGCGACGTCGGCGGTGAGGGTCTCCGCGACGGCGACCGCGTCCTCGGCCCGGGTCAACGGCATCGCGGCCTCGTCGACGTTACGAGCCTGCGGTTCGTCGCCGGTGATCAGCTGAGCGACGGCAGCCGCGGGATCGGCCGGCTCGGCACCGGCGGCCGGCGCCGAGACGATGCCCGCGGTGAGGGTGATGCCGACGAGCGTCGTCAACGCGGTGCCGAGGATGATCATCGGCCGACGGGAGAGGGCGGCGCGAGCGGATGCCGCGTCAGAGGCGCGACGAAGCGCACGGGTTTCATGGAGCATGGTTCGACTTTCGGGTCGTCGTATGCCGCTTGCAGGAGACTCATCGGGAGTTCGCTCCGGGCACAAGTGCTCGAGTCTGCCCCATGTTCCTGAACGAAAACCGTCCCTCGCCTGGGATGAGCATGAGAGAGGGCCCCGCTCGCCGTTCGGCGTGCGGGGCCCTCTGCGCAGGATCGTCCGTCGACGCCGGTCAGGCGTTGGCGTCCTGCCGCTTGAGGCGCGCGGTCTCGCGCGCGCGGGTGTTCTGGTCGAGGTTCACCTTGCGGATGCGCACGGCCTCGGGCGTGACCTCCACGCATTCGTCGTCGCGCGCGAACTCGAGGCTCTCCTCGAGCGTGAGCACGCGGGGCGGCGTCATCGACTCGAAGTTGTCGGCCGTGGAGGAGCGCATGTTGGTGAGCTTCTTCTCCTTGGTGATGTTCACGTCCATGTCGTCGGCGCGCGAGTTCTCGCCGATGACCATCCCCTCGTAAACCTCTTCGGTCGGCTGCACGAAGAACGACATCCGCTCCTGCAGGGCGATCATGGCGAACGGCGTGACGACTCCGGAGCGGTCGGCGACGATCGAGCCGTTCTGGCGGGTCGTGATCTGCCCGGCCCAGGGCTCGTAGCCGTGCGAGATCGCGTTCGCGATGCCCGTGCCGCGCGTGGTGGTGAGGAACTCGCTGCGGAAGCCGATGAGGCCGCGCGAGGGGACGATGAACTCCATGCGCACCCAGCCGGTGCCGTGGTTCGTCATGTTCTCCATGCGGCCCTTGCGGTTCGCCAGGAGCTGGGTGATCGACCCGAGGTGCTCCTCCGGCGTGTCGATCGTCAGGTGCTCGAAGGGCTCGTAGGTCTTGCCGTCGATCTTCTTCGTGACCACCTGGGGCTTGCCGACCGTGAGCTCGAAGCCCTCGCGGCGCATGTTCTCGACGAGGATGGCGAGCGCCAGCTCACCGCGGCCCTGCACCTCCCAGGCGTCGGGGCGCCCGATGTCGACCACCTTGAGCGACACGTTGCCGACGAGCTCGCGGTCGAGGCGGTCCTTCACCATGCGGGCGGTCAGCTTGTGCCCCTTGACCTTGCCCATGAGGGGCGACGTGTTCGTGCCGATCGTCATCGAGATGGCGGGATCGTCGACCGTGATGGCGGGCAGCGGACGGACGTCTTCCGGGTCGGCGATCGTCTCGCCGATCGTGATGTTCTCGAAGCCCGCGATCGCGACGATGTCGCCGGGGCCGGCGGACTCGGCCGGGTAGCGCTCGAGCGCGCGGGTCTTGAGCAGCTCGGTGATGCGCGCGTTGCTGGTCGTGCCGTCCGAGCGGACCCACGCGACGGTCTGGCCCTTCTTGAGCGTGCCGTTGAAGACGCGCAGCAGCGCGAGACGGCCGAGGAAGGGGCTCGAGTCGAGGTTCGTGACCCAGGCCTGCAGCGGCGCCTCGTCGTCGTACGCGGGCGCGGGAACGTGCTCGAGGATGGCCTCGAACAGGGGCTCGAGGTCGTCGTTGTCGGGCAGCGATCCGTCGGCCGGGCGGTTGCGCGAGGCGGCGCCGGCGCGACCCGACGCGTAGACCACCGGCACGTCGAGCAGCGCGTCGACGTCGAGGTCGGGAACATCGTCGACGAGGTCGGAGGCAAGACCCAGCAGCAGGTCGTGCGCCTCCTCCTCGACCTCGGCGATGCGGGCGTCGGGGCGATCGGTCTTGTTCACCAGCAGGATCACCGGCAGCTTCGCCTCGAGAGCCTTGCGCAGCACGAAGCGCGTCTGCGGCAGCGGCCCCTCGCTCGCGTCGACGAGGAGCACGACGCCGTCGACCATCGAGAGGCCGCGTTCGACCTCACCGCCGAAGTCGGCGTGACCGGGCGTGTCGATGACGTTGATCGTCACCTCGCCGTCGGTCGCGTGCGCACCCTTGTAGGTGATCGCCGTGTTCTTGGCGAGGATCGTGATGCCCTTCTCGCGCTCGAGGTCGTTCGAGTCCATCGCGCGCTCGTCGACGTGGGCGTGTTCGCCGAACGAGCCGGTCTGACGCAGCATGGCGTCGACAAGCGTGGTCTTGCCGTGGTCGACGTGGGCGACGATTGCGACGTTGCGGAGGTCGGTGCGGAGGGCGTGCGCCATGCAGGTGTCCTAAAGAGTGTGGGATGTGCCGGGAAGCCGACGTTCCAGGATAACGCACCCTCGGAGTCCGTTCCGGAGCGGGGGTCGTACGATCGGGACCGTGACCCTTCCCCCCGACCCGCGACCCGACACCTTCGACCCGCCCGCCGCCTCCCGCAGCCGCCTGTGGTGGGAGATCGCGATCGTGCTGGCGCTGGGCCTCGGCCAGTCGGCCGTGTACGCGATCGTGCAGCTGGCCTATCGCCTCACCGACACGACCCCGCTCGCCGATCAGACGGCGACCCTGAATCCGTCGCGCAGCGACCGCGAGGTCTTCGATCTCGTCTACCAGGTGCTGTCCATCGGGTTCTCGCTGGTCCCCGTGCTGCTGGTGTGCTTCCTCCTGTGGCAGTCGCACCGCCCGCATCTGGCGGGTCTGGGTCTGGACGGCAGGAGGATCGGGAGGGATGCCGGGCGCGGCATCCTGCTCGTCGTCGCGATCGGAGTGCCGGGGCTCGCCCTCTACGTCGTCGGCCGTGCTCTCGGCCTGTTCGTCGCAGTGAACCCGGCCGGCCTCGATGCGCACTGGTGGACCGTGCCGGTGCTGCTGCTGGCCGCGGCGCGCGCATCGCTGCAGGAGGAGTTCGTGGTGCTCGGCTACCTCTTCGCCCGACTGCGCCAGCTGGGGTGGGGTCCGTGGACGATCATCGTCACGACCTCGGTGCTGCGCGCGAGCTATCACCTGTACCAGGGCCCGGGCGCGTTCATCGGCAACCTGGCCATGGGCCTGCTGTTCGGATGGCTGTTCCAGCGCTCGGGACGACTGCTGCCGTTCCTCGTCGCGCACTTCCTGATCGACGCCACGGTGTTCGTCGGCTATCCGTGGGCGGCCGCGACCTGGCCGCAGCTGTTCGGCCTGCCCGGCTGAGGGGCGTCCGGTCGTTTGATCAGATCGCGCTGATCCCGACCGAGACGATGGCGCTGACCCCGATGACTCCGAGCGCGAGCAATGCCGGGACATCCCAGCCTCGAACGATCGGCTCATCCGCGGCCCCCGAGGCGGCCTGCCAACGGTCACGGACGTCGGCGAGGTCACGAAGACCGGCGGGAGCCTTCGCGGCGTCGTCGTCGCCGGCAGGGCGCCGCACGGGGCGTGCTCTCCCGGGCCCGCCGTAGCAGGTGAGGTCGGTGCCGTCGTCGAGCGAGAACACCAGCTGCCAGCGCAGGTCGATGTCTCGGACGCGGTCCCATCCGAACGACGTCCGTCGGAGCATGTTCTGCACGATCGCCCCGCCGTCGTCCACGCGCACGGCGGAGACGAAGGCGACCTCGTAGACGATCCACATCGCGAGCAGAACCCAGGGAGCGAGCAGGAGCATCTGCCCCCACCCTGCGCGGACGACGGCGTCTCCGAGCAGGAAGAGCGCCAGCAGCGAGCACAGGACCAACGTCACCGCCCCGGAGGCCGCGCGCAACGTCCGCGCGGCCCCGGGCCGACGGTCGCTCGACACGTCAGCGTCCGCCGAGGGTGATCGACGCCCCGGGGATCGCCTGCAGCAGGCGGTCGGTGTACTCCTGCTGCGGGTTGGCGAAGATCTCGTCGACGGTGCCCTGCTCGACGACCTTTCCCTTCTCCATGACGCACACGAGGTCGCTCGACACGCGCACGACGGCCAGGTCATGGGTGATGAACAAGTAGGTCAGACCCAGCTCCGACTGGAGGTCGGCCAGAAGCCCCAGGATCTGGTCCTGCACGAGCACGTCGAGGGCCGAGACCGCCTCGTCGAGCACGACGATGTCGGGCTTGAGGGCGAGCGCACGGGCGATCGCCACGCGCTGACGCTGACCGCCCGACAGCTCGTTCGGGTACCGCGTGGCAAGCGCACGGGGCAATGCGACCTGGTCCAGCAGCTCCTCCACGCGCTCGCGGTGCGCTGCGCGATCGCCCACGCCGTGGATCTGCAGCGGTTCGGCGATCGTGTTGCCGATGTTGCGCAGCGGGTCGAGAGACCCGTACGGGTCCTGGAACACCGGCTGCATGCGCCGTCGTAGACCGAACGCCTGGGCGTTCGAGAGGTGCGAGACGTCCTGGCCGTCGATCTCGATCTTCCCCGCCGTAGGGTCCTCGAGCTTGAGGACCATCTTCGCCACGGTCGACTTGCCGGAACCCGACTCGCCGACCAACGCCAGCGTCTTGCCGCGAGGGATCTCGAACGACACGTCGTCGACCGCCCGGAACGCTTCGCTGCGGAAGTTACCCTGGCGGATCCGGTAGTCCTTGGTCAATCCCACCACCCGCACGGTCGGCGGGATGTCGGCGAGGTCGTCGAGCGTCTCGATGCCGCGATCCTCGACGACCGCCTGGATGCGCTGCGAGGCGACACTGGGGGCGGCCCCCACGAGTCGTTGCGTGTACGGGTGCCGGGGGTTCTCGAGGACCTCCCGGCTCGGGCCGGATTCGACGATGTTCCCGTTGCTCATCACGATGATCTTCTCGGCACGCTCGGCCGCGAGACCGAGATCGTGGGTGATGAGAAGAACGGACGTGCCTTTCTCGCGCGTGAGCATCGCCATGTGATCGAGGATGACCCGCTGCACGGTGACATCGAGCGCCGAGGTCGGCTCATCGGCGATCAGCAGCTTCGGGTCGGCTGCCAGGCCGATGCCGATCAGCGCTCGCTGACGCATACCTCCGGAGAACTGGTGCGGGAACTGGTGGAGGCGCCGCTCGGCGTCGGCCAACCCCGCCTGCTGGAGCACTTCGATCGCGCGCGCCTTCACGTCCTGCCGACCGCGGGCGATGCCGTTCGCGCGAATCGCTTCCTTCACCTGGAAGCCGATGCTCCACACCGGGTTGAGGTTCGACATGGGATCCTGCGGCACGAAGCCGATCTCCCGACCGCGGACGGCTTCGATCTCCTGTCGTCCCAGCGTCGACAACTCGCGGCCGTCGAGCGTGATCGAACCGCCCGTGATCCTGCCGGTCCCCGGCAGCAGGTTCACGATCGCACTGGCGGTCGTCGACTTCCCGGAACCCGACTCCCCCACGATGGCGACGGTCTCGCCGGGGAAGACGTCGAAGCTCGCGCCGTGCAGGACTTCGCGGTCACCGCCTTGAGCGCGGAAGGCGACCTTGAGGTCGCGCACGCTCAGGAGGGGGACCTTCGCGGTTGCGTGATCGGTCATCGCCGTGCCCTCGCTCTCGGGTCGATGGCGTCTCGGATGAGTTCGCCCAGCGTGACGAACGCGAGCACGGCGAGCGTGAGCGCGATCGACGGATAGATGAGCGCCATGGGCGCGACGCGCAACGAAGACTGCGCCGCACTGATGTCGTTGCCCCACGACATGGTGCCGCTCCCGAGACCGACGCCGAGGAAGGACAGGGTGGCCTCCGCCACGATCGAGGCTGCGAGCGACAACGTCGAGACGACCAGAAGGGGTGCGAGGGCGTTCGGGATCACATGCCCGACGAGCGTCCCGAACTTCGAACGTCCGAGCGCCCGCGACGCGACGACGAAGTCCGCTTGGCGGACCCTCAGGACCTCCGCCCGGACGACACGCGCGGTGGACGCCCACGCGAAACCTCCGATCGCGAAGGCGAGAACCGGCACGGAGCGGTACTGCGAGAACACCGTCATGACCACGACGGCCGCGAGGATGTACGGGATGGCGAAGAAGATGTCGCCGATGCGGGACAGCAGCGAGTCCAGCCAGCCGCCATAGAACCCGGCGAGCGCACCCATGATGAGTCCGACGATCGATCCGATCGCCGTCGCCAGCAGACCGACGGCCAGCGACGTCTGCGCGCCCCAGACGATCCGGGAATAGATGTCGCAGCCTTGGAAGGTGAAGCCGAGCGGATGCCCCTCGGCGGGGCCCGCGTTGCTGTTGGACAGCTGGCAGTCGCTGTCCGGCGGAGTCGAGGTGAACAACCCCGGCCACAGAGCCATGACGATGAAGAAGAGTGCGAGGACGACCGAGAACCAGAAGAGCGGACGACTCCGCAGGTCGGCCCAGGCGTCGCGCCACAGGTTGCTCGGCTTCTCCGCGATCCGCACGGCGTCGACCGCGATGGTCTCCGTCTCGATCGGCGCGACGTAGTGGTTCGGCGAGGTGGGGTCAGGCATATCGGATCCTTGGGTCGAGCAGACCGTACAGCAGGTCGATGACGAGGTTGACAAGCACGTACAGGATCACGAACACGGTCACGAACGACACGACGGTCGGCCCCTCGTTGCGGATGGCCGCCTGATAGAGCGTGTTGCCGACTCCGGGGACGTTGAAGATGCCCTCGGTGACGGTCGCGCCGACCAGCAGCACACCGAAGTTCGTGGCCGAATTCGTGATCACCGGGATCAGCGAGTTGCGCAGCACGTGCACAGGGATGACCCGACCGCGTGACAGACCCTTGCTGTACGCGGTACGCACCCAGTCCTGGTTGAGGGTGTCGATCACCGAGCTGCGCATCAGCCGCATGCTCACCGCGTACAGGCTGAAGCCGAGCACGATGGCGGGTAGCCAGAGACCGCCCCAGTCGTTGTCGGAGCCCACGGTCGGCTTGAACCAGCCGAGCTTGATCGCGAGGAAGTACTGGGCGAGGAACGCCACGACGAAGATCGGGATCGCGATGGCCACGAGTGCGATGCCGAGCATCGAGTGGTCGAAGATCTTGCCCTTGCGCAGGGCCGATACGGTGCCGATGACGATCGCGAGCACGAACTCGATCGCGATGGCCATCACAGCGAGGCGGCCCGTGACGGGAAGCGTCTCGGCGAGCACTTCCGACACCGGGCGACCCGAGAACGTGTTGCCGAGGTCGCCCTGGAAGACGCCGGTGATGTAGTACCAGTACTGCACGATGAACGGATCGTTCAGGTGGTACTGCTCGCGCAGCTGTTGCACGACCGCGGGGTTCGGGGTGCGGTCGCCGAAGAGGGCGAGGATCGGATCGCCCGGCATGGCGAAGACGAGGAAGTAGATCAGCAGGGTGGCTCCGAAGAAGACCGGAATCACCTGAAGAAGACGTCTGAGGATGTAGCCGAACATCTGTGGTCCTGGAGGAGAGGCGGAGAAGCGCGACAGCCTGTGAGGCGGTGACGACGAGTCGTCACCGCCTCACAGGTGAGTGCCCTGCGGCTTACTCGCCGTCCTTGGTGACCTGGTAGAGGATCGGCCAGGTGTCCCAGCCGAACTCGACGTTGTCGACCGACTCGCCCCAGGCGCCCATGGCGTTCGTGTACCACAGCGGGATGGCGGGCAGATCCTTGAAGAGGATCTCCTGCGCCTCCTGGAACTTCGTGATGCCGTCTTCCACATCGGTGGCGGAGGAGCCCTCATCGAGCAGCGCGTCGAACTCGGGGTTCGAGTAGTCGCCGTCGTTCGAGCCGGCACCGGTTCCGAAGAGCGGACCGAGACCGTTGAACATCGACGGGTAGTCGAACTGCCATCCGGTGCGGAAGGCGGTGGTCGACTGCCGCTCGGTGATGAGCGTGCGGTGCTCGGCGAAGGTCGGGATCGGGTTGCCCGAGGCCTCGATGCCGAGGTTGTTCTTCAGCTGGTTGGCGACGGCGTCGACCCAGCCCTGGTTGGGACCGTCCGCGTTGTACTGGATCTGGAACGAGCCTGTCCACGGGGAGATGGCGTCGGCCTCGGCCCAGAGCTCCTTGGCCTTGTCGGCGTCGAACTCCAGCACCTCCGAACCGGGGATGTCTTCGGAGTACCCGTCGATGACCGGGGACGTGAAGTCCTTCATCGGGGTGCGCGTTCCGCTGAAGACCACCTCGGTGATCTCCTCGCGGTCGATCGCGTGCGAGATCGCGGCACGGCGCAGCTGTCCCTCTTCACCGCTGAAGTGCTCGAGACGCTCGGGGATGGTGATCGTGGCGTTCGCTGCAGCGGGCTGGTTCACCGTGCGGTCCGGGAAGTCGCTCTCGAAGGTCTGCAGCGCGGTGTCCGGGATCTCCTGGATGATGTCGAGCTCGCCGCCCTGCAGGTCGGCGTATGCAGCGTCAGTGCTCGCGTAGAGCTTCATGTCGATGCCGCCGTTCATCGCCTCACGGGGACCCGTGTAGTCCTCGTTCTTGATGAGTTCGATGCTCTCGTTGTGCTTCCACGCGCCCTCCTCGGCGAACACGTACGGTCCGTTCCCGATCGGGTTCTCGCCGAAGGCCTCGAGGTCGTCCCATGCCGAGGCCGGCAGCGGGAAGAACGCGGTGTACCCGAGACGCAGGGGGAAATCCGACTCCGGCTGCTTGAGCTTGACGGTGAAGGTGAGGTCGTCGACCACAGCGAGGCCGGAGAGTTCCGGGACGTTCTCGTCGTAGGAGAAGCCCTCGATCGACTCGAAGAAGTAGCTGGAGAGCTGCCCGTTGTCGAGCGCCGCGCCGTAGTTCCAGGCCTTGACGAACGACTCCGCGTCGACCGGGTCGCCGTTGGCGAACGTCTGGTCGGCCTTGATCTTGATCGTGTACGTCTGCGAGTCATCGGTCTCGATGGACTCTGCGAGGTCGTTGTGCACCGCACCCTCGGCGTCGTAATACACCAGACCGGCGAAGATGCTCTGGAGCACCAGTCCGCCACCGACCTCGTTGGTGTTCGTCGGGATCAGCGGGTTCTGCGGCTCCGTGTTGTTCACGGAGATGATGGCCGTGGCGTCGCCCGACGACGCGTCGTCTGCGGAGTCGTTGCCACCACTGCTCGCGCAGCCCGCGAGCGTCAGGGCGCCGATCACGAACAGTGCGCTGCCCGCGAGGGCGATCTTGTTGCGCTTCACTATGTGTCCTCCTGGACTGTCACTTCAATCTGCGCGCTCACCGTCGAACGCGTAGGGATAGTCGAGCGTAACCCGCGTCTGCGCCGGACGAAGCACTCAGCTAACGAACTGTTACTGAGTGGTGATGATCCGA
Organism: Microbacterium martis; assembly: GCF_047246685.1. Lineage (NCBI taxonomy): Bacteria > Bacillati > Actinomycetota > Actinomycetes > Micrococcales > Microbacteriaceae > Microbacterium > Microbacterium martis. Next base: position 653,170 of record NZ_JBFOKT010000001.1, on the reverse strand, counting down.
AATATCACGGAAACATCGTCGGGGCGGCCCCTGCGAGGCGGCGGCGCCTAGGCGAAGGCCTCCACCGGCGGGCAGGCGCACACGAGGTTGCGGTCGCCGTACGCCTGGTCGATGCGGCGAACGGGCGGCCAGTACTTCCCCGCGACGAGCGACGGCACGGGGTACGCCGCCTCCTCCCGGGTGTAGGCGTGATCCCACTCCCCCGCGATCAACGACACGGCCGTGTGCGGAGCATGCGCCAGCGGGTTGTCGTCGGCGGGCCAGCGCCCGCCGGCGACGGCATCCGCCTCCGCCTTGATGAGGATCATCGCCTCGACGAAGCGATCGATCTCGTCGATGTCCTCCGACTCCGTCGGCTCGACCATGAGCGTGCCCGCGACGGGGAACGACATGGTCGGCGCGTGGAAGCCGTAGTCGATCAGCCGCTTGGCCACATCGTCGACCGTAATGCCGGTGGCCTCGCGGAGCGGACGCAGGTCGAGGATGCACTCGTGCGCGACCCGCCCGTTCTCACCGGCGTAGAGCACTGGGTAGTGCTCGCCGAGGCGCGCGGCGATGTAGTTCGCCGACAGCACTGCGGCGGCCGTCGCCCGCTGGAGCCCGTCGACACCCATCATGCGCACGTACGCCCACGAGATCGGCAGGATGCCGGCCGAGCCGTAGGGCGCCGCCGACACCGCTCCACCTGCGAACGTGTATCCGCCCGCGTGCTCGGCGCGCTGCGCGAGCGGGTGCGACGGCAGGAACGGCGCCAGGTGCGCCTTCGCCGCGACGGGGCCGACACCCGGTCCGCCGCCGCCGTGCGGGATCGCGAACGTCTTGTGCAGGTTGAGGTGCGAGACGTCGCCGCCGAGGTCGCCGAACCGGGCATAGCCGAGGAGCGCGTTGAGGTTGGCCCCGTCGACGTACACCTGACCGCCCGCGTCGTGCACGGCGGCGGTGATCTCCACCACGTCCTGCTCGTACACACCGTGCGTGGACGGGTAGGTGATCATCAGCGCGGCGAGCTCGTCGGCGTGCTGCGCGATCTTGGCGCGCAGGTCGGCGAGGTCGACGTCGCCGAGCTCGTCGGTCGCGACGACGACCACCTTCATGCCGGCGAGCACCGCCGAGGCGGCGTTCGTGCCGTGGGCCGACGACGGGATCAGGCAGATCGTGCGGTGCGTGTCGCCGTTCGCGTGGTGGAACCCCCGGATCGCCAGGAGTCCGGCGAGCTCTCCCTGCGAGCCGGCGTTCGGCTGCAGCGAGACCGCGTCGTACCCGGTGACCTCGGCCAGCCAGCCCTCGAGCTGCTCGATCAGGTCGAGATAGCCCTGCACGTCGGACGCCGGGGCGAAGGGGTGGATGCCGGCGAACTCCGGCCAGGTGATCGCGGCCATCTCGGTCGCGGCGTTGAGCTTCATCGTGCACGAACCGAGCGGGATCATGCCCCGGTCGAGCGCGTAGTCGCGGTCGGCCAGCGACTTGAGGTACCGCATCATGGCGGTCTCGCTGCGATGGGCGTGGAAGACGGGGTGCGTGAGGAAGTCGTCCTGTCGCAGGAGATCGCGCGGCAGCGCACCCTGCGAGCCGCTCGCTCCCTGCCCGGGAGAGTCCTGTCCGAAGGCGCTCTGCCCCGAGGCGCCGTGCCCGAAGGCGCTCGGCTGCGGTCCGCCGAACACGGCGGTCAGACGGTGCAGGTCGGCGTCGGTCGTGGTCTCGTCGACCGAGATGCCGATCGTGTCGTCGTCCGCGACGCGGACGAGGATCCCGTGCTCGGCGTGGGCGACGGCCGCATACTCCGCCGCGCGCCCGGGCACCCGCACCAGGACGGTGTCGAAGAACGCCTCGTGCACGACCTCGGCGCCGGCCTCGGTCAGCCGTTCGCTCAGGCGCAGCGCCGCGTCGGCGACCCGGGAGGCGATCGCACGGAGCCCGTCCGGCCCGTGATAGACCGCATACATCGAGGCCATGACGGCGAGCAGCACCTGGGCCGTGCAGATGTTCGACGTCGCCTTCTCGCGGCGGATGTGCTGCTCGCGCGTCTGCAGCGACAGGCGGTAGGCGGGCTTGCCGTCGGCATCGACCGAGACGCCGACGAGGCGACCGGGCAGCTGACGCTCGAGGCCGGCGCGCACCGCCATGTATCCGGCGTGCGGGCCGCCGAAGCCCATCGGCACCCCGAAGCGCTGCGTCGTGCCGACCGCCACATCGGCGCCGAGAGCGCCGGGCGAGGTGAGGAGGGTGAGCGCGAGCAGATCCGCGGCGACGACGGCGAGGCCGCCGACCAGATGCGCCGCATCGATCACCGCCGACGGGTCCCACACGCGCCCGGATGCTCCCGGGTACTGCACGAAGACGCCGAACAGCTCGGCGGGCAGCTCGTCGCCCGAGGCGAAGTCGACGGGCACGAGCTCGATGCCGACGGCTTCCGCACGCGTCTGGAGCAGAGCCCGGGTCTGCGGGAACGCATCGGCGTCGACGGCGAAGACGTTCGAACCCGACTTCGATGCCCGTCGGGCCAGCAGCATCCCCTCGACGACCGCGGTCGACTCGTCGAGCATCGAGGCGTTCGCGGTCGACAGCCCGGTGAGCTCGGCGACCATGGTCTGGAAGTTGATGAGCGCCTCGAGACGCCCCTGCGAGATCTCCGGCTGATAGGGCGTGTACGCCGTGTACCAGGAGGGGTTCTCGAGCACGTTGCGCTGGATCACCTGCGGGGTGATCGTGCCGTAGTACCCGAGCCCGATCATGGGGCGGCTCACCACGTTGCGCGCGGCGAGGCTCCGCAGCTCGGCCAGCGCCTCGGTCTCGCTCGCGGCGGGCGGGATGGTCGAGGCCGTCGCCGACGACGGCGGCGTGAAGATCGAGGCAGGGACGGCCTCGCGCATGAGCGCCTCGACCGCCTCCTCCTGGGACCCTGAGCCGCTCCCCTGGGACCCTGAGCCTGTCGAAGGGGCGATGCCGAGCGCGTCCAGCATGATCCGCTGAGCGGCATCCGTCGGCCCGATGTGACGATCGGCGAAAGAGACCACGGGTCTGTCAGCCCTCCGTGTGCGCGACGTACGCGTCGCGGTCGAGCAGTCCGTCGAGGGCGCCGTCGGCGACCTCGACCCGGATGAGCCACGCGTCGTCGAACGGCGAGGAGTTCAGCAGCGCGGGGTCGTCGACGACGGCCTGGTTCACCTCGGTGACGGTGCCCGCCACCGGGGCGTAGAGCTCCGACACCGACTTCGTGGACTCGGCCTCTCCGAACACGTCGCCGCGGGCGACGGAGGTGCCGACGGCCGGCAGCTCGACGAACACGATGTCGCCGAGGGCGTCAGCGGCGAAGTCGGTGATGCCGACGGTCGCCACGGCGCCGTCGAGGGCGACCCATTCGTGTTCTTCGCTGTACTTGAGGGTGGTCAGATCGGTCATTTCGTCCTCCGGTAGAAAGGCAAGGCGGTCACGGTCGCGGGGATCTTCGTCCCCCGCACGTCGAGGAAGAGAGAGGTCCCCTCTTCTGCGGAAGAAGGACGGACGTAGGCCATCGCGATGGGGTGTCCGAGGGTCGGGCTCAGGGCGCCGCTCGTGATCTCGCCGACGACGGCGCCGTCGGCATCGGTCACCGCGTACCCCGCGCGTCCCGCGCGCCTGCCCTCGGCCACGAGACCGACGAGCACGGGGGAATCGGATGCCGCGGCCGCAGCATCCTTGCCGACGAAGCTCTCCTTGTCGGCGGCGACGACGCGTTCGAGCCCGGCCTGCGCCGGCCGGATGTCGCGCGAGAGCTCGTGTCCGTACAGGGGCATGCCCGCCTCGAGGCGGAGCGTGTCCCTCGCCGCGAGCCCCGCCGGCACGAGGCCGTGCGGTTCGCCGGCGGTCAGCAGCGCATCCCACAGGGCGCCCGCCTCGGCGGCGGGGATGAGCAGCTCGAAGCCGTCCTCGCCGGTGTAGCCGGTGCGGGCGATGAGCAGGGGCGCGCCGCGGAAGAAGGCGTCGGCCCACGCGTAATACCGCTGCGCGTCCCACGGCACGCCGAGATCGGTGATGCCCTCGGTCGCGGCGAGGATCGCCTGGGCCGAGGGTCCCTGCACGGCGAGCAGGGCGTAGTCGTCGGACGCGTCCTCCACGTCGACGCCGCGGTCGCCCAGGAAGCCCGCGAAGCTGCGCTCCTCCCCTGCACCCCGCGGCGGCGCCTCGCGCTCGGGGATCGACGGGAAGTCGCGCACGCGCGCGGCGAAGGCGGCGTCGACGAAGCCGCGGTTGCCGGCGTTGGCGATCACGAGGAACCGGTCGTCCGCCAGGCGGTACACGATGACGTCGTCGATGACGCCGCCGTCGTCGGCGAGCATCAGGGAGTACTTGGCCTTGCCGACCGGCATCGTCGAGATCCGCCCGGCGAGCGCGTAGTCGAGGAAATCGGCGGCGTGCACGCCGGTGACCAGGAACTCGGCCATGTGCGAGATGTCGAACAGCCCCGCCGCCCGGCGCACGGCGTGATGCTCGGCGAGGTCGGAGGTGTAGCGCACCGGCATCTGCCAGCCGCCGAAGTCGGTGAACGATGCTCCGTGCGCCTCATGGCGTTGACGGAGCGGGGTGTAGCGGGCGTCGGACATCGAGTTCTCCCGTGCGGATCGGGTGGACCGGCGGCGACGCCGTTCCTCGGAACTCCCCCTCTGTCATGGGCCTGAGAGCTTCGCCCGCAGCGGGGCTTTCACCGTCGGCGGATCACGGGGAGGCGGGAGACCCGCTTCGCTCGTTTTCGCTTTCCAGAGTGGCCGGAACCCTCGCGGTACGCGTACCTGAGAGATTGGCGGGGAGGCTTGCTCCTTCGGTGCCCGGCTGCATTCGCCGGGGCTCTCCCGCGGGGGTCGTTCGGCCCGTCTTCAGTTGTCGGTCCAGTGTAGCCCGCGCGGTCCGCCGCCGCGGGCGGCCCGCCGTGTCATCGTCCGGCGGCGAGCTCAGCCCGCACCTCGTCGCGCAGGCGGCCGAGATTGTCGGGCTCGGGAGCGGCCGCCAGAAGGGTCTTCGTGTACGCGTGCTGCGGGTTCAGGATCACCTCATCGGCCGGCCCGCGCTCGACGACGTCGCCCTTGTAGAGCACCATGATCTCGTCGGAGAAGTGGCGGGCGGTGGCCAGGTCGTGCGTGATGTACAGCACCCCCAGGTTCTCCTCCCGCTGCAGATCGGCGAGCAGGTTCAGCACGCCGAGGCGGATCGACACGTCGAGCATCGACACCGGCTCGTCGGCCACGATGAAGCGGGCGCCGGGGGCCAGAGCGCGCGCGATGGCGACACGCTGCCGCTGCCCGCCCGAGAGCTCGTGCGGGCGGCGCTCGGCGAAGCTCTCGCCGGGTGACAGCCGAACGCGCTCGAGCAGCTCCACCGCCCGGGCTCGCACCTCGGCGCGGTCCAGCTTCGGGTGGTGCAGCCGGATCGGGCGCTCGAGGTGATGCACGATCGTGTGGAACGGGTTGAGCGAGGCGAACGGGTCCTGGAACACCATCTGCACATCGGACCGGTAGCGCTCGAGCGCGCGCCCGCGGGTGCCCGACGGCGCGCCGTCGAGCAGGATCTCGCCGCTCGTGGGCGTCTCCAGCTTCATCAGCATCCGTGCGATCGTCGACTTGCCCGAGCCCGACTCCCCCACGAGGGCGATGGTCTTCCCCGCTTCGATCGTGAACGAGACGTCCTTCACGGCGTGCAGCACAGATGTCGTGAAGCCCGACCGGAGGTGGAAGTCCTTGGTCAGGTTGCGCGCCTCCAGAGTGGCGGTCATCGGATCCCCTCCCGGCTCGCTCCCGTGCGGACGAAGTCTCCGCGCTCGCCCTTCAGCGAGGGGAAGCTCGACAGCAGCTTGCGTGTGTACTCGTGCTGCGGGGTGCGGTAGATCTCCTCCGCCGTCCCCTCCTCGACGATCCGTCCCTGCAGCATCACGGCGATGCGATCGCTGATCTCGATGAGCATGGGCAGGTCGTGGGTGATGAAGATGACCGCGAAGCCCAGCTTCTCGCGCAGGCGCATGATCTCTCGGATGATGCCGCGCTGCACGACGACATCGAGAGCGGTCGTCGGCTCGTCCATGATCATCACCTGCGGATCGAGGGCCAGCGCCATCGCGATCATCATGCGCTGACGCATGCCGCCCGACAGCTCGTGCGGGAAGCTCGTCAGGCGCACCGGGTCGACGCCGACGAGGGTGAGCAGCTCTTCGGCGCGCTCCTGCTTCGCCTTCTTCGACATGCCGGGGCGATGGGTGTCGAAGATGTCGAAGATCTGCGCCTTGACATCGATCACGGGGTTGAGCGAGTTCATCGCCCCCTGGAATACCATCGAGATCTTGTCCCAGCGGAACGCGCGGAGGCCCTCGCCGTCGAGAGACGTGATGTCGATATCGTGTCCGTCGCGGTCGTGGAAGACGATCTCGCCGTCGGTCATCAGCGCCGGCGGCTTCAGCAACCTGTTCATCCCGTACGCGAGTGTCGTCTTCCCGCAGCCCGATTCTCCGGCGAGGCCGAGGATCTCGCCTCGGTTCAGCGTGAGAGAGACGTTCTTCACCGCCTTGACCGGCGGGTCGACCTCGTACTCGATCGAGACGTTCGTGGCGGTGAGCACGGCGTCGCTCATGCGGTGACCCCCTTGTCCTTGGCCGCCTTGCGCACTCGGCGAGCGGCGTCGGGCGCGTTGCGCAGCTTCGGGTTGATGACCTCGTCGATCGCGAAGTTGATCAGGGCGAGACCGGCGCCGAGGACGGCGATCATGAGACCGGGCGGGACGAACCACCACCAGGCTCCCCGGCCCAGAGCCTGACCCGACTGCGCGTCGTTCAGGATCGAGCCCCACGTGATCGAGGAGTTGGGGCCGAGGCCGAGATAGGAGAGCCCGGCCTCGCCGAGGATGGCGAAGATGATGGCGAAGAGGAACTGCGCGGTCAGGAGCGGGAGCAGGTTCGGCATGATCTCGACGAGGATCACGCGGAAGGAGCGCTCTCCGGCCACCTTCGAGGCGTAGACGTAGTCGCGGGTGCGCAGGGACCGGGTCTGCAGCCGCAGCACGTAGGCGGCGCCCGCCCACGACGTGATGCCGAGCACGAACGCGACGAGCTGCCAGCTGCGCTGCGGCACGAACGACGCGATCACCATTACCAGCGGAAGGCCCGGGATGACGATCATCACGTTCGTGAGGAGCGCGAGCGCGTCTTCGCGCCATCCGCCCAGGTAGCCGGCCAGCACGCCGAACAGGAGCGAGAGCACGATGGCGATGGCACCGGCGACGACGCCGATCAGCAGCGAGCCCTGCGCGCCGATCGCGAGCTGGGCGAGCATGTCGTTGCCGAGCTTGGTCGTGCCGAGCCAGTGCGCGGCCGACGGCGGCTGCAGCGCGGGATTGGCGGTGCTGCGCGGGTCCTGCGTGAAGAACGGCGCGACGATCGCGAACAGCACGATGGCCAGCACGAGGACCGAGCCCACGATGAACTTCGGCGACGAGCTGGGGAGGATGCCGCGGCGCCGGCGATCCTGCTGGGTGGCCAGCGAGACCGTGCTCGCGGGCGTCGACATCGGCTGCTCCTCGATCGTGAGCAGCCCGGCGGTGTTCTGCGGATCAGACATTCTGGCGAGCCCTCGGGTCGATGAAGCCGTAGACGAGGTCCATGAAGAAGTTGGCCGCGAGCACGGTGATGGTGATGACGAGGAACAGCCCCTGCATCAGCGAGTAGTCGTTGTTCGTCACGGCCTGGAACATCAGCTTGCCGATGCCGGGGTAGGTGAAGACCTGCTCCATGACGATGGAGCCGGCGACGACGAACCCGAGCGTGATGGAGAAGCCCGCGATCGAGGGGATGGCGGCGTTCCTGGCCGCGTACGTGGTCATGATACGCCGCGGCCGGAGGCCCTTCGCCTCGGCGGTGAGGACGTAGTCCTCCGCGAGGGTGGCGACCATCATGTTGCGCATGCCGAACATCCAGCCTCCGACCGAGGAGATCACGATGGTGATCGCCGGCAGCAGCGAGTGGGCGAACGCGTCGGAGAAGAAGGCCCAGGTCGGCTCCGGCCCGTCGGGGAAGTCGAACACGTCGTAGCCGCCGAACAGGGGGAACCAGCCGAGTCCGACCGCGAACACGGCGACCAGGATCAGCGCCATCCAGAAGTACGGGATCGACTGGAGCACCGTGGTCGCCGGGATGAGATGGTCGACCCAGGTCCCGCGCTTCCAGCCCGCCCAGGCGCCGAGGACGATGCCGAGCAGGAAGGAGAGGACGGTCGTGGTGCCGACCAGCACGAGCGTCCACGGGATGGCTCCCGCGATGAGCTCGGTGACCGGAGTGGGGAACTTCGTCACCGAGATCCCGAGGTCGCCCTGGAACATGCGGCCCCAGTAGGCGAGGTACTGCTCCCAGAGCGAGGAGTCGTCGCCGCCGAGCAGCAGCTTGATGTTGCGGATGGTCGTCTCGGAGATCTCTCCGCCGGCCCGCTGCATCTTGGCGATCATGATGTCGGCGGGGTTCCCCGGCATGAGCCGGGGAAGCAGGAAGTTGAGGGAGATCGCGGCCCAGAGCGTGAACGCGTAGAACCCGATTCTTCGTGCATAGAACTTCATGTCACTGATTCCTGACTTCCTGCTTCCCCGTCCCTTCCGCTTACTCGGCCGGCTGCAGGTGCGTCAGCACGTAGCCGGCCGCGATCGCGCCCCAGGAGGGCGGGAAGGCGTACATGTCGTCCTCCGTCGGCCAGCCGGTGAAGTCCTTCGTGTTGTAGAAGGTCTGCGTCGCGTTGATGACCAGCGGGATGTAGGGAACGTCCTTGACGATCTCGGTCTGGATCGTCGCGTACAGCTCCTTCTTCGTCGCCTCGTCGTCGGTGCTGATCGCCGCCTGGATCGCGGCGTCGACCGTCGGGTTGTTGTAGCGGCTGAAGTTCCAGCGCCCCGCCGGGACCTCGGTGCCGACCGGGCTCGTCGACTGCACGGCGGTGCCGCCGAACCAGTCGCGGTAGATCTGGAACGGGTCGGCGACCGAGGTGCCGATCATTCCGCCGACGATCAGCTGGAAGTCGCCGCCCTGACGCGAGTCGGAGAATTCCTGCCACTGCACCGTCGAGGGGGTGATCTTGATGCCGGCGGCGGCCGCCTGCTCCGCGATCAGCTTCGCGGCGTCGTTGTAGTCCGTCCAGCCGTCGACCGAGGTCAGGGTGAGCTCGAGCGGAACGCCGTCCTTGGCGTAGAAGTCGCCGTCCTTCGTGTATCCGGCTGCCTCGAGGATCTTCGCGGCCTCGGCGGCGTTCGCCTCCTGCGGGCTGACCTCGTTCGCCGAGTCGGCGACCCACTTCTCGTCGCGCGGAAGCAGCGCGTACGTCGGCGAGATGTCGCCCGTGAGACCGACGAACGCCTTGTCCTTGATCGTGGCTCGGTCGACCGCGAGGTTGAGCGCCTGGCGCACCGCGACTTCGGTCTGCGGGCCGGTGCAGCCGAGGTCGGCGTTCGAGCAGGTGTAGAGCACCGTCGGGTCCTGCGGGGTGTTGACCCAGTCGATCGCTCCGTTCGCCGTCACGTCGTCGGGGTTCGGAATGAACATACCGGTCCAGTCCAGCTCGCCGGCGGCGAGCAGGTCCTGCGCTGTCTGGTTGTTGTCGACGGCGATGTACTGCACCTTCTTGACGCCGAGCTTGTCGGCGTCGCGGAAGTTCTCGTTGGCGACGAGCGTGTACGACTCGCTGGTGGTCTTGTCGACGACGTAGGCGCCGGAGCCGACGGGCTCCTCGTTGGCGAAGTTCGCGAAGTCGGTGACCTCCGACCAGATGTGCTCGGGCAGGATGTACGTCGAACCCAGGCGCTGGAACTCGGTGGTGTACTGCGCAGCCGAGTAGGTCAGCACGACGGTGGTGTCGTCGGTGGCCTCCGCCGACACGAGTCCGTTGCCCTCGGGGTTGTTGGCCTCGTAGGTGAACGAGAAGGCAACATCCTTCGCGGTGAGCGGCTCTCCGTCGCTCCAGGTGAGGTCGGGCTTGATGGTGATCGTGATCACCGTGCCGTCCTCGTTGTACTCGTAGGAGTCGCCGATGAGGCCGACCGGCTCGGAGTCCGCGGTCTTGTTGAAGAAGAACAGCGGCTCGTAGATGGGTCCGAGGGCGCCGTGGAGCACCGTCGGCGCGAACGGGTTGTAGTTGGCGGTGATCGGCGTCTGGCTTCCAGCCCACACGCGCAGCGCGCGGTCGCCGTCGGCACTGTCGTCGCCGCTGCCGCCGGCGCCGCAGGCCGTCAGGCCCAGGGCGAGGACGGATGCCCCCGCGACGGCGGTGAGCGCGATCTTGCGCTTTCCGTTACGGATCATTCTTCTGTTTCCTCTCGGTGCTGCACTGCAGGAGGGATCTCTCCGATGGAGCAGGGCCCCGTCTTCGGAGTCCTGGACAGCCGGACGAAGGCGACGCGCCGTCTGTCCGGGTTTGTTAGGACAGTAACCTAACAAACCCGATCGCGTCGGACAAGCCTGGAGACCACACAGAGATAACGTTTCGGACTCGACGCGCCGTCGCGTCACACGGTCGCACTAAGTGTCCGAATGACACTAAGATCGGCGAGGGATGTTAAGGTGGCCATGACTCGAAGTCCGGACATCCGGGTCGCCGTTTCGACGGCGATCCTCACGCTGCGCCGTACAGAGACGGGCGAGGCCGTGCTCGCCCTTCCGCTCGTGCGACGCACGCGCGAACCCTTCGCGCACCAGTGGGCGCTGCCCGGCGGCTGGCTCACGGCATCCGAATCCCCCGTCGACGCGGCGGCGCGCACGCTCGCCGAGACCACCGGCCTCGCCCCCAGCTACCTCGAGCAGCTGTACGCGTTCGGCGCGGTCGATCGCTCCCCCACCCGCGTCGTGTCGATCGTCTACTGGGCTCTCCTGCGTCAGGACGACGTGCGCGCCCAGAGCGCCGCGCACCGGTCCTCCGGCCGCGCCCCCGAGAACGTCGAGTGGTTCGACGTGCGCACACTGCCCGCTCTCGCGTTCGATCACGCCGCCATCATCGAGTACGCGCTGTGGAGGCTGCGCAACAAGGTCGGCTACAGCCGCGTCGCGCACGGATTCCTCGCCGCCGAGTTCACCCTGTCGGATCTGCGCGAGGCCTACGAGGCCATCCTCGGCAGACAGCTCGACCCCGCCAACTTCCGTCGTCAGGTCGAGGCGACGGGCAACCTCCTCCCCACCGACCGCTTCCGCACCGGCAGCCACAGACCCGCACGCCTCTACCGCTACAACACCGATGTCGAGCTCGCCGATCGCGGCCCGCTCGGCCCCGAAGAAACGAGCATCCGATGACCCTTCGACAAGCTCAGGGACCGCGCTTGGACCTGACGTTCCGTACCGACCCGTCCGTCGACCACGCGATCCAGGCCATCGTCAGCGGCGCGTCGACCGACGCCACCTGCACCACCGACCTCGCCGTGGGTCCGTGGAACTTCGACACCCGGCCCGGCTACGGCCCCGGGTCGTCGATGGGCGACGTCATCCCCACCGGCGCCCCGCGTCAGGGCGAGCTGCCGGCCGAGTACCGGGAGGCGAGCGAGGACGAGCTCGATCGACGCATCCGAGCCGCGAAAGAGACGCTCGGCGACAGGGTCGTGGTCCTCGGGCACTTCTACCAGCGCGACGAGGTCGTGCGGTACGCCGACGACGTGGGTGACTCGTTCCAGCTCGCGGGTGCCGCCGCCGAGCGTCCCGACGCCGAGGCGATCGTCTTCTGCGGCGTGCACTTCATGGCCGAGACGGCCGACCTGCTCTCGCAGCCCGATCAGGCCGTGATCCTGCCGAACCTCGCCGCCGGCTGCTCGATGGCCGACATGGCCGACATCGACCAGGTGGAGGAGTGCTGGGAGCAGCTCACCGAGGTTCTGGGCGACCTCGACGCCGTCGACTCCGACGGACGGGTGCCGGTGATCCCGGTCACCTACATGAACTCCTCCGCGGCGATCAAGGGATTCGTCGGGCGGCACGGCGGGATCGTCTGCACCTCGTCGAACGCGCGGACGGTGCTGGAGTGGGCTTTCGAGCGCGGTCGTCGCGTGCTGTTCTTCCCCGACCAGCACCTCGGACGCAACACCGCGAAGGCGATGGGAGTGCCGCTGGAGCAGATGCCGATGTGGAACCCGCGGCGAGCGCTCGGCGGGTCCTCCGCCGCCGAGCTCGTCGACGCGCGCGTCATCCTGTGGCACGGGTTCTGCTCGGTGCACCGCCGCTTCACAGTGGCGCAGATCGACCAGGCCCGCGCCGAACATCCCGACGTGCGCGTGATCGTGCACCCGGAGTGCCCCATGGACGTGGTCGACGCCGCCGACGAGGCGGGATCGACCGACTACATCCGTCGCGCGATCGACGCGGCCACGGAACCTGCGACCTTCGCCGTCGGCACCGAGATCAACCTGGTCCGCCGCCTCGCCGCGCAGTACCCGCAGCACGAGATCTTCTGCCTCGATCCGGTCGTGTGCCCCTGCTCGACCATGTACCGCATCCACCCCGGCTACCTGGCGTGGGTGCTCGAAGAGCTGGTGGCGGGGCGCACGCCCAACCGGATCACGGTGGCCGACGACGTCGCCAAGCCCGCGCGACTCGCTCTGGAGCGGATGCTGGCGGCGAAGCCGCCGGTCGCCGTGGGCGCATGACGAGCGTCGTGGTCGTCGGGGCCGGCATCGCCGGGCTCACCGCGGCGCTGCACGCCCACGAGGCCGGGCACGCGGTGACGCTCGTGACCAAGGGACGGCTCGGCGACGGGTGCACCGGCCTCGCGCAGGGCGGGGTCGCCGGGGTCTACGGCCCGGGCGACTCACCGGAGCAGCATGCCCACGACACCCTGGCGGCCGGCGCCGGACTCTCGGATGCCGAGGCGGTGCGCGTTCTGGTCGCCGAGGCGGCGGAGCGCATCGCGGAGCTCATCGCGCGCGGGGTCGCCTTCGATCGCGACGCCGACGGACGTCTGCTGCTCGGCCGTGAGGCGGCACACGGTCACGCACGCATCGTGCACGCCGGCGGCGATGCGACGGGAGCGGCCATCGCTCGGGCGCTCACGGCCTGCGTGCGCTCCTCCTCCCTGCGAGTGATCGAGCATGCCTTCCTGACCGACGTCGTCGTGAGCGGGGGCGCGGTGCGGGGCGTGCGCCTGCTCAACGCCGCGCCGGCGATCCGGGAGGCCGTGGCATCCGAGCTGCGCGCCGACGCGGTGATCCTGGCGACCGGGGGTGCGGGACACCTCTACGCGCACACGACGAACCCGGTCGGCGCCACCGGAGACGGCATCGCGGCCGCGCTGCGCGCCGGTGCCGCGATCGCCGACCTCGAGTTCGTGCAGTTCCACCCGACGATCCTGGCCGCGGGCGCGCCGTTCCTCATCTCCGAGGCCGTGCGAGGCGAAGGGGCGACGCTGATCGACCCGGCGGGTCGACGATTCGCCTTCGACAGCCACCCCGACGGCGAGCTGGCGCCCCGCGACGTCGTCGCGCGCGCCATCGCCCGCCAGTCCGCGGCGCAGGGCGCGCCGATGCGCCTCGACGCGACCTCGCTGGGGGCCGCTTCCCTGGCCGCACGGTTCCCGACGATCGATCGGACGACACGGGAACGCGGATTCGACTGGTCACGCGAGCCGCTTCCGGTGACGCCCGCCGCGCACTACCTGATGGGCGGCGTCGTCACCGACCTGCACGGCCGCACCACCGTTCCCGGGCTGTTCGCGGTCGGCGAGGCCGCGCGCACCGGAGTGCACGGCGCCAATCGACTGGCCTCGAACTCCCTGCTCGAGGGCGCCGTCTTCGGCGCCAGAGCGGCAGCGGCACTGAGCGAGCCCTGGTCCGCCCCGTCCCCCGTCCGTGCGCACCACTCCGGCGGCCCGGCGCCGGCATCCCTCGAACACGGCGACCTGAGCGAGAGGCTGCCGTTCACGCGCGCCGCGCTGCAGCGGCTGATGTGGGACCACGTCGGGCTGCTGCGCACGGAGGACGGGCTCCGTCACGCGCTCGACACCGCGCGATCGTGGTCCGCGAGCGCGCCTGAGCCTCGCACCATCGCCGAGCACGAAGACGCGAATCTGCTGCTGCTCGCCGAGGCCACGGCCTCCGCCGCCCTCGCGCGGACCGGATCGGTCGGCGCCCACTACCGGCTCTCGGATGCCGAGAGCCGAACCTCCGCACCGATCCTGGAGACCGTCTGATGCTTTCGCCCGCCACCCTCGCCCGCGTCGTCGGAGCCGCTCTCGAGGAGGACGCCCCCTGGGGCGATCTCACCAGCACCACTCTGCTTCCGCCCGATGCGAGGGCCACGGCCGACCTCGTGGCACGCGAGCCCGGAGTGTTCAGCGGCGGTGAGGTGTTCGCCGCCGCCTTCCGCCTCACCGACGACGCGCTCAGGGTCGATGTGCACGTCGGCGACGGCGACGAGTTCGGAGCCGGCGACGTGCTCGCCTCGGTGTCGGGCTCGGCACGCAGCATCCTCACGGCCGAGCGCGTCGCGCTGAACTTCACGCAGCGCATGAGCGGAATCGCGACCCTCGCCGCCGCCTACGTGCGGGCGGTCGCGGGAACGCAGGCGCGCATCGCCGACACCCGCAAGACCACGCCGGGTCTGCGGGCGTTCGAGCGGCATGCGGTCGCGTCGGGCGGAGGCCGCAACCACCGGTACTCGCTGTCGGATGCGGTGATGGCGAAGGACAACCACCTCGCCGTGCTGAAGCGGTCCGGAGCCGACCTCGCCACCGCTCTGCGCGAGGCGCTCTCGCGTCTGCCGCACACGACCCACGTGATCGTCGAGGTCGACCGGCTCGACCAGATCGGCGACGTGCTCGAGGGCGGAGCGCACACCGTGCTGCTCGACAACTTCACCCTCGACGATCTGCGCCGCGCGGTCGCCCTGATCGACGGGCGGGCGACGGTCGAAGCGTCGGGAGGAGTCACCCTCGAGACCGTGCGCGACATCGCGGCGACGGGCGTCGACGTCATCTCGGTCGGAGCCCTGACGCACTCGGCCCGTGCGCTCGACCTCGGCCTCGACCTGCGGATCGATTGAGCGGATGCTGTACCTCGATCACGCCGCGACGTCTCCGATCCGCCCCGAGGTGCTCGAGGCGATGCGGCCGTACCTCACCGGGGTCTTCGGGAACCCCTCGAGTCACCACACCGCGGGTGAGGCGGCCGCGAGCGCGCTCGACGACGCTCGCGCGCGGGTCGCCGCGGTACTCGGCATGCGCCGCGGCGACGTGATCTTCACCTCCGGCGGCACCGAGGCGAACAACCTCGCCGTGAAGGGGATCGTTCTCGCGGCACTCGGCTCCGGTCGGAGTCACCTCGTCGTGTCGCCGGTCGAGCACGAGTCGATCCTCGAATCCGCCGCCTATCTGCGCCGCTTCCACGGGGTGGCGGTGACCTCGGTTCCCGTCGACGGGGCAGGACGGATCACCACCGCAGCCCTCGCTGACGCGCTGCGCGACGACACCGCGCTCGTCTCGCTCGGGCACGCGAACAACGAGATCGGCACGATCCAGGATGCTGCCGCTCTCGCGGGCGTCGCCCACGGTTCCGGTGCGCTCCTGCATCTCGACGCCGTGCAGTCGGCGGGCTGGCTGCCCGTGCACGGCCTCGACGCCGACGCCGTGTCGATCGCCGGGCACAAGCTCGGGGCGCCGAAGGGCATCGGGGCTCTCGCCGTGCGGGGGCGGGTGCCCCTCGAGCCCCTCCTCCACGGCGGCGGGCAGGAGCGGGGCCGTCGCTCCGGCACCGAGAACGTGGTGGGAGCGGTCGCGCTCGCGACGGCGCTCGAACTGGCCGAGGGCGAGCGCGACGCCGTCTCCTCCGCCGTCGCGGCAGCGACGGCGAGATTCATCGGCGGCGTGCGGAATGCGGTCCCGCAGGCACGGCTCACCGGCGACCCCGTGCAGCGGCTCCCCGGCACCGCGAGCTTCACCTTCGCGGGCACGAGCGGCGAGTCGGTGCTGCTGGAGCTGGAGCGACGCGGGGTCATCTCGTCGAGCGGATCGGCCTGCGCTGCGGGCAGCGACGAGCCCTCGCACGTGCTCGTCGCCTGCGGCATCCCGCCCGAGGTCGCGCAGACGTCGGTGCGCTTCACGTTCGGTCGCACCGCGCTCACCGGAGAGGCGCCGGAGCACCTGGCCGCCCTCGTCGCCGAGTCGGTGCTCGCGGTGGCGGGGTGACCGGCGGCTCTAGACTCTGCTGGTGACCGCCTCCGCTCCGATCGTGACGATGATCGTCCCGGGACGCGACATCGCGGCGTTCGCGCCTTCCGCCCTCGACTCGCTGCGTGCCCAGACCGAGCCGCGGTGGCGAGCCGTCCTCATCGACGACGGCTCCACCGATGCGACCGGCGCGCTCTTCGCCGCCGCCTCCGACGCCGATCCACGGTTCCGTGTGGTGCGCCACGAGGCGTCGCGGGGACTCGGAGCCGCGCGCAATGTCGGACTCGACCTCGTCGACACCCGGTTCGTCGGCTTCCTCGACGGCGACGACGAGCTGACCCCCGACGCACTCGACCGCCTGACCCGCACGCTCGACGCGTCGGGAAGCGACTTCGTGGCGGGCGCCTACGTGCGCCTCCGCCCGACCGGCGACGCCTACTCCCCCGGCCGCGTGCAGCCCTGGGTCGCGGCGGCGACCGATCCCGCACGGTTGGCCACGACGCTCGCGCAGCATCCGCGAGCGGTGTCGAACATCGTGGCCTGGTCGAAGGTGAGCCGCACCGACTTCTGGCAGGATCTGCGCTTCCCGGAAGGGGTCGCGTACGAGGATCAGGTCGTCGCGCAGCAGATGTACACCCGCGCTCGTGCGTTCGACGTGATCCCCGACGTGGTGGTGCGGTGGCGGGTGCGCCCCGACGGCACGTCGATCACGCAGGGCAAGGATCAGCTTCCCGTGCTGCGCGACTATCTCGCCGCCCTGCGCGGCGGCATCCGGGTGCTGCAGGATGCCGGACACCCCGCCGCCGTGACCGCGCGACTCGACCTGATCCTCGCGATGGACCTGCCCTCCCTGCTCGAGATCGCCGCGGTCCACGACGACCCCGCCTACGCGGCGGAGGTCGAGGCGTTCATCGACGACCTGCGCGCTCTGCCGGAGTTCCCGACCGCGTCGCCGGACGCGGCCATCGCGGCCGCCCTCTCCTGGTGATCTGCCCGCGACCCTGGTGACCTGCCCGCGACCGGTGCCGAACGGTCGGCGCCTCATGTCTCCGGAGGGTAGACCCGCTCGTCGACGCGCGGCTGGGCGAGCATCGGGACTCCGGCGGTGAGTGCGGCGACGGCATCCTCCCCCGCCGAATCCTCGGGAGCACGATCGGCACGCCTGTTCGCCAGCGCTGCGGCGATGCCCCCCGTGACCGCCTCCTCGACGGCGGTCTCGGTCGCCAGCACACGAGACGCCGCGACCTGCTGCGCGGCCAGCTCGGCGTACAGGCCGTCGCGCGCGAGCAGTTCGGCGTGCGTGCCCGACTCGACGATGCGCCCGGCCTCGACCACGTGGATGACGTCGGCGCCGATGACGGTGGACAGCCGGTGCGCGATCGAGAGCGTCGTGCGTCCCTTCGCGGCCTCGTCGATCGCCTCCTGGACCACGCGCTCCGAGACGGTGTCGAGGGCCGACGTCGCCTCGTCGAGCAGGAGCACGGGCGGATCCTTCAGCAGGACCCGGGCGATCGCGATGCGCTGCTTCTCCCCACCGGAGAGCCGGTAGCCGCGCTCGCCCACGACCGTGTCGTATCCGTCTTCGAAGCCGGCGATGATGTGGTGGATGTTCGCTGACGTGCACGCCGCGATCATCTCCGCCTCGGTCGCGCCCGGTTTGGCGTACAGCAGGTTCTCGCGGATCGTGGCGTGGAAGAGATAGGTCTCCTGCGACACGATGCCGACGTGGTCGATGATCGAGTCCTGTGACAAAGAGCGCACGTCGGCGCCCGCGAACAGCACCCTTCCGCCCTTCGCCTCGTACAGCCGAGGAGCGAGGTACAGGATCGTGGTCTTGCCCGCCCCGGATGGGCCGACGAAGGCCACGTGCCGGCCCGGATCGGCGACGAACGAGACGCCGTCGAGCGTCGGTCGCGCGTCGGGCGCGGCATCCGGGTAGCGGAAGACGACGTCGTCGAACTCGATCCGGCCGCGGGGCCCGGGCGCGTCGTCGACGTCGATCGCGTCGGAGGCGTCCTGGATCTCCGGCACCAGATCGAGGTACTCGAAGATGCGCGCGAACAAGGCGGACGACGTCTGCAGGTCGAGCGATACCCGCATCAGGCCCATCAGCGGCATCAGCAGCCGCGCCTGCACGGTCGTGAACGCCACGACCGTTCCCGCGGTGATCGCTCCGGTGCCGCCGGCGATGAGATAGCCCGAGACGAGGTAGATGACGGCCGGCACGCTCGCCATGAGCACCTGCACCACGGCGAAGAACCCCTGGCCGCTCATGGCCCGGCGCACCTGAAGGGTGACCTGGTTGCGATTCTCGGCCTGATACCGCTCCGACTCGGTGCGCTGGCGGTTGAACGCCTTCGACAGCAGCATCCCCGAGACGCTCAGCGTCTCCTGCGTGATCGAGGTGAGCTCCGACAGCGACTCCTGGGTCTCTCCCGCGATCCGCGCCCGCACCTGGCCCACACGGCGCTGGACGACGACGAGGAACGGCATCATCACGACCGCGATCAGCGTCAGCCGCCAGTCGATGAGGATCATCGCGACGAGCGACGCGATGACGGTGACCACATTGCCCAGGATGCTGGTCACCGTGTTCGTGAGCACGCCGGAGACGCCGCCGACGTCGTTCTGCAGCCGGGACTGGATGACCCCGGTCTTCGTGCGGGTGAAGAAGCCGAGCTCCATCGCCTGCAGGTGCTCGAACAGACGCACCCGGAGGTCGCCGGTCACGCTGTTGCCCACGGTGGCGGTCAGCCAGGTCTGCGCGACCCCGAGTGCGGCGGAGAGGAGGAAGAGAGCCACCATCGCCCCCACGAGCCAGGCCAGCAGCGACAGGTGCGGGCCGCCGCCCTCGACCGGGAACAGGGCGTCGTCGAAGATGCGCTGCACGATCAGCGGCGGGACGACCGCGATGCCGGCGCCCAGCACGACGAGGATGCCGGTGACGGCGATGCGCCAGCGATACGGCCGGAAGAGCGTGATGACCCGCGCGCCGAGCCCGCTGATGCGCGGCGCCTCGGCGTTCTGCCTCCGCTGCGCGTCTTCGTCGACGCCGCGGAACCCTCCTCGGTGCCCGCCGCCCATGCCGCCCATGCTCATCTCGCCAGCGTACCCAGCTGCACCGACACCGGGTCTCGTCGGGTCGCCCCGAGCGGCGCGATGCGACCCCTCCGCGGGGGGTGGACGCGGAAACCGAAGAATTCTCGGGCATCCGGAATGGAATGTCCCCACCTGTGGTTACGCTGAATGGTCCCCGCGCATCTGCGCTTCCCCCTCGTCCCGCGCCCAGGAGGCCGTATGTCCGCCGTCGACACGGGTTCGATCCCGACCACTGCTTCCGCCGTCCGGTCGGGAACGATCTCGCCCGCCGACATGCGGGTGATCTGGCTTCTGCTCGTCGCCGCCTTCGTCGCCATCCTCAACGAGACGACGATGGGCATCGCCATCCCGCATCTCAACGCCGATCTGGGCATCCCGCCCGAGCTCGGTCAGTGGCTGACCAGCGCCTTCATGCTCACGATGGCGGTGGTGATCCCCACGACCGGCTTCATCCTGCAGCGCTTCACCACCCGGCAGGTGTTCATCGCTGCGATGGTCTCGTTCTCGCTCGGCACGCTGATCGCACTGATCGCGCCCGGTTTCGCCGTGCTGCTGGCCGGCCGCGTGATCCAGGCAGCCGGCACGGGCATCATGATGCCCCTCCTGATGACCACCATCATGAACGTCGTGCCGCCGCAGTCGCGCGGCCGCATGATGGGCCGGGTGGGCCTGGTCATCTCCCTCGCTCCGGCGATCGGCCCGACGGTGGCCGGCGCCGTGCTCGACGCCCTCAGCTGGCGCGCGCTGTTCGCCATCATCCTCCCGATCGCCCTGATCGCCCTCGGCATGGGCGCGAAGTGGATGACCAACCTCGGCGAGACGCGCATCGTCCCGCTCGACGTGCTCTCGATCCCGCTCGCCGCGCTCGGCTTCGGCGGCATCGTGTTCGGACTCAGCCAGTTCGGCGGCGAGGGCGGCTCGGGTGAGACGGCCGGCATCATCTCGCTGGTCGTCGGTGCCGTGTCGCTCGGGCTGTTCGTGTGGCGCCAGCTGGTGCTGCAGCGGGTCGACGACTCGCTGCTCGACCTTCGTGTCTTCCGCTCGCGCACCTTCACGCTCTCCGTGATCATCATGACGATCCTCGCGCTGTCGATGTTCGGCACGCTCACGCTGCTCCCGCAGTACCTGCAGAACGTGGCCGGCCTCAGCGCGCTCGAGTCGGGACTCATCCTGCTCCCGGGTTCGGTGCTGATGGGTCTGCTCGGGCCGGTGATGGGTCGCGTGTTCGACGCGCACGGCACGCGTCCGCTCCTGATCCCCGGAACGATGCTGGTCTCGGCCGCGCTGTTCTTCTACTCCACCGTCGGCGAGCACACCGTCTGGTGGGTGCTCATCCTGGTCCAGGCGGCGATGTCGGTCGGACTCGCGATGTCGTTCACGCCGCTCTTCTCGGCGTCGCTCGGCTCGCTGCAGCGGTCGCTCTACTCCCACGGCTCCGCCGTGCTGAACACCCTGCAGCAGGTCGGTGGGGCGGCGGGCGTGGCTCTGCTCACCGTCACGTACTCCGCGATCCTGCACGCCGGGGAGGGCGAAGGGCTCTCCCGCGCGGTCGCCGGGGCGCCGGGCGCGCGGATGGCGTTCCTGATCGCGGCGATCATCTCGCTCGCGGCTGTGGCGCTCAGCCCGTTCGTGCGCAAGCCCGCCGACGATGCCGGCGACGGATTCCACGGCGGCCACTGACGGCCAGGCGGCGTCTGCGCGCTACCGCGTCTTCGGAGCGGGGATGTGACAGACGCCGCCGCTGCAGGAGCCCGCGGCGTCGCCGTCGAGCAGGTTCAGCGCGGCGGACAGCGGAACCGGCACAAGGGGCGCGTCCTGCTCCGACGCATCCTGTTGCTTCTCGGTCATCCCTCGATCGTACGCCTGCTCAGGCGGGTCGGCGCCGAACACCCTTCCCGCCGCCGACGATGCGGCGTATCGTCCGCTTATGATCATCGCTCCGCCCCCGCCCGACGCCGACGAGCGCGTCGCCGAGATGTACGCGGCCGATCGCGACGACGGCGGTGTCGTCTTCGCGCACACGCAGGCGATGGCGGTGAATCCCGAGGCTCATGCCGCCTTCGAGCGCGTGCTGGGTGCCGTGCTCCCGTCGATCGGCGTCCGGGTCTACGAGGCCGCGACACTGGGCGCCGCCCGCGAGATCGGGTCGACGCACTGCCTCCTCGCCCACGGGCGCAAGGCGCTGCGCGCCGGAGTGGTCGACGAAGCGGGACTCATGGCATTCGCCGCCGGTGACGACAGCGCCTTCACCGCGTCCGAGCGGACTGTGATCGATTTCGCCGCGCGGCTGTCGTCCGATCCGGCATCCATGACGGACGCCGACAGCCGACGGCTTCGCGACGCAGGCTTCTCCGATCGGCAGATCGTCGACATCGCTCTCGCGGCCGCGGCGCGCAATCTGCTCAGCCGCGCGCTGCTGGCGCTGGCCGTTCCCGTCGAAGAGGCACCGGGGCTCGATCCGGCGGTCGCATCGGCGCTCCGCCGGGCGGCCTCGGGCACGAGGCACGAGCGACCAGCCGATCGATAGGCGCCCGGTCGTACGGTTGAGCCATGCTCACTCGTCTCATCGCCCGCGTCTTCTGGGCGTGCAGCCGCTGGACCCTGGCGAGCACCCCCGCCCCGACGCGCCCCACCGTTCTCGTCGGCGCCCCGCACACCTCGAACTGGGACTTCGTCCTGATGCTGGCCATCGCCTGGCGGCTGGGCATCGACGTGCACTGGCTGGGCAAGAAGAGCCTCTTCCGCGGATGGCGTGGGCCGATCATGCGGCGTCTCGGCGGCATCCCGGTCGATCGCGCCGACCCCGCACGCGTGGTGGGCGATGTCGTCGGTCAGGTGCGGGCGGGCTCGGTCTTCGGTCTCGTCGTGACCCCCGACGGCACGCGGGGCGGCAACACGCACTGGAAGTCCGGCTTCTACCGCATCGCCCGGGAGACGGGGATGCCGGTGACCCTCGGCTTCGTCGATCGCACCACGATGACGACGGGCCTCGGCCCGACGTTCGACCTGACGGGCGACGTCGCCGCCGACATGGACCGGATCCGCGCCTTCTACGCCGACAAGGCGGGCGTGCGGCCCGAGCGGCGGAGCGAGCCCCGGCTGCGCGAGGAGAACTCGAGCGCGGCATCCGGCGCCCCCTGATCGCGGAGGGCCGGATCACTCGCCGTCGTCGGTATGCGCCCGCGCGTATTTCCGGTCTTTCGCCGAGATCGTCTCGATCATCCCCACGACCGCGCCGGTGATCTCACGGATCTCCTCGCGGACGGTCTCGTCGAGATGGTGCGAGTCGCCGGTCAGCACGCTCTGGCGGGCGTCGGGCGAGAGTCGGGACCACCATTCCTCGATGGGCGGGAGCGTCATGGAGCGTCCTCCTCTTCTTCCGGATGAGCGGACTGGACAGCGGCCGAGACCGCGCACGACACTGGGAACATGACAGCGGACATGCCGGGAGACGCGGCGATCGACGACCGCGCCGACGGGCGCGACGAGACTCCGAACGAGCGCGCCGATCGCAACTGGCTCGAGCTGCTGCAGGAGCTCCGGGTGATGCAGACCGGCACGCAGATCCTCACCGGGTTCCTCCTCGCGGTGGCGTTCCAGCCCCGCTTCACCGACATGGACGAGCTGCAGCGTGACGTGTACGTCGTGCTGGTGGCGCTGGCCGCGCTGGCGACCATCCTCGCCCTCGCCCCGGTGGGCATGCATCGTGCCCTGTTCGGACACCGGCGCAAGCCCGACCTGGTGCGCATCGCCTCGCGCATCGTCAAGATCGACCTGTTCGTCATCGGTGCTCTCACCATCGGCGTCACCACCCTCATCATCGACTTCACGATGAACCGCACCGCCGGGCTCGTGACCCTGGTCGTCGCGCTCGTTCTGGTGGTGTTCCTGTGGCTGGCGCTCCCTCGGATCATGCGCCACCGGCGCGCAAGGAACGGAACCCAGCGGGAGTGACGGCGACCCCGACTCAGCGGCCCGCCGGGTCGCGGTTCTCGGCGCTGACCATCCACGCGAACTGCTCGAGACGCTCGATGATGGCGTGCAGGATGTCGGCCGAGGTCGGATCCTCTTCGTCGACCTCGTCGTGCACGTCGCGCATCGTCGCGACCACATCGTCGAGACGCTCGGTGACGAGATCGATCGTCTCCGAGGTCGACACCTCGCCGGCCGGGAAGTTCGGCAGCGAGGTCGTCTGCGCGATGGTGGCGCTCCGGCCGTCCGGAACGGCGTGCAGGGCGCGCATCCGCTCGGCGACCGTGTCGCTGAAAGCGCGGGCCTCGTCGATGATCTCGTCGAGCTGACGGTGCGTGTCGCGGAAGTTCCGGCCGACGACGTTCCAGTGCGCCTGCTTGCCCTGCAGGGAGAGTTCGAGCAGGTCGACGAGCACCTTCTGCAGGTTGGCGGCGAGCGTCGGAGAGGCGGTGAAGCCCTTCTCCGCGTTCTGGCGTCGCGTCGTCTTCGCGCCTCGCGATGTCGAGGATGCGGTCTTCTTCGTGGTCTTGCTCTGAGCCATGGTGTGACCTCCTGGCGTCGACGCTAGCCTGGCCCGGGGGCCGGTCGCACGGGGGTTGACACCGTCGCGCGCGACCCCGATCGTGACGTGAGGACCAGAGAGGCGGAGCGGTGACGGAACAGCAGGACCGGGCGCGGGAGGATGTCGTGATCGAGGCGATCAGCGACCAGGACGCGGGCGAGGTGCTGACGGTTCAGCGGGCCGCCTTCGTCTCGGAGGCGGCGATCTACGGGAGCGTCGACATGCCGCCGCTGACGCAGACCCTGCCCGAGCTGGAGGCCGAGCTGCGTTCCGAGTCGGGCTTCGTGGCGCGGATCGACGGTCGCCTCGTCGGGGCGATCCGGTTCGTCGAGCGCGACGACCTGCTGCTCATCGGCCGCATCGCCATCGCTCCCGACATGCAGGGCGAGGGCATCGGCCGGATGCTGCTGCAGGCAGCCGAAGACGCGTCGAGCGCCCCGGTCGCCGAGCTCTTCACCGGCAGCCTGAGCGAGGCCAATCTGCGGTTGTATCGGGCGTGCGGCTACGAGGAGCACGAGCGCGTCCCCGACGGCGACGGCACCGAGCAGGTGTTCCTGCGCAAGCGGCTCGAAGCTTGAGAGCCTCCTGCGAAGAACCTTGAGAGCCTCTGCGAGTCGGCGCGCCACGCTTGAGCAGGCGCATCCGATCGGGCATCGTGGCCCGGACATGTCGCGACCGCGGCATGCCCCGACCGGAAGGAGAGTCTCGTGCTCACCCTCACCGACAACGCCACCGCCATCGTCTCGACCCTCGTGAGCCGACAGAGTGAGGCGCCGGATGCCGGACTGCGCATCCACTCCGCCCCCACCCCCGCCGAAGACGGCGGCGCCCGTCTGGCCGTGCTCGTGACGGCCGATCCGGAGCCCGAGGATCAGGTCGTGGAGGTGTCGGGCGCCCGCCTGTTCCTCGACGAGGCCGCCGCGTCGGCGCTCGACGACAAGGTGCTCGACGCGGGCGTCGACGAGGAGGGTGCCGTCTCCTTCGCCGTCATGGCCAAGGTCGCCTGACGACACGACTCCGGATGCCGTGCCTCATGGGGCGCGGCATCCGTCGTGTCCGGGCTCAGTCCCAGTCGAGGTACTCCTCGATGTGCACCGCGGTCTCGATCGGGTGCGTCATCGGGAACAGGTGATCCGCTCCCTCGATGATCTTGACGCTCGCGCGCTCGGGGACCGTCGCCTGCAGGCGCTCGCCGTTCGTCGGAGGCGTGTCCGCGTCGTCCGAGCCCTGGATGATGAGCACCGGGATCACCGGCGCGACGGGGATGTCGCGGTCTTCGACGCCCAGGAGCAGGAGCCCGTTCACCCGGTCATGATGCCGAGCCGCAAGCGCACGCGCCACCGTTCCCCCGACGCCGTGCCCGCCGACCCAGGTGTCGGTGAGGCCGACGTGGTCGATCACGGCGAGGGCGTCGGCCACCCGGTCGTCGATCGATACCGGAGCATCGCCGCCGCGGTAGCCGATGCGCAGCACGTGGAAGCCGGCTTCCTCGGCGAGATAGTGGCCGACCACTCCGAGCACGTCGGCCGGCAGGCCCTGCTCCTGGATGAGCACGAGCTTGACCGGCCCGTCTCCTTCGTCGACGTAGGGGACCGCGCGGCCCTCGGGCTCGAAGGTCTGGGTCTCGGTCATCGGCGTCAGTCTCCTCGTGCCGTCGTCAGGGGTCTTTCCAGCGTATCCCGCCGCTCGCGTCAGCCAGACCGCGGCTCAGCGCCTGGTCCAAGGGTCGAGCACGTCGACCCCCGTGTGCGCGAAGTCCCTCACGTTGCGCGTCGCGCAGATCGCATCGCGCGTGAGGCAGATGGCGGCGATCTGGGCGTCGGCGGTGCTGATCGGACGGCCGGCCGCTTCCCGACCGATCACGACGTGAGGATAGCGAGCCGCCGCCGCGTCGTCGAAGGCCAAGATGGAGTCGCTGCCGCGGAACGGTGCGATGGCGGCGTGAATACGAGCGGACAGCTCATCTCTTCGACGACCGTCAGGAAGTCTGCCGACGCCGGCCAACAGCTCGGCGAGAGTCACCGCGGTGATCGCGACGTCGCCCGTCAGCCCTTCGAGCCAGGCGACCACATGCTCATCCGGGGCCGAACGAAAGACCTCCGATATCACGTTCGTATCCAGAACGATCACGAGAAGTCCGCCGCCCGCGCGATGTCGTCGCGCTCCGGCACGACGAGGTCATCGATGCCGCCGTTCTGCCGCGCGGCATGCATGAGGACCAACCCGATGTGAGGTCTGCGAGCCGCGCGCGTCAGAATATCCCTCACTTCCGCCTCCATGGATCGGCCGTGTCGCTTTGCCTGCGCAGCGAGCTCCTGCTTGATCCGGTCGTCGAGCCCACGGACGATGATCGATGCCATCGAACTTCCTCCTCGTGTGCTAGCGCTCACGATATCACTGTTCTCTTCTCCTGTCCCCATTCGTGGTATCTGATTCCCATACGTCGAGCTTGTCTCGGGCGCCGCACACGGGAAGAACATGGACCGCGATCGTGAACGGTTTTCACGATCGATCGAGAAGTGCAGAAGTAGCGCTTCGCGCTTCGTCTCAGGCGGAGTTCTCGATCAGGTGGAGCTGGGTCCCGTCGACGTCGATGAGGAATCCCGCGCGCTGCCCCCAGCTCTGCATGCGCACCGGATGCAGACGAGGTCGGCCGGTGCTCCTCTCCTCGACGCCCGACTGAACGACAGCCCCGTACAGCTCGTCGAGGTCATCGACGCGGACGCTGCACATGAAAGAGCTCCGCTCCGGCACGAGTTCCGGGAACAGGAAGAACTCCAGCTCGAGCACTCCGCGGCGGAGAATCAGCCAGCCGTCGTCTCGATATGTCGGCCCGAATCCGAAGCCGCCGTAGAACGCGATCGTCTCGTCGAAGTCGCGTGACGGCAGATTCGGCACTGCGTGATCGGTCATCCGGCAAGAGTAGCCGCGCGTCACACATGTCCCGGCGCGGAGCCGATTCCCTTGCAGGGGAGGTCAGTTGTTGAAGCGGAACTCCACGACGTCGCCGTCCTGCATGACGTAGTCCTTGCCCTCGAGGCGCGCCTTGCCCTTGGCTCGGGCCTCGACGACCGAGCCGGTCTCGACGAGATCGTCGAACGACACGATCTCGGCCTTGATGAAGCCCTTCTCGAAGTCGGTGTGGATGACTCCGGCGGCTTGCGGAGCCTTGGCGCCCTTCAGGATCGTCCAGGCGCGCGCCTCCTTGGGTCCCGCGGTCAGATACGTCTGCAGCCCCAGCGTGTCGAAGCCGACACGCGCGAGCTGGTCGAGACCCGACTCGTCCTGGCCGGTCGATGCCAGCAGCTCGGCGGCATCCTCCGGGTCGAGGTCGATGAGCTCCGACTCGATCTTCGCGTCGAGGAAGATGGCCTGCGCGGGGGCGACCAGAGCGGCGAGTTCCTCTTTGCGCGCAGCATCCGTCAGCACCGTCTCGTCGACGTTGAAGACGAAGATGACGGGCTTCGCGGTGAGCAGTCCGAGCTCGCGGATCGGGGCGAGATCGATGCCGGCCACCGAGAGGAGCACACCGCGTTCGAGGGCGTCGCGCGCCTCCTTCGCCGTCTCGAGGACGACGGGCTCGATCTTCTTGCCGCGCACCTCCTTCTCGTACCGGGTGATCGCACGGTCGACGGTCTCGAGATCGGCGAGCAGGAGCTCGGCGTTGATGGTCTCCATGTCGGATGCCGGATTGACGGCGCCGTCCACGTGCACCACGTCGTCGTCGGAGAAACCGCGCACGACCTGCGCGATGGCATCGGCCTCGCGGATGTTGGCGAGGAACTTGTTGCCCAGGCCCTCTCCCTCGCTCGCACCGCGGACGATGCCTGCGATATCGACGAACGACACGGACGCCGGCAGGATGCGCTCGCTGTGGAAGATCTCGGCGAGCTTCTCGAGTCGCGGGTCGGGCAGGTTCACCACGCCGATGTTCGGCTCGATCGTCGCGAACGGGTAGTTCGCCGCGAGCACGTCGTTCTTGGTGAGTGCGTTGAAGAGGGTGGACTTGCCGACGTTGGGCAGGCCGACGATGCCGATAGTGAGAGCCACGGGGTACGAGTCTACCCGCGGGTCAGTGACGTGCTTCGCGGGTCACGTGCGCACCGCCCGGAAGGCGCGCGTGACGTAGGGCAGGTCGATGGTCTCGTCGCCCTGCACGCCCCGCTCGTCGAGGAGCGCGTCGATGTCGCGGCGGATGCGCCTCTTCTCATCGTCGGATGCCGTGATCACGGCGCTCCGCGACGCCGCCATCGCGTGCAGCGTCTTACGGGTGATCGGCCGGACCCACTCCCATCGCTCCTGCACCAGGGGTCCCAGGGGCGCGGCGACGACCGGATCACCGGCCGCCAGCATCCGCTCGGCGCTGCTCTGACTCATGATCTCGGTCAACCGGCGCACCCAATCGACGCGGTCGTCGCGGAGGTTCCAGATCAGGCCGAGAACTCCGCCGCGCCGGAGGACTCTGCCGATCTCCGCCGACGCCGCGGTCGGGTCCACCCAGTGCCACGCCTGTCCGAGCACGACGGCGTCGACGCTGTCATCCGGAAGCGGAAGACGCTCGGCGGTGCCCACGAACGCCGGTACGCCCGGGACGGCCGAACGCAGGGCGTGGAGCATCTTCGGGTCGGGGTCGATCGCGACCACCTCGGCGTCGGGCGCGCTCGCCAGCGTGCGCGTCAGCTTGCCCGTTCCCGCCCCGACGTCGGCGATCCGCCGCGCCCTCGGCGGCACCGTCTCGAGCATCCACGCCACGGCCTCGAACGGGTACTCCGGCCGCCCGGCTTCGTAATTGTGCGCCTCGGCGCCGAAGGAGGTCGCGCGCTCATCGGTCATGTCGTCAGCCTACGGCGAGCCTGCGACGGCCCGCGGGGATCGGCGGCGAGAGTGGACCCGTGCCCCTGGACTTCACTGCGATCGACTTCGAAACCGCGAACTCCAGCCCCGCCTCCGCCTGTGCGGTCGGACTCGTCCGGGTGCGCGGCGGCGAGGTCGTGGCCACGGCGGGATGGCTGATCCAACCTCCGCCCGGTCATGACGAGTTCCAGGAGTGGAACGTGCGCATCCACGGCATCCGGCCGTCCGATGTCGTGGCGGCGGCGACCTGGGTGGAGCAGTTCGACCGCCTGTGCGACTTCGCCGGCGCCGACGTGCTCGTGGCGCACAACGCCGGATTCGATCTCAACGTGCTGCGCCGTGCCGCCGAGGCGACGGGCATGCTGTGCCCGCCCTACCGCTCGCTGTGCAGCCTGCAGGTCGCCCGCAAGACCTATCAGCTGGAGTCGTACCGGCTTCCGCTGGCGGCGGCCGCCGCCGGCTTCGCCGAATTCGCCCATCACGACGCCCTCGCCGACGCCCGC
Organism: Microbacterium martis; assembly: GCF_047246685.1. NCBI lineage: Bacteria > Bacillati > Actinomycetota > Actinomycetes > Micrococcales > Microbacteriaceae > Microbacterium > Microbacterium martis. Next base: position 624,056 of record NZ_JBFOKT010000001.1, on the reverse strand, counting down.
GCCTGCGCGCACATCGTCATCGACGCCGCCCGCCGCGCCGGCGCCCTCGACGTCTTCGCGCTCGCCGAGAGTCTGAGCCTGCGCGTGACCGAGCCCGCCGTCCCCCTGCTGGAGCGCGCCGTCGCCTGATCGTCGGCACGCGATGCCGGACGCGCCCCGACGGGGTGCGCGCCTGCCACGGGAATGTCGGATGCCGGGCGCATCATGGGACACATGGACGCTCTGACACTCGCCCTCGTGCTCGTGGCTCTCGCAGCGGGGGTCGCCGCGGGCTGGTTCCTGCGCGCCTCCCGGGGCGCCGCCGTCCTCGCGCGCACCGAGGCCGAGCTCGCGGCAGCCCGCGACGACCGCGACCGGCAGTACGACCTCTACCGCGACGCGGTCGAGCACGCCCGCAGCGAACGACTGGCCGAGGCGCAGCGCGTGCAGCAGCAGAACGCCGTGCTCACGGCCCTCGCCCCGGTGCGCGAGAGCCTGCAGCAGATGCAGGCGAAGGTGAGCGCGATCGAGCAGGAGCGCCATGCACAGTTCGGCACGCTGGCCGAGCAGCTGCGCCGCGCCCAGGAGTCCGACGAGGCGCTCCGGGCGACGACCGAGTCGCTCGCCGGCGCCCTGCGCTCGACCGCCACCCGCGGCGTCTGGGGAGAGACGCAGCTGCGCCGGGTCGTCGAGGCCGCGGGTCTCACCCGCCATGTCGACTTCGACCTCCAGTCGACGATCTCGTCGGATCGCGGCAGCGGCCGCCCCGACATGGTCATCCGACTGGCCGGGGGCACCTCCATCGCCGTCGACGCGAAGGTTCCGCTCGACGCCTACCTCGAAGCGTCCGCCCTCCCCGCCGGCGACGCGCACGAACCGCAGCGGCGGGTGCTCCTGCAACGGCATGTCAAGGCGGTCCGCGCGCACGTCGACGCCCTCGCGAAGAAGGCCTACTGGACGGGGCTCGACGCGGGCCCGGAGTTCGTGATCTGCTTCCTGCCGAGCGAATCGCTCCTGGCGGCGGCGATCGACGAAGACCCGACCCTGCTCGACCACGCCTTCGGCCGGCGTGTGGCCCTCGCCTCACCCGTGAACCTGTGGGCGGTGTTGAAGACGGTGGCGTACACGTGGACCCAGCAGGAGGTGTCGACCGAGGCGCGCGTGCTCCTCGACCTCGGGACCCAGCTCTACGACCGGCTGGGCACGCTCGCCGGTCACGCCGACGACCTGCGCCGCGCGCTCGAGCGCACGGTCGACAGCTACAACAGATTCGCCGGCTCTCTCGAGTCGCGGGTGCTCGTGACCGCCCGGCAGTTCCCCGGCATCGACCCCTCCGCGCTGCCCCCCGCACCCGCGGTCTCGGAGCGGACCACTCGTCGGTTCACGGCCCCCGAGCTCCTCGACGGCGAGCAGGACGAGGCGATGCGTGCGCGCGGCTCGCGCTCGCAGGCCGACGACACCGCGACCGCCCACGCGGACGTGGGTGCACTGCGGGCACGACTCGAAGAGGAGTGATCGCCTCAGGCGGCGCCGGGGACGCCGCTCAGAAGAAGGATGACGAGGCCGCTCGTGGCGAGGAACGCGCCGATCATCCACCACGCGCTGATCTCGTGACCCTCGTCACGTCGCACCCGGAAGAGCACGTCGGTGCGACGTGCCGGGTCGCTCACCGCTGTCGTGGTGGCGACGGCGGGGGCCGCTGCGGCAGCCGCGCCTTCCGCGTCGGCGCTCACCCTCAGGATGCGCCCGGTGTTCGTCGTGATGATCTTCGTCGGAGCGGCCGTGGAGCCGCTCGTGTGCTGCGTCGTCATCTGTTCGCCCTCCTCTGCCTGCGGTGCCTGGCGGCTCCGTCGACGGCGACAAACCCAGTGTCAATTGTGACACGGCGATGCGCAGAAGGACGGATCGCGGCGTCGCGGCGCGATACCGGGTCGGTAACGATGGAGCGGTCGAACCGCCCGGTCAGACGCCCCGCGTCACAGCCACTTCGAGACGAGATGCTCCGACGCGATGCGCCGCAGAGTCCCCGACGCGCCGCGCAGGACGACGCTCTCCGTGTAGACGAAGCCGCGCTCCCGCCGCACGCCGGCGACGAGCTGGCCGTCGGTGACGCCGGTCGCGACGAAGATCGTGTTCTTGCCGCGAACGAGGTCGTCGGCCTCGTAGACCTTGTCCATGTCGAGGCCCGCGTCGATGCCGCGCTGGCGCTCATCGTCATCGCGCGGCCACAGGCGGCCCTGGATGTGACCGCCCAGCGCCTTGATCGCGCACGCGGTGACGATGCCCTCCGGGCTGCCGCCGATGCCCACGCACATGTCGGTGCGCGCGTCGTGGCGGGCGGCGTTGATGCCGCCCGCGACGTCACCGTCGCTCATCAGTCGCGTACCGGCACCGGCATCCCGGATCTCCTGGATCAGCTTCTCGTGACGGGGGCGGTTCAGCACCGAGACGACGATCTCGTCGACGGGCTTGTCGAGCGCTCCCGCGAGCTTGCGGATGTTCTCCCCGACGGGAAGCCGGATGTCGACGACGCCGACGCCCGCGGGACCCGTGACGAGCTTGTCCATGTAGAAGACGCTCGAGGCGTCGAGCATCGTGTCGCGATCGGACACCGCGATGACCGAGAGCGCGTTCTGCCGGCCGGCCGCGGTCAGCGACGTTCCGTCGATGGGGTCGACGGCGATGTCGCACAGCGGTCCGCGACCGGTGCCGACGACCTCGCCGTTGAAGAGCATCGGAGCGTTGTCCTTCTCGCCCTCGCCGATCACGACGCGCCCCTGGAAGTCGACCGTACCGAGGAACGCCCGCATGGCGTCGACCGCTGCGCCGTCGGCCGCCTCCTTGGCGCCACGTCCGATGAACGGGACGGCGCGGATCGCGGCCGCCTCCGTGGCGCGCACGAGCTCCATCGCGAGGTTGCGGTCGGGATGGAGGGGGCTCAGATCGGCTGTCAGACTCACCATGCGGTCAGCCTATCCAGCCGGGCTCCCCGGATGCGGCGGCTTTCGCGACTCGGAACGCGAAGGAATCACGATTCTTAACGAGGAGATAGGCGGGTTCCCGTTCGGCGGAACTGCGGGCCACGGCATCCGCTCATCGACACCGCTAGAGTGACTGCTGTCCCGGCTTCCCTATCGCAGGAGTTCTCATGCCCGTCGCCACCCCGGATCAGTACGCCGAAATGCTCGACCGCGCGAAGGCCGGCGGCTTCGCGTACCCCGCCTTCAACGTCTCCAGCTCGCAGACCATCAACTCCGTTCTGCAGGGTCTGACCGAGGCCGGCTCCGACGGCATCATCCAGGTCACGACCGGCGGTGCCGACTACTTCGCCGGCCACACCGTCAAGGCACGCGCCACCGGCGCCCTCGCCTTCGCGCGCTACGCGACCGAGGTCGCCAAGAACTACCCGGTCACTGTCGCACTGCACACCGACCACTGCCCCAAGGACGCACTGGCCGGATTCGTCGAGCCGCTCATCGCCGCCTCCGAAGAGGAGGTCAAGGCCGGCCGCAACCCGATCTTCCAGTCGCACATGTGGGACGGCTCGGCCGTGCCGCTGGCGGAGAACATCGAGATCGCGAAGGAGCTCCTCCCCCGCATGAAGGCGATCAACGCGATCCTCGAGGTCGAGATCGGCGTCGTCGGCGGCGAAGAGGACGGCGTCGCGCACGAGGGCTCGAACGAGGCGCTGTACACCACCTTCGCCGACGTCGACCAGGCCGTGCAGGCGCTGGGACTCGGCGAGCAGGGCCGCTACATCGCCGCCCTCACCTTCGGCAACGTGCACGGGGTGTACAAGCCGGGCGGCGTGAAGCTGCGCCCCGAGCTCCTCGGCGAGATCCAGGAGCAGGTCGCGGCGAAGTACAGCACCGGTCCGAAGCCGCTCGACCTCGTCTTCCACGGCGGTTCGGGCTCGACCGACGACGAGATCGCGCTGGCGGTCGCCAACGGCGTGATCAAGATGAACATCGACACCGACACGCAGTACGCCTACACCCGCGCGATCGCCGACTACATGTTCAAGAACTACGACGGCGTCCTCAAGGTCGACGGCGAGGTCGGCAACAAGAAGCAGTACGACCCGCGCGCCTGGGGCAAGATCGCCGAGACCGCGATGGCCGCCCGCGTGGTCGAGTCGACGCGCCAGCTCGGCTCCTACGGCCAGTCGAAGAGCTGACCTTGGGTCGTTGAGCCTGTCGAAGCGGGCTGAGCGCAATGGGTCGCTGAGCCTGTCGAAGCGCGAGGGGGTGTCCGGTCCGCCGGGCACCCCCTCTCGCGTCGGCGACGACCGACGACCTCAGCCGCGCATGTTCTCGAGATACGAGACGAAGGCCGGGTCGCCCATCATCGGCACGGCCAGGCACACGGATGCCACGAGCATCGTGGCGACGGCACCGACGAGCGGCACCCACCAGGTGATCCTGCCCGACCGCAGTCGCCGGATCGACGCCCAGGCGGTGACCGACCATCCGACGATGAGCACGATGGCGGCGACGGTCCCCCAGAGCTTGCCCTGGGCGTAGTTCGTGAACTCCCCGTCGATGCCGAGGATGGCCATGCTCTCGTTCATGACCCTGGTCAGATCGAGGTACGACAGGGCCGTGACGATGACGTTGATGAGCCCGTAGGCCAGCAGCGCGATCGTCACCACGCGGTCGACCGGGTGCGTTCGCCGCACCGTCGGATCGGTCGCCTCGCGCGGCACGCCGACGGGTTCGACGGCGATCGGCGCGGGTGCCTGCTCGCCCGTCGGTTCGAGCCCGGCCGCCCTCCGCTGCTCCTCGGGCGTCGCGAGCTCGCCGTACCGCGGGCGCTGCTCGGTCATCAGCTCGCCGCGCCGGCCGCCGACGCCCGACCGCCGAGAGCGCGCGCGTCGCGCTGCCCCGACGAGTCCTGGCGCAGCTCCTTGGGCAGCGAGAACATGAGGTCCTCTTCGGCCGTCTTGACCTCTTCGACGTCGCGGTAGCCGGCGTCGCCGAGAGCCTCCAGCACCTCGCGCACGAGGACCTCGGGGACCGACGCCCCGCTCGTCACGCCGACCGTCTCGACGCCGTCGAGCCACTCCTGCCGGACCTCTTCGGCGTAGTCCACCCGGTACGCCGCCTTGGCGCCGTACTCCAGGGCCACTTCCACGAGCCGCACGCTGTTCGAGGAGTTCGCCGAGCCCACCACGATCACGAGGTCGGCGTCGCGCGCCACCTTCTTGATCGCCACCTGACGGTTCTGGGTGGCGTAGCAGATGTCGTCGGACGGCGGGTTGTGCAGCTCGGGGAACCGTGTGCGCAGACGGTTGACGGTCTCCATGGTCTCGTCGACCGAGAGCGTGGTCTGCGACAGCCAGACGACCTTCGACGGGTCTTTCACCTGCACGGTGTCGGCCTCGTCGGGCGAGTTCACCACGGTCACGTGCTGGGGCGCCTCGCCCGCCGTGCCTTCGACCTCTTCGTGACCCTCGTGGCCGATGAGCAGGATCTCGAAGTCGTCGCGTGCGAACCGGACGGCCTCGCGATGGACCTTCGTCACGAGCGGGCAGGTGGCGTCGATCGCGTGCAGCCCTCGATCTGATGCCGCGTTCACGACCGCCGGAGAGACACCGTGCGCGCTGAAGACGACGTGCGCTCCCTCGGGGACCTCGTCGACCTCCTCGACGAAGATCGCCCCCTTGGCCTCGAGCTCGGTGACGACATGGATGTTGTGCACGATCTGCTTGCGCACGTACACCGGCGCCCCGTAGCGCTCGAGAGCCTTCTCGACGGCGATGACCGCCCGGTCGACACCGGCGCAGTAACCGCGCGGGGCGGCGAGCAGGATGCGCTTGCGTCCGACGACCGGGTTATCCTGAAGCCGCCCGGCCGCAGCGCGGACGCGCGGGATGCGAGGAACGGGGAGATGAACGGCAGTCGAAGTCACCCCTCGATTCTACCGGCGTGCGCCTGGGGAAGGCCGGGGTGCGCGCACGGCACGACGGCAGGGAGCAGAGGCGGATGACAGTCTTCGAGGCGGCGACGGGTCCCGGCGAGACGCCGCCGGCCGATGCGGTGGCGCCGCGCGATTCGACGCCCGCGGCGCCGACCTCGGTCGCACGGCTCAACGCCACGATCCGCGACTTCATCGCCCGGTGGAACACGGTATGGGTCGAGGGCGAGATCACCGCGTGGAACGTGCGCGCGGGCAACGTCTTCGCGCGCCTGAAGGACACGCAGTCCGACGCGCAGATCTCGATCCGCATCTGGTCGAGCGTGCGGGCGCGCATCCCCGCCGACCTCGGCGTCGGCGATCACGTCGTGGCGGCGGTCAAGGCCGATTACTTCGTCAAGTCCGGCGACTTCAGCTTCGCCGTGTCGGCGATGAAGCACGTCGGACTCGGCGACCAGCTGGAGCGCCTCGAGAAGCTGCGCCAGCAGTTGCGCCGCGAGGGCCTGTTCGACTCCGCGCGCAAGAAGCGCCTGCCCTTCCTGCCGCACGTGATCGGCCTGATCACCGGTGAGCGCTCCGATGCCGAGAAAGACGTGCACCGCAACGCCGAGCTGCGCTGGCCGCAGGTGCGGTTCCGTACCGAGTACGCCGCCGTGCAGGGAGATCGCTGCGTGCCCGACACGCTGGCCGCTCTACGCCGCCTCGACGCCGATCCCGAGGTCGACGTCATCATCATCGCCCGGGGCGGCGGCGATCCGCAGACGCTGCTCGGCTTCAGCGACGAGCGGCTGGTGCGAGCCGTGTCGGCCGCGACGACACCCGTCGTCAGCGCGATCGGTCACGAGAACGACCACCCGCTCCTCGACGACGTCGCCGACCTCCGCGCCTCCACGCCCACCGACGCCGCCAAGCGGGTCGTGCCCGACGTCGGTGAACAGCGGGCGCTCATCGCCCAGCTCCGCTCACGCTCGACGTCGCGGCTGACGCAGCGGCTGACGCACGACATCGCGCAGCTCGAGCAGCTGCGCTCGCGCCCCGTGCTGCGCTCCCCCGACCCGATCATCGACTCCCGCGCCCAGGAGCTGTGGCTGACCCAGGCCCGCGGCCGCGACGCGCTCACCCGCCGCCTCGACGACGCGGGCCGTCGCACCGGCGAGCTGCGAGCCGCGCTGCGGGCGCTGTCGCCGGCGGCGACGCTCGCCCGCGGCTACGCGATCGCCCATCTCGACGGAGGTGTGATCCTGCGCGATGCGGCGGATGCTCCGCGCGGGGCGGCACTGACCATCACGGTCGACCGCGGATCGGTGGCCGCGCGCTCCGAGGGCGAGATCGAGGAGGGGTCGTGACCCCGCGCACGCTGCACGCCGGGGATGTCGGCCGCACGCCGTAAGATGGAGGAGTGAGCGCCCTGAACGACACCCCGGTGGAGAGCCTGTCGTTCGAAGCCGCCCGCGATGAGCTCGTGACGGTCGTCGCCGAGCTCGAGCAGGGCTCGCCGACCCTCGAGCACTCGCTCGCGCTGTGGGAGCGGGGCGAGGCCCTCGCCGCCCGCTGCGAGGAGTGGCTGCTCGGCGCGAAGCGCCGCCTCGACGCCGCTCGATCCGCAGCATCCGGCTCCGACACCGGCGGCGCATCGTGAGCAAGCCGGCGCCGATCGTCGCCGAGCTCGGCCGGCCCGAGACGCCGGAGGAGACCGCGGCCCGCAAAGCCGCGTCGAGCAAGGCGTATCGCGGCAGCCAGACGATCCGCAACCTGGTCGCGGCGCTCCTGGTCACGGTCGCCGTCGTCGCCGTGATCATCTTCGCGGTTCCGCGGGGCGAGCCCGTCGCGGCCGAGAAGATCGACGTCGCGGCGATCGCCGCGGGCGTCGAGTCGACCGTGGAGAGCCCCGCGATCGTCCCCGAGCTCGACGGCTTCTGGCGCGTGAACGCGGCCGGACTCGAGAACGGAGCCACCCCGATCTGGGAGGTCACGCTCGCACCGGCAGCCGAAGACGAGCGCGGATTCATCAAGCTGGCACAGGCCTTCGACGCCGACTCCTCCTGGGCGCCGCAGCGTCTCAGCGGCGTCGCCCCCACCGACGAGGTGCGCATCGGCGGACTCGTGTGGGACGTGTACGACCTCGGCGCCGCGGGCTCCGACGCGAACCTCACCTACGCGATCGGCACGCAGGCCGGCGACGACTACGTCCTGCTCTACGGTTCCCGCTCGGCAGACTCGACCGCCGAGCTCGGCGAGACGCTCATCCCCCAGATCCGCGCCCTCTCGGAGGATTCATGACGAACACCCTGACCCCGTCCGCCGCCTGGCAGCAGATGAAGGAGGGGAACCGCCGCTTCGTGCGCGACGAACCGCGGCACCCCAATCAGGACGGCGCGCGGCGGCAGGACCTCGCTGCGGCGCAGCATCCGGTGGCCACCCTCTTCGGCTGCTCCGATTCGCGACTCGCGGCGGAGATCATCTTCGACCTCGGCCTCGGCGACCTGTTCGTGGTGCGCAATGCCGGCCAGGTGCTCGGCGAGTCGATCGTCGCGAGTCTCGAGTACGCGGTGGCCGTCCTCGAGGTGCCACTCATCGTCGTCCTCGCGCACGACTCGTGCGGCGCGGTGCGGGCCGCCATCGACGGCACGGCGATCGACGCCGCTCCCCTGCCCCCGCACATCTGGCGGCTGATCGCCCCGATCGTCCCGGCGGCGCGCAAGGTGCTGGCCGAGAGCGGCGGCACGACGGTCGCCGACATCGACGCCCACCTCGTCGGCGAGGAGCACCTGCGCGGCACGGTGCGCGACCTGCTGCAGTCGTCGGAGATCATCAGCGAGGCGGTCGCCGCGGGCCGACTGGGCATCGTGGGCGCCAACTACCGTCTGGCCGAGGGCACCGCCGTTCCGGTGATCGCGGTCGGCATCGACACCGACGAAGACAGCCAGGGGCAGGGCCCCGCAACCGAGGAGGGTTCGGAATGACCGAGACGCAGCAGCGCAGCGGCGACACCGCGCAGGACTACCGCATCGAGCACGACACGATGGGTGAGGTGCGCGTGCCCGCGAACGCGCTCTACGGGGCGCAGACCCAGCGTGCCGTCGAGAACTTCCCCATCTCCGGCAAGGGTCTGGAATCGGGCCAGATCGCGGCCCTCGCCCGCATCAAGAAGGCGGCGGCGCTGGCCAACAAGGAGCTCGGCACCCTCGACGGCGCCATCGCCGACGCCATCGCGCAGGCCGCCGATCAGGTCGCCACGGGCGCGCACGACGGCGAGTTCCCCGTCGACACCTACCAGACCGGTTCGGGCACCTCGTCGAACATGAACATGAACGAGGTGCTCGCGACCCTCGCGACCCGCATCCTCGGCGACCGGGTGCACCCGAACGACCACGTCAACGCGTCGCAGTCGTCGAACGACGTCTTCCCCACCTCGGTGCACATCGCCGTCACCCAGGCGCTCATCGACACCCTCATCCCCTCTCTCGACCACCTCGCGGTCGCCCTGGAGGCGAAGGCGGAGCTCTGGAAGGATGCCGTCAAGTCGGGTCGCACGCACCTCATGGATGCGACGCCGGTCACTCTCGGCCAGGAGTTCGGCGGCTACGCCCGCCAGGTGCGTCTCGGCATCGAGCGCGTGCAGTCGGCGCTTCCCCGCGTCGCGGAGGTCCCCCTGGGCGGCACTGCGACCGGCACCGGCATCAACACCCCGCTCGGCTTCCCGCAGAAGGTCATCGAGCTGCTCGCGACCGAGACCGAGCTGCCGATCACCGAGGCGAAGGACCACTTCGAGGCGCAGGCCAACCGCGACGGCCTCGTCGAGGCCTCGGGTGCGCTGCGCACGATCGCGGTGTCGCTCACCAAGATCAACAACGACCTGCGCTGGATGGGCTCGGGTCCCAACACGGGCCTGGGCGAGCTGCACATCCCCGACCTGCAGCCCGGCTCGTCGATCATGCCCGGCAAGGTCAACCCCGTCGTGCCCGAGGCCGTGCTCATGGTCTGCGCGCGCGTGATCGGCAACGACGCGACGGTGGCCTGGGCCGGCGCATCCGGCTCCTTCGAGCTCAACGTCGCGATCCCGGTCATGGGGACGGCCCTGCTCGAGTCGATCCGGCTCCTCTCGAACGCCTCGCGCGTGCTCGCCGACAAGACCATCGACGGCCTGCAAGCGAACCTCGAGCGCGCCGCGGCCTTCGCGGGCATGAGCCCCTCGATCGTCACCCCGCTCAACAAGCTCATCGGCTACGAGGCCGCGGCGAAGATCGCCAAGCACTCGGTCGCCAAGGGCATCACGGTGCGCGACGCGGTCATCGACCTGGGCTACGTCGAGCGCGGCGAGCTGACCCTCGAGCAGCTCGACGAAAAGCTCGACCTGCTGTCCATGACGCACCCGGGCTGAGCCCCGCCGTCGCGGCATCCGTCGTGAGGCCCTTATCTGCGCGGCATCCGGCATCCGTCGTCTGGTCCCGATCTGCTCACGCCGTCCCGATCTGCTCACTGGATTCCTGATTCGGTGAGCAGATCGGGACGCGGTACGCGGATCGGGACTCTGCACAACACCCGGTCTCCTGCGGATGCATTCACAGGCGCCGGATCCGACGTCTTCACGCCCCCGGCGAGGGGCATCCTGTCGCCATGCTCTCAGCGACGGACACGATCAGACGGCTCGGCGGCATCGCCCGAGGCACACACCTCCAGCGACTCGGTTTCAGCCGTCGATCGCTCTCCCGGGCCGTGGCCAGCGGAGCCGTCGAACGCATCAGAGACGGCGTCTTCGCCGTAGGAGCCATCGACCCCGAATTGCGATCCGCGATCGCGCACGGCGGCGCGCTGACCTGTGCGAGCGTGCTGCGGATGCTGCGCGTCTGGGTGCTCTCCCCGACACTCGTCCCGCACGTCTGGGTCGGCGCACACCGTCATGCCCACCCGCACGAAGGCTGTGCGTGCGTCGCCCACTTCTTCCGCGGTCGGCCGCCGCTCGGGCGCGTCGCGGTCGACGTGGCGCTCGTGCACTATCTCCGGTGCGCCGGCGACGAGGCCTTCTTCGCCGCCTACGAATCCGCGCTGCGGTTGCGGCTGCTGACGAAGGCCGCCCGCACGCGCATCAGGGAGTCGGTCCCGGCATCCGCTCGCTGGCTGCTCGAGCTCGCCCGCACGGATGCCGACAGCGGCCTGGAGTCTCTGCTCCGGCTGCGTCTGCATCTCCTCGGCATCCGTCTCGACTGCCAGGTGAGCATCCGCGGCGTCGGCCTGGTCGACTTCTTCGTCGGAGGTCGGCTCATCCTCGAGGTCGACGGTCGCGAGAACCACGAAGGGATGATCATGCGCCATAAGGACCTCGTGCGCGACGCGGCGGCATCCGCCCTCGGCTACGAGAGTCTGCGCTTCGACTACGCCCAGGTCGTGCACGACTGGCCGACCGTTCAGGCGGCCGTGCTCGGCGCTCTCGCGCGCCTACGCGACCACTCGTGAATCCCTGGCCCCGATCAGCTGAGCTCTCCCCCCTCCAGGAGTTCGGTGACGAGAGCCGCGATCGCCGAGCGCTCGGAGCGCGTGAGTGTCACATGCCCGAACAGATCGTGTCCCTTGAGCGTCTCGATGACACTGGCGATGCCGTCGTGCCGGCCGACGCGCAGGTTGTCGCGCTGACCGACGTCGTGCGTCAGGATCACCCGCGAGTTCTGCCCCATGCGGCTCAGCACGGTCAGGAGCACGTTGCGCTCGAGCGACTGGGCCTCGTCGACGATCACGAACGCGTCGTGCAGGGAGCGACCGCGGATGTGCGTGAGGGGCAGCACCTCGAGCAGTCCCCTCTCGACGACCTCTTCGATCACGTTGCCCGACACCACCGAGCCGAGGGTGTCGAACACCGCCTGGCCCCACGGCCCCATCTTCTCGCCCTGGTCGCCCGGCAGGTATCCGAGCTCCTGCCCGCCGACGGCGAACAGCGGCCGGAACACGATGATCTTCTTCTGCTGCTGCCGTTCGAGCACCGCCTCGAGCCCCGCGCACAGCGCGAGCGCCGACTTGCCCGTGCCGGCGCGCCCGCCGAGCGACACGATGCCGACCTCGGGGTCGAGCAGCAGGTCGATCGCGATGCGCTGCTCCGCCGAGCGGCCGTGCATGCCGAAGATGTCGCGGTCGCCGCGCACGAGACGGTATTCGCCGTCGCCGGTCACCCGTCCGAGCGCCGAGCCGCGCTCGGAGTGGATGATCAGACCGGTGTTCACCGGCAGTCCGCGCGCGTCTTCGCTGATTCCGACCTCGCTCTCGTACAGGTCGCTGATGTCGTCGCCCGACAGGTCGAGCGTGGCGATGCCCGTCCAGCCGGAATCGACCGCCTGCTCGGCGAGGTACTCCTCGGCGCGCAGGCCGAGCGATGCGGCCTTCACGCGCATCGGCAGGTCTTTCGAGACGATCGTCACGTCCTGCCCATCCTGGGCGAGGTGCATGGCGACCGAGAGGATGCGGGTGTCGTTGTCGCTCAGACGGATGCCGGCCGGCAGCACCGACGCGTCGGTGTTGGCGAGCTCCACCCGCAGCGTGCCGCCCTCGCCGACCTCGACCGGGAAGTCGAGGCGACCGTGCTCGATGCGCAGGTCGTCGAGATGGCGGAGCGCCTGCCGCGCGAAGTAGCCGATCTCCGGGTCGTGCCGCTTGCCCTCGAGCTCGGTGATCACCACGACGGGGACCACGACCGAGTGCTCGGCGAAACGGAAGAACGCCTGCGGATCGCTCAGCAGCACCGACGTGTCGAGCACATAGGTGCGCAGCGCCTGATCCGGCTCGACGACCGATGCCCGTCTCGTCGTCTTACGGGTGGACTGCTGCGCGGTGCTGGTGGACTGCTGCGCTGTACGTGTGGTCACGACCCACTCCCGACCCGGGGATGATCCCCGCCATGAGAACGAGTCGACCTGGGGCCACGAGTCGCTAACCGGAAGGCCGACTCGACCGGGCTCCTTGCCCGATGCCTCGAACGTACGACCACACACCGACTTAACGGCGGCTCGACACGCCAGCGAAATCCGGCGTGTCGGTGAACGTCGGGTGACGACGCGGGGCGTCAGCGACCGAAGCGGCGGTCGCGGTCGGTGTAGTCGCGGATCGCACGCAGGAAATCGACCTGCCGCAGGTCGGGCCCCAGCGCCTCGACGAAGTAGAACTCGCTGTGCGCGCTCTGCCACAGCAGGAAGTCGCTCAGCCGCTGTTCGCCGCTCGTGCGGATCACGAGGTCGGGGTCGGGCTGACCGCCCGTGTACAGGTGCTCGCCGATCATCTCGGGGGTGAGATGCGCGGCGAGGTCTTCCATGGTGCCGCCCGATGCCTCATGCTCGGTGATGATGCTGCGCACGGCGTCGACGATCTCATGGCGTCCGCCGTAGCCGACGGCCAGGTTGACGTGCAGTCCCGTGTGGTCCTTCGTGCGCTCCTCGGCGTCGGCGAGGACGCGGGCGAGCTCAGGCGGGAGGATGTCGGAGCGCCCGACGTGCTGCACCCGCCAGTTGCCCTCCCGCGAGAGGGCGTCGGCGAGCTCGGCGATGATCTCGATGAGGTCGGCCAGCTCGGCGGAGTCGCGCTTGCGCAGATTGTCGCTCGAGAGGAGGTAGAGGGAGACCACGCTCACGCCCAGCTCGTCGCACCACCGGAGGAACTCCTGCATCTTCGCCGCTCCCGCGCGATGCCCCTCGGCGGCTGTGGGGTAGCCGAGCTGGCGGGCCCATCGACGATTCCCGTCGATCATCATCGCGACGTGATGCGGGACGGATGCCGCGTCGAGGTGGCGTCGCAGCCGCTTGGTGTAGAGCCGGTAGAGCGGCCCTCGCAGCTGGCTGTCGCGGGAGATCACCTCCTTACGCTACCCGCTCGTCAGGCGGCCGCGGAACCTCGGCACAGGACATGTGCAGTTCGCGGCATGCGCCCCGGCTTAGAGTGAGCCGGTGAGCACTCCCGAGCCTTCCGCACCCGACGTCCCCCAGCTCCCCCTCCTCGAGGTGGCGGCGGTGGACGCGGCCGTCGAGATCAGGCCGACGTGGCGCGGATGGATCCACGCGGCGATCTTCCCGGTGGCCATCGCCGCCGGCATCGTCCTGATCGTGGTCGCGCAGGGGGGAGCGGCGAAGTGGGCGGCCGCGGTGTTCATGGCGAGCTCGCTGCTCCTCTTCGGCAACTCGGCCCTGTATCACCGCTTCGACTGGTCGCCCACCGTCAAGGTCGTCCTGAAGCGCATCGACCACGCCAACATCCTGCTGCTCATCGCCGGCACGTACACCCCCCTCGCGACCCTGGCGCTCCCGCCGGAGAAGGGGGCGCTGCTGCTGACGCTCGTGTGGTCGGGCGCCCTGCTCGGCATCCTGTTCCGTGTGTTCTGGATCCACGCGCCCCGCTGGCTGTACGTCGCCCTGTACCTGCTGCTCGGGTGGGCGGCCGTCATGTACATCGTCGACTTGATGCAGGCGAACGTGGCGATGATGGTCCTCGTCATCGTCGGCGGGCTGCTCTACACGGGCGGAGCGGTCGTCTACGCGCTCAAGAAGCCCAACCCGTGGCCCGGGCACTTCGGCTTCCACGAGATCTTCCACGTGTGCACCGTGCTGGCGTTCCTCTGCCACTGGACGGCCTGCCTCCTGATCACGCTCGAGCCGCTGTCGCCGTCGCTCGGGGCCTGATCGGGCTCAGGTGCGTCGCGGGTCGTCGTCGCCCTCACGCGTGACCGGCAGGTCGGCATCGGTCTCGGTGGCCGCGTCGGCGGCGCGGGCGGCCTCTTCGGCATCGAGCTCGTCGCGCACCTCTTCGCGGTACCGCACGCGCCGGATGCGGCGGTTCATGTCCCAGATCAGCAGGATCACGGCGATCAGCAGGACCACGATGGCCGCGAAGCCGACGAAGCCGGGAGTCACGGCCTCGGGCGCCACCGTCATGGTGGGCGTCGGCATCGGGGTCTCGGACAGAGCGCGCATGTGTCGGCCTTTCGTGCACAGGTCGCATAACCTGGTACCACCAGCCTAACGACCGGAAGAGCGCCCCCGTGACGACCGCACAAGAGCTCGACGAGCGCTACGGCCGAACTCGCCGTCGCCGGATGCCGTGGCTCATCGCCTCGGTCGTCGCGCTGCTCGTGGTCGCCGGGTTCGGCTGGATGATCGTCGCGCAGTCGATGGACTCGGTGGATGCCGACGACCTCGGCTTCGACCTCGTCGACGAGCACACCGTCGAGGTGCGTTTCCAGGTGTCGGGGGTCCAGGGCAAAGACGTCGTGTGCGTGGTGGAGGCCCTCGACGAGGAGTTCGGCGTCGTCGGCTGGAAGGTGGTCGAGATCGCCGGCACGGACGACCATTCCCGGGCGGTCTCGACGTCGGTCCCGACGGTGGCGGCGGCGACGACAGGTTTGGTGAACACCTGCTGGGTCGCCTAGACTCGACGCAGACAGACGACGCCCCGGCACCGTGCCGGGGCGTCTTGGCATATCCCCCGCAGCACACCGGCGGGATCCGAACGAAGGAGCTTCGCCATGTCCACCGACGCTCAGGTTCCCTTCCTCACGCAGGAAGCGTATGACCGGCTCGTCGCCGAGCTGGAGCACCTGTCCACCACCGGTCGCGACGAGATCGCCAAGCGCATCGAAGCGGCACGGGAAGAGGGCGACCTCAAGGAGAACGGCGGCTATCACGCCGCGAAGGACGAGCAGGGCAAGCAGGAGGCGCGCATCCGCACCCTCGAGAGCCTGCTGAAGACGGCCAAGGTCGGTGAGGCGCCGGCGAGCCGCGGCATCGTCGAGCCCGGCACCGTCGTCACCGCGGTGGTCGCCGGAGGCGAGGAGGTCTTCCTCCTCGGCAGCCGCGAGATCGCCGCCGGCAGCGACCTCGACGTCTACAGCGAGGCCAGTCCGCTGGGCCAGGCCATCCTCGGCCTCAAGGTGGGCGAGAAGTCGTCGTACGAGGCGCCGAACGGCCGTTCGATCTCCGTCGAGATCGTGAACGTGGAGACGTACACCGGCTGACCGCGACCGCGCACGAACGCCCCGGTGTCTCAACGGATGCCGGGGCGCTCTGCGTCTGGGCGCTCTGCGCCGGAGGTGCTCAGTCGGGAACGATGATCGGCGTGAAGCCCGCGCGGCGCAGCGTGTCGAGGGTCAGCTCGGAGTGCTCCGGACCGCGCGTCTCGACGCTCAGCTCGAGGATGACGTCGCTGATCTGGAGTCCGTGCCCGTGCCGGGTGTGCATCGCCTCGATGACGTTCGCCCCCGCCTCGGCGATGAGCTCGCTGACCCGTGCGAGCTGGCCCGGACGATCGGGCAGCGGCACCCGGATCGTCAAGTAGCGACCCGATGCGGCCAGCCCGTGCGACACGACGCGCTGCAGCAGGAGCGGGTCGATGTTGCCGCCGGAGAGGACGGCCATCGTCGTACCGGTCGCGTCGACCTTGCCGGCGAGGATGGCGGCGACGCCGGCAGCGCCCGCCGGCTCGACGACGACCTTCGCCTGCTCGAGCAGTACGAGGATGGCGCGCGCGAGGTCGTCGTCCGAGACGGTGACGACCTCGTTGACGAGCTCTCTGATGATGCCGAACGGGATCTCGCCCGGACGGGCGACGAGGATGCCGTCGGCGATGGTCGGACGCGTGACGATGTCGACCGGCTCGCCGGCGGCGAGCGACGGCGGCATCGCAGCGGCGTTCTCCGCCTGCACCCCGATCACGCGCACCGTGCGGCCGCGTTCGGCGGCGCGCGCCTTCACCGCGGCGGCGACCCCGGCGATGAGACCGCCACCGCCGATGCCGAGGACGATCGTGTCGACCTCGGGGGCGTCGTCGAGGAGTTCCAGCCCGAGCGTTCCCTGGCCGATCACGACGTCGCGGTGATCGAACGGGTGGATCAGCACGGCGCCGGTGCGCTCGGCGAACTCGGCCGCGAGGCGGAGCGAGGTCGCCACCGTCTCGCCCTCCAGCACGACCTCGGCGCCGTACCCGCGCGTGGCGAGGAGCTTGGGCACCGGAACGCCCAGGGGCATGAAGATCGTCGCGGGGATGCCGAGCGCCTGCGCGGCGAGGGCGACGCCCTGCGCGTGATTGCCCGCCGAGGCCGCGACCACGCCGCGCGCGCGCTCCTCGGCGCTCAGACGCGAGAGCCGATAGGCTGCTCCGCGGATCTTGAACGACCCCGTCCGCTGGAGGTTCTCCATCTTCAGGAGCACGGGCGCGCCGAGTGCGTCGGACAGCGCGCGTGAGGGCAGCGTCGGCGTGTGGGAGATCACCTCAGCCAGATTCTGAGCCGCGTGCTCGAACTCGGTCAGGCTGGGGACTGCGCTCATCGATTCCTCCGTTGCCGCTCGCGCGGCACTGTGCTCCAGATCAGGTCTGCGTGCGGGATGTCGCCGGTGCGCCACGACCCCGAGCTCAGCGTCACCGCCGCCACGTTCACGAACGCCGCCAACGGCACGGCGAACAGCGCACCGGGGATGCCGGCGATCATCGCTCCGCCGGCGACCACGAGGACGACGGCGAGCGGGTGGACCTTCACGGCCGAGCCCATCATGATCGGCTGCAGGATGTGTCCTTCGATCTGCTGCACCGCCAGCACCACGAGCAGCATCCACAACGCGATCCAGGGCCCGTTGTAGACCAGGGCGAGGAAGACCGCGAACGCGCCGGTGACGACGGCGCCGACGATGGGGATGAAGGAGCCGAGGAACACGAGCACGGCGACCGGCAGGGCGAGCGGCACCTGCAGGAGGAACGCGCCGAGTCCGATGCCGATCGCGTCGATGGTCGCGACGAAGAGCTGGGTCCTGGCGTAGTTGACGATGGTGCGCCACCCGTTGCGGGCGGCGCTGTCGACGGCCACGCGGGCGTCGCGCGGGAAGAGCTTGACCGTCCAGCGCCAGATCCCCCCGCCGTCCGCGAGCAGGCAGATCAGGATGAAGAGCGACAGCAGGGCGCCGGTCACGACGTGTCCGAGGGTGGAGCCGATGGCGAGGGCGCCGGACCACAGCGTCTGGGCCTGCTCGTTGAGGAAGGCGAAGCCCTGGTCGATGTAGTCGGCGATCTGCCGGTCCGAGAGCTGCAACGGTCCTTCGTGGAGCCACACGACGAATTCGTCGTAGGCGGCGACCGTGCTCTTCTGCACGTCGGGCAGCTCGAGACGCACCTGCCACACGACAAGCCACACGAGCGCCGACACGATCGCCACGGTGCCGATCAGCGAGACGGCGATGGCCAGCCAGCGCGGGATCCGGTGGCGCAGCATCCATTCGAACGCCGGCCACAGCAGGGCCGTGATGAGGATGCCGATCATCAGCGGGATCACCAGCAGCTTCAGCTGGATGACGAGCCACACGAACACGCCCAGCACGGCCGCGATCAGCAGGAGCCGCCAGGCATAAGCCGCGGTGATGCGCAGTCGCAGCGGCACGGCCTGATCGGTCTCGGTCGTGACCGTGCGCTCGGTGGAGGCCGGGCGCGGGAAGAACAGGTCGCGCAACCGGGGTCGCTGGTCGTCGCTCATCGCCCAAGTCTACGGCGGCCGCACCACCGGCGAGGACGCGATGTCGGCGCGCGGCGATACGCTGACGGACGTGACCGAGACCCTCAGTTCCGCGCAGGCGCGACGCATCGTCCTGGGCGCTCAGGGATTCAGTCGCGCGCGACCCGCGTCGGTGTCGCGCCGGCACCTGCACCGCGTCATGGAGCGTCTCGGCGTGCTGCAGATCGACTCGGTGAACGTGTTCGCACGGTCGCACTACCTCCCGCTCTTCTCCCGCCTGGGCTCGTACGAGCCCGAGCTGCTCGATCGGGTGTTCCTGGCCCGCACGACCCACTACGTCGAGTACCTGGCCCACGAGGCGACGTTCATCCCGATCGACGACTGGCCGCTGTGGCGGTTCCGGATGGACGACTTCCGGCGCCGGTGGGCCGGTGACGACTCGTGGCTGAGCACCAACGCCCGTACCGTGCAGTGGGTGACCGACGAGCTGCGCGCTCGCGGTCCTCTGCGACCGGCCGACCTCCGCGACGACGCTCCCCGGGAGCGCGGAACCTGGTGGGACTGGGACGACGTCAAGCTCGCTCTCGAGCACCTGTGGCGCACCGGCGACGTCGCCGTGAGCGGACGCCGCGGATTCGAGCGCTCCTACGCGCTGGCCGAGCAGGTCATCCCCGATGCGATCCTCTCGCGCGAGGTGCCCCGATCCGACGCGATCCGGGAGCTGACCCGCCGCGCGGCCCGCTCGTCGGGCGTGGGCACGGCGGCCGACCTGGCCGACTACTACCGCATCCGCGACCGGGCGGCCGTCACGCAGTCGATCGCCGACCTCGTCGGCAGCGGTGAGCTGGAGTCGGTGCGCGTGCGTGGATGGGAGCGCGGCGGTCGGCCGCTGCCGGCCTGGAGGCATCGCGACGCCGTCCTCCCCCGCCGGATCGAGGCCGCGGCACTGCTCACCCCCTTCGACCCCGTCGTCTGGTTCCGCGACAGGGCGCTGCGCGCCTTCGAGCTCGACTACCGCATCGAGATCTACGTGCCGGCCGAGCGGCGCCGGTACGGGTACTACTCCCTCCCGGTGCTGGTCGGGGATCGCATCGTGGCGCGCGTCGATCTCAAGGCCGAGCGATCGACCTCGACCCTTCAGGTGCAGTCGGCGTGGTGGGAGCCGCAGGCACGGCCCGACGATGCCGAGCCGATCGCCGCCGAGCTCGCGCTGGCCGCGTCGTGGCAGGGCCTCGAGCACATCTCCGTGTCGGGCTGGGGTGATGCGACGACGGCGATCCACGATTCCCTGCGTGCGCGGGCGGACGCCTCGGTGCACCGTCACACCCACGTCAGGGAGGCCGGCCCGTGAGCCGCCGCCGGAGGATGACGATCGCTGCCATGGTCGTGATCGTCATCGCCGCGGCGGTCGCGGCGGGGATCATTCTGACCGCGCAGCGCCCCTCCACCGCGCAGGAGGCCGCAGCGGCGTATCTGCGGGCGCTCGAGTCGGGCGACGCCGCCGCGGTCGACGCCACGGGGATCGACGTCTCCGACGCGACTCTCTCGGCGTTCAGCTCCGCGACGGAGAACCTCGACGAGGCGACCGTCACCGACGTGCGCACCGGTGACGCCGGCGAGGCCGTCGCCGACGTCGCGTTCCGCCTCGACGGCGACCGTCACACCGCCCGGCTCACCCTGTCGCGCGCCGACGGTCGCTGGACGGTCGACGCCGCGACAGCGCTGGGCACCCTGATGCCGTCGCCGAGCCTCGGGGCGTTCGTCGCCATCGGCGATGAACGCGTGCCCGCGGCCGAGGATCTGGCCCTGCTACCCGCCCGGTACACGGTCACGGCCGCGCCCGCCGATCTGCTCGAGGGCGAGAGCGTCGTCGCGGTGATGCCCGGCGATCAGGTCGAGGCGACCATCGACGTCGCACTTCGCCCCGAGGCGACGGATGCCGCTCAGCGGCGGCTCGACGAGCATCTGGCCGCCTGCACCGAACCCGCCGCCGCGCCGCCGGCGCGGTGCGGCATCCGCATCCCCTGGGGCACCGAGTTCCGCGCGGTCGGCGGCATCCGCTACCGTGTGGAGTCGCTGCCCGCGATCACCCTCGCGCCCCCGACGTTCTCGTCCGGCGGAGGCGTGCTCGTCGCCACGGTGACCGGCACCGGTCAAGACGGCGTGCCGCGCACCGAGACGTACCGCACCGAATCATGGAGCGTACGCGGCGATGTCGCGTTCACGGCCGACGGCGTGGTGCTGACTCCCTGGTGAGGGCGGGGATCAGAACTGCACGCGCGGGGGCTCGGAGATCGCCCCGCTGTCGGCGACCTCGAAGAACTCCCGCTCGGTGAACCCGAGGCCCTTCGCGAACAGGTTGTTGGGGAAGACCTTGATCTTGGTGTTGAGCTCGCGCACGCCGCCGTTGTAGAACCGCCGTGCCGCCTGGATCTTGTCTTCGGTGTCGACCAGAGCCTGCTGCACCTGAAGGAAGTTCTGGCTCGCCTGCAGCTGCGGATAGGCCTCGGCCACCGCGAAGAGGCTGCGCAGCGCCTGCTGCAGGTGCCCCTCGGCGATGCCCGCCTCACCCGGTCCCGACGCCGACAGCGTCTCGGCACGCGCCCGCGTGACGTTCTCGAAGACGGCCTTCTCGTGAGACGCGTAGCCCTTCACCGTCTCGATGAGGTTGGGGATCAGATCGGCTCGACGCTTCAGCTGGACGGTGATGCCGCTCCACGCCTCGTCGACGCGGACGTTCAGCTGCACCAGCGAGTTGTACGTGGCCCAGAGATAGATGCCGACGAGCAGGATCACCCCGACGACGATCAGTACTGGCACGAGCCATTCCATCAGAGCCCCACCCTTCCTCGTGTTTCTCCCATCCTAGACGCGCTGTCTGCACATGCACTGGGACGATTCCGCGCCGTCCGAACGGTCGGCATCAGTCGCCGAGCACCCGCTCGAGATGGCGGTTGCCGAACCGGCGATCGGGGTCGAGCCGCTCGCGCAGCGCGACGAAATC
The DNA here is from genome assembly GCF_047246685.1 of Microbacterium martis. NCBI lineage: Bacteria > Bacillati > Actinomycetota > Actinomycetes > Micrococcales > Microbacteriaceae > Microbacterium > Microbacterium martis. The sequence continues at coordinate 602,694 of NZ_JBFOKT010000001.1, read as the reverse complement.
GTCGAAGCGCGGGTAGCTCTCGCGCAGCGCATCGGCGGTGAGCGTATGGAGCTTGCCCCAGTGCGGGCGCCCGCCGTGCGCGCGCATGATCGCCTCGACCGCGCCGAAGTACTCCGTCGGGTCGGCGCGCCAGTAGCGGTGCACCGCGATGTAGGCGCTGGCCCGCCCGTGCGCCGTCGACAGCCAGCGGTCGTCCTCCGCTGCGAAGCGGACCTCGACCGGGAACTCGATCCGCCAGCCACGGCTGTCGATGAGCTCCTGCAGCGCACGGAACGCCGGCACCACGTTCTCCGCCGGGAGGGCGTACTCCATCTCCCGGAACCGCACCGTGCGGCTCTGGGTCAGCACCCGGTGCGAACGGTCGGTGTAGGCGCGATCTCCGGTGAGCTTCACCGCGAGCCGGCTCAGCGGTGGAGTGATGGCCGGAACGAGCTGCCCCGCAGCGCACACCACCCGGTACACGCCGTTGGCGAGCAGCGTCTCGTCGACCCACTTGCCCACGACGGGCAGCGGCGCACGCACGGCCGACTCGGGCAGGCGCCTCTGACGCTTGGTCAGGGCCACGTCGGTGTGCGGGAACCAGTAGAACTCGAAGTGGTCGGAGGCGGCGACGTGGTGATCGATGTCGGCGAGCACGGCGTCGAGGGGCATCGGCTCGTCGACCGCCTCGAGCACGAAGGCGGGCACGCACTGCAGCGTCACCTCGACGATGATGCCGAGGGCTCCGAGTCCGACGGCCGCCGCCGGCAGCAGCTCGCTGTTCTCGGTCTCGTCGATCCGCAGGAACTCTCCGGCCGCTGTGATCATCGTGAGGCCGACCACCTGCGTCGCCAGACCGCCGAAGCGCGCGCCCGTGCCGTGCGTTCCCGTGGAGATGGCGCCGGCGATCGATTGACGGTCGATGTCGCCCAGGTTCTCCATGGCCAGACCGAACGGGGCGAGGAGCCTCGGGATGCGATGCAGCCGGGTGCCGGCGAGGAGCGTGACGCGGCCGGTCGCCGCATCCGCCGACACCAGCCCCTGCAGGTCGTCGAGCTCGAGCAGCACTCCGGGGGCGACGGCGATGCCGGTGAAGCTGTGGCCGGCCCCGACCGCCTTCACGGTGAGGCCGTGATTCACCGCAGCGAGCACCGCCCGCTGCACGCCCTCGGGACTGCGCGGACGCTCGACCCGGAGCGGGCGCACCGACGCCGACCGCCCCCAGTTCTGCCAGGTCCCCCCGATGCGTGTCACAGGAACGCCTTCCCCTCGCCGCGATAGGTGGGCAGCTCGTCGACGACCTCGTCGCCGGACACCAGATGATAGGTCGCGATGCGTTCGGCGGGCTCGCCGCTCTTCGCGTGCCGGAACCAGACCCGGTCGCCGATGCCCAGGTGCGTCGCTGCGGCACCCTGCAGCGGAGTCTGCACCTCGCCAGCAGCCTCACGAGACAGCGTGCGCAACCCTTCGGGCCACACCGGCTTCGGCTGGCGGGAGGCCACCGCGGGACCGGATGCGATCCACCCGCCGCCGAGCACCGTGACGATGTCGGCCGCCGGGCGACGCACGACGTCGAACGCGAACGCCGACGCCGGGGCCGGCTGGAACGACCGGTAGCCGTCGAACAGGTGACCGCCGAGGAGCCCGCTCCCCGCGCTCGCCTCGGTGAGCGACTCGTCGCTGGCGGTGAACTCGAGCGATCCGGTCCCGCCGCCGTTGAGGAACTCCAGCGGGGTGATCGCCCCGACGTCGCCGACGATGGCGGCGCGCCGCTCGCGCAGTTCGGCACGCGAGCGCGCCTGCACCGCACGGATCAGCGGGGCGTCGGAGCCGGCGTCGTCGCCTTGACCGGCGATCTGCGCGTCGTACATCTGAAGGCCCACGAGGCGGAATCCCGGGCGGGCGACCACCTTCCGGGCGAACGCGGCCACTTCGCCGGGCGTGAAGAGCGCCGACCGGCGCACGCCGATGTGCCCCAGGAGCGACGAGCGCCACGACGCGTCGACGTCGATCGCCACCCGCAGCTCCGGCCGCCCGACAGGCCCGACCACACTGTCGATGAGGTCGAGGTGGGCGACGTCGTCGACCATGAGGGTGATGCGCCGCGCCGCCTCGTCGTCGTCGCAGAGCCGTTCGAGAGCCGCCCGATCGACCGTCGGATAGCCCAGCACGATGTCGTCATGGGTGTCGGCGAGCCACAGCGCCTCCTCGAGGGTGAAGGCGAGGATGCCGCGGAAACCCGGAAGCGCGAGGACCGCGTCGAGCACCGCGCGCACGCGCACCGATTTCGACGCGACGCGGATCGGGAGACCGCCGGCGCGGACGAGGAGATCCATCGCGTTGTGGCGCAGCGCCTCGCGGTCGATCACCGCGACGGGCGCCGCAAGATGCCCGGTCGCCGCCGACAGCCGCGACCAGTACCGCGAGGGGTCGGTCCACTCGGGGGCGACCGGGACGGCGCCCCGAAGGGGGCTCTGATCATCGATGAGGTCGAGCACTCCCCCACCCTAGGGGTTCTCGCACCCGGGGTCACGCCCGGTGGCACCCGGTCGCACGAAGCCGCCGCCGCTAGGCTGACGGCGGGCCCCCGTAGCCCAATGGCAGAGGCAGGCGACTTAAAATCGCTTCAGTCTGGGTTCGAGTCCCAGCGGGGGCACGCGGCCCTCAGGCGGCACTCCCGTCGGCCCGGGTGGCATCCTTCTCGTGCCGGTCCGCGCGCGCCGATCGGGCCTCCTGCACCCGTCGGACGATCAGCACGGCGAGCGCGACGGCGATCGCCGAGTACACGGCGTAGTCGAGATAGCCGAGGTACCGCTCGAGGCGCTCGTGCTGCGTGCCGAGCGCGGCACCCACGCCGATCAGCAGGGCGTTCCACAGGCCGCTGCCCACGATCGTGTAGGCGCTGAAGCGCACGAGGTTCATGCGCGAGGCGCCGGCAGGCAGGGAGATCAGGCTCCGCACGCCCGGCACCATGCGCCCGACGAGGACCGTCCACCCGCCGCGACGCTCGAACCACCGTGCCCCGCGCTCGAGGTCGGTGCGGCTGACGAGACGGGTCGCTGCGAGCAGACGGACGGCTCTCTCCATGCCGATGGCCGCCCCCAGGGCGTAGAGCAGCAGGGCTCCCGCCCACGACGCCAGGGTGCTCCAGAACATGAGCCAGCCCAGATGGAGATCGCCGCTCTGACTGAGATACCCCGCGAAGGGGAGGATGACCTCGCTCGGAATGGGAGGGACCAGCACCTCGAGGAAGACCAGCACACCGACGCCGACGTCTCCCAGCGCGGTGAGGACGTCGGCTGCGAAGCCGGTCAGGCCCGTGAATCCGTGGTCGGAGGCGGCGGTGACCGCCGCGAGCGCGCGGGAAGAGATCATCGGCCGAAGAGGTCGCCGATCCCCGGGACGCCCAGGTCTCCGAGCCGCTCGCCCCAGCCCGTGGCCGTCTCGCCGAGACCGGACACCGATTCGCCGACCGATCCGAGAACGCCCTCCGCACCGCCGGCGATCGCATCGACGTCGACGCCGGATGCCAGAGCGTCGAGGTCGATCCCCTCGGCCCACGCGGTGAAGTCGACGCCGAGATCGGCCGCCTGCGCGAGCAGCGGGGCTGCGACGGCGCTCAGGACGGCACCTCCCGCCACCGCTCCGAGGATGCCGACTGCGGCGCCGCCCGCGACCGCCGCCGCGCCTCCCCCGCGGGCACCGCCGCCTCCGCCGCGGACGCGCGAGAGCAGCCCGCGCATGCGACCGGGGTTCATCGCCTCCGTGCGGCCGGCGGCGCGGGCGAGGTCGTCGGGCGACGCGGAGCGCGGGGCCTCGCCCGGCGTGAGCTCCGCGCGCATGCGCTCCTCGATCAGGGCCCGCTGCTGCGGTGTGAGGCGGGCGAAGGCCTCGCGGTGCATCTGCTCGACGCGCTGCGGATCGGCCGTCTGCAGGAGGTAGTCGTAGCGCGCGATCGCCGCACGGTCGGCATCCGTCGCACGCGGGCGCGGACGCTCGACGTGCGGTGCGCTCCCCGCGGTTCCTCGCACGCCGTCGACGGCTCCGCGCAGCATCCCGCCCCAGTCGGTCGCCCCGGCGTCGCGTGACGACCGGGAGCCGGCGCCGGAGTTCTTGTCGAGGGCCTCTGTCGCCAGGCCGATCAGACGGGAGAGCTTTCCCATGGGTGATCCTTTCGTGGGGCGGGCGGACCACCGGTCTCCACGACGTCGGACGACGGCAAGGGTCGAGGCGGTCCGCGACGCGGACACCAAGGTCTCCTCCACCCTCGCGGGCCGACGGGCCGGGCCATGAGGTCATGGCCGTAATGACGACACCGCCGCAGACGGGAGTACTCCCCTTGCGCGTCCGACGTTACCGAGCGGACCTATGCGTCGCCTCCACAGACGCGAACAGCCCTCCCGCGAAACGGGAGGGCTGTTGCGGTGCGCGCGACCGAGAGCTACTTGGCGGCGGCCTTCTCGGCGGCGACCTTCTCGCCGGCGGGCTTCTTCGCCGCAGGCTTCTTCGCCGGAGCCTTCGCGCCCGACGCCTTCGCGGCGGGCTTCTCGGCAGGAGCATCGTCGGTGACCGGCTCGTCGGCATCCGGCGTCTTCTCGGCGGCCGCGATCGTCGTCGCCGGCTCCGAGGAGTGCGATCCGGGCAGGGCGGGAGACGCCGGGCCCGCCGGCGCGGCGGGGGCCGCCGGACGCGGTCGCGCGGCGAACTCCTCGAAGACGTAGCGCGGGTTCTGCACGGTCTCGAGGTTCACCAGGTCGCGTCCGAGCCAGAGGTTGTTCCACCAGCCCCAGAGCACGCGGAACTTGCGCTCCCACGTCGGCATCGCCAGACCGTGGTATCCGCGGTGCGCGACCCAGGCGACGAAGCCCTTCAGCGCGAGCTTGCCCGACTGGAACACGCCGTTGTAGAGGCCGAGGCCCGCGACGGCACCGAGGTTCTTGTGGAAGTACTCCTTCGGCGTCTCGTCGCGGAGCACCGCGACGAGGTTCTTCGCGAGGAGCTTGGCCTGACGCACGGCGTGCTGGGCGTTCGGCACGCAGAAGCCGCCCACGCCGCCGCCGGAGAGGTCGGGCACGGCCGAGACGTCGCCGGCCGCCCAGGCGCCCTCGACGAACGCCTCGGGGGTGCCGACGCGCAGGTCGGCGCGGGTCTGGATGCGACCGCGCTCCTCGACAGGGAGGTCGCCGCCGCGCACCACGGTCGGGTTCGCCATCACGCCGGCGGTCCAGACGATGAGATCGGTCGGGATCACCTCGCCCGTCGAGAGCTCGACGTCGCCGTCGACCGCGCTGGTGAGCTGCGTGTCGAGGTGCACGAAGGCGCCCCGCTTGGCGAGATCCTTGAGCACCCACTCGCTGGTCTGCAGCGAGACCTCGGGCATGATGCGCCCCATCGCCTCGATGAGGTGGAAGTGCGTGTCGTCGAAGGTCAGCTGCGGGTACTTCGACACCAGGGCCGAGGCCAGCGAGCGCAGTTCGGCGAAGACCTCGATGCCGGCGAAGCCGCCGCCGACGACCACGACGGTGAGAAGTCGATCGCGCTCGGGACCGGCCGGCAGGGAGGCCGCCTTGTCGAAGTTCGACATCAGGCGGTCGCGGATGGCGACGGCCTCTTCGATGGTCTTGAGCCCGATCGCGTTGTCGGCGATGCCCGGGATCGGGAAGGTGCGCGAAACGGCGCCGGCCGTCACGACGATCTGGTCGTACGCGAACTCGTACGGGTCGCCGAGGGGCGGCGTGATCGTGGCGGTCTTGCGGGCGTGGTCGATGTTGGTGACCTTGGCCGTCAGCACGTGCGTGCTCTTGAGGTGACGGCGGTGGGCGACCACCGAGTGACGGGCCTCGATGGAGCCCGCGGCGACCTCGGGGAGGAACGGCTGGTACGTCATGTACGGCAGCGGGTCGACCATGGTGACTTCTGCTTCACCCTTGCGAAGGTGCTTCTCCAGCTTCCACGCCGTGTAGAAGCCTGCGTAGCCTCCGCCGACGATCAGAATCTTGGGCACAGTGCTGTTCTGAGGCACAGGGGGACAACTCCTCGGGAGTCAGGAATGTGGCGTGCGAGCGCGCGCCGATCGGATGCGCCGGGCAGCTGCGGTGACGCCAAGCGCTACCAGGATACCAGGGACTGTGAGCGCGATGAGCGGAAGGGTACCGTAGCGCAGCGATTCGGCGCTGGGAAGCAGCGGTGAGCCGGCCTCGGTGGGCGCGTCGGCGGCCGGCAGCGGAGGCACGGCGATCGGCGTGATGGTCGGCTCGGGCTGCGGCTCTGTCGCGGCGCGGCGATACAGACGGATCCATTCCGCCAGATCGCCCATCGGGTTGCGGTCGACGGGGGCGATGTCGGCGGAGATCGCGGCGGCGGCGTCGACGAGTCCGAAGCCGTAGAGCGGATCGCGCGGCTTCTGCGCGTCGGGCACCGGCATCGCCGTCCGGATGATCCGGTTGATGACGTCGATCGCCTTCATGTCGGGGTGCGCGGAGCGGATCAGCGCCGCGATCCCCGCGACGATCGGCGCGGCACCGCTCGTACCGCTCCACGACACGATCTCGCCGTTGGCCGAGACCCCGAGCAGTCCCTCGCTGGGTGCGGAGATGCCGATGGTGATGCCCTGCGTCGACGCCTCGACGCTCGCGGTGCCGGTCTGGTCGACGCCTCCCACGGTGAGGACCCCCGGGATGGTCGCCGGAGCGCCGATGATGTTCGTCCCGCTCCCCCGGTTGCCCGCGGCCACCACCACGACGACGTCGTTCTCGAACGCATGCAGGAACGCGTCGTCCCAGCTCTCGTCCCAGTCGAGGGTGTTGGTGGTGAACGACAGGTTGATCACGTCGGCGCCGTTGTCGACCGCCCAGCGCATCGCCTTGGCGACCTGCTCGGTGAACGGCACCGCGGCCGCGGCGCCGAAGCCGACCGAGATCGACAGCAGGTTCGCCTCGGGGGCGACGCCGATCATCCCCGTGCCGTCGGGTGCGCCCCGGCCGGCTGCCAGCGATGCGACCCATGATCCGTGGTCGCCGTCGACCGCCCCGAGCGGGGTGCGGCCGTCGGGGGTGCCGGCGCCCGAGACGTCGGTGCCGCCGGTCACCGCGCCGGCGAACGTCTGCGGCGCCTTGCCGATGCCGGTGTCGATGATCGCGATCGTGACGCCGTCGCCGCGGGTGGTCTGCCAGGCCTCGCGGATGCGCGCGCCGTCGAGCCAGTACTCGGCCGCGCGCACCGGGTCGGCGGGGTCGTCCGGAATCGGCGGTGGCGTCGCCGAGGCCCCCAGGAGCATGACGGATGCCGCCACCACCGCGAGGGCTGTGACGCTGCGCAGCATCCGACGAGGGATCATGCCGATGACGCCGCCTCCGCCCGGGCGGCGGCACCGGGGTCTTCGCACCGGCAGACCGCGGGCGACCAGGTCGAGCGCTCGAGGGCGGCGTCTCCGATCGGATTCACCCCGGGACCGGCCGCGAGGGCGTGCCCGGCGAGGGCGTGCAGGCACTTGACGCGTGTGGGCATGCCGCCCGCGGAGATGCCGTCGATCTCGGGGACGTCACCGAACTGCGCCCGATCGGCGAGGAAGGCCTCGTGGGCGGCGCGGTAGGCCGCCGCGATCGACTCGTCGTCGGCGAGGAGTGCGGCGAGCTCGGGCATCACCTGCGTCGCCTCGAGCGTCGACATCGCAGCGGTCGCGGCGGGATGGGTCAGGTAGTAGAAGGTGGGGAACGGCGTGCCGTCGGGCAGTCGCGGCGTGGTGGCCACCACGGTGGGGTTGCCGCAGGCGCACCGGGCGGCGATCCCGACGACGCCGCGCGCCGGGCGTCCGAGCTGAGCCGAGACGACGGCGAGCTCGGCGGGCGTGGGTGCGGGGAAGGGCGGCGTGGTCACCTCACCAGCGTAGGGGAGCCTCCGGGGAGGATGCTCGGAGGCGTGGCTCAGGGCGCGACGGCTGCGGTGTCGCTGAGTCCGGCCGAGACGACGGTGCGCAGCAGCTGCGGCATCCAGTCGGCCGGCTTCTCCTCGAGCGTGTCGCTCACGGGCTCCTGCTCGCGCGGCAGGGCCGACGGATCGAGGTCGTTGTCGATCAGGTACACGACCTCTCCCGGCTTGACGTAGTAGAGCCGCTCGCGAGCCTGCGTGGTGATGTAGGCCGGGTCGGTCCACCGCTCGCGCTCGGCGATGAGATTGGCGATCTCGTCTTCGGTGACCTGGACCGACGCCTCGAGCGCGGCGATCTTCTGTCGCTGGTCGATGAACGTCCCGAGCGTCGGGACCAGCACCCAGGCTCCCAGCACCACGAGGGACAGCATGATGACCGAGAACGCCGACAGACGGATGCCGGACGCCCACTCGCGCACATCGACGCGGGGGGCATCGCGCCGCGACCCGCGGGTGGACCGGCGTGCCCGCGCGCTCCGGGGATCCGCTGCACCGGGGCTCGCGGGACTCGACGTCCGCGGGCCCGTGGACGCGGAAGGAGGAGCCGGTCGTCGTGCCACGGCTCCTCCTCCTGCCGCCGCTCAGCGGCGGCGTCGAACTGTCTCGGCGTGTTCAGCCCTGGTAGCGCGGGAACGCGGAACGACCGGCGAAGACGGCGGCGTCGCCCAGCTCCTCCTCGATGCGCAGGAGCTGATTGTACTTCGCGACGCGCTCGCTGCGAGCCGGCGCACCCGCCTTGATCTGACCCGCGTTCGTCGCGACGACGAGGTCGGCGATCGTGGTGTCTTCGGTCTCGCCGGAGCGGTGCGACAGCATCGCGGTGTACCCCGAGCGCTGCGCCAGGCTGACCGCGTCGAAGGTCTCGGTGAGCGTGCCGATCTGGTTGACCTTCACGAGCAGCGAGTTCGCGACACCGCGCTTGATGCCGTCGGCGAGGCGCTGCGGGTTGGTGACGAACAGGTCGTCGCCGACGAGCTGCACCTTCGAGCCCAGCGCCTCGGTGAGGAGCTTCCAGTTGTCCCAGTCGTCCTCGGCGAGGGCGTCTTCGATCGTCACGATCGGGAAGTCGTTCACCAGGCCCTGGTAGTACTCGATCAGCTCGGGACCGGTCCAGTCCTTGTCGTCGAGACGGTAGACGCCGTCCGAGAAGAACTCCGTGGCGGCGACGTCGAGGCCGAGCGCGATGTCGGTGCCGGGCGTGAAGCCGGCCTTCTCGATCGCCTTCACGAGGAAGTCGAGGCCCTCGCGGTTGCTGGGCAGGTCGGGGGCGAAGCCGCCCTCGTCGCCGAGTCCGGTCGCGTAGCCGGCGGCCTTCAGCTCGCTGCGCAGCACGTGGTACGTCTCGACGCCCCAGCGCAGCGACTCGGAGTACGTCTCGGCGCCGATCGGGGCGAGGAAGAACTCCTGCATGTCGATGCCGTTGTCGGCGTGCTCGCCGCCGTTGATGACGTTGAAGAGCGGCACGGGCAGCAGGTGCGCGTTCGGGCCGCCGAGGTAGCGGAACAGCGGCAGGTCGGCCGAGTCGGCGGCGGCCTTGGCGACGGCGAGGCTCACGCCGAGGATGGCGTTCGCGCCGACGCGCTTCTTGTTGTCGGTGCCGTCGACCTCGATGAGGATCTCGTCGACGATGCGCTGCTCGCTCGCCTCGACGCCCTCGAGCGCCGGTCCGAGCTCGTCGATGACGGCCTCGACGGCCTTCAGCACACCCTTGCCGCCGTAGCGGCTCTTGTCGCCGTCGCGGAGCTCGTACGCCTCGAACGCACCCGTGGATGCTCCGGAGGGGACCGCGGCCCGCTGAACGATGCCGTCGTCGAGGAGCACCTCCACCTCGACGGTCGGGTTTCCGCGCGAGTCGAGGATCTCGCGTGCGCCTACAGCCTCGATCAGTGCCACTGATGTGCTCCTTGCTCAGGGAAAAGGGTGTGTGGAGCGTCGTCGGTCCTCGGTCAGTCTATCCCCGCCCCTCCGCAGCCCCCGTGAGCCGGGCCGGTCACACCACCAGCGCGATCGCGACGCCGTCCCAGCCCTTCGCTCCCACCGTCTGCAGCGCCGTGGCGTCGAAGCGCGGGTCGTCGCCCAGCATCCTCAGCCCCTCCCGCGTGCCGATCACCTTCGGATCCGTGGTGTCGTCGCGCACGATCTCGCCATCGCGACCGATGTTGTCGAGAACGATGACGGTGCCGGGGTGCCCCAGACGCGCCGCCCAGTCGAGGTAGAGGGTGTTCGACTCCTTGTCGGCGTCGATGAACACCAGGTCGAACCCGCCCACCAGCGTCGGCAGCACGTCTTCCCCGCGTCCGATGCGGATGTCGACGCGCTCCCCCACGCCTGCCGCGTCGATGCTCGCCCGTGCGACGGCCGCGTTGTCGGCTTCGGCCTCGATCGTCACGACGCGTCCTTCCGCGCCCACGGCCCGCGCCATCCAGATGGTGGAGTAGCCGCCGAGGGTGCCGATCTCGAGCACGCGGCGGGCGCCGCTCATGCGGATCAGCAGATCGAGCAGCTTGCCCGCGACCGGCGCGACCTCGATCTCGGGGAGGCCGGCGGCGCGTTGAGCGGAGAGTGCCGCCTCGAGGGCGGGGTCGCGCCCCACGAGCGTGTCGGCGAGGTAGGCGTCGGCGTGGGACCAGGCGGCAGGGGTGGGCTCCATGCCCTCAGCCAACCGCCGAGCCGACGAGGCGTCAAGGGGACGGTGTCGCGGGGTGCGCTGCTCGCGGAGGCGCGAGTTCCGGCTGCCGCCGGAACTGCCCGGTGACCACGAGCACGGCGATCACAGCGACCACGACGATCCATCCGGCGATTCCGAGTGGGCCGGCGAGCGCCAGGTCCGGCTTCGCCGCGGCGAAGAGGACGATGAGTCCGCCAGCGGCGTTCAGCGATCCGTGGGCTATCACCGCCGGCCACACCGATGCCGATCTCAGGCGCAGCCACCCGAGAAGGATTCCCCACACCACGCACCCGCCCGTCATGAGCAGGACTCCGCTGACGTCGGTGCGGCCGAAGTTGTAGCCCAGCAGGATGACGGGACTGTGCCAGACGCCCCAGATCGCGCCGCTGAGGATCAGGGCCGGCCACGTTCCGCACGGGCGCAGCGCGGGAAGCAGCCAGCCGCGCCAGCCGAGCTCCTCGCCGAAGGCCGGAACGGCGTTCACCAGCGCCGCGATCGGGATCATCGCGACCTGCGCCACGACGACCACCTCGACGGGCGGCAGCGGTGTGCCCGGCGGCAGCGCGTCGCGAAGCTCGGTCGCGAAGGCACCGAATGTGAGGTCGAGGCGCACGAACCCCAGCGCCGCCGACACGAGGATGCCGAGCGCGATGAGCGCCGGCGGCACCAGCCACGCCGCGACCATGAGCCAGACGACCCGTCTCGCCGGCCGCAGCGGCCACAGACCGAGGAACCGCGCGCGCTCACCCCTCGAAGGAACGCGCATCACCAGCGCGACGACGAGTGTGGCGGCTGCCGGGGTGAGCATCATGACCGGCAGCAGCAGCCCCGCCACCGGCTCCGCGAGGCCGTCTCCGAGCCAGAGCGGCAGCGCGACGAGCCAGGCGAGACCGCACGCGACGACGACGAAGACGATGACGGCGGCCCAGGGCACGGCTCGGGACGTGCGACCGCCGACGGCGGTCACGGCGTCACCTCCGGCCGTCCGGACGCGGCCCGCCGCGCCGGTCCGGCCGCTCGAGCCCTGCCGACATAGGCCTGCAGCAGCTCGGACGCCGTTCCTGCGCCGTCGATCGTCACGAGGAACGGATGCCGGCCGCGCCGCGACACCTCGATCGCGGGCCCGCTGCGCATGATGATCCCGCTGCGTCCGTCCATCCCGACGCGCCATCCCCAGCCGCCGAACTCACCGAACGGCGAGACCTCGACCGCGCGGGCCGAATCGATCTCGTCGATGGGGATGACGATGCGCGGCCAGCCGAGAAGCGACCGGGCGGCGAAGCCCTCGGGCGTCACCCGCACCCGGAAGGATGCTGTGGCCGCCAACGCCACGGCCACGACCACCAGCACGACCGTGACGATCCAGCCGCCCTCTCGACCGGTCGCGAGAAGGAACACCGCGAGGCCGGCGAGGGCGACCAGCACGACCAGCAGTCCGGCGAGCGCCGCCCGGGGCATCGATGTCGTGCCGAGCCACACGACCCGCTCGCCGTCGGCCACCCGGACGGCGTGCTTCGGCTCCAGCGTCCGGCCGGGCTCCGCGCGCACCCGCGGCTGTATCGCCCAGGCGGCGGCGCCGACCACGGCGAAGGCCGCGAACGACGCGGCCATGACACCCTCGATGCCGGGGATGACATCGGACGCGCTCACATCGCGCTGGATCACCAGCGAGCCGAGGCTCAGGGTCGTGGCGAAAGCGGCGAGTGCCACGGCGAGCGCGCCGAGAAGCCGCGCCGCTGCACCCCAGTGCTCACCGATCGTGAGGATGGTCGTGGTCGCGATGATCACGGGGACCGCGAATCCGATGCCGAGGATGATCCACAGGTAGGCCGACGGCGGGCCGAACGCGTCGGCGCCGTTCACGCCCCAGTGCGTCGCGACTTCATCGGGCAGCGAGGGCAACCAGACCAGCAGCGTCGCGACGCCGGCAGCGGAGATGATCAGCGGGGCGACGACGGCCACGAGGAAGAACGTGCGTCGTGCCCGACGCAGCAGCGACGGCGGGGTGCGGGTGATGTCGTGAGTGGTCATCGCGATTCCTCCGGGGGTGTCGAGGCGGCGGTCGAGCGGGACGAGGGCTCGCGGTGCGCCCGCACGACCTCGGCGAGGGTCTCGGCGGAGACCCCGAGAGCCGCTGCGCGCCGGATCAACACGTCGATCTCGTGCGCGATCTCGGCGAGCGGAGCAGCCGAGTCGGCGATGACCGCGCCGCGGCCTCGCCGAAGATCGATCAGGCCTTCGTCTCGCAGACTCTGGTAGGCGTGCAGCACCGTGTGCTGGTTGATGTCGAGCGCCGCGGCGACGTCGCGTGCGGCCGGAAGCCGGTCTCCGGGACCGAGCCCTCCGGCGAGGATGTCGGCCCGGATGGACGCGGCCACCTGGTCGTACAGCGGCCGCGAGCTGTCGACCTCGACCCTGATCAGCATGCGACCCTCCTCGATATCGCTACTAATTATATGAGAACTATAATTAGAGGCAAGCGCCGAGGACACCGCCGTCGGTCACCGGTCGTTCACCCCCGCGTGTCAGCATGGACGGGTGCCCCTCGCTCGTCGTCTGCGCCTCGAGGACGCCACCGTCATCGGCCTCGGATCGATGATCGGAGCCGGCGTCTTCTCCGTGTGGCCGCCGGCCATCGACGCGGCCGGCGGGGCGATCCTCGTCTCGCTCGCCATCGCGGCCTCGGTCGCCTACGGCAACGCCACGTCGTCCGCGCAACTGGCCGCCGCACACCCCGTCGCGGGCGGCACCTACGCGTACGCCCGCGCCGAGATCGGCCCCTGGTGGGGGTTCATCGCCGGTTGGAGCTTCGTGATCGGCAAGATCGCCAGTTGCGCCGCCATGGCCCGGACCTTCGCCGCCTACGCCGCCCCAGAGGGCGGGCAGGTGCCGCTCGCCGTCTCGGCCGTCGCCGCGCTCGCCCTCGTCAACTGCTTCGGAATCACGCGCACGGCGCTGGTCACCCGCATCCTCGTCGTGTGCTCGCTGCTGGGGATCGCCGTGGTCGTCGCCGTCGGGCTCGGTTCGGCATCCGCTCTGCACCCCGCGCCCCTGCCGGATGCCACCGCCTACGGCGTGCTGCAGGGAGCCGGTCTGCTCTTCTTCGCCTTCGCCGGCTACGCGCGCATCGCCACGCTGGGGGAAGAGGTCGTGGATCCGGTGAGGACCATACCCCGCGCGATCGTGCTCGCGCTGGGCGCCACCGTCGTCGTGTACACACTCGTGGCCGCCACCGTGATGGTGACTCTGGGCGGTCAGGCGACGTCGAGCGGCTCACCCCTCGCCGACCTCGTCTCGGCGGCGGGTCACCCCGCCCTCGCTCCCCTGGTGCGCGTCGCCGCGGCGGCCGCGTCACTCGGTGCGCTGCTCGCGCTGCTCACCGGCATCGGACGCACGACGCTCGCGATGGCGCGCGAGCGCGACCTGCCCTCGCCGCTCGCGCGGATCGACGAACGCTGGCGGGTTCCTCGCCGCGCCGAGATCGTCATCGCCGCGGTGATCATCGGCATCGTGCTCGTCGCCGATCTGCGCGGCGCGATCGGCTTCTCCTCGTTCGGGGTCCTGGTGTACTACTTCATCACGAACATCGCGGCCCTGCGCCAGGGGCCGGCTGCTCGTCGCTGTCCGCGCGTGCTGGCGGTGCTCGGCGCACTCGGATGCCTGACCCTCATCGTCACGCTCCCGCCGACCGCCGCCGCGATCGGCATCGCGGTGATCGCCGTCGGCGTCGCCTACCGGATGCTGCGTCTGCGCTCCGCCGCCGGATGATCACCACGCGGCGAGTGGGCGCACGCGTTCAGCGCCGCGCCGGACGAGGCCGCGGGCCGACCGCCGCTGCGACCGCCCGGCACACCGCCGGCAGCAGCGCCTCCGCGGTGCGGCGATACCCCAGCGCGCTCGGGTGGAATCGATCGAGGGCGAACATCGCCTCCGGCTCGTCGAGGAACATCGGCCCGACGGCGCGGCGCAGGTCGACGACCTCGGCACCGGCCCGCCGCGCCGTCTCGGCCTGGACGTCGGCGAGGCGGCGCGACATGCTCGACGCCAGACGCCGGAGCGGCTGCGGCACAGGCCGCAGAGCGCCGAGGTCGGGACACGTTCCCACGACGACCTCGGCGCCGACCGCCCGCAGACGGCGGATCGTCTCGTGCAGATGCTGTGCCGACACCGACACCGGCAGACGATGGGTGACGTCGTTGCCCCCGACCACGATCACCGCCGCGTGCGGGCGATATCCCTCCGGAACCGCGTCGAGCTGATCCGGCAGATCCGAAGACTCGGAGCCGACGACCGCGGCCGTGCGCAGACGTACGGGGCGTCGCATCCGCAATGCCACGCCCTTCGCGAGACGACCGCCCAGCGTGTCCTTCCGACGTTGCGCTCCGAGGCCGGCGGCGATGGAGTCGCCGAGCACGAGCAGGTCGATCGGCTCGCCGTCGAGAGCTGACCGCCAGACGCGATCCGCCCTCAGGGCGACCTCGCCGAGCGGCTTGCCGATGCGTCGTCGGGCGAGCGCCGCCTGCCGGGTGAGGACGATACGGATGCCGGCGAGCGCGCACGCCATGACCAGGCCCACGACGACGAAGACACGGACGGTGCGCACGGGTCGATTCGACACGGTGCTCGTGAACGCCCCGTGAACGGGCGGCTCTCGCCCGGCCCGGGAGCCCCGGCTCAGGCGAGCGGCTTGAGCTCCAACTCGCCGGCGCCCGAGGAGACGGTGGCGAAGGCGGTGTAGCCGTCGGCCGCCGAGCGCTCCAGCAGCGCCTTGAGGTTCTTCGTCCGACGCTCCAGCCGCACGCGCGCCCCGCCGGCGATGAGCGAGGACTTGTGCGCCACCAGCTCGGCGACCGGCACGTCGGCGTCGTGCACCAGCACGATCGATCGCGCCGCGGCATCCGGTTCGGCGGTGACGAGATCGACGATCCGCTCGAAGCCGAGCGAGAACCCGACTGCGGGCACCTGCTGGCCGAGGAAGCGGCCGATCATCCCGTCGTATCGTCCCCCGCCCCCGAGCGAGTACGAGACCGACGGGTGCGCGAGCTCGAAGATCGTGCCGGTGTAGTAGCCCATCCCCCGCACCAGGAACGGGTCGAACAGGAGCGGGACCTCGACCTCCGCCGCCTCGGGACCCGACGCGCGCGCCGCCGCCACCGCCTCGCCGATGCGGACGAGGTGCGAGACGACCTCGTCGGGAGCTCCGTCGGGAAGCGCCTTGCGGATCTGCCGTTCGCCGAACGGGTGGTGCTCCATGGTCTGCGGCCGCTGCAGGAAGGCCTGGAACGCGTCGACGGGGCCGGTGCTGGTGCCCTGCCGCACCGCCCGCTCGCGCAGCTCGGCGGTCACGCCCTCCGCACCGATCTTGTCGAGCTTGTCGATCGTGATGAGCACGCCCGGTCGCTCCTCGGCGGCGAAGCCGAAGACATCGAGCATCCAGTCGAGGGCTCGGCGGTCGTTGATACGCACGGTCGCCCCGTCGAGACCGAGCGCGTCTGTGGCGTCGAGCGTGGCGACCATGAGCTCGGCCTCGGCCCGCGACGAGTCGTCGCCCATGATGTCTATGTCGCACTGCACGAACTGGCGGTAGCGGCCCTTCTGCGGGCGCTCGGCGCGCCACACCGGACCGATCTGGATCGCGCGGAACACGCCGGGGAGCTGGCCGCGGTTGCTCGCGTAGAAGCGGGCGAGCGGAACGGTGAGGTCGTAACGGAGACCGAGATCGGACAGCGCGGCCGGATCGTCAGCCGCCTCGCGGATGGCGTCGGCGTCGAGACCGCGACGCAGGATGTTGTACGAGAGCTTCTCGTTGTCGCCGCCGATTCCGGCGTGCAGACGGTCGTACTCCTCGACCACCGGCGTCTCGATCTCGTCGAACCCGTGCGCCAGATAGCGATCGCGGATGACGGAGAGCACGCGCTCTCGGCGGGCCTTGTCGGCGGGGAGGATGTCGCGCATGCCGCGCGGCGGGTTCACAGTAGCCACGGCTCCATCTTCCCAGGTCGGGCCGACAGGCGACGGCGGCCCGGTTCAGGACTCCGCTTCGGCGGCGCGGACCTCGTCCTCCAGCATCCGCAGCCGCTCGCGCAGCGCGCGCTCGGCATCCCACCCCTCGGCACGGGCGGCGGCCACGAGGCTCAGCAGCGCTTCGCCGAGCTCGGCCTCCGACGCGGGTGCATCGACGCTCGCGACCGGCGTCACCCCGACGCCCGCCGCGCGACCGACGAGCTTCTGCGCGCGGGCGACCGCCGGCATCTGCCGGGGCACGCCGTCGAGCACGCTCGTGCGTGCGCGCTTCTCCGCGGCCTTCGCCGCATTCCAGTGCACCAGCACCTCCTCGGGGGTGGTGGCGACCTCGCCCGCGAAGACGTGGGGATGCCGCCGCACCATCTTCTCGGTGAGCGTCTCGGCCACGTCGTCGATGTCGAAGGGGTCATCGGGATCCTGGGCGGCGATGGCCGCGTGGAAGAGCACCTGCCAGAGCAGGTCGCCCAGCTCTTCGCGCAGATCGTCGCGCGTGCCGCTCTCGACCGCGTCGATGACCTCGTGCGACTCCTCGATCAGGTAGGGCACCAGGTCGCGGTGGGTGATCCGCTGCGACCAGACGCAGCGCTCCCGCACCTGTCGCATGGTCTCGGCGGCGCGACGGAGGGGGTCGTGGTCGTCGCGGGTCTCGGGCCGATCGCTCACGGTTCCTCCTCCGATGCGGCCGGGGTGGAGCGCTGCGCTCCCGGCATGGCCGCGACCTGACGGTACCAGCGCGCGCGCAGCGACACGACGACGGCCGAGAGCGCGAGGGCGAGGAGCGACCCGAGGAGGACTCCGAGGATCGCCTGATCTCGCACGCCGGCATCGGCGGCGAATGCGAGATTCGCCAGCAGCAGCGAGACGGTGAACCCGATGCCGCCGAGGGCTCCTGCCGCGACGATATCGGCGAACGGCAGAGCGGGCGGGGCGCCCTTCGGGCGGATGCGCATCGCGAGCCATCCGAACAGCGAGATGCCCACGATCTTGCCCGCCGGGAGGGCGACGACGATCGCCCAGAACGCCGGCGACAGCCGAGTCGGCGAGAGCGCGGGGATGACCACGAACGCGGCGACGAAGGCGAAGAGGGGCAGGATCGCGCCGTTGACCGCGGGCTCGAGCGCATGCCGTGCACGCGCCGCCGGCACCGGCGACATGACGAGACCGAGCAGCACCCCCGCGATGGTGGCGTGGATGCCGGATGCCGCCACCAGCCCCCAGGTGACGATCCCCACCACGACCATGGCCGCGGCGACCAGCGGATGGCCGGAGGCGTGCAGGAGACGGCTCAGGAGCCAGAATCCCGCGACGGCGACGACGGCGAGGCCGAAGAGCAGCCACTGCACGTCTTGCGCGAAGAGCACCGCGATGAAGACGATGCCGATGATGTCGTCGAGGATGGCCAGCGCGAGAAGGAACACCCGCACGGTCGAAGGCAGTCCGCGGCCGAACATCGCCAGCACCCCGAGCGCGAACGCGATGTCGGTGGCGGTCGGGATCGGCCATCCTCTCGCGGTGTCGGCACCGCCGGCGATGACCAGGTAGACCGCGATCGGGACCAGGACGCCACCCGCCGCGGCGATCGCCGGCTGCACGGCCTTGCGCACCGAATCGAGCTCGCCATGCGTCAGCTCGTGTCGGAGTTCGATGGCCACGACGAGGAAGAAGACGGCGAGGAAGCCGTCGGAGACCCAATGCGCGACGGAGAGGTCGAGGCTCGTGCCGGGCACCGCGATGTGCAGGTCGAGCAGCGCGGCGAGCGCATCGTTCGTCGGCAGGTTGGCCAGCAGCAGCCCGAGACCGGCCGCGAGCAGGAGGAGGACGGCCGGGAACTGCTGACCGCGGAGGGTGTTCGCTGAGATGCGCATCGCGACCATCGTAGGTCGGCGGGGATCGTCGCCGGGCGTCATGCGGTCCGAGCACCCCGATCAGCCCGGCTACTCTCATGGTGTGACCCCCGCACACACCTTCTCCGAGCCCACGAACACCGAGGCCATCCGCGTGATCGGCCGCTTCGAAGCCGGTCGCGGCATCCCGGAGGCGATGCGTTCCGATGTCAGGATGCTGGGCGGCCTGCTCGGGCAGGTCCTGCGGGAGTCCGGCGGCGACGGCCTTTTCGAAGACGTGGAGCGCCTGCGGCTCGCGACCATCCAGGCCTACGACGAAGAGACCTCCGATGCGTTCGATCGCGCCGCGGCGATCGCCGAGTCGTTCACCGTCGCGCGGGCCGACGAGGTGGCTCGCGCCTTCACCTGCTACTTCCACCTGGTCAACCTCGCGGAGGAGCACCAGCGGGTGCGCGTGCTGCGCGAGCGCGCCGGGCAGCCGGGCCCTTCGACAGGCTCAGGGACCCAGGGGTCGACAGGCTCAGGGACCCAGGGGTCGACAGGCTCAGGGACCCAGGGGTCGACGGGCTCAGGGACCCAGGGGTCGACAGGCTCAGGGACCCAGGGGTCGACAGGCTCAGAGACGCAGGGGCGGACGGCCGACACGGTCGCGACCGCATACGCACGCCTGCGGAGCGAGGTCGGCGACGACGAGGCGCGACGGAGGCTCGACGGCCTGCGCTTCCACCCGGTGTTCACGGCGCATCCGACCGAAGCACGGCGTCGGGCCGTGTCGTCGAGCATCCGGCGGCTGTCCGAGCTGCTCACCCAGCACGACGCGGCCAGCGCCGGCGGCGCGGAGCAGCGCCGCGCCCGACGCCGGATGCTGGAGGAGATCGACACCCTCTGGCGCACCGCGCCGCTGCGGGCGCAGAAGCCGTCGCCGACCGACGAGGTGCGCACGGTCATGGGCGTCTTCGACGAGACGCTCTTCACGACGGTGCCGCACGTGTACCGCCGCATCGACGACGCCCTCCGCGGCGACGAGTCGGGGGCCAGCTCACCCGTCGTCCCCGCGTTCGTCCGGATCGGCTCCTGGGTCGGCGGTGACCGCGACGGCAACCCGTTCGTGACGGCATCCGTCACCCGCGAAGCGTCGCAGATCGCCGCCGAGCACGTGCTGCTCGGGCTGGAGCGCGCCATCGACCGCATCGGCCGCACGCTGACCCTCGCAGCCGACGACACACCCCCGAGCACCGACGTCGTCGGCCTGTGGGAGGCCTTCGCCGCCGCCGAGCCCGATGTCGCGGCCGAGCTCGCGGCGCGGTCGCCGGAGGAGCCGCACCGCCGCGTGCTCCTCGTGCTCGCCCGGCGCGTGGCGGCGACCCGTCGCGGAGACCGCGACCGAGGGTACACGCATCCCGACGAGCTGCTCGCCGATCTGCGGGCCGTGCAGTGGTCTCTCGCCGATGCCGGCGCCCGGCGGCACGCCTACGGAGGCGTCCAGCACCTGATCTGGCAGGTGGAGACCTACGGCTTCCACCTGACCGAGCTCGAGGTGCGCCAGCACTCCCAGGTGCACGCGAAGGCGCTGGCGGAGCTCGAGGCGGGCGGCGCGATCAGCGCCCAGACCGAGGAGGTCCTCGAAGTCTTCCGTGCGATCGCCGACATCCAGCGCGAGCGCGGACTGCGCGCCGCCGGCCGGTACGTGGTGTCGTTCACGCAGGCGGCATCCGATCTCGCGAACGTGCACCGGCTCGCCCGCCACGCCCTCGGCGACGACGCCCCCGTCCTCGATGTCGTGCCCCTGTTCGAGACCTTCGCCGACCTGCAGGCCGCCCCCGAGATCCTCGCCGAGGCGGTGACGTTCCCCGAGTTCCAGCAGCGCATGGCCGCGACCGGCAACCGGCTCGAGGTCATGCTGGGATACTCCGACTCGTCGAAGGACGTCGGCCCCGTGGCGGCGAACCTCGCCCTCTACGCGGCGCAGGAGAAGATCGCCCGCTGGGCGCAGGAGTCGGGCATCGAGCTGACCCTCTTCCACGGCCGCGGCGGCGCGCTCGGCCGCGGCGGCGGACCGGCGAACTCGGCGATCCTCGCGCAGCCGCCGCATTCGGTCGACGGCCGGTTCAAGCTGACCGAGCAGGGCGAGGTCATCTTCGCCCGCTACGGCGAGCCCGCGATCGCCATGCGGCACATCGACCAGGTCGCAGCGGCGACCCTGCTCGCCTCTTCTCCCTCGGAGGAGGAGCGCACCAGTTCGGCCGCCGCCCGCTATGCCGAGGTCGCCGCGATCATGGACGCGACGTCGCGCGAGCGCTTCTTCTCGCTCGTGAAGGCGGAGGGCTTCGCCCCGTGGTTCGCGACCGTGACGCCGCTGGAGGAGATCGGCCTGCTCGCGCTCGGGTCACGTCCCGCGCGTCGCGGCCTGTCGGTGGAGTCGCTCGAAGACCTGCGGGCCATCCCCTGGGTGTTCGCGTGGACGCAGGCCCGCATCAACCTGGCGGGCTGGTTCGGACTCGGCACCGCGCTGCAGGCGGTGGGCGACGCCGAGCTGCTCGCCGAGGCGTACCGCGAGTGGCCGCTGCTGCGCACCATGGTCGACAACGTCGCCATGAGCCTGGCGAAGACCGATGAGCGCATCGCCGCCCAGTACCTCGCGCTCGGCGACCGCGACGATCTCGCCGCCCTCGTGCTCGACGAGCTCGCTCTCACCCGCGAGTGGGTCGTCCGTCTCACCGGGGGCGAAGGGCTGCTGGAGAACAAGCCGGTGCTGCAGCGGGCGGTCCAGCTGCGCAGCCCGTACGTCGACGCCCTGTCGCTGCTGCAGCTGCGCGCGTTGCGCTCGCTCCGCTCCGCCGGCGACGAGGCGCGCGGCTCGGGTGCCGACGCCGAGCAGCAGCGGCTGCTGCTGCTGTCGGTGAGCGGCGTCGCCGCCGGGCTGCAGAACACGGGGTGACCGCGAGCGGTCAGACCGATATATCGCCGACGGTAGAGTGGCTTCGGCCGACCCGGCGCACCTTCACGCGACACGATCGCTGCACCACTCTTCCCACCAGAAAGCCCTTCGCGTGACCGCTACGTCTCCCGCCGACTTCCACCCGCTCTCCCCCGCCGTGCAGCCCGTGTTCGACACGGTGCTCTCGCGCAGCCCGCACGAGCCGGAGTTCCACCAGGCCGTGCACGAGGTGCTGAACTCGATCACCCCGGTGCTCGAGCAGCATCCGGAATACGTCGACGGCGGCATCCTCGAGCGTCTGGTCGAACCGGAGCGGCAGATCCTGTTCCGCGTGCCCTGGGTCGATGACGCCGGCAGGCTGCAGGTCAACCGCGGGTACCGCATCCAGTTCTCGTCGGTGCTCGGCCCGTACAAGGGCGGGCTGCGCTTCCACCCCTCGGTCAACCTCTCGATCATCAAGTTCCTCGGGTTCGAGCAGATCTTCAAGAACGCGCTCACCGGCCAGGGCATCGGCGGCGGCAAGGGAGGGTCGGACTTCGACCCCCACGGCCGCTCCGACGCCGAGGTGATGCGCTTCTGCCAGTCGTTCATGAACGAGCTCTACCGCCACCTGGGAGAGCACACCGACGTTCCCGCCGGCGACATCGGCGTCGGCGGCCGCGAGATCGGCTACCTCTTCGGCCAGTACCGCAAGGTCACGAACCGCCACGAGTCGGGCATGTTCACCGGCAAGGGCACGGGATGGGGCGGCGCCGAGGTGCGCACCGAGGCGACGGGGTACGGCGCGGTGTTCTTCGCACAGGAGATGCTCGCCGTCCACGGCGACTCCCTCGCGGGCAAGCGCGTCGGCGTCTCGGGCTCGGGCAACGTCGCGATCTACGCCATCCAGAAGGCGACGCAGCTGGGCGCGACCGCGGTCACGGCATCCGACTCCTCCGGCTACGTCGTCGACGACGCCGGCATCGACCTCGATCTGCTGCGCCAGCTCAAAGAGGTCGAGCGGGCGCGCATCGTCGAGTACGCGAACCGGCGCCCGAGCGCCCGCTTCGTCGAGGGCGGCAGAGTCTGGGAGGTGCCGGTCGACATCGCCGTGCCCTCGGCCACGCAGAACGAGGTCGGCCTCGCCGACGCCGAGACCCTCATCGCCAACGGCGTGCGCGTCGTGTCGGAGGGGGCCAACATGCCGTGCGTGCCCGACGCGATCGACGCGTTCCAGCGGGCGGGCGTGCTCTTCGCGCCCGGCAAGGCCGCGAACGCCGGCGGTGTCGCGACCTCCGCGCTCGAGATGAGCCAGAACGCCTCGCGCCAGCGGTGGACGTTCGGCGACAGCGAGAACAAGCTGCGCGAGATCATGGGCGACATCCACCGGGCCGCGTTCGATGCGGCCGAGCGGCACGGCGTGCCCGGAGACTACGTCGCGGGTGCGAACATCGCGGGGTTCGAGCGCGTCGCCGCGGCCATGCTCGCCCAGGGCGTCATCTGAAGCCGGGTCTGCCGGGCACACTGCGGGAACTTCGCAGAACGACACGAACGTCGCAGGAATTCGGAGATTCTCTGCGAAGTTCGTGCTTTTCTGCGAGTTCTCGGTCGAGTGGGGGCGGATGCCGCTAAGCGCCGACCTCGCGATCGGCGGCGTGCCGCGCGAGAGAGCTGCCGTAGCGCTCGGTGAGCTGAACCATGAGGTCGGGGGTGTCGCGGTCGACGCCGAACACGTGACCGGGGAAGTCGAGCTCGGGCTGCGCGGCCGCGATCTCGGCCTCCCGGTCGGGTGACAGCAGCTGCACCGGATCGCCCACCGCCACCCAGCCGATGGGCACGACGGATCCCGAGGGCAGCACGGCGCGGCGGTGCACGATCGCGTTCACGCGCACCTCGCAGTTGTCGCCGATCAGGGCCCCGTTGAAGATGCGGGCCCCCGACGCGAGGAACACCTCCTCCCCGACGGTCGCACCCGCGATGCTCGCCAGCGTGCCCACGAGGGTGTGCGCGCCGATGTGCACGGCGTTGGCCGCGGTGGCGCGGATGAGCGCGTTCTCCATCACGATCACGTGCTCGCCGAGCGTGATCGGACCGCCCTCCGCGGTGATCACGGCGCCGTGCAGCACCTGGCAGTCGGGACCGACCTCCACGTCGCCGGAGATCACGGCGGTGGGAGCGACGACGGCGGTGTCATGGATCCGGGGCCGAGCCCCGAGGTGCTCGTACAGCATGCCGCCAGACTAGACCCGCGGATGCCGCGCCGCCCGGCATCCGCGCGGAATGGCTACGAGACCGGAACCGGCTCGGGGAAGATCGCGGTGAACAGCTGTCCCACCCACTCGAGCAGCTGCGCGTCGGGCAACGGCTCGAGCCCCACTCCGACGGCCGCCGGCACGGCGGGCATCGGCACGACGAGCGCCTCTCCCCCGGCGACCAGCTTCGCCTTCGGGTACAGCCGCTGCAGGCGCACCTTGATCGAGTCCTCCAGCCGGGCGGGCGCGATGCGCAGATTCGACCCCATCACCACGACATCCGTCAGACCGGCTCGGGCGGCACGACGACGCAGGCGCGAAACGGCCACCAGCCCCTCGACCTCTTCGGGCGGGGTGCCGTAGCGGTCGACGAGCTCGTCGACCACCAGGTCGATCGCGTCGTCCTTCGCGGTCGCCGCCGAGGCCGCCGACAGCTTCTGATAGGCCTCGAGACGCAGGCGCTCGCTGTCGATGTAGTGCTCCGGGATGCGGGCGTCGAGCGGCAGCTCGAGACGCAGCTCCTGCCCGGTCTCGACCTCGTCGCCGCGGAAGGTCGCGACGGCCTCGCCGATCATCCGCAGGTAGAGGTCGAAGCCGACGCCGGCGATGTGCCCGGCCTGCTCGGCGCCGAGCAGGTTGCCCGCGCCGCGCAGCTCGAGGTCCTTCAACGCCACCTGCATGCCCGAGCCCAGGTCGTTGTTCACCGCGATCGTCTGCAGCCGGTCGGCGGCGGTCTCGGACAGCGGCTTCATCTCGTCGTACAGGAAGTACGCGTAGGCGCGCTCCCGCCCTCGACCGACACGGCCGCGCAGCTGATGCAGCTGGCTCAGACCGTACTTGTCGGCGCGGTCGATGATGATCGTGTTGGCGTTCGAGATGTCGAGCCCGGTCTCGATGATCGTGGTCGACACGAGCACATCGAACTTGCGCTCCCAGAAGTCGTCGACGACCTGCTCGAGCTGATGCTCCCCCATCTGCCCGTGCGCGACCGCGATGCGCGCCTCGGGGACGAGCTCGGCGAGCTGCGCGGCGATCCGCTGGATCGACTGCACCCGGTTGTGCACGAAGAACACCTGGCCTTCGCGCAGGATCTCGCGGCGGATGGCCGCCGCGATCTGCTTGTCGCTGCGCGGGCCGACGAACGAGAGGATCGGATGCCGGTCCTCGGGCGGCGTCGCCAGCGTCGACATCTCCCGGATGCCGGTCACCGCCATCTCGAGCGTGCGCGGAATGGGGGTGGCGCTCATCGCCAGGATGTCGACGTTCGTCTTAAGCTTCTTCAGGCTGTCCTTGTGCTCGACTCCGAACCGCTGCTCCTCGTCGATGATCATCAGGCCGAGGTCTTTGAAGACGACGCCCTCGGTGAGGATGCGGTGGGTGCCGATGACCATGTCGACCGACCCCTCGAGCAGCCCCTGCAGCGTCAGGCGCACCTCTTTGTCGGTCTGGAAGCGCGAGAGCGCGCGCACCTTCACCGGGAAGCCCGCGAAGCGCTCGCCGAACGTCTCCATGTGCTGCTTCACCAGGAGGGTGGTCGGCACGAGCATGGCGACCTGCTTGCCGTCCTGGATCGCCTTGAACGCCGCGCGGACGGCGACCTCGGTCTTGCCGAAGCCCACGTCGCCCGAGAGCAGACGGTCCATCGGGATCGGCCGCTCCATGTCGGCCTTGATCTCGTCGATGGTCTGCAGCTGGTCCGGCGTCTCGGCGAACGGGAAGGCCTCTTCGAGCTCGCGCTGCCAGGGGGTGTCGGCGGCGAAGGCGTGGCCCTTCGCGCTCATCCGCGCCGAGTAGAGCTTGACCAGTTCGACCGCGATGTCGCGGACGGCCTTGCGGGCCTTGCCCTTGGCCTGCGCCCAGTCGCTGCCACCCATCTTCGACAGCGTCGGGGCCTCGCCGCCGACGTACTTCGACAGCAGGTCGAGCTGGTCGGTGGGCACGAACAGCTTGTCTCCCGGGTAGCCCCGCTTCGACGGCGCGTACTCGAGCACGAGGTAGTCGCGCGTCGACTTCGTGGCGTTGCGTCCGCCGGTCGAGACCTCGCGCTGGGTCATCTCGACGAAGCGGCCGATGCCGTGGGTGGCGTGCACCACGTGGTCGCCGGGCGTGAGCTGCAGCGGGTCGACGACGTTCTTCCGCCGTGAGGCCAGCTTCTTGACCACGCGCTGGTCGCCGCCGATGGTGCGACCGTAGAACTCGTTGTCGGTGAGCACGGCGAGCTTCGCCTCGGGCACCTGGAACCCGGCCTCGACCGAGCCGCACACCAGGGTGGCGACGCCGGGCTCGGGAGCCTCGGTGAGCGACTCGACGACGCGGGCGGCGACCCCGCGGTCGGCGAGCACGTCTCGGGCGCGGTCGACGAGTCCGTGTCCGGTCGCGATCACCGCCACGCGCCAGCCGTCGGCGAGGCGGGCGTCGACGAACGAGATGGCTCCGTCGACGTTGCCGTGGAACGACGGGATCACGGCTGAGGCTTCGAGCGTCTCGGCATCGGTATCGCCGATGCCGAACGGGCTCAGCCGCCACCACACGCCGCCTCGGTCGCGCACCACCTCGCGCAGGCGGGCGATGGTGAGGAAGTCGCCGGCGCCCAGATCGATCGGCGCGGAGGCGCCGGAGGTGGCGGCGCTCCACGCGGCCTCGAGGAACTCGCGGTTCGTCTCGCCGAGCGTGATCGCCCTCGCCGACGACCGCTCCGGGTCGACGACCGCGGTCGCGCTGCCCTCCGGCAGGTACTCGGCGAGCGACTTCAGCGGGCCGGACACCGCGGGGAGCAGGGATTCCATGCCCTCGACCGGAATGCCCTCGGCCATCTTCTCGAGCATGCCCGCGATCGCCGGGAATCCGCCGATCAGGGCGCGCGCCCGCTCGCGCACGTCGGGGGTGAGCAGCAGCTCCCGGCTGGGCGGCAGATCGACGGCGGCGACGTCGCCGGGGAGCGAGCGTTGATCGGCGACCGAGAAGGCGCGGATCTGGTCGATCTCGTCGCCGAAGAACTCCACGCGGTACGGATGCTCCGACGTGGGCGGGAAGACGTCGAGGATGCCGCCGCGCACGGCGAACTCGCCCCGACGGGAGACCATGTCGACGCGGGAGTAGGCGCGCTCGACGAGCTGCTCGGCGACCTGGTCGAGCTCGTTGCCCCGGCTGCCGACCGTCAGCTCGAGGGGCAGGATGTCGCCGAGGTTCCCGGCGATCGGCTGCAGGGCCGCCCGCACCGAGGCGACGACGACGATCGGCCGCTCGCCCGACCACTCGCGGATACGGCGCAGGGTCTGCAAGCGGTGCCCGACGGTGTCGGGGCTGGGGCTCAGGCGTTCGTGCGGGAGCGTCTCCCACGCCGGGAAGGCGAGGACCTCGGCGTCGGGCAGGTAGGACTCCAGGGCGAGGGCGAGGCTCTCGGCCCGGCGTCCGGTGGGCGCGACCGCGAGCAGGGCGGCGGGATGCCCGGCGCTCGCCCGCGCGTCGAGGAGGCCGGCGAGGGTCGGGGCGTCGAGCCCGTCGACGAGGCCGAGGTCGGCGTCGGTGTGCGCCCAGGCGAGGGCGTCACGGTACACAGACGCCTCTTCCAAGGCGCGCAGAATCCCCGGAACAGTCACCGGACAAGCCTAGTCGCGCCCGCCGACATGACGGCTCTCCTCAGTAGGCTGTCGTGATGGAAACGGTCGCCCTCACCACCGAACGACTCGTGCTGCGCGCCCCGACCGAGGCCGACATCGACGCGATCGAGGCGGCGTGCCAGGATCCGGAGATCCCTCGGTGGACGACGGTGCCGAGCACCTACACCCGCGCCCACGCCGAGGAATTCGTCACGCTCGTCGCCGAGTGGTGGGCCGAGGGGAAGGAGACGGTCTGGGGTATCTTCGTCGACGACACGCTCTCCGGCATGATCGGTCTGCACCACATCGAAGACCACCACTCGGGCGGCTACGCCGAGATCGGCTTCTGGGTCGCGGAATCCGCCCGAGGGAAGGGCTACATCTCCGAGGCCGCCCGCGCGGTCATCGACTGGGGTTTCGTCGAGCTGGGTCTCGTGCGGATCGGGTGGCGGGCCGTCGCGGGGAACGAGCCTTCGGCGCGCACCGCTCGCGCCTTGGGCTTCCGCTACGAGGGTCTTCACCGCCAGGCGCTCACCAGTCCGCGCGGTCGTGACGACGGCTGGTCCGCCGGTCTGCTGGTGACAGACGACCGCGCTCCGGTCGGGTGGCCGGTGCTCTGAGCCGTCAGGCCACGAAGGAGCAGACGACGAACGCGTCCGTCCCGTCGTCGGGCAGATAGGGCTCGGACAGCAGGGCTACCGTGCGGGCGCGGAAACGTGGATCGGTCGCATCGAGCGCACGCACGCCGGAGGAGGCGTCCACGACGCTGAATCCGTCGGCCGAGATCGCCAGGTCGTCGAAGGCTGCCTCCGTGCCGGCGAAGCGGCCGGGGCCGCCGTTCAGCCGCTCCAACGACGCCATCGCCTCCCGCCCGGTCATCGCGAGCAGATCCACGCCGTCGAGAAGGAGTGGACCCTGTCCGACGGCCGGCATGATCTCGACGAGCCGATCGGCCTTGTAGCGCAGGACGAGGCCGGGCTCGCCGCGCGTCTCCGTCACACTGTCGGCGGACTGCCCGAACTCGGCGTACGCCTCCGTCAGCGCCTGCTTCTCCTCGTCGCTCATCGCGCCGCCGAACATCTCCAGTGTCTCGCGCAGGATGTCGTCGGGGACGGCATCGCTCCCCCGCCCGGTGATGGCACCGTATGTGCCCGCGAGCGCATCGACCTGCGCCGGGGTCATCCCGAAGACGAGCCTCCCCAGCCCGCCTCGGGGGACGATCGTCCAGTCGCTCTCTGCCGCCATCGTGCTCCCGCCTCCTGACCGTCTTCTCCGAACCCAGCGAAGCCTAACCGGCGCGTCTTCACACTGCTCGTGACAGTGTCGGATGCCGGTGGCAGGATGGGCGCATGCCGGAGATGCCGGAAGTCCAGGGGCTGACGACCTTCCTCGCCGAGCGCGTGGTCGGTCGCACGATCGTGCGCACGACGGTCGGCGCGATCGCCGCGCTCAAGACCTACGATCCGCCGAACACGGCGCTGCACGGTGCCGAGATCACGGCGGCGACGCGACGCGGGAAATTCGTGGTGCTGTCGGCGGGCGACGACCTGCACCTCGTGTTCCACCTCGCGAAGGCCGGATGGCTGCGGTGGTACGAGCTGCTGCCGACGACGCTCATCAAGCCGGGCAAGTCGCCGATCGCGCTGCGTGTGGCGTTCGACGATGACAGCGGGTTCGATCTCACAGAGGCCGGCACGAAGAAGTCGCTCGCCGTGTACGTGGTTCGCGACCCCGAACAGGTTCCCGGCATCGAACGGCTCGGCCCTGACCCGCTCGACCCGTCCTTCACGCGCGAGGCGTTCGGAGGTGTGCTCACCGGGCGGCGGACGCAGATCAAGGGGCTCCTGCGCGATCAGGGGGTCATCGCCGGGATCGGCAACGCGTACTCCGACGAGATCCTCCACGCCGCGAAGATGTCGCCGTATGCCATCGCCGGGAAGCTCGACGACGCCGAGGTCGACCGGCTGTTCACCGCGATGCAGGAGACGTTGACGGATGCCGTGGCGGAGGCCTCGGGCAAGCCGCCGGCCGACCTCAAAGACGCCAAGCGCCGCGGCATGCAGGTGCACGCGCGACGCGGCGAGAGCTGCCCCGTGTGCGGTGACACCGTGCGCAGCGTGTTCTTCGCGGACCGGTCGATGGAGTACTGCCCGACCTGTCAGACCGGCGGCAAGACGCTGGCCGACCGGAGGCTCTCGCGGCTGTTGAAGTGATCCGGCGCGTCGGCGGCGCTGGGCGGCTGCACCGAGGCGCGCTCGACGAACCGCGTGCCGAGGGTGTGCAGCGCCGCACGCCCGGGCTCGCCGTCGATCGCGGCGAACAGGACCTCCGCCGCGCGGGCACCGAGTTCGAGCGTCGGCTGCGCGATCATCGTCAACGGCGGCTCCATCACGGCAGCCCACGAGCTGTCGTCGAAGCCGATGAGCGAGACGTCTGCGCCGACCCGGAGCCCGCGACGCCGAAGCGCCAGGAGCGATCCGGTGACGGCGTCGTTCTCGGTGCAGAACAGCGCCGTGGGCGGATCGTCGAGAGCCAGCATCCGCTCCACCTCCACCTCGGCGTGCTCCTCGGTCTTCGCACCGACCATGACCAGCTCGGGGTCGAACACGACGCCCTCGTCGTCGAGGGCGTCGAGATACCCCTGCAGGCGTTCGCCGTCGGTCCACAGGTTGCGCGAGGTGACGTCGATCAGCTCGCGCCGTCGCCGGGGGCGCTCCGCGACGGGCGGCCCCCACACGAAGCCGATCCGCCGATGGCCGGCATCGAGCAGACGGGCCACGGCGTCTCGGGCGGAGGTGCGGTTGTCGATCACGACGGCGTCGAGATCGAGCCCGGGCACGGCCCGGTCGACGAGGACCACCGGGATGTCGCGCGCCCTCGCCTGCGCGATGTGGCCGGCCGAGGCGGCGTCGAGCGCCGCGGAGGCGAGGATGATGCCGTCGACGCGTTTGTCGATGAGCACGTTGGTCGCCGCGATCTCCTCGTCGAGGTCTTCGTGGGTGCTGAGCACGAGCGTGTCGAAGCCGCGGGCGCGCGAGGCGTCGGAGATGCCACGGACCACGCCGCCGAAGAACGGGTTCGCGATGTCGGCGACGATCACCCCGAGGGTCTGGCTCACCCCCGTCGACATGCTGCGCGCCAGAGCGTTCGCCCGGTAGCCGATGCGCTCCGCGGCGGCGAGGACGCGCTCGCGCAGCTCGGGACTGACGTATCCGTAGCCTCCGAGCGTTCGGGCGGCCGTCGACCGCCCCACCCCGGCCGCCTCGGCGACCTCGGAGATCGTGGGAGGGACGGAGCGTTCGGAGGTCATGGCCCTCGTCCCCTTCCGCATCAGGCGTTCACCACATGCTAGCCGGGACCGGGTCGCCGCTCCGGCGACCGCGCGCGAACGCCCCCTCGACGAGGCACTGGTCGTGCGCGGCATCCGCTCCGGCACGCAGCGCGGCATGCAGAGCCGCGGCGGAAGGGGCGGCGTCTCGACGCCAGCCCGAGGCGTGCAGGTCGACGAGGAAGCCGGCGAGGAACGCGTCGCCGCAGCCCATCGTGTCGACGAGGATCTCGTGATCGGTCAGCAGGCGCGCCGCCGCCGTGCAGCGCAGCGCACCGTCGGTGACCAGCGCACCGTCGGTGCCGCGGGTGCCGAGAGCCAGTGACGCGCCGCGGCCCACGGCGTCGTCGAGGAGGGCGAACGCGGCGTCGTCGTCGAGTCCTGCGCACGACAGGAGAACGAGGTCGGCGGAGGGGGCGACGCGGTCGAGATACTCCGGCGTCCGGAACTCGGGCTCGCTGGAGAGGTCGAAGCTGACGAGTACGTCGTGTCCGCGCAGCCGGGGCAGCTGCGGCTCGGTGCGCGAATAGACGCTGGAGTGCACCAGGTCGAACCCGGCCGCGTAGGCCTCCCTGCCCTCGTCGAGATCGATCGGCTCCGCCACCGTGACGCCGCCGCCGTTCCAGCCGAGGAACACCCGTTCGCCGTCGATGACCCGCAGCGACGAGATCCCCGACTCGCCGCGACGGGCGACGCTGCGAGACGTGTCGACGCCGGCATCCTCGATCGCGGCGCGGAGGAAGAGGCCCGCGTCGTCGTCGCCGAACACGCCGAGGTAGCCCGCGTCTGCGCCGAGCCGGTGCGCGTACACGGCCACGTTGACGGCATTGCCCCCCGGGTAGTCGACACCGCGATCGAGGAACCGGTCGACGATGTTGTCGCCGAAGCCGAGTACGCGCATCGTCTCGCTCCGCCTCTCGTCTCAGTAGTCCATGACGCGGTAGTAGCGGCGCAGGTCGAGCGAGTGGTCGCGCACGCGCTCGAGGTGCTTGCTGACCCGCCCCATGACCGTGTCGAGCACGATCGGCGCGATCAGCGCGCGGTTCTCGGCGCTGAAACCGTCGAGCGCGTAGTCGCGCGTGTCGAACACGGTGACGTCCTTCGAGATGCGCTTGCTGAACGCCTCGGCGCGATCGGTGAGCGGACGGGTGCGGTCCTCGCCCTGGAAGATCAGGACGGCGGTGTCCTCTTCGAGCAGTTCGAGCGAGCCGTGGAAGAACTCGGCGCTGTGCACGCGCGTCGTGCGCAGCCACTGCATCTCCTCGAGGATGCACATCGAGTACAGGTAGGCGAACGACCACAGGGGCCCGCCGCCGATGAGGAAGTAGTAGTCGGTGTCCTTGTGCGCGTCGGCGAAGGCCTCGGCCATGGGCTCGGCCTGCTGCGCCGCCGCGACCAGCGCGTCGGGCAGGTTCACCAGCTCGTCGGCCAGCGAGGTGTAGCCGTCGAAGTCGCCGCGCCGGTGCAGGAGGCGCCCGACCAGGAGCAGCAGCTGCATGTCGAAGGGCCACGTCTTGGGCTCGGACGTCAGGGCGTGATCGACGCCCGTCGCGATCGGCGACTCGGGCTGACCGGTGAACGACACCGTGGTGGCGCCGGCCGCCTTCACGTACTCGATCGCTCGGACGACGTCTTCGGTCGTCCCGGTGACCGAGGTGAAGACGGCGAGGGTGCGCTCCCCGAGCGACGCGTCTCCGGCGACGACGAGCTCGGCCGCGATCGCCGAGCGCACGAGGAGGGTCGAGCGTTCGCGGGCCAGCAGTTCATAGGGCCACATCTGGCTGTAGGTGCCCCCGGCACCCACGAGGAGGACGTTGTCGATCCCCTTCTCGAGGAGCTGATCGACCAGCTCCTCGATCTGCGGGCGCAGAGCGACGGCGCTCGCGATCTGGGTCCGGAAGGTGGTCTCGTCGAAGCCGAGCATCATTGATCCTTTCGCGGGCGACCGGCGGCGGTGCCCGGTTCGATGTGGTACCGGTGTCAGGTGGGAGTCATGCTGGCACACGAGTGCTCACCACGTCAAACATCCGGAAAAACAGGCGTTGTACGTCGACATTCCGAAAAGAGCGAATGGGGGTGGTACCGGTGTCAGGTTTTCGGTTACACTCGCTCGACAAGGCACGCACCGAAGTTCCAACGGCGGATCGGTGTCCGCGGCTCCCGCGGTCGTCGGCCCGCCCGCTCAGAGAGGCAGACCATGCGCACGACACGCACACTCCCCATCGCCGCGGCTGTCGCGGCATCCGCCCTCGCTCTCGGAGGATGCGCGGGGGGCGCGACGCAGCCCGCGGCCGACGTCACCGCCGACCCCGTCTTCGAGGGGAAGCTCTCGATCCTGACCAAGTTCGGCGGAGACCCCCTCGAGCCGTACTTCGAAGACCTCGCCGCCGCCTACGAGGCCGAGCATCCCGACGTCGAGATCGAGCTGATCCAGGAGACGGACCAGTCGATCAAGGACAAGACGAAGACGCTGACCGCCTCGCAGGCCATCCCCGACATCTACTTCACGTGGGCCGGCGACTGGGCAGAGAACTTCGTCGGCGGCGGCCTCGCGGCCGACCTCAGCGAGCTCATCGCACCCGGCACCGAGTGGGGCGACCGCTTCGGCGAGGCGTCGCTGTCGGCCTTCGAGTACGACGGCAAGTACTACGGCATCCCGCTCTACAACAACGGCAAGTTCATGGGGTACAGCCGCTCGGCGTTCGCCGCCGCCGGGCTCGAGGTGCCGACCACGTGGGACGAGCTCATCGACTCGTGCGGTCCGCTCCGCGACGCCGGCTACGAGCCCATCGCCTTCGGCAACAAGGACGGCTGGCCGGCGCTGCACTACCTGCAGCAGCTGTTCATCTACAACGTGCCGAGCGATGTGCTCCAGGCCGACTTCGACCCCGAGACCGCCGAGTGGACGGACCCCGGCTACGTCGCGGCGCTCGAGCAGTTCGACATGCTCGTGAACGAGTGCACCGACAGCGGCACGGGGACCAACGGCGTGCTGTACACGACCGCCCAGGAGGCCCTGGCCGGCGGCCGTGCCGCCATGTACTACCAGGAGATCCTCGAGTTCGACACGGTGACCGCCGACGGCTCGGTGCTGACCACCGACGACTTCGGCATCTTCCCGCTCCCGGCGCCCGACGGCGCCGCCGGAGACCCCGAGGCGATCGAAGGCTCGCCGGAGGGCTACTTCATCAACGCCCGGTCACCGCAGGCGGCGCTGGCGGTCGACTTCATGAAGTTCGTGACCGAGCCGGAGAACGCCACCGTCCTGTCGTCGCCGCCGTACGGCCAGCCCAGCACCGTGGTCGGAGCCGTCACGGAGGAGACCTCCAGCATCGCCGTCTTCGAGGGCATCACGGCCGTCAACGAGGCATCCCAGCTCGTCGTCTGGCTCGACACGGTCACCGTGCCCGAGGTGGCCGACGCCTGGCTCGCCGGAGGCGAGGCGGTCATCAGCGGCAGCGCCACCCCCGAGGAGGTGCTGGAGAGTGTCCGCGCCGCGAACGATGCCGCGAAGTGACACCCTGTCGGGGGCGGGCTTCGGCCCGCCCCCGACCGTGACCGAGGCGATCACGACCGGTCGGGGCACGGGGCGCCCCCGCGGTCGGGGCCGCACCGGCATCGCCCGTCTCGCCGGCTTCGCGTGGGTGCTGCCGGCGCTCGTGGTGCTGGGCGTCTTCGTCTACCTCCCCCTGGTGCAGAACGTCGCGTTCTCGACGCAGGAGTGGGACATCTACTCGGGGATGTCGGAGTTCGTCGGCCTCGAGAATTACGAGAAGCTCGTCGGCGACCCCGTGTTCTGGGCGGCGCTCGGGAACAACGTGCTGTACTCGGTGCTGTCGATCGTGTTCCAGGTGGCCGGCGCGCTCGTGCTCGCCGCCATGATCGAGAGCCTGCGCAGCATCCGGTGGCGCAAGATCCTCCGCGCGGTCTACTTCGTCCCCTCGGCGATCTCGCTCACCGTGGCCGGTCTGCTCTTCTACTTCATCTACGAGCCGAACCTCGGCCTGCTCAACCACCTGCTCGAGACCCTCGGCCTCGGCGGACTCGCCCAGCCGTGGCTGGGTCAGGAATCCACGGCCATGGTCGCGATCATCGCGATGAGCCAATGGCAGGGCTTCGGCTACTCGACGCTGCTGTTCGCGGTCGCGATCCAGCGCATCCCCTCCGAGCTCTACGAGGCGGCCTCGCTCGACGGCATCGGACCGGTGCGGCGCTTCTTCCACGTGACCGTGCCGCTCGTGCGCGAGATGACGGGTCTCATGATCATCGTCACCATCTCGGGCGCCTTCCAGGTGTTCAACGAGGTGATGGTGATGACCAGCGGCGGGCCGAACAACTCCACACAGGTGCTGTCGAGCTGGCTCTACCGCAGCGGCTTCGTGCGCAACGACTTCGGCTACGCGGCCGCCATCGCGACGGTCATCTTCGTGGTGACCCTGGTGATCGCCCTCGCGCAACTCTGGTACACACGACGCCGAAGGGTGGAGTTCTGATGACCCGCACCGGATTCCTCGGCGCGATCTCGCGCGTCTTCCTCTGGGCCTTCCTGCTCGCGCTCGTCGTCGTGGTCGCCTACCCGCTGCTGTGGATGGTGCTCAACGGCTTCAAGACGAACGCCGAGCTGTTCGGCAACCCGTTCGCCCTGCCCCTCCAGTTCTCCTGGGACAACTACGCCGACGCCTGGAATCGCGGGGTCAGCGACTACCTCACCGCGAGCGTGCTCGTCACGGTGACGTCGACCATCGCGACCGTGTTCATCAGCGCCTGGGCGGCCTACGGCCTCACCCGGGTGCGGATGCCGTTCGGACGCACGGCCTCTGGGCTCATCCTCGGCGGTCTGATGCTGGCGCCCGCGGTCGCCCTCGTCCCCCTGGTGCGCATGTTCCAGTCGATGGGCCTGTACAACACGTTCTGGGCGCTGCTGATCCTGTACACGGCCTTCCGCATCCCGTTCACCACCTTCCTCATCCGGGCCTACATGATCGATCTGCCGCGCGAGGTCGACGAGGCCGCCGAGGTCGACGGCGCCAACCGGTGGACCACCTTCTGGCGCATCACGCTGCCGATGTGCAAGCCGATCATCATCTCGACCGTGATCCTCCACGTGCTCTTCGCCTGGAACGAGTACCTGTTCGCCATGGTCTTCACCAGCGGCACCGGCGTGCAGACGCTGCCGGTCGGGCTGACCAGCCTGATGAGCAAGCACGGCACCGACTATCCGGTCGTCTTCGCCGGGATGGTGGTCGCGGCCCTTCCGGTGATCGTGCTGTTCTTCGCCAGCCAGCGGTACTTCATCAAGGGGCTGTCGGAGGGCATCGGCAAGTGAGCACGGGCGCGGCGGCCGACATGCGCCGACGCGGAATGAAATGCGCCGGACGCGCCTTGTACACTCGGAGCATCAACGTGCTCCGGGGTCGGTGAGAATCCGAACCGGCGGTGACAGTCCGCGAGCGTCTCGGTTCATCCGCGATGCCGATCCGGTGGAACTCCGGGACCGACGGTGATGCGAGGGAGACCTCGCTAGTCCGGAAGGGAGGCAGCACGAGGCGCACACCTGCGCGCCTTCTGTCTGCGCCTCCCCTCGAACAGCCCCGGAGCCTCACAGGAGGACGACGGATGGCAGTGAACGAGGCGGAGCGCCGGGCGCTGACCCGCGCTCTGGAGCTCGCCGCCCGCGGCCCGCGCGGCGTGAACCCGCAGGTCGGCGCCGTCATCCTCTCGCCGGCGGGCGACGTGCTCGCCGAGGGATGGCACCGCGGCGCGGGCACCCCGCACGCCGAGGTCGACGCCCTGTCGAAGCTGGCGTCTGGCGCCGCGCGAGGCGCCACCGCGGTGGTGACCCTCGAACCCTGCAACCACACCGGGCGCACCGGGCCGTGCGCCGCGGCGCTGATCGAGGCGGGGATCGCGCGCGTCGTCTACGCGCTCGACGACCCGGGCGCCGTGTCGGGCGGCGGCGCCGAGCGGCTGCGCGACGCCGGCGTGAGCGTGGAGTCGGGCGAGCAGGCCGATGCCGCGCACGCCCTCATCGAGGGCTGGCTCACGGCGCAGCGACTCGGACGACCGCACATCACCGTGAAGTGGGCGCAGAGCCTCGACGGGCGGGCCGCCGCCGACGACGGGTCGAGCCGGTGGATCACCGGTCCCGAGGCCCGCGCCGACGTGCACCGGCGCCGCTCCGAAGCCGACGCGATCGCCGTCGGCACGGGCACGGTCCTCTCCGACGACCCGGCCCTCACCGCTCGCGACGGCGATGCGCTCCGGCCCGCCCAGCCCGTCCCGGTCGTGATCGGCTCCCGGCCGACCCCCGCGGATGCCGCGGTGCACCGGCATCCGCACGCCCCCCTGTTCTACGACTCGCACGATCTGCACGCGATCGTCGGCGACCTGCACCGACGAGGATTCCAGCGCCTCTTCGTGGAGGGCGGACCGACGCTCGCCAGCGCGTTCCTGCGCGCCGGCCTCGCCGACGAGGTGCTGGCGTACGTCGCTCCCGTGCTGCTCGGGGGCGACCGACTCGCCCTGACCGACATCGGCGTCTCGTCGATCGGCGAGGCGCTGCGCCTCTCGATCGACGAGTGGGTGCCGCTCGGCCGCGATCTGCTCGCCGTGGCGCACCCCGCCGACACCGACCGTTCCGCCGCCCCGACCGAAGGAGCCGACTGATGTTCACCGGAATCATCGAGGAGATGGGCGAGATCGTCTCGATCGCCCCCGCCGGAGACGGCTGGCGGCTGACCGTGCGCGCACCCCGGGCCGCGGCCGACGCGGTGCACGGCGAGTCGATCGCCGTCTCGGGCGTGTGCCTGACCGTGGTCGGCTCGACGGCCGACACCTTCGACGCCGACGTGATGAAGCAGACCCTCGACGTCTCGGCCCTCGGCGGCGCCACGGTCGGCACCCGGGTCAACATCGAGAAGGCGATGCCGGTCGGCGCACGACTGGGCGGGCACATCGTGCAGGGCCACGTCGACGGCACCGGCGTCGTGCTCGAGGTGCGGCCCGGCGCGCAGTGGAGCGTGCTGCGGGTGAGCCTTCCGGACGACCTCGCTCCGCTCGTCGTCGACAAGGGGTCGATCTCGGTCGACGGGACGTCGCTGACCGTGAGTGCGGTGAGCCCTTCGACAGGCTCAGGGACCCAGGGCGGAGGCTCAGGGACCCAGGACGGAGGCTCAGGGACCCAGGGCGGAGGCTCAGGGGCCCACTGGATCGAGGTCTCGCTGATCCCGGAAACGCTCGCCGCCACCACACTCGGGTCGCGCGCCGTCGGCGACCGGGTGAATCTCGAGACCGACATCCTCGCCCGTCACGTCGAGCGTCTGCTGGCGTTCCGATCGTCCGACACCGCCGCACCGGAAGGAGGCTCACGATGAGCCTGTCCCCCATCCCCGAAGCGCTCGACGCGCTGCGCGCCGGAAGACCCGTCCTGGTCGCCGACGACGAGAACCGCGAGAACGAGGGCGACGTCATCCTCTCGGCCGAGCTGGCCACACCCGAATGGGTGGCGTGGACCGTGCGCTGGTCGTCGGGCTTCATCTGCGCGCCGATGCCCGCCGACCTCGCCGACAGCCTTAACCTGCCGCCCATGGTCGCCGCCAACGAAGACGCACGCTCCACCGCCTACACGGTGAGCGTCGACGCCGCCGAGGGGGTCACGACGGGCATCAGCGCCTCCGACCGGGCGCACACGCTCAACGTGCTGGCCGATCCCTCGTCGACGGCGACCAGCATCATCCGCCCCGGGCACGTGCTCCCGCTGCGCGCGGTCGACGGCGGCGTACGCGAGCGCAGCGGTCACACCGAGGCGGCCGTCGAGCTGATGAAGCTCGCGGGCCTCCGCCCCGTCGGCGCGATCGCCGAGGTCGTCGCCGAGGACGGCAGCATGATGCGTCTGCCGGGGCTGCTCGAGCTCGGTGCGCGCGACGGCGTGCCGGTCATCACCATCGAGCAGCTCATCGCGCACCTCAACGAGGTCGACCCCGACGGGGCGACGCCCGC
Source organism: Microbacterium martis (assembly GCF_047246685.1). Lineage (NCBI taxonomy): Bacteria > Bacillati > Actinomycetota > Actinomycetes > Micrococcales > Microbacteriaceae > Microbacterium > Microbacterium martis. The sequence goes on along the minus strand of NZ_JBFOKT010000001.1, from coordinate 564,159 downwards.
GCGTCCGCGCAACCGGCGGGTGAGTCTGCGGGCCGACGCCACGGTGCCGACCGCGCACGGCTCGTTCCGCTTCCTCGCCTACAAGGATCGCGTCACCGGAACCGACCACATCGCGGTCGTGTCGGGCGAACTCGGCGAGACGGCCCTGGTGCGCGTGCACTCCGAGTGCCTGACCGGCGAGGCCTTCGGCTCGTTGAAGTGCGAGTGCGGACCGCAGCTCGACGCCGCGCTCGACGCGATCGAGCAGGAGGGCGGCGTGGTCGTCTACATGCGGGGGCATGAAGGGCGCGGGATCGGTCTCATCAACAAGCTGCGGGCATACAGCCTGCAGGAGGAGGGCCTCGACACCGTCGATGCCAACCTCGCTCTGGGCCTTCCGGCCGACGCCCGCGAGTACGCCGCGGCGGCCGGCATCCTGAGCGATCTCGGCGTCTCGAAGGTGCGCCTGCTGACCAACAACACCGACAAGGTCGCGAAGCTGCGCGAGCTCGGACTCGACGTCGTCGAGCAGGTGCCGCTGATCGTCGGGGTCGGTCCGAACAACCACCAGTATCTGGAGACCAAGCGTGACCGCATGGGTCACATCATCGGCGCGGAAGAGCTCGCAGCGGCTCTCGCCCAGGGAGAGGATCAGGAATGAGCGGCGCAGGATCACCGAAGAACGAGACCGTCGACGGGCGAGGACTGCAGGTCGTCATCGTCGCCGGCACCTGGCACGACACCATCACCGACGGCCTCATCGCAGGCGCCGAGCGCGTGCTCGATCAGGCGCACGCCACCCACCGGCTGGTCCGTGTGCCGGGCTCGTTCGAGCTCGCCGTCGCGGCCCAGGCGGCCTTCGCCGGAGGAGCCGACGCGGTCGTCGCCCTGGGAGTGATCATCCGCGGGGGCACGCCGCACTTCGAATACGTCGCCTCCGCCACGACCGACGGCCTCACCCGTGTCGCGCTCGACGCCGGGAAGCCGATCGGTTTCGGCGTGCTCACCCTGGAGGACGAGCAGCAGGGCCTGGACCGGGCGGGGCTGGAGGGCTCGAAGGAGGACAAGGGCGCCGAGGCCGCGGATGCCGCGCTGCGCACCGCCCTGGTCGTGCGCGATCTGCGCGGCTGAGTCGTTCCGCTGAGGTCCCGGCTGAGGGTCGCCTCGCTGGCGGCGCCTCTCCGCCCGGTCGTACGGTGTGGGCATGGAGATCCTTCGCCACATCGTGCTGTTCGTGCATCTCATCGGCTTCGCCGTCCTCTTCGGGGCGTGGGCGGCCCAGGCGTTCGGCGGCAGGCGGCAGATCACCCGCATCATGGACTACGGTCTGCTGATCGCCGGTGTCGCCGGACTCGCCCTGGCCGCGCCGTGGGGACTCCCCGAGGGCGCCGAGCTGAACTACGTCAAGATCGGCACGAAGCTCGTCGTGCTGCTCATCATCGGGGCGCTGCTCGGAATCGGGAGCGCCCGCCAGAAGCGCGGCGACGCCCTGCCGCCCGCGGTGTTCTGGCTGGTCGGGGTGCTGACCGCACTCAACGCCGCCATCGCCGCCATCTGGCGCTGAGCGGGGCCGCCTCACTCCGGTCAGCGGCGCCGCCGTCGACCGGGTGACGTCGGCATGTTGACGTTGACATGGCGGTTCTGGTGACGTATGTTGACGTGGACATCCCCATTGTGGCGCGGCCGCATCGCGCCCGCTGCGATTCGGCCGCCCCCTCCGAAAGCATCCCGACGACGTGACCACCTTCTCCCTCGGCGACACCGACTTCCTCCGCGACGACCGACCGCACCGGGTCATCTCCGGCGCGATCCACTACTTCCGGGTGCACCCGGATCACTGGGAGGACCGCATCCGCAAGGCGCGGCTCATGGGGCTCAACACCATCGAGACGTATGTCGCCTGGAACGCCCACGAGCCACGTCGCGGAGAATGGGATGCGAGCGGGTGGAACGACCTCGGCCGGTTCCTCGACCTGGTCCATGCCGCGGGGATGGACGCGATCGTGCGCCCCGGACCCTACATCTGCGCGGAGTGGCACAACGGCGGGCTCCCCGTCTGGGTGACCGGCGACGGGCGCGAACTCCGCTCCTCCGCGCCGGACTACCTGGCCGACGTGAGCGCCTACCTGCGCCGGGTCTACGAGATCGTGGTCCCGCGACAGATCGACCGCGGCGGACCCGTCGTGCTCGTGCAGATCGAGAATGAGTACGGCGCGTACGGATCGGACAAGGCGTACCTGAAGGAGCTGGTCGCCGTCACCCGTGGAGCCGGCATCACCGTGCCACTCACCACCGTCGACCAGCCCACCGACCGGATGCTGGCCGACGGCAGCCTTCCGGAGCTGCACAAGACGGCGTCGTTCGGCTCCCGCAGCGCCGAACGCCTCGCCGCGCTGCGGCGCCATCAGCCGACCGGGCCGCTGATGTGCTCGGAGTTCTGGGACGGGTGGTTCGACTGGTGGGGCGGCGTGCATCACACCACCGACGTCGCCGCCGCGGCCGCCGACCTCGACGCCCTGCTCGCGACGGGCGCATCGGTGAACATCTACATGTTCCACGGCGGAACGAACTTCGGCCTGACCAACGGCGCGAACGACAAGGGCCGCTACCTGCCGCTCGTGACGTCGTACGACTACGACGCCCCGCTCGACGAGGCCGGGAATCCCACCGAGAAGTTCTTCGCGTTCCGCGAGGTGATCGCCCGCTACGCTCCCGTTCCCGACGAGCTGCCGGCGCGTTCAGACCCCGCGCCGGCCTTCGACGTCGCGCTCGCGCCGCAGGGTGCATGGACGGATGCCGCGGCATCCGGATCCACCACCGACCGCCCGCAGACGTTCGACGAGCTGGCGCATCTCAGTGCTCTCGTGCGCTACGACGTCGAGCTGCCCGAGGGACGGGGCGGACTCCTCGTCGTCGCCGACGTGCGCGACCTGGCCTGGGTGAGCGTCGACGGCGCCCCTGTCGGCACGCTCGCCCGCACCCGCCATGACGTCGCGATCCGCATCCCCGACGGCCGTGCGCTGAGCATCCTCGTCGAAGACCAGGGACGCGTGAACTACGACCGCCGTCTGGGCGAGGAGAAGGGCCTCGTCGGCGCGGTCACGCTCGACGGCGCCCCTCTGCAGGGCTGGCGCTCGACGCCTCTCGACGTCGCCGCCATCGCGGACCGTGTCGCCGGCTCGGCGGGCGACGATCGTCTCGGCGCGGAGACGGCCGGCGCAGGCCCCATCGCGTGGTCGGGCGACTTCGGGCTCGACGCCCCCGCCGACCTGTTCCTCGACACGGCGCTGGGGAGCAAGGGGTACGCGTTCGTGAACGGACTGTTCCTCGGACGCTACTGGCGCAACGGACCTCAGCGCACCCTGTACGTGCCGGGGCCGGCGACCCGGGCGGGAACGAATCGCCTGGTCGTGCTCGAGCTGGAGCAGCTCATCGAGCCGCGCGCCGTGTTCGCCCGTGAGCTGTCGCTCGGCGACACCGAGGAGTGATTCACACGCCCTGATGTCGCGCCCACAGTGCGGCGGAGGTGTCATCCCGCGACCGCATCGGGGCCCGGTAGACCGCGGGGCCGCTGCTCATGAGAGGGCGACCAGCTCGGCCTCGATTCTGCCGGCGTCGATCGTGACGTGCATCATCGTGCACACCGGCTGGCGGCGTCGATCGGTGGGCGAGCCGGGATTGAGCAGTCGCAGTCCCGACGACGCGACGGTGTCCCACGGGATGTGCGAGTGGCCGAAGATCAAGAGGTCGGTGTCGGGGAATGCGGCATCCATCCGCTTCTCGCGGCCGGTCGCCTGTCCGGTCTCGTGGACTACTGCGATCGCGACGCCCTCCACCTCGAAGCGGGCGATCTCAGGCAGGCGCGAACGCAGGTCGGCTCCGTCGTTGTTGCCGTGGACGCCGTGCAGCATCCTCGCCCGCGACGCGAGCAGGTCGAGGGTCGCCACGTCCACCCAGTCGCCCGCGTGCACCACGATGTCGGCGTCGTCGACCGCGCGCAGCACGCGGTCGGGAAGGTGCCGCGCGCGCTTCGGCACGTGCGTGTCGGCGAGGAGCAGCATCCGCGTGGTCACCTCTGACACGCTAGCGGAGCGGGCGCGCGTTTCGCGGCGCGGAGTCAGCGACAGGCGGCGAGGAAGCTCGTGATCGCGGCGATCGTCTCCGCGTTGTCGCGATGCAGGATGCCGCGGATACCGACGGCGGCGGCCCCGTCGATCGCCGTCCGGTGGTCGTCGATGAAGAGCACGTCGGCCGGCTCCGCCCCGAGAGCCTGGAGTGCGAGAAGGTACGCCCGCGGCTCGGGTTTGGCTACGCCCAGCTCGTGGCTGTAGCAGATCGGATCGAAGATCGACGCGAACCCGAAGCGGCGCTCCTCCTCCTCGCGCGCGCCGTCGGCGGAGTTCGACAGGATCGCCGTGCCGGCTGTGGGCCGGAGGGTGCGAGCGAACTCGATCAGCTCTCGGTTGCCGGTGCCGCAGTACGCGTCCCAGAAGTCCGCCCGGATGGCGACGCGCTGCTCGTCGTCGAGTTCGAGCGCGACGGCGAGGCCGGCCCAGAACGCGCACTCGGTGCCGACCGTGAGGTCGATCCGCGGCAGATCAGCGGCTGTCACGCGGGCGTCGAGTTCATCGCGTGCGAGCCCGGCGACGGCGCTCCAGCGCTCCCACCACTGCTCCTGCCAGCTGTCGTCGTCGACGACCTCCAGCACTCCCCCGATGTCGAACAGGATCCACGGTCTCGGCATCCGCACACCCTATGCGACGCGCCTGCATGCCGCCGGTGGCGGCGGGACCGGCCTGCGGAGCTGCGTTTCTCCTCCGGAGACGACACGTCAACATCGGTTGACGTCCCGACCTGTGTCAATGTATGTTGACGCCGGAGGTTCTCATGACACTCAAGACCGCCCATGCGCTCGAAGACCGCGGCGAGCCGATCGCCGAACTGCACCGACTCGCGAGGCTGCGCACCGAGATCGCGCGCGCCGAAGAGGCCGAGGTGCGTCGCGCCCGCAACCTCGGGTACTCCTGGCAGGCGATCGCCGGCGCCCTCGGCGTGAGCAAGCAGGCCGTCCACCGACGGTTCGGCAATCGCTGACGCACAGCCCATCCACAGACTTCGACGACGCACGAAGTACGGTCGAAGTACCCTTCTCAGAACGAGGTCCCGCATGTCCCGCACGGCGACACCCCACCGGCGCGGACGCGGCGCGCAGCCCGAAGGCCCCCGCGCCACGTTCCGCCAGCTCCTCCCCTTCCTGCTCGAGCACAAGCGCATCCTCGTCGTGGTCGCGGTGCTGAGCGTCATCGGCGCCGCGACGTCACTCGTGCAGCCCTTGCTCGTCGGGCAGGTCATCGACGCCGTGCAGACCGGCGGCGCCCTCGGCATGCTGGTGTGGCTGCTCATCGGCTTCGTCGTGCTGTCGTCGGTCATCTCGGGCTTCCAGCACTACCTGCTGCAGCGCACCGGCACGGCCGTCGTCTACTCGAGCCGACGCAAGCTCATCGCCCGCATCCTGCACCTTCCGATCAGCGAGTTCGACGCCCGCCGCACCGGCGACCTCGTCTCGCGGGTCGGCACCGACACGACCCTGCTCTACGCCGTCCTCACCCAGGGATTGGCGGATGCCGTCGGCAGCGCGGTGCTCTTCCTCGGGGCCCTCGTCGCGATGCTGCTGATCGATCCGCTCCTGCTGCTGCTCATCGTGGTCGTGATCGGCGTGTCGGTGGTGGTCGTGGTGCTCCTCAGCGGACGCATCCGCACGGCGTCGACCGCGCAGCAGGAGAAGGTGGGCGAGCTCGCGTCGGGCGTGGAGCGCGCGATCGGCTCGATCCGCACCGTCCGGGCGTCGGGGGCGACCGAGCGCGAGACCGCCGCCGTCTCCGAGCTCGCCTCCGAGGCATACGGCATCGGGGTGCGCATCGCGAAGATCTCCTCACTGGTGGTGCCCGTCTCGGGCATCGCCCTTCAGCTGTCTCTGCTCGTCGTGCTCGGTGTGGGCGGATTCCGCGTCGCAGCGGGAGCCCTCACCATCGCCTCCCTCATCGCCTTCATCATGTTCCTGTTCCTGCTGGTGATGCCTCTCGCATCGACGTTCGGCGCCATCACCTCGGTGAACCAGGCGCTCGGCGCGCTCGGACGCATCCAGGAGGTGCTCGACCTGCCGACCGAGACGCACGACGACGAGTCGGTTGCGGCGGCCCTTCGACAGGCTCAGGGGCCCACCGGGGCGGAGGCTCAGGGAGCCGGCGGGACGAAGGCTCAGGGGGCCGGCGGGACGGAGGCTCAGGGACCCACCGGGGCGGAGGCTCAGGGAGCCGGCGGGGCGGAGGCTCAGGGAGCCGGCGCGGTGGCGATCGAATTCCGCGACGTGCGCTTCCACTACCCGGCCGACGTCGTCGCCGCCCGACAGGCGGCTGCCAAGGAGGCGCACACCCTCCTCGCCGACGCGCACGTCGAGTCATCGGATGCCGCGACGCCCCCGGCATCCGATCATGAGGTCCTCCGCGGAGTCAGCTTCGCGGTGCCGCGCGGCAGCCGCGTCGCCCTCGTCGGCCCGAGCGGCGCAGGCAAGAGCACGATCCTCGCGCTCATCGAGCGGTTCTACGACCCGACCGGCGGCTCGATCCGCCTGCACGGGCACGACGCCCGGACGTATCCGCGCGACGAGCTGCGCGCACAGTTCGGCTACGTCGAGCAGGACGCCCCCACCCTCGCCGGCACGCTGGCCGAGAATCTGCGCCTCGCGGCACCCGCCGCGACGGATGCCGACTGCGAGCGCGTGCTGCGCGCCGTGAACCTCGGCGACGTGCTGGAGCGGAATCCGCTCGGCCTGCAGGCTCCGGTCGGCGAAGACGGCGTCATGCTCTCGGGCGGCGAGCGCCAGCGTCTGGCCATCGCACGGGCGCTGCTGACGAACGCGCCCATCCTGCTGCTCGACGAGTCGACCTCGTCGCTCGACGGAGTGAACGAGCAGCGGATGCGCGAGGCGATCGACGCCGTCTCCACCGATCGGACGCTGATCGTCATCGCCCATCGACTCTCGACCGTCGTTGACAGCGACCTGATCGTCGTGCTGCAGGACGGCCGCGTGGTCGGCCAGGGCCGTCATGCGGAGCTCGTGGAGTCCACCCCGCTGTATCGCGACCTCGCCCGCCACCAACTGCTCGCCTGAGCCCCGGTTCACCCGCCGAGACCCCGTGTTCGCGTCGAGACCCCGTGCTACGGCCGCACGCACGGCGGGGTCTCGGCGGCAAGGCGGGGTCTCGGCGGAAGGAAGCGGGCAACGCGAAGGCGGGAGGCCGGAGACCACTCAGCCATGGGTTCGTCTCCGGCATCCCGCCTTCGCGGGTCGGTTCCGCTGCGAGAGCGGAGGTGCCGGCTCCCCCGAGCCGGCACCAGTCTGGGGCTACGCCTTGTCGAGGCGGTAGCGGAGAGACGCGAGTTCGGCGCGCAACGCGGCCGGGACCCGGTCTCCGAACGTGTCGTAGAACTCCTCGGTGAGGTCGGCCTCGGTCCGCCAGGCCTCGGCGTCGACGGAGAACAGCTCCTCCAGATCGGCGTCCGGGATGTCGAGGCCGTCGAGGTTCAGGTCTTCGGTGCGCGGCAGGCGGCCGACCGGGCTGTCGATCGCGGGCACCTCGCCCGAGATGCGGCGGATGATCCAGTCGACGACGCGCGAGTTGTCTCCGAAGCCCGGCCACAGGAAGCGTCCGTCGTCACCGCGGCGGAACCAGTTCACCTGGAAGATGCGCGGTGCGCGGTCGAAGCGGAGCCCGCGACCGACCTTGAGCCAATGCCCGAAGTAGTCGGCCATGTTGTAGCCGCAGAACGGCAGCATCGCGAACGGGTCGCGGCGCAGCTCGCCGACCGTACCCTCGGCCGCAGCCGTGCGCTCGGACGAGATGTTGGAGCCGAGGAAGACGCCGTGGGTCCAGTCGGTGGCTTCGACCACGAGCGGCACGTTGCTGGCACGGCGTCCGCCGAAGAGGATGACGTCGAGCGGCACGGCCTGCTCCCAGTCTTCCGAGATCTGCGGGCACTGGGCCGCCGAGACCGTGAAGCGGGAGTTGGGGTGAGCGGCCGGACGACCCGAGTCGGGCGTCCAGTCGTTGCCCTCCCAGTCGATGAGGTTCGCGGGTGCCTGGTCGGTCAGCCCCTCCCACCACACGTCGCCGTCGGGGCGCAGCGCGACGTTCGTGAAGATGGTGTTTCCCCACAGCGTCTCGACCGCGGTCACGTTGGTCGCCTCGCCGGTGCCGGGCGCCACACCGAAGAACCCGGCCTCGGGGTTGATGGCCCACAGGCGCCCGTCCTCGCCCGGACGGATCCAGGCTATGTCGTCGCCGAGCGTCTCGACGCGCCAGCCGGGGATGGTCGGCCGCAGCATGGCGAGGTTCGTCTTGCCGCAGGCCGACGGGAACGCCGCCGCGACGTGGTAGGCCTTGCCCTGCGGGTCGATGACGCGGATGAGCAGCATGTGCTCGGCGAGCCACCCCTCGTCCCGGGCGATGACCGAGGCGATGCGGAGGGCGAAGCACTTCTTGGCGAGGATCGCGTTGCCGCCGTATCCCGAGCCGTACGAGTAGACCTCGAGGGTCTCGGGGAAGTGCACGATGTACTTGTCGTCGTTGCAGGGCCACTCGACGTCGGGCTGACCGGGGGCCAGCGGAGCGCCGACGCTGTGGACGGTCTTCACCCACGGCGCGCCCTCGGCGATCTGACGGGTGACGGCGTCGCCCACGCGGGTCATGATGCCGATGGATGCGACGGCGTAGGCACTGTCGGTGATCTGCACGCCGATGTGCGAGAGCGGTCCTCCGACCGGCCCCATCGAGAAGGGCACGACGTACATGGTGCGGCCGCGCATCGATCCCTCGAAGATCTCGTCCATCTTCGCGTGCATCTCGGCGGGGTCGGCCCAGTTGTTGGTGGGGCCGGCATCCTCTTCGCTCTCCGACGCGATGTAGGTGCGCCCCTCGGTGCGGGCGACGTCGCTCGGGTGCGAGCGGGCGAGGTAGGAGCCCGGTCGCCATTCCGGGTTCAGCTTGATGAGCTTGCCCTCGGCCACGAGGCCGCGCAGCAGCCAGTCGTTCTCGGCCCGCGACCCGTCGACCCAGTGCACGGAGTCGGGCTGGGTCAGGGCGCGGATCTCCTCGACCCAGGCCGTCAGCTCCGCCATCGCGGGGGTGGCGTAGGTCGGTGCCGCTCCGAACGTGCGCGCCGGGGAGACGGGAGACGTGCGGGGGGTGATGACTTCGGCCATGGCCATGGGTGCTCCTTTGAAGTGTGGGGCGTTGCACCAATCTTCTGCTCTGTGCGAGACGATTTTCCGCCGTAGGGAAGGATAAGAATCGCCATTCTTTCGCTACACTCAAGGAATGGCGTCCTCTGGCATCCACCTGACCACTCTCGGCCACCGCATCCGTCATCACCGGCTGGAGAACGGCTTCACCCTCGACGAGCTCGGCGCGCAGGTCGGCGTCGCCGGCTCGCAGCTCAGCCTCATCGAGAACGGCAAGCGCGAGCCCAAGCTGTCGCTGCTGCAGGCCATCGCCCAGGCCACCGGCACGCAGGTCACCGACCTCATCTCGGGCGAGCCGCCGAACCGGCGTGCCGCACTCGAGATCGAGCTCGAACGCGCGCAGGAGAGCCCGGTCTTCCGTCAGCTGGGCATCGCTCCCATCCGGGTCACGAAGGGCACGAGCGACGAGACGATCGAATCGATTCTCGGTCTGCACCGCGAGCTCCAGCGCCGGGAACGGGAGGCCATCGCGACGCCGGAGGAGGCGAGGCGTGGCAACACCGAGCTGCGCCTGCGCATGAGGGCGCAGAACAACTATCTGCCCGAGATCGAGAAGCTCGCCGAGAAGCAGCTCAAGTCGGCCGGCCACGTGCAGGGTGCCCTGACCCACCGCACCGTGAGCATCATGGCCGAGAAGCTCGGCTTCGAACTCATCTACGTCAACGACCTGCCCCACTCGACCCGGTCGGTCACCGATCTGGAGAACGGGCGCATCTACCTACCGCCCGCCTCGATCCCGGGGGGACACGGCCTGCGGTCCATGGCGCTGCAGGCCATGGCGCATCGCCTGCTCGGGCACCGCCCGCCCACCGACTACGCGCACTTCCTCCAGCAGCGGCTCGAGATCAACTACTTCGCCGCCTGCTGCCTCATGCCCGAGACCGCTGCCGTCGCCTTCCTGCAGCAGGCCAAGAAGGACCGCAACCTCGCCGTCGAGGACTTCCGCGACGCGTTCGGCGTCACCCACGAGGCGGCGGGCATGCGCATGACCAACCTGATGACCCAGCATCTGGGGATGCCGCTGCACTTCCTCCGCGTCGACGCCACCGGAGCGATCACCCGTGTCTACGAGAACGACGACCTCCCCCTGCCGATGGACGTCACCGGCGCCGTCGAAGGGCAGCGCGTGTGCCGCAAGTTCCAGGCGCGCGGCGCGTTCACCCAGCAGAACCGCACCACCGAGCACCATCAGTACACCGACACGCCCTCGGGCACCTTCTGGTGCTCGACGCAGACCGGCTCATCGAGCGACGGCGAGTTCTCGATCACCGTCGGGGTGCCCTTCGACGACGCCCGCTGGTGGCGGGGCCGGGAGACGAGCGACCGCGCCGTGTCGACCTGCCCCGACGAGGCCTGCTGTCGACGGCCGCCGAGCGAGCTGGCGGAGCGCTGGAGCGGGAAGGCCTGGCCGAGCGCCCGCGTGCACACGCACATGTTCTCGCCCCTGCCCCGCGGGGCGTTCCCCGGCGTGGACGACAACGAGGTCTACAGCTTCCTCGGGCGACACGCGAGCGAGTGACGGCGGTCAGCCCTCGATGAAGCGCTCGAAGCGGGCGAGGGCGGCCGTGACGGCATCGGCATCGGCCGGCTCGACGAACAGGTCGGGAGGTGTTCCCCTGCCGGCGTTCGCGTGGGTCCAGCATCCGATCACCGCGCCGTTCTCCACCAGGGTGGCGCGCACCATGCCGTTCTTCCCCGGCCCGACGGCAGGGGCGTGCTCGGGGGCGCACACGACCGTGCGGTCGGCGTACGAGAGGTAGTACTCGTCGAAGGCCGCGAGGGCCAGGACCGTCGGTGCGCCCGAGGCGCGACGCGGATGCCGCGCGGCGGAGAAGAGCCCCTCGGCGACCTCGTCGACCCGATGCGCGGCCCGGAGGGCGGCCTCGCGCGCCTGACCGAGTGTCAGTCCCGACCACCAGGCGAAGTCGGCGACCCCGGCCGGCCCGTGGCCGTCGATGTAGCGGACGAAGAGCTCGGCGAGCGGATCGGCGGGTGACGTGTGATCGCGGATGTGCGTCGACACGAGCACGAACCGCTGATCGCGGGAGACGCCGTCGCGCGCGACCACCGGCCCCTGGCAGACGAGCCCGTCAAGGGCGAGGATGCTCAGCAGATGCACGCCGCGCTGCCCGCCCGGATCGATGCCGATGCCGCGGAAGAGCTCGAACATCTCGGCCCGCGTGAGCCCGCCGTCGCGCAGACGCTCCTCGGTCGCACGCGTCGCCGCCGCCACCATCGCGTCGTCGATGCCGAGCTCGCGTCTGCGCGCGGCTCCCTGCCGCTGCTGCCGCTCGGCGGTCACCGACAGCACCCAACCCAGGTCGCGCGCCGCGACGGTGTGCAGCGTGCCCCGCATGGTCCAGGCCCGGACCAGGTCGCCGTCGTCGAACGCGCGGTCGACCTCACGGAGGGTCGGTTCACCCCGGGTGCGCGAGGCGAGCGCCCATCGACCGGCCGTGAAGTCCTGACTCTGCACGGCCAGCAGGTGACCGGCGGCATCGGCCACGGTCGCGGCCGGCGCGGTCAGGCGGTGCGAGCGAAGGCGCTCCTCCCGCAGGGCGGTGGTGTTCATGCCCCCATCATGGCGGGCACGACCGACGTCGGCCATCTCGGCTCAGCCGTCGAGCGTCACCTCTCGCCGCGCGGGCAGCACGACCGGATGCGAGCCCGCCATGACCTCGAGCACGCGGATCACCTGGCACGAGTACCCGAACTCGTTGTCGTACCAGACGTAGAGGATGAGGGTGTCGCCGTCGGCGATCGTCGCCAGTCCGTCGACGATGCCCGCCCGGTGCGAACCGACGAAGTCGGTCGAGACGACCTCGGGACTCTCGACGTAGTCGATCTGCTGACGCAGCTTCGAGTGCAGCGAGACGCGGCGCAGGTAGTCGTTCACCTGCTCCTTCGTGGTCGGGCGCTCCAGCGTCAGGTGCAGCACGGCGAGCGAGACGTCGGGCGTCGGCACCCGGATCGAGCTCCCGGTGAGCCTCCCCTGGAGCTGCGGCAGGGCCTTGGCGACGGCCTTCGCCGCTCCGGTCTCCGTGATCACCATGTTGAGCACGGCAGACCGGCCGCGACGATCGCCCCGGTGGAAGTTGTCGATGAGGTTCTGGTCGTTGGTGAAGGAGTGCACCGTCTCGACGTGGCCGCGCACGACCCCGAAGGCTTCATCGATCGCCGCGAGAACGGGCGTGATCGCGTTCGTCGTGCAGGAGGCCGCCGACAGGATGCGGTCGTCTGCGCCGATCGTGTCGTCGTTGATGCCGTGGACGATGTTCTTCAGCGCGCCCTTGCCGGGCGCGGTCAGCAGCACGCGGGCCACGCCTTTCGCGCGCAGGTGCTGCGAGAGCCCCTCCTCGTCGCGCCAGCGACCGGTGTTGTCGACGACGATCGCGTTGTCGATGCCGTGAGCGGTGTAGTCGACGGATGCCGGGTCGTCGGAGTAGATGACATCGATGCGCGTGCCGTTGGCGACGATCTGCTGAGCCTCCTCGTCGACCGACACCGAGCCGGCGAAACGTCCGTGCACGGAGTCGCGCAGGAGCAGCGAGGCGCGCTTGACGAGGTCGTTCTCGGCGCCGCGGCGCACGACGATCGCGCGCAGCCGCAGTCCGCTACCGCCGCCGGTGTGGGCGAGCAGGATGCGGGCCAGCAGGCGGCCGATGCGTCCGAAGCCGTAGAGCACGACATCGGTCGGCTCGGCGGCGACGGCCCCCACGGCGGGCGCGAGGATGTCGGCGAGGTAGGCGTCGAGCGGCAGGTCGCTCTCGGCGTGGCCGGCGACCAGCCGCGCCACGTCGATCGACGCGGCGCCGGGCGCGAGCCGGTGGATCGCCTCGAGCACGGCGAGGCTGTCGGCGAGGGCGAGCTGCTCGTGTCCCAGTTGCGCGACCCGATCGTGCATCTCGACCAGGCCGGTGGCGGAGAGGCCGAGCAGACGGTGGCCGTGCAGCGACGTCACGACGTCGCTGTCGCGGCGGAGGGCTCCGATGAGCGGGATCATCCGCTCGGCCAGCTCTTCTCGCGCGGTCCAGTCGTCGGTCGGGGCGGATTCGTTCATCTGCGTCCTTGCCTGTGATCGCGCGCCGAGGTCTCCGGCGCGCGGAGGTTGCCGGGTGAGCTTCGGGGGATGTGACCAGAGTAGAGGGCGCGACGGCGGCGCCGCGAATCGGTGCGTCTCACTCGGATGCCGATGCTGTACGTCTACACTGGTGGAATAATGACCACGACAGCATGCGGCGACGACGCCGACCTCCTCATCCGCGGCCGCATCCTGGCAGGAGGCGCCGACGACGCCGTCTTCTCCGCACTGGCGGTGCGCGACGGCCGCATCGTCGCGGTCGACGCCGAGGCCGAAGCGCTGCCCGCCCGTCGCACTCTCGAGCTCGACGGCCGCACCGCCGTGGCGGGGATCAACGACGCCCACCTGCACGCCGCCTGGCTCGGGGCGCGCTGGCCGCATCTGTTCTTCTCCGACACGCCCGCGCACGAGCAGCCCTCCGGCCGACTGGTCTCCGACCGCTCCGAGCGCCGCGCCGCCCTGCGTCGCGCCTGGCGGCTGCTCGCCGAGCTCGGCATCACCAGCTACACCGAGCCGGGCATCGGCCCGGGCGAGGACGACGGCGAGACCGGATGCTTCGGCACCGACATGCTCGAGGCGTATCTCGAGCTGCACCGCGAGCGGGCGCAGATCTCGCGGGTGACGCTGCTGCGGCTGTTCGGCACGATCGACGGCGAGAGCGATCTGGCCGACGTCGAGCGCGGCATCCGGAGCCCCGCCCCGGAGACCGATCCCGACTGGCTGGCGATCACCGGCGTCAAGATCTTCGCCGACGGCATCCCTCCCCTGGCGACCGCCTGGGTCGACGAGCCCTACGCCGACGGCTCGCACGGCGGCCTGCTGACCCGCGGCGGCGACGACCCGCTGTCGGCGTTCCGACGCATGATCGAGCTCGCCGCGGCGGCCGGACAGCAGATCGCGGTGCACGCGACGGGCGATCGGTCGATCGCCGAGTTCGCCTCGGCCCTCGAGTCGGCGATGGGCCCCACGCCGCCGGCCCCGCACTATGTCGTGCACGGCGACCTGGCGACCGCCGACCTGATCGCCCGCCTGCGCACGGTCGGCGCGGGTTTCGCGGTGCAGCCCCTGATCGCAGCGCACACGCACGACTGGGCGGGAGCGATCCTCGGCGCCGAACGCCTCGCCGACGCCTGGCCGCTCGCCGCGATGCTCGACTCCGGGGCGCTCACCACGGTCACCAGCGACTCCCCCATCGCCTCTCCGGATTGGCGCGTGAGCCTCGACGCCTGTCTCGAGCAGCTCACCGCGGCCGGCGCGACCGATGACCGGGCGACGCGGCGCCGACTGCTGCGATCGATGACCGCCGATGCGGCGCGTCAAGACGGCGCATCCGCGTGGAAGGGCACGCTCGAGACCGGCAAGGTCGCCGACATCACGGTCCTCGACGAGGACCCGACCGACCCGGGACGGCCGTTCGCGACGATCGGGGTGGCGCGCACGATCGTCGACGGCCGGACGGTGCACAGCCGGGACTGACCCGCGTCGGCGGGAACGCCAGGAGGGCGGCATGTTCACGCATGCCGCCCTCCGCCGGTCCCCCTCGGACCGGCACCGGCCGCGGCGCCGTCGGAGTGCGCCGCGGCCGGATCTCACACCGCGGTGGCGACGAGCACCCGCGGGCTGCCGGGCAGGGCCACCTTCTCGCGGACCTCCCACCCGGCCTCGGCGAGCCAGCTGCGGACCTCCGACTCGGGATAGACGATCGTGCCGTCGATAACGAGGTACTCCCCCGCGTGCAGGGCGTCGATGCCGCGCTGCTCCGCGTCGTCGTCGAGGAAGAAGTCGAGCACCGTCAGTGTGGCGCCCGGCTCCGCCGCCGCGCGAAGGCGGCGGAAGATGGCCGCGTTCTCCTCGGCGCCGAAGCGGTGGATCACGTGGTTCGCGAACACCAGGTCGTACGGGCCCTCGGGTGCTCCCGTCGCGGTGTCGGTCGGCTCGACGGTCGACCGCCCGGCGAGCCCTGCGGCCTCGACCGCCTCGGCGATGCCGTCGTCGAAGCCCGGCGCGTAGGCGAACGTCGTGTGCAGCTCGGGATTGCGCGCCATGACGGCGAGCGCGAACTCGGCGGACAGCCCGCCGAAGTCGAGCGCCCTCCGCGCACCGGCGAGGTCGATGGCACGGCCGAACTCCTGTGCGTGCAGCCGGTTGTACGTCATCACGCCGGCCATGAAGGTCGCCCAGCGCGCGTCGTCCATCTGCAGGTCGCCTGGCTCGGTGGTGTCGACGGTCCGGGCGAACTGCAGCCAGTGCGGATAGCTGATCTCGCTCAGGAAGGTGAGGAACGGGGCGAGGTCGAGCGCCGATGCCCCGCCGGTGAGATAGGCCTCGGCGTCGGGCGCGACGGTGTAGCGTCCGTCCGTTCGACCGAGGAGTCCCTGGGAAGCCATGGCGTCGGCGAGGATGCGGGCGATCCGTTCGCCGATCCCGCAGCGCTCGGCGATTGCCGTGACCGTGTCGGCGCCGTCCGCCACGGCGGCGAACAGCCCGATGCGACTGGCCTGGAAGAGCTGCTGCGACACCATGTAGCCCGTGGCGA
This sequence comes from Microbacterium martis, assembly GCF_047246685.1. Classification (NCBI taxonomy): domain Bacteria; kingdom Bacillati; phylum Actinomycetota; class Actinomycetes; order Micrococcales; family Microbacteriaceae; genus Microbacterium; species Microbacterium martis. The sequence goes on along the minus strand of NZ_JBFOKT010000001.1, from coordinate 548,262 downwards.
GGTCGAGGATGCGCGCGGCATCGGGAAGGGTGGGTGCGGTCATGGCGACGGCCTTTCTTCGAGGGGCGCGGCGTGCGCGGGCGGAGACGGAATTTCTACGTTTGTAGGATTATAAGCGGGCATGAGGCCCGGGTGCGCGATCCACACGGGTCAGTCCGACACGAAATCGCGCACGGCGGCGCGGAAGTCGGCACCGTGCAGAGCGCTCCGATGGTCGCCCGACACCCGCAGCACGCGCCCGTCGGCGAGCAGTCCGACGAGGCGATCGGCTCCGTCGAACATGTCGTCGTCGGCACCGCCGATCAGCAGGGTGGGCACGGCCGGCGGCCTCGACTGCGGGTCGAACGGCGCGGTCGCCATCCCCTCCACCAGATCGAGCAGCGCGTCGGGGCGATTGCCCGGAACCGACGCGAGCTGCAGGATCATTGCCGTGAGCGGGTCGGCCGGCGCCGCCCCGCCGCGAAGCGCCTCGCGAGCCGCCGCCACGTCGACGAACGCGAAGGGCTCCGCGGCGCTCAGCCCGCCGAGGACGAGCCGCCGGACGCGGAGGAGCGGATGCTGCGCCAGATCCCACGCGAGCCGCGCGCCGAGGCTGTACCCGACGAGGTCGATCTCCGCGATTCCGCCGCCCTCGCCGCCGACCGCCGCCCCGGCGTCGGCCGTCACTGCGGCCACGGCCTCCGCGATCGCATCCGCCAGCGCGTCGACGACGGCGGAGGTCGTGGTGATGCCGGGCGATGCGCTGCCGCCGTGACCGGGGAGGTCGACGATCAGACGCGGACGCCCGTCTAGCACGGCCGCCCACTCGGCATCCGGCCAGTCCTGGGCCCCCGACGAGGCGAAACCGTGCAGGAACACGACCGGACGCCCGACGCCGGGGCGGCGGATGACGGAGGGGGATGACGTCATGACGCGCCGTCCTCTCGGATCGGGCGCGCCGCGGTCAGCGGAGTCGCGCCAGGAAGCGGTCGATGTAGTCCCGGTAGCCGGCGAGCCGCTCGCCGTCGGGATGCATGAGGTTGATGACCGTCGCGCCGACGGCCACCGAGATGAACTCGTCGGCCAGGGGTCCGTAGTCCTGATCGCGGATCGCTCCCGCGTCGCGGGCGGCCTCCATGCGGGTCACGAGCATCGCGCGCCAGCGGCCGAGGTGCGTGCGGTAGAGCTCGGTGAGCGCCTCGTTCGACATCGCGTACTCCCACAGCGCCAGCAGCACACGCCCGCTGGCGATCTCGTCGGCACCGCTCGGCAGTGTGCCCTCGAGCACCTGCCGCAGCATCTCGTCGGCGGTCGTGCCCTCCGAGATCGACTGCTGCAGCCAGGTGTCGTGCTCGAGCAGCACCGCTTCGAAGGTCGCCGCGACGATGCTCTCCTTGCCCGGGAAGTAGTGCTTCAGCGCGCCGTTCGCGAAGCCCGCCTCGGCCGCGATGCTGCGCATGGTCGCCGCCTCGAACCCTCCCTTGAGGATGATGCGCTTGGCCACCTCGACGATGTCGCGTCGACGCTGATCGTGGTCGATGATCTTCGGCATGGAGTCCTTCCGGCAGGTCTCGGTCGGCCGCCCGAGATGGCCTGCAGCTACCGTACCGCCGCATCGCGCACCTCCCGCAGAGCGAGCCACTGAGCGCGTCGCTCGCGCTGGGCGGCCGGGTCGGCGACGGGCGAGGCGAGGCGCAGGCGCTCGGAGTACGGATGCCGGGGCGCGCGGGTGACCTGCTCCCCCTCGCCGATCTCGACCAACTCGCCGCGATACATCACCGCGACGCGATGGCACACCCGACGCACCACGCCCAGGTCGTGCGACACGAACAGATAGGCGACGCCGGTATCGCGCTGCAGCTCGATGAAGAGGTCGAGGATCGCGGCCTGCGTGGTGAGGTCGAGCGCGCTCACCGGTTCGTCGCAGATGATCAGCCGCGGACCGCGCACCAGCGCCCGCGCGATCGCGACGCGCTGCCGCTGCCCGCCGGAGAACTCGCTCGGGTAGCGGTCCATGGCCGTCTCGGGCAGGCGCACGCGGTCGAGCATCTCGCGCACCGTCGCCTGGGCGGCTCGGGCGCCGATCCCCGTCGTCAGCAGGGGTTCGGAGAGGATGTCGCCGATCGTCATCGCCGGGTTCAGCGAGCCGTACGGGTCTTGGAACACCACCTGCACGTCATCGGCGAGGGAGCGACGGGCGCGGGCGCCGAGCCGGCTGATCTCCCTGCCGTCGAAGCGGATGCTGCCGGAGGCGACGGGGGCGAGGCCGAGGACGGCCTTGCCGAGGGTCGACTTGCCCGACCCCGACTCGCCGACCAGGCCGAGGCATTCGCCGGGGGCGATGTCGAGCGAGACGCCGTGCAGGGCCCGGAAGGCCTTGCGGCCGTGCCCGTACTCGACGACCAGATCGTCCACCTCGAGCAGCGGTGTCTGCCGTGCGCTCATGCGGGGACCTCCGTCTTCCTGGCGCCGGGCGTGGTCGCGCGGTCGAGCTCGGCGCGCCCCTCGACGTCGTCGAGCGAGGCGGCGATGAGCTCGCGGGTGTACGCCTCGCGCGGCGCCGCGAACAGCTCGTCGACGGCGCCCGTCTCGACGATCTCGCCTCCGCGCATCACGATGACCCGGTCGCAGATGTCGGCGACGACCCCGAAGTTGTGCGTCACGATGAGCAGAGCCATGCCGTACTCGGCCTGCAGCTCGCGAAGCAGCTCGAGCACCTCGGCCTGCACGGTGACGTCGAGCGCCGTCGTGGGCTCGTCGGCGACCAGGAGCGACGGCTTCCCGGCGATCGCGCCGGCGATGAGCACCCGCTGCGCCATGCCTCCCGACACCTGATGCGGGTAGCTGCGCATCACCCGGTCGGGATCGGCCATTCCGACGCGCAGCAGCATCGAGCGGGCGCGTTCCCGTGCGGCGGCGGCGCTGAGTCCGTGCGTGCGCCGGAGCGGCTCGACGAGCTGCTGGCCGATCGTGTACGACGGGTCGAGGTTGCTCATCGGCTCCTGCGGCACGTAGCCGATCCGGCGGCCGAGCAGGGCCTGCCGCTGACGCGCGGTGGAGCGGCCGGCATCGGCGCCTCCGACCCTGATCTCGTCGGCGACCGAGCGTCCCGTGGAGGGCAGCAGGTCGAGCACCGAGAACACCGTCTGCGACTTGCCCGACCCCGACTCGCCCACGATGCCCACGACCTCGCCCGGAGCGACGTCGAACGTCACGCCGTGCACGACCTCGGTCTCGCCGTTCGGGGTCGCGTGAATGACCCGGAGGTTCTCGACCCGCAGCGCCGGGACGGTCTCCGGCGCGGCCGGAGTCGGGGTGGCGGTCGGGGTCGGGGTCACGGCCGCGGTCGCGGTCGCGGCCGGGGTCGCCGGCGCGGCCGGTGGGGCCGGGGTCGGTGCAGCCGGTGCGGCCGCGGCGGTCGCGGCATCCGCTCGTCTCCTCCGGCGCACGCGCGGCGTGCGCACCTGCACGAGCTCGGCGAGGGTCGACCCCATGATCGCGAGGACGGCGATCGTCAGCCCGAGCGCGGCCGAGGGCCACAGCAGCATGAGCGGGTACGTGAGCATGAGGCGGAAGCCCTCGAGCATCATGGCGCCCCAGCTGGGCACGTTCGAGTCGCCGATGCCGAGGAACTGCAGCCCGGCCTGCATGCCCATGGCGATGCCGGCGGTGAGCGCGGTCTGGATGATGACCGGCGGATACACGGCGCGGAGCACGTGGCGCGAGACGATGCGGGCATCGGAGAGGCCCGACACGCGCGCGGCGTCGAGGTACGGCTCGGCGCGCACGGCGAGCGTCTGCGACCGCGAGATGCGGAAGTAGCCCGGCACCATGAAGATCCCGACCGTGACCATGAGGAGCTCGAAGTTGTTGCGGCTCCCGGCGGCGACCACCAGCAGGATGATCATGCCCGGGATCGACTGGAGGGCGTCGCTGATCCAGGTCGCCACGCGGTCGAACGCGCCGCCGAAGTATCCCGCGGCCACGCCGGAGGGAACGCCGACGACCAGCGCGGTGACGATGGTGACCAGCGCGCCCCACAGGGTGGTGCGCGTGCCGTGGATCAGGCGGGAGAGGATGTCGCGGCCGGTGGAGTCTCCGCCCAGGATGTGCTCGGGGCCCGGAGGCGCCTTGGCGGCCGCCAGGTCGACGAGGTTGGGGTCCATGGGCGCGAGCAGCGGCGCGAAGACGCCGACGAGGACGATCACGGCGAAGATCGCCAGCGGGATGAATCCCCCCGGATGGCGGAGGAAGCGTCGGAACAGGCTCGAACGGCGTTTCTGCGCCGCCCGGTCGAAAGCGACGCGGATGTCTGTCGTGGTCATGCGACGCGCACCTTCGGGTTGATCCAGCCGAGCACGAGGTCGAGCAGGAGATTGATGAGGACGACGAAGACGATCGATACGACCGTGATGCCCAGGAGCATCGGGATGTCGCCGTTCTGCGAGGACTGGTTGGTGAGCTGACCGAGACCCGGGAGGTTGAAGATCTGCTCGACCACGATGGCGCCGGAGAGCAGGCCGACGAACATGAGCGCGATCACCGTGAGCGCGGCGGGAGACGCGTTGCGCAGGATGTGCAGGTTCACGCGACCGGGCGAGAGCCCGCGGCTGCGGAGGGTGCGCACCCAGTCCTGACGGCTCTGCGCGATGACCGCGTTGCGCAGCTGCTCGGAGACGGCCACGATGCCGCCGAGCGCGAGCGAAACGGCCGGCAGCGTGATCGATCGCAACCAGCCCTCGACCGACTGCGTCGGGGCCACGTAGCCGACGGCGGGGAACCACTTCAGCTGCACGGCGAGCCACATCACCAGCACCAGACTGACCCAGAAGCCCGGAAGCGCGAACAGCACGACCGAGACGCCCTTGATGACCCGATCGAACCAGGTGCCGGGGCGCAGCCCGGTGATCATCCCGAAGGCCACGCCGACGACGGCGGTGATGAGCGTGGCGAACGTCACCACCGAGAGGGTGACGGGGACCTTGAGGGCGAGCTGCGCCGAGACGGGCTGGAAGTTGCGCCACGAGACGCCGAAGTCGAGCAGCACGGCGTGCGACAGCCACTCGCCGAACTGGACGAGGAGCGGGCGGTCGATGCCGATCTTCTCGGCGAGGGCCTGCTGCTGCGCCGGGCTCGCGGTCGTGCCGAGCAGCGATGCGGTCGGATCGCTGATGGCCAGATGGGCGAGGAAGAAGGTGCCGATCGAGACCGCGAAGAGCAGGAGGATGCCGGAGAGCACGCGCTTCGCCGTGAACAGGAGCATGGGAACCTCTCGGAGGGGACGGAGGGGAGGGATGCCGGGGCGACCGAGTCGTGCGGTCGCCCCGGCGGGCGTCAGCCCTTGGTGATGTACCGGAGCGTGGGGAACATCATCCCGACGACCGGCTGCAGCTGGATGCCGGGCGCCGTGAAGTACGTGTTGTCGGCCTGGTACCAGACCGACCACCACGCCTGGTCGACGAGCGCCTCGTTCAGCTCGGCGACGGCCGCCGTCTGGGCCTCGCCGCGCTCGGTCTGCACCTCCTCGACGAGAGGAGCCAGGACCTCGTTCTCGGCGTAGTCGGGGTTCGGGTTGAACCACTGCACGCTCGTGACCTGACGGGCGACCGTGGCGACGTCGTTCCCGTCCATGGCCAGGAAGGAGATGAACATCGGATAGTTCGGCGCGTTCAGCTGGTAGTCGGGCATCTGCATGTTGTCCCAGGTGACGGTGATGCCGATCTCGCCCAGCGCCTGCTCGGCCGAGGGCTTCCACATCTCGAAGATGGGAGACATCGGCATCGAGATCGAGAACCCGTCGGGGTAACCCGCGTCGGCCAGCAGCTGCTTGGCCTTGTCGACGTCGTAGGCGTAGGCGTCGTTGAGCTCGGGGTCGTTGATCGGCCCGCCGTCGGGGAACACCTGGTTGGTCGCGACGCCCGCGCCGTTGCCGACGGCGGCGAGGACCGCGGCGCCGTCGAACGCGTAGTTCAGGGCCTGCCGGACCTCGAGCTTGCCGAGCGGCTCGCTCTTGCCGCCGGTGTGATCGGTGATCACGAGTCCCGCCCAACCGGAGACGCGCTGGGCGACGTTCCACCCCTGCTGCTCCGCCTGCTCGAGGTTGGCCACGTCGCCGTACTGCACGTTGATCTGACCGCTGAGCATGGCGTTGTGGCGGGCGGTGGCGTCGGTGATCGGGAAGATCGCCAGCTCGGTGAAGGGATACGCCTTCGCGTCCCAGTGGTCGTCGGTCTTGGTGAAGTGGTACTCGGCGCCGGCGACGCTGGTGGCGCTGTCGAGCACGTAGGGGCCGGAGCCGACCGGGGTGCTGCCGAGCGTGCCGGCCTCGATCGCGGTCGGCGAGGCGATGTACGACCGCCCCAGGCCCATGAAGTAGAGGATCGTGTCGTCGCGCTGCGTGAGCACGATGCGCACGGTGTCGTCGTCGACCTTCTCGAACGCCGAGACGTTCGTGTACGCCTCGCCGGATCGGGCGCCGGCCTTGAGGTACTCGAGGCTCGCGACCACGGCATCGACGTCGACCGGGGTGCCGTCGCTGAACACGGCGTCGGTGCGGATGTCGAGGTCGATGCTGAGGTCGTCGTCGGCGACGGTCCACTGCGTCGCCAGCGACGGGATCGGCTCGCCGTCGGCGTCGAGGGCGATCAGGGCGTCGTACACCGCAGACAGGTAGGGCCCGTCGAAGCCGATGTCGGCGAGCGACGGATCCCACGACGTGACGTCGAGGAAGTTCCCGATGTCGAGGGAGTCGGGGCCTTCGGCGCCGGTGCCGCCGGACGAGTCCGTAGCGGCGCCGCCGCTGCAGCCGGCGAGCGCGAGGGTCGCGGCCACGGCGGCGGCGAGCGCGAGGGGCATTCGTTTCATGGTTCCTTCTCTCGGTGCGGGAGTGGTGAAGAAGGTCGAAGGGCCGCTCACCGGGAGACCGGATCGGACGTCACTTCGATGTGTCGTGCTGTTTAGTCTACATGCGTGGAAAAAGAGCACAAGGGTGTCTTCGCCCGTCGTTCGCCGGGGCCATGTCTCCCGGCGCACCCGACTTGACCGAGCGCGCAGATCTCGACGCAGTGGGGTGCGGGAGCGGACTCGCGCTGGCGAGGTCGAGTGCGCCGCCGGCGGGTTCTCAGGCTCGCCGGGTCGATCCTCACCACACCCCGTCGGCGCGCACGTCTCGATCGACCCAGAGGCCGGCCAGTGCGGCGCGGAGATCGTCGCCGTGGTCGCGCGCGAGGGCGAGGGCAGCGTGGTTCTGCTCGAGCTGCTCGATCCGCGAGGCGCCGAACAGCACCGAGGCGGTCGCGGGGTGGGTGAGGCAGAAGGCGATCCCGAGCGCCGCCGGCGTCACCGAGAATTCGGCGGCGATCCTCGCCACCTCGGGGAAGCTCGCGGCGATCCGCTCCCGGATGCCGCCCACATCGGCGCCGATCTTGCGCTGGGGCTGCCTGCCCGTCGCCAGGATGCCGCCCTCGAACACGTCGGACGCCTGAAGCGTCAGCGTGCCGTCGGCGAACAGCGGACCGTAGGCGTCGCCCTCCGCCATCGAACGCCGGGCGATGCCGTACTTCAGCTGCGCGAACCCCGGGCCCTGAAGCCCCCGCCCCCGCGCCTCCGACAGAGCGTCGTGCGTCTGCGCGATGCGCCAGTTGTTGATGCCCCATGACCCCACCAACCCGTCGTCGATGAGCTCGTTGACATCGGCGACGAGGCGCGGCATGTCGGGCGCGTCGAGATAGTCGCCGACGACGAGCGTGTCGAAGCGGTCGAGACCGGCGCGGTCGAGCGACTCCATCAGCTGCGCACGGAAGCCCTGGTTCGGCCAATCCCACAGCCAGAGCTTTCCGCACAGCACGATGTCCGACCGGGCGACGCCGCTCTCGCGCAGGGCGTGGCCGAAGCGGATGTCCGTCGTCGAATTCTCGGTATGCGGCCCCATGTTGTAGTACGCGACGTCGAAGAAGCCGGCATCGAGTGCGACGGCGCGCTCGATCATCCGGACTGCCTCGGCGTGCGGCATCCGATCCCAGGTGTTCCAGGATCCCAGGGCGAGCGGCGGCACGGGAGCGCCACCAGGATGCAGCGGCAGGCGGGGACGGGTCATCAGGAGCTCTCTTCCGATCGGCTTGTGTTTTTCTATGGTTGTAGAATATAACGGAGGCAGCCCCGCCCCGTCAGTGAGGACGACATGATCGACACCACCCCCCGCCGTGTGCTCGTCACCGGAGGCGCCTCCGGACTCGGACGCGCCATCGCCGCCGCCTTCCGCGCCGACGGCGCCGACGTCGTCATCGGCGACGTGAACGCGGATGCCGCCGCCGCCGTCGCCGCGGACATCGGCGCCACCGCCCTCCCCCTCGACATCGGCGACGAGGCGTCGGTCGTCACCGCCGCCGACCGGGTGCGGGCGGACGGCGGCCTCGACGTGCTCGTCAACAACGCCGGCGTCGTGGCCGGAGGCGGAACTCTGCAGGAGGTCGACGTCGCCGCGGTCGACGCGGCCCTGCGGGTCAACGTGCGCGGCACGTTCCTGATGCTGCGCGTCTTCGGCGGCCTGCTCGCCGAAGCCGGGCGCGGCAGCATCGTGAACATCTCGTCGATCGGCGCTCGGCAGCCCACTCCCGGCCTCGGTCACTACGAGGCCACCAAGGCGGCGGTCGACGCCCTCACCCGCACCGCCGCGATCGAGCTCGCCGGCCGCGGCGTGCGCGTCAACGCCGTCGCCCCCGGCCCGGTCCTCACGCCCCTCACCGCCGCCTTCGCCACCGACCCGCAGGCCAGAGCCGCCTGGGAGTCGCGCATCCCGCTCGGCGCCATCGCCGAGGTCGAGCAGATCACCCCGCTCGTGCTGTTCCTCGCGAGCGAGGCGGCCGGCCACATCACCGGGGTGTCCGTCGCCGTCGACGGCGGACAGCTCCTCATCTGACCCCGCCCCGACCCAGAAGGATCCACGACACCATGACCCTCCCCACCGCCACCCGCGCCGCGGTGCTCACCGAGCACGGCTCGCCGCTGACGCTGCAGGACCTCCCGCTCCCGTCCGAGATCGAACCGGGCGCCGCCCTCGTCCGCATCGCGTGCACGACCCTGTGCGGCACCGACATCGAGATCTGGGAGGGGCGGATGACCTTTCCCGGCATGCTGCCGATGGTGCTCGGTCACGAGATGGTCGGCGAGGTCGTCGCCCTCGGCCCGGGAACCGCCGACGCCCTGGGGCGCCCGCTCTCGATCGGCGACAGGATCGGCTGGTCGGAGTCGATCTGCGGTCAGTGTCACGGCTGCGTCATCCTGCGCGAACCCGTGGCGTGCGAGAGGCGCGGGTACGGCTTCCTGCAGCGCGCCGACGTGCCCCCGTTCGCGACGGCCGGCCTCTCCGAGTACGCCTATGTCACGCCCGGCGCCGCGAAGCTGCTGCTCCCGCCTTCGGTGAAGGACACCTGGGCGTCGATGGCGGGATGCGCGGCCAAGACCGTGCTGCGCGCGTTCGAGCGCGGCGGCCGCATCCGCCCGGGCGAGACGGTGGTCGTGCAGGGTGCCGGCGCCCTCGGCATCTTCGCCACCGCGGTCGCCCGCGTCGCCGGTGCGGGCCGCGTGATCACCGTCGGCGCTCCGGCCTCCCGCCTCGCGCTCGCGGCCCGGTTCGGCGCGGACGCCGTCGTCGACTTCCGCGACGGGCCGGTGGTCGAGCAGGTCGCCGAGCTCACCGGAGGTCGCGGGGCCGATCACGTCTTCGACTTCGCCGGCGCGCCGAGCGTCGGGCCGGACGCGGTCGGCATGGCCGCCCAGCGCGGAACCGTCGTGATCGTCGGCTCGACCGGTCCGGCCGGCGACGGCTTTCGACTCAGCACGATCATGGGCAAGGAGCTCACGGTCACCGGCTCGCTCAACGGCGACATCTCCGACTACGCCCGTTCGCTCGACTTCTTCGCGGCGTTCGCCGACCGGTTCCCCTGGGACGACCTCTTCAGCGCGCCCGTCGGCCTGGCCGACGCCTCGACGAAGATCGCCCGCATGCACCACCTCGATGAGGTCAAGGCCGTCATCGACCCGAGACTGTGAGGATTCCATGACCACTCCCCTCCCCCAGCGCGAGATCGGACGCAGCGGCATCCGCGCGTCGCTCTTCTCCCTCGGCTCGTGGCACACCTACGACCGGATGGACTTCGCCGATGCCGTGCGGATGCTGCGCGAAGCCGTCGATCGCGGCGTGAACCTCTTCGACGTCGGCGTCTACACCGCTCCCGGCATGCCGCCCGTCTTCACCGACGTGATCTTCTCGGCCATGGTGCGCGCGGCGGGGCTGCGGCGCGACGAATGGCTGCTGTCGTCGAAACTCTGGCTCGAGGCGTTCGGCGCCGACGGCTTCCGTCCCCAGCTCGAGAACGCGCTGATGCGGGTCGGCGTCGAGCACGCCGATCTCGTCATCCTCGGCGACCTGCGGCGCGACGACCTCGATCTGCGCGACCTCGTCGTCGATCTCGCGAACCTCGCCGATACCGGGCTCATCCGGGCGTGGGGCGTGAACAACTGGTCGGCGACGAGCATCCAGACGCTCATCGACATCGCCGGGGCGGAAGGCGTCGCCGGACCGCAGATCGCGCAGTTGAAGTACAGCGTCTCGCGGCGGTCGATCCCCGACGGCGAGCCGTTCGCCCGACTCTGGCCGCAGGGCCTCACCCTGCAGGCCTCCGATTGCCTGGAGGGCGGAGTCCTCGCCGGCAAGGTCGTCAGCGATCGGCAGATCGGCCGCGACCCCGGCGACATCCGCGAGCGCATCATCGACGACGTGCCCGCGTTCTCGGCCCTGGCGTCGTCGCTCGACGTGTCGCCCGCCCAGCTCGGCCTCGCGTTCACACTGACCCATCCCGCCCTCACGACCACCCTGTTCGGCGCGTCGAGCGTCGAGCAGCTGCGGGCCAACCTCGACGCCGCCGCTCTCGTCGACCGCATCGGTGCGGACGAGCTGCGCCGGGCCGTCGAGCCGTTCTGGGCCGACCGCGACGCGGTCGATCCCGAGGGCCCCTGAATCCGATCCCTCAGGAGAATCATGACCATCACCGCCCTGGGCCGCCCCGCGGTCACCCCCGTGCCGTTCGACCCCGAGGTGCAGACCGTGCTCGACGAGCTCGCGAAGAACCCGCAGCCGGCGCTGACCCGCGAGACCCTCCCCCGCGAGGGCGCGGACCGCATGTTCCCCGACAACGACGCGGTCATCGCCGGTCGCGCGATCGACTGGGAGGACCGCCTGATCCCCGGACCGGCGGGGGCTCCCGATGTCGAGATCACGGTCTTCCGGCCGCGCGGCAGCGCCCACGAGGCACGGCCGGCCTTCCTCAACATCCACGGCGGCGGCATGATCGTGGGGCATCGCTCGTGGGAGACGGGCCGGGTCGTCGACATCGTCGACGAGCACCGGGTCGTCGGCGTGAACGTCGAGTACCGTCTCGCTCCCGAGAATCCGTTCCCGGCGGGAGTCGAGGACTGCCACGCCGCCTTCGTGTGGCTGCACGCGCACGCCGCCGAGCTGGGCGTCGACCCCGAGCGGATCGTCGTGGGCGGCGGCAGCGCGGGCGGTGGTCTCGCGGCGGCGGTGGCCCTCATGGCGCGCGACCGCCGCGGACCGCGGATGGCGGGACAGCTGCTGCTCTGCCCGATGATCGACAACACCAACACCACGGTCGCCAGCCGCCAGTACGACGGCATCGGCACCTGGCAGCGCGATATGAACCTGCTGGCGTGGTCGTGCGTGCTCGGCGACGAGCTGGCGTTCAGCACCGATGCTCCGGCGTACGCGGCACCGTCGCGTGCCACCGACGTCTCCGGGCTGCCTCCGGCCTATATCGAGGTGGGCGAGGCCGAGGCGTTCCGCGACGAGGACACGGAGTACGCCCTGCGCATCTGGGCCACCGGCGGCCAGGCCGAGCTGCACGTGTGGGGCGGCGGCGCGCACGGCTTCGACATGTACATGCCCGACGCCGAGATCAGCCGCGCCGCCCTCGCGGCGCGCGCCTCATGGCTGCGGCGCGTGTGGAAGGCGTCGCGGTGAGCGCGCCGACCCCCGTCCCGTACGACCCCGAACTGGTCGCCGGTCTCGACGCGTTCGTCGATGCGGTCGAGGTCATCCCGCTCCGCGCCGACTCGATCCACGCGAATCGCGAGCACTTCGCGAGCCTCATCCCTCCCCTGACCGTGCAGGCGGAGGGTCGGCGGGTCGCGTGGGAGGACCGCGTGATCCCCGGCCCCGAGGGGGCGCCCGACCTCGAGATCACCATCGTGCGACCCGCCGTCGCGGCCGGCTCGCCGGCGCCCGCCGTGCTGTCGATCCACGGCGGCGGCATGGTGCTCGGGACCCGGTTCTTCGGCACCGGCGAACTCATCGACCTGGCCGAGCGCCACGGCATCGTCGGCATCGCGGTCGAGTACCGGCTGGCACCCGAGCACCCGGGACCGGCTCAGGCCGAGGACTGCTACGCCGCCCTCGAGTGGATGGCCGCGCACGCCGACGAGCTCGGCATCGACGCGAACCGCATCATCGCCTCCGGCATGAGCGCCGGCGGAGGGCTCTCGGCAGCCGTCGCGCTGCTCGCCCGCGACCGCGGCGGCCCACGCCTGGCCGGTCAGCTGCTCGGCTGCCCCATGCTCGACGACCGCAACGCGACCGTCTCGGCGCGCCAGTACGACGGCTTCGGTGCGTGGGACAGGAACAACAACGACACCGCGTGGGACGCGATCCTGGGCGACCGTCGATTCACCGATGCGGTGCCGGCCGCCGCCGCGCCGGCTCGTGCCCGCGACCTCTCGGGTCTGGCGCCGGCGTTCATCGAGGTGGGCGCCGCCGAGACGTTCCGCGACGAGGCCGTCGACTACGCCCTGCGCATCTGGGCCACCGGCGGTCAGGCCGAGCTGCACGTGTGGGCGGGCGGGTATCACGGCTTCGCCGGCTTCTCGCCCGACGCCGAGGTCTCGAAGGCCGCGAACGCCGCGCGCGAGAGCTGGCTGCGGCGCACGCTGCGCCTCGACGCGTGAGCGGGCGCCGGTGAGCATCCCCGCCGCGGGCGAGCCGGCGCGACCGCGCATGGGGACGCTCCGCGCCATGCTCGTGCTCGGCATGCTCGAGGCCTTCGGACCGCTGTCGATGGATCTGTACCTGCCGCAGCTGCCGCAGCTCGCGGCCTCTCTCGGCACGTCCGAGGCGCTGGGGCAGGCCACGATGTCGGCGTGCATGATCGGTCTCGGGCTCGGACAGCTCGCGGCCGGGCCGCTGAGCGACCGCTTCGGCCGCCGCTGGCCTCTCATGATCGGGGTCGCCGCCTTCGCGGTGCTGTCGGTGCTGTGCGCGGTCGCGCCGAGCATCGAGGTCCTGCTGCTCACGCGCTTCCTGCAGGGACTCGCCGGATCGGCCGGCATCGTGGTCTGCCTCGCCGTCGCCCGCGACCAGTTCGAGGGCGCGGAGCTCTCCCGGATGCTGTCGCTGCTGTTCCTCGTCTCGGGCACGGCGCCGATCATCGCCCCCGTGGTGGGGGGCCAGCTCGCACGCGTGATGGACTGGCGCGGCATCTTCTGGGTGCTCGGCGTCATCGGCGTCGGCCTCTTCCTGGTGGTCGTGCTCGCGCTGCCGGAGACGCTGACCCCCGAGAACCGGCACGGTGGAGGTCTGCGCGTCCTGGGCGGTCATGCCGCCGCGGTGGTGCAGGATCGACTCTTCGTCGCGGTGCTCTGCGCAGCCGCCGGCGGGGGCATCGCGTTCTTCAGCTACCTGTCGATGTCGTCGTTCGTGCTGCAGGAGGAGTTCGGGCTCAGCCCGCAGTCGTTCAGCCTCGCGTTCGCCGGCGGCGCGCTGGCCAGCATCGCCGGAAGCCAGGCGAGTCGTCTCGTCGTGCGCCGCTGGGGCCCGCTGCGCGTGTACCTCGGCGGCATCTCGGCCACCCTGGTCGCGACGCTCGTCTTCCTCGTGCTGGCGCTGTCCGGCACGGGCGTTTCGGGCGTCGTCGTCGCCCTCGTCGCGTTCATGCTGTGCGCCGGCATCGGCGGCCCGAACGGACAGACCCTGGCGCTCGCCCATCACGGCGTGCGCGCCGGCACGGCATCCGCTCTGCTGGGGATGTCGACCTACTTCCTGGGCTCGCTGCTCGCCCCGCTCGCCGCGGGGATCGGCGGCACCACCGCGCTCACCATGGCGGTGACGATGACGGCCGCCGCGGCCGTCGCCGCGATCGCCGCGTGGGCGTTCGTGCGAGGCGCGGCGGCCGGCTGAGCGGGCACACGCCCGGCGCGACGGAGAGCGAGCGAGTTCAGAACCCCAGGCACATCACGGCGACGCCGGCCGCCATGGCCCACGACTCGACCGCGAGCAGGCGCGCCGTGCGGCCGGAGTGCGTCGGCGCGACGATCCATTCCGCCACGACGGTCCAGAGGACAACCGCGATCACCCCGACGATCACCATCACCGAGAGGATCCCGGTCATGCCGTGCGCTCCGTGGCCGGCCACAGTCGCCGGTGCGGCTCCGGCCTGCGCCGCGGCCCCGACCACGGAGGCGCTCTCGAACGAGCAGACGGCCATCACGAGCGAGACCAGCGCGCGGTGGCAGCAGGTCGCGGCCGAGGGCCTTCCGCGCACGCCCATCGTGCCGAGCATCGCCGACAGCACGAGGATGACCCCGATCGCGAGACCCGTCGTCGCGTTTCCGTCGGTCACGGCCACCAGCACCATCGCCGCCGCCATGACGAGCGCGGTCTGCCGCCCCTGCCACGGCACGGCACGCCACGCGGCGATGCACGCGGCCGCCGAGACGAGGGCGGCCGCCGCCATCAGCCACGGCGCTGCGGGAAGGACGTGATCCACGCTCGCAGTATATTGATCGATCGCTCAAAAAAGCTAGCCCCGGCGATCGATCCCGGGGGCGGCGTCCGGATGCGACAAGATGGGCAGATGCCCCGCATCGTCGACCACGACGAGCGGCGTCGTCAGATCGCCGACGCGCTGCTCACCGTCGCCGCCCGCGACGGACACGAGAGCGTGTCGTCGCGCGCTGTCGCGAAGGAGCTCGGCGTGGCCACGGGATCGCTGTGGCACTACTTCGACGGGTTCGACGACGTCGTGCGCGCCGCCGCCGCCGAGGTCACGCGCCGCACCGACGAACGCATCGCCAAGGCGACCACGGGGCTGCACGGACTCGCTCGCCTGAGAGCGCTGATGCGCGAGGTGCTGCCGGTCGACGACCGCACCCGCACGGAGGCGCACGTCGTCGTGGGATTCTGGGGCCGCCTCGCGACGCTCGCCTCCACTCCGGATGCCGGCGCGCCGACGCTCGCGACCTGGCAGGAGAGCATCCGCGCCGCCATCGCCGAGGCGGTCGACGACGGAGAGCTGCGCGCCGACACCCCGCAGGATGCCGTCATCACCCTCCTGCGGTCGGTGACCTACGGCCAGCAGGTGGTCGAGGTCACCGAGCCGCAGGCGCCGTCTGCGCATCTCGCGGTGCTCGACGGCATCCTCTCCCCCTGGCGCGCCTGAGAGCATCGCCCGCCGACGATCCTCGTCTTGTGAGGTCGGGGTGTTCCGTCGTACCATCGATCCAACCCGTTTATTGAGCAGTCGCTCGAAATAGTGAGGTCGACGATGTCCCACCACTCCCCGCAGCCCGTCTCCATCGAGAAGATCGCCGTTCCGCATCCGCTCGACCCGCTCACCGGAGAGGAGATCGCCGCCGCACGGGCGGTGCTCCAGGCCGCCGGCCTGATGACCGAGACCACGCGCGTGCCGATGCTGCTTCCCGATGAAGCCACGAAGGACGAGCTCGCGGCGTGGCGACCCGGGTCGCCGATCGACCGTCGCGTCGACGTGACCCTCCTCGACATCGCCACCGGCGTCGCGACCGAGGTGATCGTCTCCCTCACGCGCGGCGAGGTCGTGAGCCGCATGCGCGTGCCCAACGATGCGCCGCCGTACGGACAGCCGCAGTACCTCTTCGAGGAGTACGAGCGCGCCGAGGCGATCGCGAAGGCCTCGCCCGAATGGCGCGCGGCGATGACCCGTCGCGGCCTGGCCGAGCACGTCGACCTCGCGTTCTGCTCGCCGCTCGCCCCGGGCTACACGGGGCGGGCTGACGAGGTCGGGCGACGGGTCATCCGCTCCCTCACCTTCCTGAAGTACGACGAGCGCGACTCCCCGTGGGCGCACCCCGTCGAGGGCCTCATCGTGCACATCGACCTGACGACGAACAGTGTGATCCGCGTCGAGGACTCCGGAGACGTCGCGGTGCCGGCCGGGCACGGCAACTACTACCCCGAGGTGCAGGGCGACGCCCGCACCTCGCTCAAGCCGATCGAGATCACCCAGCCCGAGGGTCCGAGCTTCACGGTCAGCGGATCCCTCGTCGAGTGGGAGGGCTGGTCGATGCGGGTCGGATTCAACGCGCGGGAAGGCCTGGTGCTGCACGACGTCTCGTTCGGCGGGCGCTCGGTGCTCAGCCGCGCCAGCGTGCCCGAGATGGTCGTGCCCTACGGCGACACCGCCCCGGGGCGATTCTGGATCAGCTACTTCGACGCGGGCGAGTACCTGCTGGGCAAGAACGCCAACCACCTCGAGCTCGGCTGCGACTGCCTGGGCGTGATCCGCTACCTCGACGGCTACGTCGCCGACGATCACGGCCATCCGGTGCGCATCCCGAACGTCATCTGCATGCACGAGGAGGACGACGGCATCCTCTGGAAGCACACCGACCTGTCGGGCCGCGCCGATGTGCGCCGATCGCGCCGCTTCGTCGTGTCGTACTTCTCGACGATCGGCAACTACGACTACGGGTTCTACTGGTATTTCTCGCTCGACGGCTCGATCGAGGTGGTGGCCAAGGCGACGGGCATCGTGTTCGCCGGTGCCGGCGAGCCGGGCGTGCCCCAGCCGCACGCGACCGAGCTCGCCCCCGGCGTCTTCGCGCCCGTGCACCAGCATCTGTTCTGCGCCCGCCTCGACGTCGCGATCGACGGCGACGACAACCGGCTCGTCGAGGTCGACGCGCAGCGCGTGCCGATGGGGCCCGACAACCCCTTCGGCAACGCGTTCACGTGGAAGGAGACCGTCCTTCCCACCGAGCTCGCCGCCCGGCGCGAGGCCGACACATCGGTCGCCCGGGTGTGGGAGATCCAGAGCACTTCCCGCACCAACCACGTCGGCCGCCCCACCGCCTATCACCTGGTGCCGCAGCCGACCGCGCTGCTGATGGCCGACCCCGCATCGTCGGTCGCCGCCCGCGCCACGTTCGCGACGAAGCATCTGTGGGCCACCCGTCACGAGCCGGGGCAGATCTGGCCGGCCGGGCGCTACCCCAACGCGCACCAGGGCGGCTCGGGGCTGCCCGAGTACTCCGCGGGCGATCGCTCGATCGACGGCGAGGACATGGTGCTCTGGCACACGTTCGGGCTCACGCACTTCCCGCGACCGGAGGACTGGCCCATCATGCCGGTCGACCGCGCCGGGTTCTCGTTCAGGCCGTACGGCTTCCTCGACCAGAATCCCGCGATGGACGTGCCGCCGTCATCGCAGGCGCACAGCGCGGCTTCGGGCGACGGATGCTGCGGCGGCGGCGCCGCCTGCACCTGCGGGCACTGACCGCCTGATCGCCCTCAGGAGATGCCGGAGGTGCCGGAGGTCGCGGAGGCGTCGGAGAGCGCGGAGGTGCCGGAGAGCGCGGCGATGGCCTCGCGCAGGACGCCCCCGACGCGCTCGAGCGTCGACGCCGCCTCCTCGGCCGGCGCACCCGTGGCGAGCATCAGCAGGGCGAGTTTGACCGAGCCGGATGCCGCGGCGAGCGCTGCCGCGGCACCGGCGGTGTCGACCCCCGCGAGCTGAACGACCGTGCGGAGGGAGCGGGCGTGCAGCTTCTCGTTCGTCGCCCGCAGGTCGACCATCACGCCGCGATGGGTCTTGCCGAGCCGGATCATCGAGAGGGTCGTGAGCATGTTGACGACGAGCTTCTGCGCGGTTCCGGATTTCAGACGGGTCGAGCCCGAGATGAACTCCGGCCCGGTCACGACCTCGATCGCGATGTCGGCCAGGGCGCCGATGGCCGACCCGGCGTTCGAGGCGATGGCCACGGTCAGCGCTCCGGCCTGGTGGGCGAACTCCAGCCCGCCCACGACGTAGGGGGTGCGGCCGGAGGCCGAGATGCCGACGACCGTGTCGTCGGCGGTGAGCCGCAGCCCGCGCAGGGCGGCGGCGGCGGCCTCCTGATCGTCTTCGGCGTTCTCGACCGCCGCCCGGATCGCCGTCTCGCCTCCGGCGATGAGGCCGACCACCATCGATGGGTCGGTGCCGAACGTGGGCGGGCACTCGCTGGCGTCGAGCACGCCGATGCGACCGGCGGTGCCGGCGCCGAGGTAGATCAGACGGCCGCCCCGGCGGAACCGCTCGGTGATGCCGTCGACCGCGGCTGCGATCTCGGCACCGCGGGCGGCGACGGCCTCGGGCACGCGGGCGTCTTCGGCGTTCATCCGTCGCACCAGCTCGCGTGTGTCGAGCAGGTCGAGGTCTCCCCGCTCGGCCGTGACGGCCTCGGTGTCGAGGCGGGAGAGCTCGTCGAGCAGGGCGGTGAGCCGGATGTCGTCAGTCGGCACGGTGAAGGAACCTTTCGTGGGGAAGATCGGTGCGGCGCGCCAGGAGCAGGGCGCCGTCGAGCGCGTCACCGCGGCTGCTGACGACGCGGCATCCCGCCTCATCGAGCGCGGCGGCGAGCCGGGCGCGGAACCAGACGTGATCGGTGAGACCGCCGTGGAGGGCGACGGCCGGGGCTCGCCCGGCGGATGCCGCGGAGGCCGGCGCCGCCGCGGAGGCGGATGCCGCGAGCAGGCGCACGCCCTCGGCCACGATGTCGGCGGCGACGTCGTCGCCGGCGGCCGCGACATCGAGCACGAGTGGGGCGAGGGTGCCGAGGCGGCGCGCGAGCGGCTCGTCGACGGCGAGCCAGGCGGGGATCCGCGCGGGATCTCCCACGCGGGAGCCGACGGCCTCGGTGAGGGCCGTCGCGGGTGCGAGCCCGACCGCGGCCCGCAGCACGCTCCGCAGCGCTTCGCGGCCGAGCCACGACCCGCTGCCGAAGTCGCCGAGCTCCGGACCCCACCCGTCGACGAGGTGCGCGCCCTCGGCGTCGAGCCCGAGAGCCGCCGCGCCAGTTCCGGCGATCAGGAGAACGCCCTCGTCGCCGGCGAGCGCGCCGGCATGAGCGGTCACGACGTCCGACGCGACGGCGGTCGGCGCACCCGCGCTGTCGGCGAGACGGCGGGCGAGCTCGAATGCCGCCGCCGGCTCGGCCCACGCGCCGGCGGCGCCCACCGAGACGGCGGACACGCGGCCCTCCAGCCCGCCGAGGAGGGGACGGATCGCCGCGAGCGCCGCCTCCACGCCGCCCTCCGCGGCCAGGCCCGGCGCCCCGACGCCCTCGCGGGTATCTCCGCGTCCCTCGCCGACGAGCAGACGGCAGCGAGACTTGCCGAGGTCGACGGCGACGACCGGATGCGGATGCGGACGAGACATGAAAATATCCTACGCGCAGCGCAGCATCCGTGAAACAATTGTTCATCATCGGCGAGAGAGGCGAGGACGACGTGAGCATCCAGACGACGATCGCGAACGCCGCCGAGACGCTGCCCCCGTCACTCGCCCGCATCGCCCACGCCGTCATCGACGACCCCGATGCGGTCACGACGAGCACGATCTCCGAGCTCGCCGCCGCGTGCGGCACGTCGGTGGCCTCTGTCGTGCGCTTCTGCCGGGCGATCGGCCTCACCGGATACCCGGCGCTGCGCGTCGCCCTCGCCACCGAGCTCGGCCGGGAGTCGGCGCAACGGCGCGCGTCGTCCGGCTTCGGATCGGAGATCTCCGCCGGCGACACCCTTCGCGCGGCCACGGTGAAGATCGCCGCGCTCGAGTCGCTCGCGATCGAGGAGACCGTGCGCCGGCTCGACCACACCGCTCTCGAGACAGCGATCGATGCGATCGACGGCGCCGACCGCATCCTGCTGTTCGGCGTCGGCGCGAGCCGGCTCGTGGCCGACGACCTGGGGCACAAGCTGCTGCGCATCGGCCGCACCCCTCTCGTGCTCTCCGACGCGCACGAGGCGAGCGCCGCGGCCGCACTCGGGGCGACGAGGTCGGTCGCCGTCGGCGTCTCGCACAGCGGAACGACCGCCGAGACCGTGCGGTTCCTTCTCGCAGCCCGCGCGGCCGGCACGACGACGATCGCCCTCACCGGCTCGCCCGGCAGTCCGCTCGCCCAGGCCGCCGATCAGACGCTCGTCACCCACGCCAGGGAGCCGCGCCTGCGCGCCGGAGCGATGGTGAGCCGCATCGCCCAGCTCGCGGTCGTCGACTGCCTCTTCGTCGGCGTGGCGCGGCGGCGGCACGCGCACACCGTGCACGCCCTCGAGCGCACGGCGGAGGCCGCCCGCGCCCTGCGCGGCGAGTGATCCGAGCCACGGCCGTGCCATTCCCGACCCGGCGGTGATACGATCGCGGAACGGATCGTATACAACGTCGTCGTTCCCACCAGCCCGAGGTGATCAGTCATGAACGGTGCACCCGCCGCCCCCGCCGAATCGGTGTCGACGCTCGTCGCGCGCAACATCAGCGACTTCCGCGCCGCCGTCTCGGAGTCGTTCGTCCCCCTGCAGGTCTCGAGCGCCGGCCCCGACCACTTCCGCGGCACGATCCGCGGCGCCGCCGTCGACGAGGTCCACGTGACCGACGTGCGGGCGACACCGCACGTGGTCGAGCGCACGCCCGAGCTCATCGCCCGCGGGGACCGCTCGTTCTTCAAGGTCAGCCTCATGCTCGCGGGGACCGGTCTGCTCATCCAGGACGACCGCGAGGCGGTGCTGCGCGCCGGCGATCTGGCGGTGTACGACACCGATCGCCCGTACTCGCTCGTGTTCGACGAGGACTTCCGCACGATGGTGGTGATGTTCCCGAAGCACCTGATCAGCCTCCCGCCCGACATGATCGGCCAGCTCACCGCCGTGCGCATCTCGGGCCAGGAGGGCCTGGGGGGCATGGTGGTGCCCTACCTCACGCAGCTCGCCGGCAACCTCGACCAGCTCGCCGGCACGACCGGAGCACGACTCGCGCACAGCGCACTCGATCTCGTCACCACAGTCTTCACCCGCGAGCTCGGTCTCGACGGCGTCGCGGCCGACCCGCACCGCGCCCTCGTGCAGCGCATCCGGTCGTACATCGACCGCAACCTCGCCTCGACCGACCTCGGGCCGGCGTCGATCGCCTCGGCTCACTTCATCTCGACCCGCCACCTGCACGGGCTGTTCCAGGAGCAGGGCGTGACGGTGTCGACCTGGATCCGCACGCGCCGCCTCGAGCGGTGCCGTCGCGACCTGCTCGACCCCATGCTCGCCGACCGGCCCGTCGCCGCGATCGCCGCCCGCTGGGGCTTCGTCGACGCCGCGCACTTCAGCCGCGCGTTCAAGAGCGCGTTCGGGATCTCGCCCAGCGAGTACCGCGCCGCCCACTGAGACGCTGCACCGCGGCCTGCGCCCGTAGTCTGGACGGGTGACCCGGACTCTGCACGCCCGCGCCGCCCTGCTCGACATGGACGGCACCCTCGTCGACTCGACCGCCGTCGTGGAGCGCCTCTGGCTCCAGTGGGCCGAGCCGCACGGCATCGCCCCCGAGCGCGTGCTCAGCGTGGTGCACGGGCGTCAGGGGCACCAGAGCATGGCCATCATGCTGCCCGAGCGCGATCACGCCATCAACCTGCGCGAGAACGAGCAGATGCTCGCCACCGAGTCGGCCGATGTCGACGGCGTCATCGAGATCCCCGGCGCCGCCGCCTTCCTCGAGGCGCTGCAGCCGTACCCGCACGCGATCGTGACCTCGGCCAACGTGCCGCTGATGACTGCCCGCATGACAGCGGCCGCCCTCGCGGTGCCGACGATCGCCGTGACGGCCGAGAACGTCTCGGCGTCGAAGCCCGACCCCGAGGGATTCCTCCTCGGTGCCCGACTGCTCGGCATCGATCCGGCCGACTGCGTCGTCTTCGAAGACTCCGGCGCCGGCATCCAGGCGGCTCACGCCGCGGGGATGCGGGTCGTCGGCGTAGGACCGCACGCCCACGCGCATGAGCCCACGGTCGCCGTCGCCGACCTGCGGCAGGTCTCGATCACCGCGACGGCCGACGGCTTCGCCCTCGAGATCGGCTGATCGGGCGCGGGGCATACACGACCGGTCGTCGAGCGAGCGGAGCGAGACGAAACGCCCTCACATGCCGGCGTGATCGAACGCGATGGTCGGCACGTCGACCACGTGCGAACCGCCGTCGGCGACGATCACGGCACCGGTGACGTACGACGACTCCCCCGATCCGAGGAACCTCACGACCGACGCGATCTCCGCCGGTCGCGCCGGGCGACGCAGGGGCACGTCGGCGGTGACGGTCGCGTAGGCCTCCGCACGCGAGTCGAGCTCCGCGTGCGCGGCGAACTCGTCCATCTCCTCGTCGGCCATGGGCGTCTGCACCCATCCCGGGCAGACCGCGTTGACCCGCACGCCGTGGCGCCCGTAGTCGCGCGCGAGCGTGCGGGTGAGTCCGATCAGGGCGTGCTTGCCGACCGTGTACCCGGCCACCGACGGACCGGCGAAGAGCCCGGCGAGCGACGACACGATGACGATCTGCCCCTTCGACTCGAGCAGCGCGGGCAGCGCCTCCCGCGCCATGGTGAACGCCGTGGTGAGGTTGGCGCGGATGGCGGCCTCCCAGCCGGCGTCGTCGGTCTCGGCCACGGGCGAGAACCCGTGACCGCCGGCGTTCGCGACGAGCACGTCGATGCGACCGAAGGTCGACAGCACCTCGGCGACGGCCGCCCTGGCCGATGCCGTGTCGGCCGCGTCGGCGACGATCGCGTGAGCGCCCGCCGCGCGCGCGACCTCGTCGAGCGGTTCGCGGCGGCGTCCGACCACGACGACGTGCGCGCCCTCCGCCGCATACCTCTCGGCGACGGCCGCGCCGATTCCCGTGCCGCCCCCGGTGATGACGATCACGCGTCCCGAGACGCTCGATCCGACGGCGAGTCCCATGTGTGCTCCTTCTGTCGATGCTTCCAGGCGAACGTTGCGCAACGGTGCCGTTCAGGCGGGGAACCCCGAGCGGGCGGAGTATCCGAAGTCGCTCACCAGCGTCGTCCCGTTGATCGCGCGGCTGACCGGCGACACGAGGTGGACGACGTGCGCGGCGACCTCCGCCGCGGACTGCACCGGGAACGCCGCGGTGGCGAAGGCCTCGTCACCGAGGTCGCCGCGGCTCATCGGGGTGTCGACGACCGACGGGGCGACGGCGTTCACGCGGATGCCGCTGCCGGCGAGGTCGACGGAGAGCGCCCGCGCGAACTGCACCAGCGCGGCCTTCGAGGCGCAGTACGGCGCCATCCCGGGCGAGGCGACGATCGCGGAGTCGCTCGCGAGCAGGACGACGGATGCCGCCGCCGCGGCCCGCAGCGCCGGAAGCGCGTGCTTGACGACGAGGAACGCCCCGGTCACGTTGACGGCGAACACCGCGTTCCATTCGGCGAGCGACGTGTCTTCGACGCTCGCGCCGACAGGGCCGGAGATGCCGGCGCAGTGCACCACGGCGTCGAGGCGTCCGAGCCGCCGGACCGCAGCGCCGACCGCCTCGCGCACCGCGTCCTCGTCGGTCAGGTCGGCGACGATGGGCACGGCATCCGCGACCTCCTGCACCACGCGGGCGAGCGCGCCCGCGTCGCGATCGAGCAGCGCCACCCGCACGCCCTCCGCGGCGAGCGCGAGCGCGGTGGCGCGTCCGATGCCGCTGGCGGCCCCCGTGACGAGTGCCGTCGTGCCCGTCAACTGCAGATCCATGGTGTCCCTCGTGCGCCGTCCGGCGCCGGCGGCGCGGGGAAGGGACGGCGGCGTCCTCCCCGTCATCCTGCTCCGCCCCGCGCCTGCCACAGCTCCCCTCCGGGCGGGTGTGCGCGCTCGCACCATCGTCCTTCGCTCAGCGTCAAGCCGCGCGGCGTCGTCGCGAGCAGACTCGCTGTATCGACGATCCCCTCGTCGTCGATGCCGTGTCCGCACGGCCGTCACCGAGCAAAGGAGCCGACGTGGCACACCAGCAGACCACCGCACCCGCCGCACTGTCGCACACCGCCCTCCGACCGGGCGCCCTCGGCGTCGCGGGCATCGTCTTCCTCGTCCTCGCCGCCGTCGCGCCCCTCACGGGCATCGTCGTCGTGGCGTCGCTGGCGATCGCCCTCGGCAACGGCGGCGGCACGCCGATGTCGTTCTTGCTCGTCGCCGCGATCCTGCTGCTGTTCGCGGTCGGCTATGCGCAGATGTCGAAGCAGCTGGTCAACGCGGGCGGCTTCTACGCCTTCGTCGTGAAGGGCCTCGGGCGCACCGGGGGGCTCGTCGCCGGACTCATCGCGACACTCGGCTACAACTTCTTCGTGGTCGGCACGATCGGCACGAGCGGCTTCTTCATGCAGACGATCATCCGCGACCTCACCGGCCTCGACGTGCACTGGCTGGTCTGGGGACTGCTGTCGATCGTCGTCTGCTTCGTGCTGGCGCGCATCGGGGTCGACTTCAGCTCGAAAGTGCTCGGCGTCTGCCTGGTGCTCGAAGTGCTGATGCTGGTCGTCTTCGACGTGTCGGTGCTCGTGCAGACCGGGTACGACCTGGGCGCGTTCAGCCCCGAGGCCGTGTTCTCGGGCTCCCTGCCGATCGGTCTGCTGCTCGCCGCCACCGGATTCCTCGGCTTCGAGGCCACCGCGCTCTTCAGCGAAGAGGCCAAGCAGCCGCTGCGCACCATCCCGCGGGCGACCTACACCTCGATCATCGCGATCGGCGTCATCCTCGGCGTCACCACGTGGGCGGTGGTCAGCGCCACCGGCGTCGCCCAGGCGCAGGCGACCGCTCTCGAGCACCTGCCCACCGGCGACCTGATCTTCTCGCTGTCGCAGCAGTACCTCGGCGGTCCGCTCACGACCGTGATGATGGTCCTGCTCCTGGTGAGCCTGTTCGCGGCGATGCTGGCGTTCCACAACTCCGCCACGCGCTACCTGTACTCCCTGGGGCGCGCGCGCATCCTGCCGCAGGCGTTGGCCCGCACGCGCGCCAACGGCGCACCGCAGCTCGCCGGCATCGTGCAGGCCGGCTTCGCGGGCATCGTCGCGATCATCTTCGCGATCGCCGGTGCCGACCCGATCCTGACGCTCGTCCCCGCGATGCTCGGCTTCGGCACCCTCAGCGTGCTCATCCTGCAGGGGCTCGCGGCGATCTCGATCGTCGTGCACTTCCGTCGCACCGGCGACCCGCGGTGGTGGAGCACCTTCATCGCTCCGGGCATCGGCTTCCTCGGCATCGCCGCCATCTCCGTGCTGGCGATCGTGAACTTCAACATCGTGGCCGGGTCCGAAGAGCTCGCGATCCGCCTGATGCCGCTGCTGCTCGTGCTAGCCCTCATCGGCGGCATCGTGTACGCCGCCTACCTGAGGCGCGCGCGGCCCGCCGTGTACGAGGGCCTGGCCACCGACCTGGAGAGGTTCAGCACCCGCTGAGCCCCCGCTTGACCCCCCGACCCTCGGAACCGAGACGAGAGAAAGACGAAGACGACGATGACGACCGTGAACCCCGCCGACACCTCCACCTGGCTGCCGCTCGAGGGCCTCGCCCCCGGGTTCGACGCCCACAAGGCACCGCACACGACCGCACTGAGCGGCCGCGAGATCACCGTGGTCGACGACCGGGGCACGCGCATCGTCCACCGCTTCGACGACGACACCGTCACGTGGGACTACAGCCCCGGCGCCGGTGACCCCACGGAGGCCGCCTCCGACACCGACGACTACGAGGCGTTCGAGGTCGACGACCAGCTCTTCTTCGTGCAGTTCCACCACCGCTACCTGCCGAACGAGGCGGTGTCGCTCATCCTCGACCTGCGCCACGGGCGGGCGCTCGCCGTGATCTCGGTGATCCTCCCGGCCCCCGAGCAGGGCCGCACCCGCGTGCAGCACGTCTTCGCACCCGGCGTGATCGAGGGCGTCGAGCCGACCGGCGTCGAGGCCGCGCCGACGACCACGCTCATCGGTCGCCGGGTCGAATGGGTCTACAGCGAGGAGCACGCCTACGAGCACGTGTACCTGTCGGAGCGCTGGTACTCGTGGCAGTGCCTCGCGGGCCCCGAGCGCGGCCTCGCCGACACCGACGAGAACAGCGTGTGGGAGGTGCGGCCCGGCATCTACGTGTTCGCCTGGCGCGAGAAGGTCATCCCCTGCGCCTCGGTCACCATCGCCGATCACCGCGATGCGGGCGCGATCCGCTCGCACGGCGTGCTGTTCGGGCTCGACGAGAGCGGCGAGGTCCCGACCCACTTCACGTTCGGCGCCCACGGCCGGCTGCTGTCGGTCACGCAGCACGCCCCCCACCTCGAGCCGGCGTCGTTCGGAGACGTCTGACATGACGGGCAGCGAGGGCGCAGCGCCCGCAGATCTGATCGTCACCGGAGCGGTGATCCGCACCGCCGACCGCGCCCGCCCGCGGGCGGAGGCGTTCGCCGTGCGCGACGGCCGGATCGCCGCCGTGGGGGCGCGCGCCGACGTCGAGCACCTGCGCGGGCCGGAGACGCGATCGCTGGACGCCGGAGATGCCGCCGTGTACCCCGGGTTCGTCGACGTGCACAACCATCACGCCCTCGCCGG
Source organism: Microbacterium martis (assembly GCF_047246685.1). Taxonomy (NCBI): domain Bacteria; kingdom Bacillati; phylum Actinomycetota; class Actinomycetes; order Micrococcales; family Microbacteriaceae; genus Microbacterium; species Microbacterium martis. The sequence goes on along the minus strand of NZ_JBFOKT010000001.1, from coordinate 521,576 downwards.
TCGCACCGAGCTGTTCGAGCTGTCGCTGCCGCCGTCGCTCACCGTCGACGAGATCCTCGACCGGGTGCGCGAGAAGGCGGCGACGCTTCCCGATGACGCCTGGATCATCGGCGGCGCGGTGTCGACCACGCTGCTGCCGACGCTCGCGAACACCGCGTCCCGGCGTCGCCTCGACGAGGCCGCCGGCGGGCGACCGGTCGTGCTGATCGAGGACTCGCGGCACAACCGGTGGGCGAACACCCGCGCGCTCGAACTCGCAGGCATCACGGCCGACCGCATCCCCGTGGGGGGCGTGACCGTCCTCGACCCCGATGACGGCACCCCCACCGGGGTACTGTACGAGGCCGCCGGCATCCCGGTGCAGGAGGCCTACGACCGCAGCGGCGGGCTGACGGCGGCCCAGCACGTCGCGGCATCCCGGCGCGGCATCGAGCTGCTCAACTCGTTCGGCATCACGACCTTCCAGGATGCCGGTGTCTCGCTCGACATCCTCGGCGCCCTGGCCGACCTCGATCGGGCCGGCGAGCTGAACGCGTGGGTCGTGTCGTCGCTCCTCATCAACGACGAGATCTTCGGGGTCGATCCGATCGGCCAGCCCCTCATCGACCAGGGCGAGAGGTTCCGCACCGCCCACCACCGGCCCGACTTCGTCAAGATCTTCCTCGACGGCGTTCCCCCGGCGCGGACGGCATCCTTCCTCGATCCGTACCCGGCGGATGCCGTGCACGGGGCGCACTTCCACGGCGAGACGATCATGTCGTTCGACGAACTGCACGGCTGGCTGAGCTCGGTGGCCGCGCGCGGACTCGGGGCCAAGGTGCACTGCACCGGCGACGGCTCGGCGCGTCTCGTGCTCGACGTGACCGAGAGGCTCCGTCGCGAGGGCGTCACCACGCCGATCCAGATCGCCCATGGCCAGTTCCTGGCCGAGAGCGACATCCCGCGACTGGCCGAGCTGCAGGTCTCGGCCGACATCTCCCCCTTCATCTGGTATCCGGGTGTGATCCCGCAGGCGCTGGCCGAGGTGCTCGGCGAGCGCGCGGAGCACTCCCAGCCGAATCGGGCGCTGCTCGACGCCGGAGCGCTCGTCGCGGGCGGGTCGGACTGGCCCGTCAGCGACTCCCCCAACACGCTCGAGGGGCTGCAGGGGCTCGTGACCCGCGCCGATCCGCTCGGCCGGGCCGCGGGCGTGCTCTGGCCGGAGCAGGCGATCACCGCCGAGGAGGCGCTCGAGGTCTTCACGATCAACGCGGCGACCGCGATGGGCCTCGGCGCCGAGACCGGATCGCTCACGGTGGGCAAGTCCGCCGACTTCGTGGTGCTGTCACGCGACGCCATCGCCGGCCCCGCCGACGAGATCGTCGCGACCGACGTCGTGTCGACCTGGTTCGCCGGGCGCCTCGTGCACGGCCGCTGATCGGGGTGGCCGCGGTCTACGATGGGGCGATGCGACGATTCCCCGCCTCGGTCTACAGCGTCGGCGAGGAGCCCGATGCACGCTTCTCGCTCGCGAACGAGCGGACCTTCCTCGCCTGGACGCGCACGGCGCTCGCCCTCATCGCGGCCGGGGTCGCCCTCGAGGTGCTGGGTCTCGATCTGCACGCCGGCTTCCGCCTCGCGGCGTCGCTGCTGCTGATCGTCGGCGGCACGGTCGTCGCCCCCTTCGCCTGGTGGGAGTGGATGCGCTCCGAGCGCGCCCTGCGTCTGTCCCAGCCGCTCCCCGGCGCCTTCTCGGCCGCGCTGCTCGCGGGCATCGTCGTCGTCGTCGGGCTGCTGGTGCTCGCGGGCGTGCTCTGGCGATGAGTCCGTCGGCGCTGTTCGATCCGGGGCTCCAACCCGAGCGCACCGAGCTGGCGTGGCGACGCACGGCGCTGGCCATCGCGCTCGGGTCCCTGGTGTCGCTGAGGGTCTTTCCGCTGCTCCTCCCCGCTCCGGTGCAGCTGTGGGGCCTGGCCCCCGGTCTGCTCGGGATCGTCTTCGCCTGCGCGCTCTGGTTCGCGGCACGGCGGCGCCATCTGCGCGTCACGGCGGTGCTCACCGGCGCGGCATCCGGCGCCGCTCCCGGCGGGGCCCTGCTCGCAGTGCTGACGGTCTTCGGAACCGGTCTCGGGGTCGTCGCACTCGCGCTCGTCGTGATCGCCGTCAGCGTCTGATCGCCGCCGACCGCCCGACGGGCAGGCGGTCGCCGCTCAGTCGGCGATCGCCTGCACCGCTCGGCCCACCGCGCGCAGCACGGTCGGGTCGTGAGCCGATCGGGCGCCGGGCACGACGCGCACCGACTCCAGGGATCCGCCCCGGAACGGGAACGATCGGTGCTGCTCGTGGATCTCCCAGTCGACGGGTCCGCCGTAGTCGTATCCGACGCTGATGCCGGTGAACGGCGCCATGCCCAGCAGCATCGGCACCGTCGCGATCGACGCCGCCTCGACGCCGTCGACGTCGAGTCGCAGCCGCCACCTCAGCTCAGGGAGCTCGTCGACATGCAGCACCAGCTGATGCGGTCCCTCGGCGAGCCGTGCGCCGCGGGCCCGATGCATCACGCCGTAGGCGTTGTACGACACCAGCGGGGCGCCGTCGTCGAGGGCCACGAGGTAGCCGCCGCCCTGATCGCCGTGCGCCACGATCACGCCCGCGGCCTCGGGGCCCGCGACGAGGTCGACCTCGACCGCGAAGGATCGCAGCACCGTGAGCTTCGCGGAGCGGAACCGCTCGAGAGGCGGCCGGAAGGGCGTCAGCTCGATCGGCGCCGAGAGCGGCTCCTCGGTGTCGGGGCGCAGGCGGAAGAGCGATCCGTCGTCGTCGAGCGGGAACACGGTGTTGCGCCAGGCTTCGGCGTGCCAGCGCGCGGCGAGCCGCGCCACCTGCTCGGGATGCCGCGTGGCCAGGTCGACCGTCTCGCTCGGGTCGTCGGCGAGGTCGTACAGCTCCCACGTCCCGCCCGCGGGCCCGTCCTCCCGGGTGGGAGCCGTCGTCGAGACCGCCTTCCAGCGCCCGTCGACGATCCCCCGCCTGCCGACGCACTCGAAGTACTGCGTCTCGCGCCCTTCGGCGGAGGGGTCGCCCAGCACGGCGGTGATACTGCCGCCGTCCATCTCGAGGGCCGGACGCCCGTTGCGCTCGGCCAGCGGGGCCACCCCGCTGAGCTCGAGGAGCGTGGGCGCCAGGTCGGCCACGAAGACGAACTGGTCGCGCAGGCCGCCCGACAGCGGGGCATCGGGCCACGAGATGATCAGCGGCGCGTGCACCCCGCCCTCATAGGTGGTCGACTTGAACGAGCGGAACGGCGTGTTCGACACCCGCGCCCAGCCCGTGGGGTACTGGCCGAACAGGCGCGGCCCGCCGATCTCGTCGACGTCGCGCGGCACGTCGGTCACCCAGCCCTCGGGCATCGCGCCCATGCTGCCGAACTGCGCGAAGTAGCTGCGCGTGCCGGTCGGCCCGCCTTCCGCGGTGCCGCCGTTGTCGCTCGCGATCACGACGATGGTGTTGTCGCGCTCGCCGCTGCGGTCGAGCCGCTCGAGGAGTCGGCCCACGCTCTGGTCGATCTCGTCGACCGCGGCCGCGTAGACCTCCATGTGCCGGGCGAACAGCCGTCGCTCGTCGTCGGTCAGCGACTCCCACGCCGGAATGCGATCCCCGTCGGCGATACGGTCCTCCGGAAGGGCGGTGCGCTCGGGCACGATGCCCGCCGACCGCTGGCGGGCGAACCGCTCGTCGCGCAGCGCGTTCCACCCCCGCTCGTAGCGCCCGCGGTACTTCTCGATGTCGGCGTCCTTGGCCTGGATCGGGCCGTGCACCGAGGTATGCGCGTAGTAGAGGAAGAAGGGCTTGTCGGCGTCGTTGGCCCGGAGGTCGTCGATCATGCCGATCGCACGGTCGGTGAGCTCGTCGGTGAGGAAGAACCCGTCCGGGAAGTCGCGGACGTCGACGACCGAGTTGTCCTGCACGAGCCGGTGCGGGTGATGCAGCGACGTGAAGCCGTCCATGCTGCCGAAGTAGCGGTCGAACCCGCGCTGCAGCGGCCACGTCGCGCGGTCGGCTCCGTCGTGCAGGCGCGACTCGAGGGTGAGGTGCCACTTGCCCACCATGAACGTGGCGTACCCGCCGGCGCGGAGCGACTCCGCGAGCGTGGGCGCGTCTTCCGGCAGCTCGCAGCTGAAGCCCGGGTAGCCCGGATCGATGTGCGCCACGAAACCGAATCCGGCGCGATGCGGGTTGAGTCCCGTCAGCAGCGCCGCCCGCGCCGGCGAGCACATCGGCGCCGTGCGGTAGTTGGTGAAGACCCACCCGTCCTTCGCGAGGGCGTCGATGTGCGGGGTGTCGATCTCACTGCCGAACGGGCCGAGGTCGCTGAAGCCCAGGTCGTCGATCAGCATCACGACGATGTTGGGGGCACGGCGTCCGTCGGCGGCACCCCGGGCCCTGATCGGCTCGGGCCACGACGGCTCCGAATCGGAGGTGAACTCCGAGACCCGCCCCTCGAACCGCTCGTAGCCTCGTGCGCCGTCGCGCGCGGGCACTAGCCGGCCTTCCGGATCAGCTCGAAGATCTCCGATCGCAGCTCGGCGAAGCGCGGGAGGGCGCGCGTGGTCAGCTGGTCCCGGGGAGCGCCGAAGTCGATCTCGATCGTCTCGGTGACCTTGGCGGGGCGCTCGCCGAGCACCACGACGCGATCGGAGAGGTAGACGGCCTCGTCGATGTCGTGCGTGACGATCACGATCGTCATGCCGAACTGCTCGCGGATGCGGAGGCAGAGGTCTTCGAGCTCGAACCGGGTCTGCGCGTCGACCGAGGCGAACGGCTCGTCCATCACGAGCACCTCCGGACGGTAGGCGATGGCGCGCGCGATGGCGACGCGCTGCTGCATGCCTCCGGACAGCTGCCACGGGAACTTCGCCTCGGCGCCGGCGAGACCGACCGCCGCGAGCGCCGAGGTGATGCGCTGCTCGCGCTCGTCGGCGGGGAGGTGCAGGTGCTTGAGCGGCAGCCGCACGTTCTTCTCGACCGTGAGCCAGGGCATCAGCGACCGCGTGTACTCCTGGAAGACGAGCGCCATCTCCTCGGGCGGTCCGTCGATCGCGTGCCCGTCGATGGCCGCGCTGCCGGCGGTGATGCCCTGGAGGCCGGTGAGGCACTTCAGCAGAGTGGTCTTGCCGATGCCCGAGGGGCCCACGATGCAGCAGACCTCGCCGGCGGCGACATCGAAGGTGAGGTCGGCGATCACCGGGACCGCGCCGGACTTCGTCTGGTACGACTTGGCCAGTCCGCGCACGCTCAGCCGCGCGGGGGCCTGATCGGTGAGGGTCATGAGTTCTTCTCCTGCTGTTGCGAGGCGATGTACCAGCGCAGCACGCGGCGCCGGACGAGGGTGAACAGGGCGGTCGCCAGGTAGCCGATGATGCCGAGCACGAGGATGCCGGCCCACATGTCGGTGATGGCGAACGACTGCTGGGCGAGGAGGGTCGCGGCGCCCAGTCCGGTGGACGATCCGAGCATCTCGCTCGCGATCATCACGACGAAGGCCGTGATGAGGCTGACCTGCATCCCCGAGAGGATGCGCGGACCCGCGGCGGGCAGCATGACCGAGAACAGCCGCTCGGTCCGGCTCAGCCGGTAGACCCGGCTGACCATCTCGAGCGTCGGCTCGCCGGCCCGGACGCCGTCGATCGTCGAGATGAGGATCGGGAACACGGCGGCGAGCGTGATCGACAGGATGCGGGTCTCGGTGCCGAAGCCGATCAGCGAGACGAAGATCGGCACGAGGGCGACCGGCGGGATCGCCCGCAGGAAGTGGATCGTCGGCTCGGTCAGCCAGCTCAGCGGGCGCACGAGCCCGAGCACGAGACCGAGCAGCACGCCGATCACCGTGGCGAGCAGGAACGACACGACGAGGTTGCCGACCGACGAGGCCACGTCGGCGAGGAACGCCGGCGTCTGCGCGAGCTGACCGAGCCGCTCGAGGATCCGCTGCAGCGGCGGGAAGAACGTGTTCGTCGATCCGGCGGATGCCGCCCACCACAGCGCGAGCAGGAGGATCGGGACGGCGATCTCCGCCGTGATCAGCAGCCACCGCGGCGACGGGCTGCCCGCCTGCCGGCGTGCGAGCCGGGTGCGGGTCTGGAGCGAGGTGGTCAGCGCCATCACAGGGCCTGCTTCCGGTACTGGGGGTGCCAGTGCAGCAGCCGGCGCTCGCCCCACTGGCTGAGTCCCTGGATGAGCAGTCCGAGGACGCCGAGGATGAGGACGAACGCGAAGAGCTGCGCCTGGTTGCCGCTGATCTGCGCGAGGAGGAGGCTCTGGCCGAGGCCGGGCCCGCCGCCGAGGAGGCCGGCGACGACGGCGACCACGAGGGCCGTCGGCGCGGCCACCCGCACGGCCGTGCCGATGTAGGGCAGGGCGCTGGGCAGCACGATGCTCCGGAGGATCTCGCCGCGCCCCATCCCGTACGACCGGCCGGTCGCCCGGGCGACCGGGTCGGTGTCGAACACCCCGGCCGAGGTCTGCACGGCGATCGCGATGAAGCATCCGAAGAACACCAGGAACGTGCCCATGCTCCACGTCGGCCCGAGCACCAGCACGACGACCGGGAGGATGACGATCGGCGGGATCGGCTTGAGGAACTCGAGCGGCACCCGGGTCGCGTGCATCGCGAGCGGCGACACGCCGACGCCCACGCCGATGAGGGTGCCCACGACGATCGCGAGCACGAGGCCCGTGACCGCCATGCCGACCGTGGCCGCGAGCGCGGTCCAGGTGGTCGGAGCCGCCAGCAGCCGCGCCGCTTCGGCGATCGCGGCACTGGCCGGCGGAAGGGGCGAGGCGGCCAGCGGTCCGACCGTCGCGGTCCACTCCCACAGGGCCAGCGCGGCGATCACGCCGACGACGCCGAGGAGAAGGGGGGCGAAGGATCTGCGCATGTCGATCACTCCGCCGAGACGACGACGCCCTCGAGATCGACCGCCGCGGGAAGGAAGCCGAGGTCGACGAGCTTGTCGTCGACGCGCTGCAGGTCGATGGGCGCGACCTCGGCCGGCCAGAACGGGAGCTTGATGTCGTCGACCGACAGCGTGGATCCGGTGTAGTCGATCCCCGCCTGGATGGCCTCCTCCGGGTGCTCGTTGGCGTAGGCGTTGCTCTTGGCGACGGCGCGCTGGAAGGCGGCGATCGCATCGGGCTTCGCCGCGATGGTGCTCTCACCGGCCGTCCACAGTCCGACCGCGCCCTCCTCGAAGAAGCCGACCGACGGCGCATCGACGAACGTCGCCCCCGCTTCGCCGGCCTCGCTCGTGAACGGGCTCACCAGGCCCGCGGCATCCACGGTCCCCGTCTGCAGGGCGGCGACGGCCGACGTGAAGTCGAGCACCACCCATTCGATCGACCCCGGATCCACTCCCGCCCGGTCGAGAGCGTCGGTGATGACGACCTCCAGCTGCGCCTTCCGGGCGGGGACGGCGATGGTCGCACCTTCGAGGTCGGCCACGTCGCTGATCCCGCTGCCGGCGGATGCGTACAGTCCGGTGTCGTCGAGGGATGCCGGGTCGTCGGACTCGGCGGCTCCATCGATGTAGCCGTCGGCGGGGGCGACGACCTTGAGCGGCACACCGCCCGAGAGCGCGTTGAGGAGCGGGATGCTGGGGGCGTAGGCGATGTCGACCTGGCCTCCCTGCGCGGCGGCGAGGCCGGCGGGCGGGTTCGCGACGACCGATGTCTCGAGCACGATGCCCTCGTCTTCGAAGAAGCCCTGTTCCTGACCCAGGAGGAGTGCCCCGTCGGACACCAGTCCGATGGTCGCGACCTTGAGGGTGGTCGTGCCGCCGCCACCGGCGTCGGCATCGGAGGCTCCGGGGGCGGAGGTGCAGGCCGTGAGCGCCAGGACAGCACCGGCGGCGATGAGGCCGGCGGTGCGGCGGACCAGTCGGGTGCGGTTCATTGTCAGACTCCTCGTCGAGTTAGTCACCGTGTGGTGATTTTAAGAATCGTACTCTTTGCTGTTCGATTTCAGGTTACGGTGAGGTTACATTAGTCACCATACGGTGACGAAAAAAGCCATGATTCGATCATGGACGGGAGGGAGGGCCGCCATGCCCAAGATCGTCGATCATGATGAGCGCCGTGCGCACATCGCCGACGCCGCGACCAAGGTCATCATCCGGGTGGGCTTCGACAAGCTCACGATGCGCGAGATCGCGACCGAGGCCGGCTACGCGCACGGGGCGATCGCCCGCTACTTCCCCCATAAGCAGAGCCTGCTCACGGCGGCGTTCCTGCGCCTGTACACGCTGGCCAACGATCGCATCCATGCCGGGGTCGAGGGGGTGCGCGGACTCCAGGCGCTCGAGCGCATGTGCCGCGAGGTCCTCCCCTTCAGCCCGAACGGGCCCGCGTACGCCAAGGTCGTCATCGCCTTCTGGGACCACGCCTCCCAAGACGTCGACGTGCGCCGCATCCACCACGACAACAACATGCACTGGCGCGAGCTCTTCCGCCGCTTCCTCGAAGAGGCCCGCGAAGACGGCGAGCTCGCGGATCACGTCGTCATCGACACGGCCGTGAACGAGATCGCCTCGCGCAACGCCGGCTGGCAGATGATCTCGGTGCTGATGCCGGACTCGGCGGGAGACGGCCGCCTGAACGACGGGCTGGCGGCGCTGCTGACCTCGCTGCGGCGCGCTCCCGCGCCCGCCGCGCGCTGAGAGGGCCGCGGGCACCGGTCAACCCTTCCGGCCGGGACCGGAGACGACCTGGGTCACGGCGACCGACTTGAGGCCCTCGACCCCGAACTCGAGCCCGTAGCCCGAGCTCTTCACCCCGCCGAACGGCACCATGGGGTGCAGACCCCCGTGCGAATTGATCCACACGGTTCCGGACTGCATGCGCGACGCGGCTTCGCGGGCCGCCTCGGGATCGCTCGACCAGACCGAGGCGCCCAGGCCGACGTCGAGGGAGTTCGCCCAGGCGAAGGCCTCGTCGACGTCGGAGTAGCGGATCACGGGAAGCGCCGGTCCGAACTGCTCCTCCTGTACGAGGTCGGCATCGTTGTCGATGTCGGCGACGATGGTGGGGCGGTAGAACAGCTCGCCGAGCTCGGGCGCCGCCTCCCCGCCCGTGACGATGCGAGCGCCCCGGTTCCGCGCGTCGTCGACGAGCCGGGAGACGATGTCGAACTGCGGGCGGTTCTGCAGCGGTCCGAGGACGCTGTCCTCGTCGAGCCCGTTGCCCATGGGAACGGAGGAGGCGATGTCGGCCAGGGCGTCGACGACCTCGTCGTAGACCGAGTCGTGCACGTAGAGGCGCTTCATGGCGGCGCAGGTCTGGCCGGTGTTGATGAACGCGCCCCAGAACAGGTCCTGGGCGACCGCGGCGGCGTCGGTGCCCGGAAGCACGATGCCGGCATCGTTCCCGCCGAGTTCGAGGGTGAGGCGAGCCAGATTGCCCGCCGAGCTCTCGATGATCCGCCGGCCGGTCGCCGTCGATCCGGTGAACATGATCTTCGCGATGTCGGGGTGCGAGGCGAGCCGGGCCCCGACCTCGCGGTCGCCCGAGACGCCGATGAGGACGTCGGCGGGGAGCACCTCGTTCATCACGGCGAGCATCGCGAGCACGCTGAGCGGCGTGTACTCGCTGGGCTTCGCGACGACGGTGTTCCCCATGCGCAGCGAGGGGCCGATCTGCCAGATGGTGATCATGAGCGGCCAGTTCCACGGCCCGATCGCGCCGACGACACCGGCGGCCTTGTAGACGAGCTCGGCGTGCAGCTGCTCGTCGTCGACGAGCACCTGCGGCTCGAGGACGGTGGTGGCGTTGGTGCGCAGCCAGGCCGAGCAGGCGCCGAGCTCGAAGCGGGCGTTGGGTCCGTTGAGCGGCTTGCCCTGCTCCCGCGACAGGATGTACGCGAGGGCCTCGGCGTTCGCGTCGATCGCGTCGGCGGCGGCGAGGAGCAGCTCGCTGCGCTTCTCATGGCCGAGCGCCTCCCACGCGGGCTGCGCCGCCTTGGCCCGGGCGATCGCGTCATCGAGGTCGTCGACGGTGTGGACCGGAGCACGTCCGATCGTCTCGCGGGTCGCGGCATCCGGGATCTCGCGCCCCTCCCCTTCCGCGGCCTGCACGCGGTCGAGCAGAACAGCGGCATCCGAGGCGGCGGATGCGGGCACGGGCGTGGACGCGTCGGGGTCGGAAACGACGACGGATTCGGACATCGGGACTCTCCTTCGAGCGAGACGCGGGCCGGACGAGACACCGGCCGCCTTCTCATTGTGCGGCGCAGGCGTCGCCGGCACTTGTCCGGGAGCGCGCCGCAGATGTCCGAGTGCGAAGGATGCGGCGTCAGCGGGTGCGCAGGCCGTCGAGCGCGACGGTCAGCACGTCGCGCGCGAGGGCGTCGGCGTTCTCCGGTCCGCCCGGCCGGTACCACTCCACCAGCGAGTTGACCATCCCGAAGAGCAGTCGCGTGGCGACCGACGCATCGACGTCGGAACGCACCGCGCCCTGCTGCTGAGCCGCACGGACGATGCCGGTCACCTCGTGGTCGAAAGCGCGGCGCCGTTCGAGTGCCCGCCGCTCGACCTCGCTGTTCCCCCGCACTCGCAGCAGGAGCGTGACCGAGGGCAGGTGCGCGATGAGCACGCCGACCGCCCCCTGCAGGACCGTGGCGAGCCGATCGTCCGGAGCGACGGTGCGGGCGTCGGCCAGCACGCCCTCGAGTCCGTCGAGCGCCTCGCCGAGTGCGCTCTCGAGGATCTCCTCCTTGGACGAGAAGTGGTGGTAGAGCGCCGCCTTCGAGAGTCCGAGGCGTGCGGCGAGGGCGGCGACCGACGTGGCGTCGTACCCCGATTCGTTGAACACGCCGACGGCCGCATCGAGGAGCCCGCGACGGTCGTAACCGGGCCGGCCACGACGCGCGGCTTCGGCGCCACCGCTCGCTGCCCGACTGCCCGTCACCGTCTCAGTGTGTCACGGCGTCGCCCCCGGCTCAGCCCCGCTCACCCGGCTCGGTCCCGCGCCTCCGACTCAGCCCGCGCCCCGGCTCAGCCCCCTTCATCCGGTGGATGCGGGGTCGTCGCATCGGGTGAGGTCGCGTTGCGGGTGGGGGTCCCACCAGCGTCGGGTGGGGTCCCACCAAGCCGGGCCGCGGACCTTCGGTCTGCCGCTGTCCATGCGGATCTCCCACCCCGACGAATCCAGGGTGCGGTGATGGTGCCAGCACAGGGCGACACCGTTGTCGGTATGCGTCGGCCCGCCTCGCGAGTGCTCGTGCACATGATGGATCTCGCACCACGACCCCGGCACGTGACAACCCGGAATCAGACACTCCCGGTCCCGGAGCAGGATCGCTCGACGTTGATGGACGGTGAAGATACGCTCCGTGGCCCCGATTCCGATGATCCGCCCCTTGGGGTCGAACAGCACCCGCTGAACCGTGCCCCCGCACGCGGTATGCCGGGCCAGAGACACCGGCGCCGTGACGGGCGCGCGCGCGTCGACACCGTCGATGCGCGCCCATCCCCGACCGGTCGCGTACTCCTCCGCGTTCACCGACACGATCAACGTCGGCGCCGCACCCCCCAGACGCGGCATCTCATCATGGCGCGCCGCGATCCCCAGCGCGGCCGCGAACGCGTCATGCTGACGCTGGATGCGAGAGCGAGTGTCGGTGAACCCCTGCGGCATCCGGTCGGCGATGTCGGCCGCCGACGTCAGGTAGTCCGCATCCGTCTCGGCCGGTTCGAACCGCACCCCGGGCACCGGGGGCGCAGCCACCTGCGGATTCAGATACGCATCCCACACTCGCTGCAGCTGCGCCGCCACCTCCGGCAGGAGCGCGCCACGGATCGGGATCACTCCGTCTTTCATCCGACCCAAGACCAGGCGTCGGCCACGCATCGCGAGCTCTTCCGCCGGTTCCGCGCCATCGGGATCGAGATACGCGACGATCAGCTGCGCGAACGCCTTCAGATCGTCGACCGTCGGGGCCGGACCCGCCGCCGGACCGATCATCGCCTCCGTACCACCCGACTCCGCCGCGGCCTGGTCATCAGACGACGCGAATCCGCGCGCATAGGCGGCCAGCTCGGCATCCGCCCGCTGCCGATCCGCCGCGCCGATCCGCTCCCCCGCCTCTTCCACCGGCCCGGTCGCCGCCAGCAGCCCCGCTACCGACACGGCACCGTCCAACAGGGCCAGCCGCAGCGCCGGCCATCGTCCGGACAGCGGCGCCCCGGTCGTCAGTTCCACATCCCGGTGGACCACTCGGGCCGCTCTCACCATCCGCGCCGCCTCGGCCGCAGACGTGCGCAAAGCCCGCTGCAGCAGTTCGTTCATCGACCGACAGCCGTACCTTCCGCAGAAGCTCCCCGCCCCCGACCCGGCCGCCGCCGCGTCGATCGACGCGACCGCCTCGACCGTGATCGCCTCTGCCCGCCTCAGCACCTCCCCGATTACGCGGAGCACCTCGATCCGCTCCGCATCCTGCAGCCCCGCCAGCCCATCTCCCGACAGCACCGAATCCAGGTCGGCGACGACCCTATGGAGGACGGTGACGGAACTGTTCATACCCCCATCCCACCCCGGGCCACCGACATTCGCGCCCGAAAATCCCAGTTCCAACCGATATTCCGGAACTCGCGGCACGCAAGGTTTCCCAGCGGACCGCCTCAGCCCTCACGTCCTCAGCTGTCAGCATCCGCCGGGATTAGCGCGACCCGCCACCTCACTCCCGCGTGAAGTCCTCGAAGATCAGCGTCGTACGCGTCGAGCGGATCGACGGGATCGCCTGGATGTCCTCCAGCACGATGCGGCGCAGATCCCGCGCGTCGTTCGCGCGCACCAGCAGGATCACGTCGAAGTCGCCGCCCACCAGCGCCATGTGCTCGATCTCGGGGATCGCGCGGAGCCGGTCGCGCACCTCCTGCCAGGTCGCCTGCTCGATCGCGAGCGTGACGTAGGCGCTGGCGTGGTGGCCGAGGAGCACGGGATCGGTGCGCACGGAGTAGCCGGTGATCACGCCCAGGTCGGTGAGCCGCCGGATGCGCGCGTGCGCCCCCGCGCGCGAGATGTGCACGGCATCCGCGATCGCGGTCATCGACGCGCGGGCGTCCCGCCGCAGCTCGTCGAGGATGGCCCGATCGATGTCGTCGAGCCCGGCCGCCTCACCCCGTCGTTCCATCCTCGGATTGTGACACTTCGTCGTCGCTGGACGCAATTCACGACCGATCGTTCAGCAATGTTCGCGAACCGTTGGACATCTGTCGCCCGAGCGTCATGCTGTCGTCATCGAGTTCGGCGAGGAGGGCGGACGGATGCAGCACGCGGACCTGCTCCCGCGAGACACCGCGGTGCACCTGATCGACGAGAGCGGGGCGACCGTCGCCGACGACCGCTATGCGCTCCCCGACGCCGAGACGCTCGTCCGCGCCTACCGCGCCCTCGTCGAGGGCCGCCGCATCAACGACCAGGCGAGCGCTCTCGTGCGTCAGGGCCGGCTCGCGGTGTATCCCTCCTCGCACGGGCAGGAGGCGTGCCAGGTCGCGGCCGCGCTCGTGCTCGGCGCACACGACTGGCTGTTCCCCACCTACCGCGACTCGGTCGCCATCATCGCCCGAGGCGTCGCTCCGGCCGAGGCGCTGACGCTGCTGAAGGGCGACTGGCACTCCGGCTACGACGTCCGCGCCCACCGCGTCGCGCCGCAGGCCACTCCCCTCGCGACCCAGCTGCTGCACGCGGTCGGCCTCGCCCACGCCGCGAAGCACCGCCGCGAAGACACGGTCGTCCTCGCTCTGTGCGGCGACGGGGCGACGAGCGAGGGCGACTTCCACGAGGCGATGAACTTCGCCGCCGTCTTCCACGTGCCGGTGGTCTTCTTCGTGCAGAACAACGAGTTCGCCATCTCGGTGCCGCTCTCGCGCCAGAGCGCCGCCCCCTCCCTCGCGCACAAGGCCATCGGCTACGGGATGCCGGGGCAGAGGGTCGACGGCAACGACGTCGCCGCCCTCCTCGCGGTGCTCGGCGAAGCGGTGGACACCGCACGCGCCGGCGGCGGCCCCTCGCTCATCGAGGCGCACACGTATCGGATGCAGGCGCACACCAACGCCGACGACGACACCCGCTACCGGGAGCGCGCCGAGGTGCAGGCGTGGGAGGCGCGCGATCCGCTGATCCGCCTGCGGGCGCACCTCAGCTCGACCGGAGCGATCACCGCGGCCGACGAGCAGCGCTTCGCCCTGGGGGCCGACGAGATCGCCGCGGCCATGCGCGCAGCGCTCGGCACCGATGTCGAACCCGACCCCGAAGATCTCTTCCGGTTCGTCACCCGCGACCGTTCCCTGCAGCTCGACGAGCAGTGGGATCTGCTGCGCGGCGAGATCGGACGCGCGGCCGACGCCTCCGGCGTCGTGAAGGGAGCCCGGCCATGACCATCGCGCACGACGACCTGCGCACCGCCGGCGACCCGTCATCGCCCGGGGTGGCGACGATGACGATGGCCGCCGCGCTCAACCGCGCGCTCGCCGACGCGATCGCGTCGGATCCCGACGTCGTGGTCTTCGGCGAGGACGTCGGCGCGCTCGGCGGGGTGTTCCGGGTCACCGACGGCCTCACCGCCCGGTTCGGCGAGAGTCGCTGCTTCGACACGCCCCTCGCCGAGTCGGGCATCGTGGGCACGGCCGTCGGCATGGCCATGAACGGCCTCCGTCCGGTGGTGGAGATGCAGTTCGACGCCTTCGCCCTCCCGGGGTTCGAGCAGATCGTGAGCCACGTCGCCAAGATGGCCAACCGCACCCGCGGCACCGTGCGCATGCCGATGGTGATCCGCATCCCGTTCGGCGGCGGCATCGGCGGCGTCGAGCACCACTGCGACTCGTCCGAGGCGTACTACGCCCACACGCCCGGCCTCACGGTCGTGAGCCCGTCGACCCCGCAGGACGCCTATTCGCTGCTGCGGGCGGCGATCGCCTCGCCCGATCCGGTCGTGTTCCTCGAGCCGAAGAAGCTCTACTGGAGCAAGGGCGCGGTCGACACGTCGGTCGCAGCCGACATCGGCTCGGCCCGGATCGTCCGCGACGGAGGCGACGTGACTCTTCTCGCATACGGCGCATCGGTGCCCCTGGCCCTCGAGGCCGCCGAGGTGGCGGCATCCGAGGGGCGCAGCGTGCAGGTCGTCGACGTGCGGTCGCTGTCGCCGTTCGACGACGTCACGGTGACGGCGGCCGTGAAATCCACCGGTCGCGCGGTCGTGATCGCCGAGGCACCGGGCTTCGCGTCGGTCGCCTCCGAGATCCAGGCGCGGGTGTTCGAGCGCTGCTTCGAGTACCTCGAGGCTCCGGTGCGCCGGGTCACCGGCTTCGACGTGCCCTACGCGCCGCCGAAGCTCGAGCACTTCTACCAGCCCGACGTCGACCGCGTGCTCGACGCCATCGACGGACTGCACTGGGAGGACGACGCATGAGCGCAGAGACGAGCGACTCCGTGCAGGTCTTCCGCCTCCCCGACCTCGGCGAGGGGCTGACCGAGGCCGGGCTCGTGCAGTGGCTCGTTGCGGTCGGCGACACGATCGCGACCGATCAGCCGGTCGCCGAGGTCGAGACCGCGAAGAGCGTGGTCGAGCTGCCCTCGCCGTTCGCCGGCGTCGTCGCCGCCCTGCACGGTGCCGCGGGCGACGTCATCGAGGTCGGCGCACCGGTGCTCGAGGTGACGGCCGTCGGCGAGCCGGATGCCGCGGCGAGCGCGGCGGCGTACCGCACAGAGGAGCGGGCCGGCTCGGGCAACGTGCTCATCGGGTACGGCACGCGCGTGGGCACGGCATCCGGTCGCCGTCGCCCGCCGGTCGCGGCGCGCCCGTCCCTCGGAGAACAGCACGTTCTTCGGACGATTCCGCAGGAAACGTCCGAAGAACCTGTCGTCGTGCGAGGAACGGATGCCGCGCCGCGCCGACCGGTCGCGGTGCGCTCGCCCGTGGTGCGGCGTCTGGCGCGCGACCTCGGGCTCGATGTGCGCACGATCCCCCCGACCGGCCCGGACGGAGCCGTCACCCGCGCCGACGTGCTGCGCGCGGCCGTCGACAGCGCGGTCGACGTCGGCGCGGCCGCGAGCGGCGCGAGCGGGCGCGCCGTGGACGCGAGCGCCGCGAGCGGGCGGGACACGGCCGGGAGCGCGACCATCGACGGCCTGGCCGTGCGTTCCCGTGAGAGGCTGTCGCCGCTGCGCCGGGCCGTGAGCGCCCGGCTGAGCCGCAGTCGGTCGGAGATCCCCGAGGCCACGGTGTGGGTCGACGTCGACGCCACCGCCCTCTGGGACCTCCGCGCCGAGATGGCACCGACTCCGTCGATCACCGCGCTCCTGGCGCGCTTCGCGCTCATCGCCCTCGAGGAGCATCCGGTGCTCGCCGCGCGCCTCAGCGACGACGCCGACGAGCTGATCTCGTTCGAGGGGGTCAACCTCGGCGTCGCCGCCGACACCGAGCGCGGACTCCTCGTCCCGGTGGTGCCGGCGGCCCACGCGCTCTCGGTCGACCAGCTCGACACCGTCCTGCGCGAGCTCACCGCGACCGCGCGCGCCGGGTCGATGCCGCCCGAGCGACTGCGCGGCTCGACCTTCACGCTCAACAACTACGGCGGGCTGGGCGTCGACGGGTCGGCCGCGATCATCAACCACCCCGATGTGGCCATCCTCGGCGTCGGCCGCATGATCGAGCGTCCGTGGGTCGTCGACGGCGAGATCGTGGCGCGGCGCATCGTGCAGCTGTCGCTCGTGTTCGATCATCGCGTGTGCGACGGCGGGTACGCCGCCGGGTTCCTCCGCCGCGTGACCGAGCTCATCGAGCATCCGCTCCGCGCCTTCGGGAGGCTCTGATGCCCGAGGCGTTCCTCGTGGGCGGCGTGCGCACGCCGGTCGGCCGGTACGGCGGAGCCCTCGCCGAGGTGCGACCCGACGATCTCGCAGCCCTCGTCGTGCGGGCGGCGGTCGACCGCGCCGGCATCCCCGACGAGGCGATCGACGAGGTCGTCCTCGGGGCCGCGAACCAGGCCGGCGAGGACAACCGCAACGTGGCGCGCATGGCGGTGCTCCTGGCGGGTCTCCCCGACAGCGTCCCCGGGATCACGGTGAACCGTCTCTGCGCGTCGGGGATGTCGGCGATCGCGATGGCCGCGCAGGCGATCCGGGCCGGCGACGCCGACCTCGTCGTGGCCGGCGGAGTCGAGTCGATGACCCGCGCTCCCTGGGTGCAGGCGAAGCCGCCGCGCCCCTGGGCGAAGCCGGGTGAGATGTTCGACACCTCCATCGGCTGGCGTTTCACCCACCCGCGCCTCACCGCACGCGACAAGGCGACCTTCTCGATGCCCGAGACCGCCGAGGAGGTCGCACGGCGCGAGGGGATCGCGCGCGACGAGGCCGATGCCTTCGCGCTGCAGAGTCACCGGCGGGCCGTCGCGGCGATCGACGCCGGACGCTTCGACGCCGAGTTGGTGCCGGTCGCCACGCGCACCGGCGAGGTCACGACCGACGAGGGCCCCCGGCGCGAGACGACCCTCGACGCCCTCGCCGCACTCCGTCCGGTCGTGGGCGGCGGCGAGGTCGTCACGGCGGGCAACTCGAGCTCGCTGAACGACGGCGCCTCGGCGATCGTCGTAGCGGGCGAAGACGCGGTCTGCCGCTACGGGCTCACCCCCCGCGCGCGGATCGTCACCGCGACCTCGGCGGCCCTGGCGCCCGAGGTCATGGGGCTCGGGCCGGTCCCCGCCACCGAGAAGGCTCTCGCGCGCACCGGCATCCGCATCGACGACATCGGCGCCGTCGAGCTCAACGAAGCCTTCGCGACCCAGTCGCTCGCCTCGATCCGCCGACTCGGACTCGACCCCGGGGTCGTGAACCGCGACGGCGGGGCGATCGCCCTCGGGCACCCGCTGGGATCGAGCGGATGCCGCATCGTGGTGACCCTGCTCGGCCGCATGGAGCGCGAGGGCGCCGGGCTCGGCCTCGCCACGATGTGCGTCGGGGTGGGGCAGGGCACGGCGATGATCGTGGAGCGGGTCTCGTGACCCTGCGCGTCGAGGAGCGGCCCGATCGGGTCGTCGCCACCCTCGACCGGCCCGAGAAGCGCAACGCCATCGACCAGGCCACGATCGACGCGCTGCACGAGCTGTGCGTCGCGCTGGAGCAGCACCCGCGCACGCTCATCGTCACCGGCTCGGGCGGCGTCTTCGCGGCCGGGGCCGACATCGCCGAGCTGCGTCTGCGCACCGCCGACGACGCGCGACGCGGCATCAACGCCCGGGCGTTCATCCGCATCCACGAGCTGCCCATGCCGGTCATCGCGGCGATCGACGGATGGGCGCTGGGCGGCGGAGCGGAACTGGCGTACGCCGCCGACATCCGCATCGGCACGACCGCCCTGCGCATCGGCAACCCCGAGACCGGCCTCGGCATCATGGCCGCGGCCGGAGCCGCCTGGCGGCTGCCCGAGATCGTCGGCGAGGCGCGGGCGAGCGAGCTGCTGCTCACCGGTCGCACGCTCGACGCCGACGAGGCGCTGGCCTGGGGGCTCGTCACGGCGCTGCACCCGCCGGAGGGCCTCCTCGACGCCGCCCACGCCCTCGCCGATCGGATCGCCGCGAACGACCCTCTCGCGACGCAGCACACCAAGCGGGCGCTGCGCACGGCGCGCGGCGGGCATCCGGCGATCGAGTTCGAGCTGCAGGCCGAGCTCTTCGCCTCACCCGAGAAGCACCGCCGCATGACGGCGTTCCTCGAACGGAGGGCCGGCCGATGAGCGCGACGGCGTCTCCGACCCCGTCGGCGGCCCCTGCCCGGGTGGGCGTGCTCGGCGGCGGGCGCATGGGCGCCGGCATCGCCCACGCCTTCCTCCTCGCGGGGTCCGTCGTCGAGGTCGTCGAGCGCGACGACGAGAGCGCCGGGGCCGCGGCCGCGCGCGTCGGCGACGGCATCCGCCGCTCCGTCGAACGCGACGCGGCGATCGACGCGACGTCGCTGCGTGCGCGGCTGCGCTGCGGGCGCGACATCGGCGCCCTCGCGGACTGCGCCCTCGTGATCGAGGCGGTGCCCGAGGACCGCACGGTCAAGCAGGGCGCGCTGACCCGGCTGGAGGCCGTCATCGACGAGACCGCCGTGCTCGCCACGAACACGTCGTCGATCTCGGTCGACGACCTCGCAGCGACCCTGCGGCAGCCCGGACGCTTCCTCGGACTGCACTTCTTCAACCCGGTGCCGTCGTCGGCACTGGTCGAGATCGTACGGGGTGCGGCGACCGACGACGCCGTCGTCGCCGATGCCCGCGACACCGTGCGCGCCCTCGGCAAGACGCCGATCGTGGTGCGCGACGCGGCCGGGTTCGCCTCGTCGCGCCTGGGCGTGCTGCTGGGTCTCGAGGCGATCCGGATGCTGGAGGACGGCGTCGCGAGCGCCGCCGACATCGATGCGGCGATGACGCTCGGCTACCGGCATCCGGTGGGTCCGCTGCGCACCACCGACATCGTCGGTCTCGACGTGCGGCTGCAGATCGCGGAGGAGCTCGCCCGCGCCCTGGGCCCCCGCTTCGAGCCGCCGGGACTGCTGCGCCGGATGGTCGCCGAGGGCAGGCTCGGCCGCAAGAGCGGCGAAGGCTTCTACACGTGGGACGAGGACGGCCGAGAGCGGCCGACGACGGAGGAGACACGATGACCGGACACCTTCCCAGCTTCGTGCGAGACGCCTGGTGGACGCCGCCGCTCGACGCGCTGGGCTCCGACGGCGCATCGGGCGCCGAGGTGCGCGATGCCTCGACGGGTGAGGTGGTCGCCCGCGTGAGCACCGAGGGCCTCGACCTCGCCGGGGCGCTCGACCACGCCCGCACGGTCGGTCGGGCGAGCCTCGCCGCCCTCACCTTCCACCAGCGGGCCCTGCTGCTGAAGCGGTTCGCCCTCGCGCTGACCGAGCGCAAGGACGAGCTGTATGCCGTGTCGGCGCGCACCGGGGCGACCAGGAGCGACTCGTGGGTCGACATCGATGGCGGCATCGGCGTGCTCTTCTCGTATTCGGGCAAGGGGCGGCGCGAACTGCCCAACAGCACCGTGCACGTCGACGGTCCGGTCGAGCCCCTCTCGAAAGACGGCTCCTTCCTCGGGCGCCACGTCTTCACGACCCTTCCCGGGGTCGCGGTGCAGATCAACGCGTTCAACTTCCCCGTCTGGGGCGCCCTCGAGAAGCTCGCGCCCGCCTTCCTTGCGGGCATGCCGACCGTGATCAAGCCGGCCACGCCGACCGGCTACCTCACCGAGGCGATGGTGCGGATCCTCGTCGACTCCGGGCTTCTCCCCGCAGGTTCGCTGCAGCTGGTGAGCGGCGGTGTGCCGACGCTCTTCGAGCACCTGCGCCTCGGCGACCTCGTCGGGTTCACCGGCAGCGCCTCCACCGCCGAGGCCCTCAAGGCCCATCCGGTCGTGCAGACGGGCGTCGTGCGCTTCACCGCCGAGACCGACTCGATCAACGCCTCGGTGCTGGGAACGGATGCCGTCGAGGGAACACCGGAGTTCGACGC
Organism: Microbacterium martis; assembly: GCF_047246685.1. Classification (NCBI taxonomy): domain Bacteria; kingdom Bacillati; phylum Actinomycetota; class Actinomycetes; order Micrococcales; family Microbacteriaceae; genus Microbacterium; species Microbacterium martis. The sequence continues at coordinate 501,052 of NZ_JBFOKT010000001.1, read as the reverse complement.
GTACGTGCGTCAGCTGGTGACCGAGATGACCACGAAGGCGGGCCAGAAGTGCACGGCGATCCGGCGCGCCATCGTGCCAGCCGCGACCGCGGATGCCGTCGTCGAGGCGGTCCGTGCCCGGATCGCCGAGAAGACGGTGCTGGGCGATCCGCGCGCCGAGGGGGTCACCATGGGTCCGCTCGCGTCGACCGGCCAGCGCGACGAGGTGCTGCGTCAGGTGCGGGCGCTCGAGGAGGCGGGCGGGAGGATCGTGGTCGGGTCTACCGCGGCTCCGGAGGTGCGGCGCGCCGACGGGAGCGTCGACTCGACGGCCGTGGGGGCCTTCCTCTCCCCGGTGCTGCTGCGCTTCGACGACGCCGACGTCGACGCCGCGCACACCGTCGAGGCGTTCGGCCCCGTGGCCTCGCTCCTCACCTACGACACGACGGGCGAGGCCGCCGCGCTCGTCGGGCGCGGGGGCGGATCGCTCGTCACCAGCATCGCCACCCACGACCCTGTGCAGGCCGTGGAGCTCGCCACCCGCATCGCTCCGTTCAACGGCCGGATGCTGCTGCTCGACCGCGACGACGCCCGGTCGTCGACCGGGCACGGCTCGCCGCTGCCGAACCTCGTGCACGGCGGACCGGGGCGCGCGGGCGGCGGTGAGGAGCTGGGCGGCATTCGCGCCGTCCTCCACCACATGCAGCGCACCGCCGTGCAGGGCTCGCCCGAGATGCTGACCGCCCTCACCGGCGTGTGGCACCCGGGTGCGACCGCGCGCAGCGAGGGTCGGCATCCGTTCCGCAAACCCCTGGACGAGCTGCGCATCGGCGATCAGGTGGTCTCCGCGTCGCGGGAGGTCACCCTCGACGACATCGAGACGTTCGCGCGGTTCACGGGCGACACCTTCTACGCGCACATGGATGAGGAGGCCGCGGCGGCCAACCCGTTCTTCCCGGGGCGCGTCGCGCACGGCTACCTGCTGGTCTCGTGGGCCGCGGGGCTCTTCGTCGATCCCGAGCCGGGGCCCGTGCTGGCCAACTACGGCCTGGAGAACCTGCGCTTCGTGACCCCCGTGTCGCCCGGCGACGAGATCAGGGTCGAGCTCACCGCGAAGCAGATCACCCCGCGCGAGACCGACGAGTACGGCGAGGTGCGGTGGGACGCGGTCATCCGCAATCAGGATGACGAGACGGTCGCGACCTACGACGTGCTGACACTGGTCCGCAAGCAGCACCAGGCGGAGCCCGTGCCCGCCTGAGCCGTCAGCCCGCCACTGCGGCTGCCGCGGCTTCCCGGGCCTCGTCGGCTGTCGCCGCACCGAGCACGGCGTCGGCGGCACGGCGACAGTCCGTGGAGTCGACGCCGGCCAGGGCGTCGGCCACGCGCCCGAGCGCGCGCGGCGTCATCGACAGCGACGTGGCGCCGAGTCCGATCAGCACCGGAGCCAGAGCGGGGTCGCCGCCGGCCTCGCCGCAGACGCCTACCGGCTTTCCCGCGGTGCGCCCGGCCTCGCCCACCGCGGCTATCAGCCGGAGCACGGCGGGCTGCCACGGATCGTTCAGATCGCCGAGCTCGCCGTGCAGCCGATCGGCCGCCATCGTGTACTGGGTGAGGTCGTTGGTGCCGATGCTCACGAAGTCGACCACCTCGAACAGCGCTGAGGCCATCACGGCGGCCGCGGGCGTCTCGATCATGACGCCCACCCGCGTCAGGCCCGCCGAGCGGCACCGCTGCGCGAAGTCGCGCGCCTCGTCGACGGTCGCGACCATCGGCGCCATCACCTCGACCCGCGCCGACTCCGCGTCGGCCGCGAGCGCCAAGGCGCGCAACTGGTCGTCGAGGAGCTGCGGAGACCGTCGCGCGACGCGGAGTCCGCGAACGCCGAGAGCCGGATTCTCCTCGTCGTCGTCGTTCGCGAAGGGCAGCGGCTTGTCGCTCCCCGCATCGAGCGTGCGCACCACGACCCGGCGATCGGGGAACGCGGCCAGCACGCCGCGGTAGGCCGCGACCTGTTCGTCGACGACGGGCGGCGTCGCCCGGTCGAGGAAGCAGAACTCGGTGCGGAACAGGCCGACGCCCTCGGCACGAGCGGATGCCGCCGCGACCGCATCCGCGGCCCCTCCCACGTTCGCGAGGAGGGCGATGCGGTGTCCGTCGGCGAGCGCGCCGGTGCCGCCGAAGGCGAGCGGGGCGACCGCGGCCTTCGCGATCCGCATCGCAGCCTCGGCGATGCGCGGCGCGGGCGGCTCCACCTCGACCGTCCCCGTCTCGCCGTCGAGCAGCACGACGGCACCGTCGGGCACGCGCGTCGCTCCGGCGACTCCGACGACGGCGGGCAGCCCCAGGGAACGCGCGATGATCGCGGTGTGCGACGTCGGACCCCCCTGCTCCGTGAGCAGCCCGGCGCACCTCCCACCGGCGAGCGTTGCAGCGTCGGCCGGGGCGAGGTCGGCGGCGACCAGCACGAACGGCTCGTCGCGCTCGGGAACGCCGGGCATCTCGACGCCGACGATCTCGGCGATGATGCGGTTCCGCACGTCGCGGAGGTCGGCCGCGCGCTCTGCCGTCCGACCGCCCAGAGCCGCGAGATCCGCCTCCTGCGCGGCGGCGGCCTCCCACACGGCGCGGGCGGCGCTGCGGCCCTGCGCTCGCACGAGCGCCGCCGCGCCCGCGACGAGCTCGGGGTCGGCGGCGAGCAGGCGGGTCGCCTCGAGGATCGCGCGCGTCTCGCCGCTCGCCCGCTCGGCGCGCCCGCGCAGCCGGTCGGCCACCCGCTGCGCGGCCGATGCGACGGCGTCGGCCTCGCTCTCACGATCGGCGGGGGCGATCACCGTGCGCAGGTCGGGCTCGGCGAGCGGCGGGGCGAGGTGCGCGACCGGTGCGACCGCGCGCCCCGCGCTCACCCCGCGGCCGCGCAGCACGGTACCCGCGGCGACGGGGACCGGGTCGGCGGCGACGGGGACCGGGTCCGCGGCGACGGGGACCCGGTCGGCGGCGACGGGCGCCGGTTCGGCGGCGACGAGAGCCGGTTCGGAGGCGTCGGCTGCAGGGGCGGCACCCGCGCCCGCGGGGTCGTCCGTGACGGCTGCGGGGTCGTGGGTCCCCTCGCCGAACCCGTCGCGGAACAGGGCTTCCAGGCGGTCGAGCACCACGGCCGCGCCCGCATCCGTCGCCGAGAGCTCGAGCTCGTCGCCCTGACGCGCGCCCAGGACGAGCAGCCGCGACAGGCTCGCCGCGGCGGCCTCGGGCCCGTCGGGCAGACGTCGCAGGCGCACGTCGACACCCGCGGCGGTGTCGGCGATCAGCGCCGCCGGCCGGGCGTGGATGCCGAGCGGATTGCGCACGCGCACCCGTCGCGTCTCCGCCTCGCCCCGAGACGGCGGCTCGATCGGCTCCCCCGGTTCGGCCGCGTCGTCGGCCACCTGCGCGGTCTTGGCGGTCAGCGCGGCGCGAGCCTCATCGGCGACCGTGTCGAGCGATCCGCCCGCCGCCGCCGACACGACAGCCGCCAGCAGACCCTCGACGAACGGCGCGGACGTCAGGCGCACCGGCACGTCGCTGGCGCGCAGCTCCAGGGCGAGCTCGGCGCTGAGCACCGCCGACCCCAGGTCCATGAGCACGATCACGCCCGCGCAGTCCGTCGCCAGCTCGTCGATCGCGGCGGCGACGGCGACGGCATCCGTCCCGAGGATCGGCGCGCCCTGCCCGTCGATTCCGGCGCCGGCGGCGACCCGCACCGGCGCACCGCCCGCCACCATCTGCAGGGCGAGTTCGAGCGCCGCCTCCCCGAGCCGCGCGCTGTGGGAGACGGCCACGATCCCGATCATCAGGATCGGTCGGCGATCGCCGCAGCCAGGGTGTCGAACAGGATCGCCGCGGATGCCGCTCCCGGATCGAGGTGCCCGGCGCTGCGCTCACCGAGGTAGCTCGCGCGTCCCTTGCGGGCGACGAGCGGCTCGGTGGCGTCGCGACCGGCGGCGGCGGCATCGGCGGCCGCCCGCACGGCCGTCGGCAGATCCTGCGCGGCCGCGATCGCCGCGTCGAGCGCGTCGACCGCCGGTGCCATCGCGTCGTACATCGTCTTGTCGCCCGCCTCGGCCTTGCCGCGCGCGACGACGCCGTCGAAGCCGGCGCGCAGGGCTGCCGCGAGTCCGTCGGCGTCGAGCTCGGTGACGGGCCCCGCCGACGCGGCCATCCGCAGGAAGAACGTGCCGTAGAGCGGCCCGCTCGCACCGCCGACCGAGCTCACCAGGGTCATGCCGACCGTCTTCAGCAGGTCGTCGGCGGTCGCCGGAGCTCCCGCCCGGAGGCGCTCGGCGACGGCCGTCATGCCGCGCGCCATGTTGGCGCCGTGGTCGGCATCGCCGATGGCCGAGTCGAGCTCGGTGAGCCAGTCGCGCTGCTCGGTGACGGCGCCGCCGAAGCGGTCGATCCAGTCGACGAGCACGTCGGATGCGATGGTGTCTGTCATGGCGTTCCGCCCTCCGGGTCGGTCGTATCCGCGCGGTTCACGCGCCCCAGCGCAGCCCTGGGGTGTTCACCGGCGCATCCCAGAGGCGCAGCAGCTCGTCGTCGGCCGGGAGCACCGTCACCGAGCATCCGGCCATGTCGAGCGAGGTGATGTAGTTGCCGACGAGATTGCGGGCGATCTGCACTCCGGCCTTCTCCAGCAGCGCCGCGACCTCGCCGTACATCAGGTACAGCTCGATCAGCGGCGTCGCCCCCATGCCGTTCAGCATGACGATCGAGGGCCCGGTCGCGGCGAGGTCGGCGAGGATCGGCTCGACGAGCTGCCGGGCGATGTCGGATGCCGGTGCGAGGGGTTCGCGGTGCCGACCCGGTTCGCCGTGGATGCCGATGCCGATCTCCATCTGGTCGTCGGGCAGGTCGAACGTCGGCTTGCCCGCGGCGGGGACCGTGCAGCTCGTGAGCGCCATGCCCATCGATCGTCCCTGCCCGTTGATGCGCGTGGCCAGCTCGACGACGGCGGCGAGGTCGCGACCCTCCTCGGCGGCCGCGCCGACGAGCTTCTCGAGCAGCACGGTCAGCCCGACGCCGCGGCGACCCGCCGTGTAGAGCGAGTCCTGCACGGCGACGTCGTCGTCGACCACGATGCTGCCGACCTCGATGCCGTCCATCTCGGCGAGCTCTGCGGCCATCTCGAAGTTCAGCACGTCGCCGGTGTAGTTCTTCACGATGTGCAGCACGCCGGCGCCGCGGTCGACCGCCTTCGTGGCCACCTGCACCCGGTCGGGCGTCGGCGAGGTGAAGATCTCGCCGGCGACGGCGGCGTCGAGCATTCCGAGCCCGACGAATCCGCCGTGCAGCGGCTCGTGGCCCGAACCGCCGCCCGAGACCACGGCGACCTTGCCCTCGGCCTTGGGCGTCGCTCGGGTGATCACATGGTTCTCGAGGTCGACCGAGAGTTCGGGATGCGCGAGGGCCACGCCCCGCAGCGACTCCTCGAGCACGTCTTCCGGGGCGTTGATGAGCTTCTTCATCGTGGATCTCCCTTGATCGCTGCCGCTGCACCCTCGGCGAAATCCGTCGGGATGCGCTGGTGTCGAATCTGCTCGGAGGCCGTCGGCTTGTCAAGGTCGTTCCGGAACGGCGGCCCGCCGGTTTCTCTGCCGCGGGGCGCGAGGGCGATCGGCCGCACCGCTCAGCCCTGCAGTGCGAGGACGAACGGCAGCACCGCTGTCGCGCCCGCGTGCCGCAGGGTGTGCGCCGCCACCGTCATGGTCCAGCGGCTGTCGACCAGATCGTCGACGAGCAGCACCGGCCCGTCGGGGATGTCGAGGTGGTCGGCGCTCAGACGGTGCCAGAGTCCGGCGAGCCGGAACACGCTGTTCCCGCCCGGGCCTCCGGTCGGTCCGCCGTCGACGGGCGCCAGGGCGCCCAGGTACGGCAGCCGCCCCACCTCGGCGAGACCTCGGGCGAGCGAGTCGACCAGGAGCGGCCGTGACCGCGACGGCAGCGCCACCACCGCGACGGGCCTCTCCTGCCATTCCCAGCCGGCGAGCACGCGCACGCAGGCATCGAGGAGCGGCGGTGTCACGGGGCCGTCCGGCGCGCCCGCGGCGAAGAGCCGGCGCAGCGCGCCGCCCCAACCCAGGTCGGTGAGCCGCGCGAGCGCCCGCCCCTCGGCCGCCTGCTCATCGGCCGAGATGCGACCGCGCACCGGCACGTCGAGGCGGTCGGCCCCGGTGGGCCACTGGCGGCGCGGTTCGATCGGCACGCCGACCCTGTCGAGCGACTGGGCGGCCCGGGCGCTCTCCGACGAGCCGATCTCGCGCGGGAACCACACCCCGGCGCAGTTGTCGCACCGCCCGCACGGTGCGGCGGAGTCGTCGTCGAGAGCCCGCTGGAGGAACTCCATCCGGCATCCGTCGGTCTGCTCGTAGTCGAGCATGTGCTGCTGCTCGGCCACGCGTTCCGCGGCGATGCGCTCGTAGCGGTCGGCGTCGTAGCTCCACGGCTCGCCCGTGGCCACCCACCCGCCCTGCACCCGCCGCACCGCGCCGTCGACGTCGAGCACCTTGAGCAGGAGCTCGAGCGGCGTACGACGGATGTCGACCATCGCCTCGAGCGCCGGCGTCGAGATCGGGGTGTCTCCGAGGGCGTCGATCACCCGTTCGGCGCGCTCGCGATCCGGCATCGACGCGGTCGCGAAGTAATGCCAGATGTCGCGGTCCTCGACGCCCGGGAGCAGGAGGACGTCGGCGCTCTCGCTCGCCCGCCCCGCTCGCCCGACCTGCTGGTAGTAGGCGACCGGCGACGAGGGTGCTCCGAGGTGGAGCACGAACCCGAGGTCGGGCTTGTCGAAGCCCATGCCGAGCGCGCTGGTGGCCACGAGCGCCTTGACCTCGTTGCGCTTCAGCATGCCCTCCGACTCCGCGCGCTCGTCGCTGTCGGTCTGCCCCGTGTAGGCCCGCACGTCGTGGCCGTGGTCGCGCAGCAGGCGGGCGGTGTCGACGGCGGCCGACACGGTGAGTGTGTAGATGATACCGGAGCCCGGCAGGTCGTCGAGGTGGCTGAGCAGCCAGGCGAGTCGGCTCGCGGAGTCTCGCAGACGCAGCACCCCGAGCCGCAGCGAGGAGCGCGCCAGCGGTCCGCGGATGGTCACGACCGGTTCGAGGGCCGCATCGCCACCGAGGTTGCCGAGCTGTTCGGCCACGTCGGCGACCACACGGGTGTTGGCGGTGGCGGTCGTCGCGAGCACCGGCACATCGGCGGGCATCTGCGCGATGAGGTCGCGGAGCCTGCGGTAGTCGGGACGGAAGTCGTGCCCCCAGTCGCTGATGCAGTGCGCTTCGTCGACGACCAGCATCCCGATGCGACGCACCAGCGTCGGCAGCTGCTCTTCGCGGAACGAGGGGTTGTTCAGCCGTTCCGGGGAGACCAGCAGCACATCGACCTCGTCACGCTCGAGCCGCGCGAGCACGTCGCTCCACTCGTGCGCGTTCGTGGAGTTGATCGCGACCGCGCGCACGCCGGCGCGCTCGGCAGCGGCGATCTGATCGCGCATCAGCGCCAGCAGCGGCGACACCAGCACCGTCGGTCCCGCACCCTGACGCCGCAGCAACAGCGTCGCGACGAAGTAGACCGCTGACTTGCCCCATCCCGTGCGCTGCACGACCAGGGCGCGGCGGCGATCTTCGACCAGGGCCGCGATCGCCTCGTACTGCCCCTCGTGGAAGTCGGCGTCGGGCCGACCGACGAGCTCCCGCAGGGCGGTGCGCGCGGCTTCGCGGGTGTCGACGAGTGGTGCGGCGGTCATGCCTCCACTCTGCCCCACCCCACCGACACCCGGCCCGCCGGGCCCGACCCGGCCCATCCCGCACGCCCGGCCGCCCCGCCCCGGGTCACACCTGTCGGGAGTTCACGCGGATGTCGGGCGATAGCTCCGATCCGGCCCGGCATCCGTGCTTCCGCCCGACAGGTGTGCCACCCACCCCGCCCCGCGCACCCACCCGCCGGCTCTGCGCATTCACCGACCCGCAATCGCGCCTAGCGTAGAGGCATGATCACACGGGAACTCGCCGTCGCCCTGCGCGACGCCGGCCTCGGCTGGCACCCTGCGGAGGGCGACCGCTTCCAGCTCGACCTGCCCGACGACGTCGAGCTCGAGGCGGAGGCCGACGTCTTCACGGTGAGCGAGATGACGATCGAGGCGCGTCAGACGCCGAGCGGCACCGACCTGGCGTTCAACGGCACCACCGAGTGGGCGCTCGACGCCGTGACGCTGGCCGATGCGGTGTGGCTGCCGCGCGAAGACCAGCTGCGCGACCTGCTGCGCAAGACCTTCCGCTCACTCCGGCGCCTCGACGACACCTTCCGCGTCGAGATCGAGATCGCCGGCGTCGCGCTCGCGTACGAGCATCCGGATCCGGCCGAGGCGTACGGGCGAGCGCTGCTCGAGCTCATCTCGCGGTCGCGCTGACGGCCCCTTGATCGTCGGCCGACCGGCATGGGAGAATAACCTAACGATCGGTCAGTAAAGATGCTGGACAGGAGTCGACGATGGGCAGCCCCGCAGACCTCTCTCTCGCGCCACGAGAGACCTCGGACGAGGAGCGCCTGTTCGACGAGCTCATCGCCGCCGAGCAGCGCATCGAACCCCGCGACTGGATGCCCGAGGCCTACCGCAAGACGCTCATCCGCCAGATCTCGCAGCACGCGCACTCCGAGATCATCGGCATGCAGCCGGAGGGCAACTGGATCACCCGCGCACCGAGCCTCAAGCGCAAGGCGATCCTGATGGCGAAGGTGCAGGACGAGGCGGGCCACGGCCTCTACCTCTACTCCGCCGCGCAGACCCTCGGCATCACGCGCGACGCCATGATGGACCAGCTCATCAGCGGCAAGGCCAAGTACTCCTCGATCTTCAACTACCCCACGCCGACCTGGGCCGATATGGGTGCGATCGGCTGGCTCGTCGACGGCGCGGCGATCTGCAACCAGGTGCCGCTGTGCCGGGCGTCGTACGGCCCCTACGGCCGGGCGATGGTGCGCATCTGCAAGGAGGAGTCGTTCCACCAGCGCCAGGGCTTCGAGATCCTGCTCTCGCTCATGCGCGGCACCGACGAGCAGCGCCGGATGGCGCAGGATGCCGTGAACCGCTGGTACTGGCCGAGCCTGGCGATGTTCGGGCCGCCAGACGACCAGTCCCCCAACTCCGCCCAGTCGATGGCCTGGAAGATCAAGCGCTTCTCGAACGACGAGCTGCGGCAGCGGTTCATCGGGATGCTGGTGCCGCAGGCCGAGATCCTCGGCGTCACCCTGCCCGACCCCGACCTCCGGTGGAACGACGAAGCCGGACGCTACGACATGGGCGAGATCGACTGGGACGAGTTCTTCGAGGTCCTGCGGGGCAACGGCCCCTGCAACGCCGAGCGTCTGGAGCGGCGCCGCACCGCCCACGAGGAGGGCGCCTGGGTGCGCGAGGCCGCCGCCGAGTACGCCCGCAAGCAGGCCTCGCCCTGGGCCCCTGAGCCTGTCGAAGGGCAGGTGGCGTGATGGCGACCCCCGGACACGACCCTTCGACAGGCCCTTCGACAAGCTCAGGACAGGCCCCAGGGACCCATGGTCGGGAATTGTGGCCCCTGTGGGAGGTCTTCGTGCGGGCGAACCGCGGATTGAGCCACGTGCACGTCGGCTCGCTGCACGCACCCGACGCCGACATGGCGATCCGCAACGCCCGCGACCTGTACACGCGGCGGGGCGAGGGCGTCTCGATCTGGGCGGTGCCCGCCGAGGCGATCACGACGAGCGACCCCGACGCCAAGGGCGCGTATTTCGAGAGCGCCGCGGGCAAGAACTACCGGCACGCCGTGTACTACACGGCCTCCGAGGGGGTGCCGCACCTGTGACGACCACGAACCCGGTCGTTGAGCGAGCGGACGCGCTTCCGGTCGTTGAGCGAGCCGCAGGCGAGACGAAACGCGTGGACGAGACATCCGACCCGCACGGCGACGTCGTCGTCGAAGAGCTGCGGCTGAGCGCCGAGATCTCCGGGAGCGGCGCGGTCGCGGCATCCGCCGACGTCGCCGAGTACGCGCTCCGGCTCGGCGACGACGCCCTCATCCTCTCCCAGCAGCTCGGCGCGTGGATCTCCCGCGCACCCGAGCTCGAGGAGGACGTCGCGCTCGGCAACATCGCACTCGACCTGCTCGGCCACGCACGCTCCTTCCTGCACTACGCGGGCTCGTACGACGGACGCAGCGAAGACGACCTCGCGTTCTTCCGCGACGAGCCCGAGTTCCGCTGCGCCTGGATCGTCGAGCAGCCCAACGGCGACTTCGCGCAGACGATCGCGCGCCAGTTCGTCGTCTCCACCTTCATGGTCGAGCTGTACGCGGCGCTCCGCTCGAGTTCCGACGAGACGTTCGCCGCCATCGCCGAGAAGGCCCTGAAGGAGGTCGACTACCACCGCGATCACGCCGTGCAGTGGGTGCTTCGCCTCGCGGGGGGCACCGACGAGTCGCGACGGCGCATGATCCGCGCGATCGGCGACGTCTGGCCGTACGTCGACGAGCTGTTCCGCGACGACGACCTTATCGGGCGCCTCGGCGAGGTGTGCGTCCGGCCGTCGAGCCTGCGCGCCGGCTTCGACGACGTCGTCGACACCGTGTTCGCCGACGCGCAGCTCGAGGTGCCGACGGTCGCCGCCTCGTCCGCCGGCGGGCGCCGCGGCGCGCACGCCACCCCGTTCGGACACCTGCTCGCCGAGATGCAGGTGCTGGCGCGACGGCATCCGGGGGCATCATGGTGACCCTGCGCGACGCCCGGCCCCTCTCGCGCGACGACGCGTGGACGATCGCCGCGGGCGTCGCCGATCCCGAGGTCCCGGTGCTGACGATCGAAGACCTCGGCGTGCTGCGGGCGGTCGAGGTCGACGGTGAGACGGTGCGTGTCGACATCACACCGACGTACAGCGGCTGCCCGGCGATGGACACGATCCGCGACGACGTCATCCTCGCGCTCACCGCCGCGGGCGTCGCCGACGTCGAGGTGCGGCTGGTGCTCTCCCCCGCCTGGACGACGGACTGGATGTCGGATGCCGGCAAGCAGAAGCTCGAGCGCTACGGCATCGCCCCTCCGTCCGGGCGCGCGGCCGTTGGGTCCCTGAGCCTGTCGAAGGGCGGCCCGATCCGCCTGGCGATCAGCGTGCGCTGCCCGCGCTGCGGATCGCTCGACACCCGCGAGGTCTCCCGCTTCGGATCGACCTCGTGCAAGGCGCTGTATGAGTGCCGCGCCTGCCTCGAACCCTTCGACCACTTCAAGGTGCACTGATGGGCGGGATGCACTGATGGGGCTGTTCACGACGCGTGCCGCGCCGACCGCCGCTCCGCCGGCTCCTGCATCCGCGGGCCAGCGCCCGGTTCGCCGTCGCGCCACGTTCCACACGCTCGCGGTCGAGAGCGTGCGTCCCCTCACCGACGATGCCGTCGAGGTCACGTTCACGGTTCCCGCGGAGCTCGCCGACGACTACGACCACCTGCCGGGCCAGTACGTGGCGCTGCGCACGACGCTCGATGGGGTGGAGGTGCGACGCTCCTACTCGCTGTGCCGGGCGCCCGAGCACCGCTCCCCCGCGCAGCTCGCCGCCGGCACGCCGACCCGGCTGAGCGTCGCGGTCAAGCGCGACGAGGGCGGCCTGTTCTCCACCTGGGCGCAGACCGGACTGCATCCGGGATTCGAGATCGACGTGATGAGCCCGCAGGGCACCTTCACCTCGGGGCTCGACGACCTCGACCATCGGCACGTGGCCGGCATCGCCGCCGGGTCCGGCATCACCCCGCTCATGGCGCTGGCGCACACGGTGCTCGGCCGGTCGGACACGGCACGGTTCACGCTGCTGTACACGAACCGCGCGACGGTCGACGTGATGTTCCTGGAGGACCTCGCCGACCTCAAGGACCGCTATCCGACCCGGCTCACGTTGCACCACGTGCTCTCGCGCGAGCAGCGCACCGCCCCGGTGCTCTCCGGACGACTCGACGAGGAGCGGCTGCGCACGATCCTCTCCTCGCTCATCCACCCGGCCGATGTCGACGAGTGGTTCCTGTGCGGCCCGCTCGCGCTGGTCGACCTGTGCCGCGAGGTGCTCGCCGACACGGGAGTCGCGAAAGAGCACGTCCGGTTCGAGCTGTTCACGACCGGCGACGAACCCGTCCGCGCCGCGCGGCCGGTCGAGGTGCGTGCGGGCGAGAAGACGGTGCGCATCGAGGTCACGCTCGACGGAGTGTCGTCGACCGTGGAGAGCCCGGTCGACGCGCACGAGTCCGTCCTGAACGCAGCGCTGCGTGTGCGCCCGGACGCGCCGTTCGCCTGCGCGGGGGGCGTGTGCGGCACCTGCCGCGCGCGCGTGCTCGAGGGCAGCGTCACGATGACCGAGAACTACGCGCTGGAGCCCGACGAGCTCCTGCGCGGCTACGTGCTCACCTGCCAGTCCCACCCCACCAGCGACCGCGTCGTGGTCGACTACGACGTGTGAGGAGCCCCGTCATCTGGGCCCCTGAGCCGGTCGAAGGGCCGTCGAGAGGAAACGCATGATCGAACTGACCGTCGCCGATGATGTCGCCACCGTCACACTGAACGCCCCGGCGAAGCTCAACGCGCTCGACGAGCAGGCGCTGCGAGACCTGGTGCAGGCCTACGACGACGCCGAAGAGGCGGGCGTCCGCGCGCTCGTCCTGCGCGGTGAAGGGCGGGCGTTCTGCGCCGGGCGCGACATCTCCGGCGTGGATCCTCGCGACGACGACGTGATCGGCTACCTCGGAGGACTCGTCACGCCGCTGCTGCAGCGCATGTCGCGGTTCCCCGCGCCGACCTTCGCGGTCGCCCACGGCGCGTGCCTCGGCGTCGGACTCGGACTCCTCATCGCCACGGATGTCGTGTACGTCGCCGAGTCGGCGAAGATCGGATCGCCCTTCGCCGCGCTGGGGGCGACGCTCGACTCCGGCGGGCACGCGCTCTTCGTCGACCGCCTCGGAGCGCACCGCACGCTCGACCTCATCTACACGGGCCGGCTCATGAGCGGAGCGGAGGCGGTAGGCGCCGGACTGTTCTCGCGCGTGTTCCCCGACGACGAGGTCGTGCAGGCCACGACGGATGCCGCAGCCGCAGCCGCCCGCGGCGCCACCGCCGCGTTCCTCGTCAGCAAGCAGCTCGTCGCCCGCATCCGCGACGAGCGCCTCGCCCTGTGGGAGTCGGTCGAGGTCGAGAACGCCGCGCAGGCCGCCCTCTGCGACACCGACGATTACCGCGAGGGCTTCGCCGCGTTCCAGGAGAAGCGGCGCCCGGAGTTCCGGGGGCGCTGAACGGCTCCGGCCCCTACGATACGGGTGTGACGAATCCTCCCTGGCTCGACGCCCTCGCGGACGAGGCAGGACGGATGCTGCACCTCGGCGCGCCGGTGACCTTTCCGCAACCGCTGCGTGCGCTGATGCGCACGGCAGTCCCGTGGTTCGCGCTCGACGCCGCGCAGCTGCCTGAGGGCCGCTGGTCGACGCCGGCGCCCGAGTTCGGTGCGCTCGGCGCGGACATGGCCGACTACTACCGGGACTACGAGTTCGCCGAGTACATGCCGGGCGCCTGGCCGCTCGCGCTGGACGGCTCGGGCGGCTTCTACTGCCTCGACCTCAGCGAGGTCATCGCGGGAACCCGCGCGAACGACGGCTCCGCGCCGGTGGTGTGGTCGCACGCCGGATCCCTCGGCTGGGAGGACGATCAGTGCCTCCCGATCGCCGCGGATCCGGCGGCGTTCTTCGAGGCCGCTGTTCCCGGACCGTGAGGGCTCTCGGGGCGATACGCAAGGGCGTACGGCAATGTCACACCCCGATGGCAGACTGCGGGGATGAAGCTCGCTGACGTGGTCGCCACCGCCGAGACGGTGACCTCCACCTCCTCCCGTCTCGCGAAGATCGACGCCCTGGCGACCCTGGTGTCGTCGGCGGATGCCGCGGAGCTGCCCGTCCTCGTCGGGCTGCTGCTCGCCGCCCCGCGTCAGGGAAGGCTCGGCGTGGGCTGGCGGGGGCTCTCGGCGCTCGACGTCACGCATGCCGACGACGCGGCGCTGTCGATCGCCGATGTCGATGAATCGCTCGACGCTCTCGCCGCGTCCTCGGGGTCGGGGTCGGCCGCTGCCCGCACGCGGCTCCTCACCGCACTGGCCTCGCGTGCTACCGCGACCGAGTGGGATTTCCTCGCCCGCGCCATGCTCGGCGAACTGCGCACCGGTGCTCTGGGCGGCGTGCTGCTCGACGCCGTGGCGAAGGCATCCGATCGACCCGCCGCCGTCGTGCGTCGCGCCGCCATGCTGTCGGGGGACCTCGGTGAGACGGCCGTGGTCGCGCTCACCGGCACCGAGGAGGAGCTCGACGCGATCGGCCTCGCCGTGGGTCGCCCCGTGCTGCCCATGCTCGCGGCCACCGCCGCGACGCCGACCGCGGCTCTCGAGATCACGGGCGAGGCGTCGGTCGAGTACAAGCTCGACGGCGCGCGGATCCAGGTGCACCGGCACGGCGACGAGGTGAGCGTCTACACACGCAGTCTGGCGGACGTCACTCATCGGGTTCCCGAACTCGTGGAGATCGTGCGGGGACTCCCGGCCGACGATCTCATCCTCGACGGGGAGACGCTGTCGCTGGACGAGGACGGCGGGCCGCGTCCGTTCCAGGAGACCATGTCGCGATTCGGGGCGGACGCCACCCGAGAGCTCGCGCTGCGCCCCTGGTTCTTCGACGTGCTGCACGTCGACGGCCGTGACCTCATCGACGAGCCCCTGTCGGTGCGCCTCGCCGAACTCGAGCGGGTCGCCGGCGACTGGCGCATGCCGGGCATCGTGACCGCAGACCCCGAAGCCGCCGAACGACTGTCGCGCGACGCCCTCGCCGCCGGCCACGAGGGCGTGCTCGTCAAGGGCATCGACTCGACGTACACCGCGGGTCGCCGCGGCAAGTCGTGGGTGAAAGTCAAACCGGTGCTGACCTACGACCTCGTCGTCCTCGGTGCCGAGTGGGGATCGGGGCGCCGGCAGGGGTGGCTGTCGAACCTGCACCTGGGAGCGCGCGACCCCGACGGAGAGTTCGGCGAACCGGGTGGACTCGTCATGGTCGGCAAGACCTTCAAGGGCCTCACCGACGAGCTCCTGCGATGGCAGACCGAGCAGTTCCCCGCGTATGAGACCCGCCGTACGCAGAGCACCGTCTTCCTCGACCCGCACTTCGTCGTCGAGATCGCGATCGACGGCGTGCAGCGCTCCCCTCGTTACCCCGGCGGGATCGCACTGCGGTTCGCCCGGGTGAAGAGCTACCGCGCCGACAAGACGCCCGCCGACGCCGACACGATTCAGACGCTGCGAGGACTGTTCAGAGGATGACGAGTATCGCGAATCCGCGATATCATCGAGCATGCGCCGAGGAGCCGATCTGATCCGACGAGCACGGGAACGTGCTGGCCTGACTCAGGCCGCGCTCGCACAACGCTCCGGTATGCCTCAGAGCGTCATCAGCGAATACGAGACGGGACGCCGAGATCCGTCCGTGACCGCGCTCGATCGGCTCGTCGGAGCCGCAGGAATGCGCCTCAGCCTCGGCGACGAAGCGAAGACGCTCAAGGAGGTGCGGGTACGGGGCGCGGAGCTCAGGGCACTCCTCGCCGGATATGGCGCGACCAACATCGAGGTGTTCGGCAGTGTCGCCCGGGGCGACGACGACGAGGACAGCGACATCGACCTTCTCGTCGACCTCGATCCTTCCGTAGGGCTGTTCGCGCTCGGGCGAATGCGATCCGCTGCTGAAGCGCTGCTGAGCCGGCCGGTCGACGTCGTGCCGCGTTCCGGACTCAAACCCCCGATCGCCGCACAGGTGATGCGTGACGCGGTGCCTCTGTGAGCAGGCACGAACACGCTCGGCTGCAGGACATCGCCTCGGCATGTGCAGCGATCGCTCGCTACGTCGACCGGGGCGATGTCGAAGACGACATCGTCTTCGACGCGATCCGCATTCGCCTCCTGGAGATCGGGGAAGCGGTGAAGGATCTCGAACCAGAGGTGCTCGCGGCCGAGCCGGCCATCCCCTGGCGCGAGATCGCTCGGATGCGCGATCAGATAGCGCACCGATACTTCGATACCGCGCATGCGATCGTCCATGCCACCGCCCGGCACGACATCCCCCGACTTGCAGCAGCGACTCAGCGTCTCCTCGCAGCCTCAGCCGACTGAGAGGGCGGATCTCGGCGCGATGTCATTCGGATCACGCCGTCGGCGGCAGCCCCAGGTCCTCCTCGCGAACCGTGCCCTGGAACGACCACGGGAAGTCGATCCAGAGGTCCGTGTCCTTCCAGGCGTAGTCCGGCTGGATGATCGTCGACGGCTTCGTGTAGATCGTGACCGACCGCACGTCGGCGCCCTTGTCCTTCAACAGCTGCACCGCGAGCGCGAGCGTGCGACCTGAGTCGGCGACATCATCGACGAGCAGCACGCGGCGGCCGTCGAGGTAGTCCATGTCCAGTGCGGGCGGCAGCACCTCCGGCGCATCCCGCACCGTGCCGATCCCCGTGTAGAACTCGACGTTGATCGCCCCGCAGTTCTTCGCACCGAGTCCATACGCGATGGCGCCGGCCGGAAGCAGCCCGCCGCGGGCGATCGCCACCACGACCTCCGGCTCGAAGCCGCTGTCGAGGATCGCGCGAGCGAGATCCCGCGTCGCCGAACCGAATCCGTCCCAGGTGAGCGTCTCGCGCTCGATCGAAGCATCCGTCACCGACTCATTCTCCCCCAGCCGCCACCTCGCCGGTGCGCACTAGAATCGAGGCGTCCGGCCCCCAGCCGGTGCCTGAAAAAGAGGCACGAAGCCGCACGCGACGACGCGCAGGCGAGACACATACGGAACGCATCTCTCCGTCCCTGTCTCGAAAGGCCTTCGCATGCCCACCGTCTCCGCGCACGTCGCTCTCACCCTCGCCCAGCACATCGACGCCGTCTTCGGCGTCATGGGCAACGGCAACGCCTACTTCCTCGATGCCCTCGAGACGCAGACGGATGCCGTGTTCACCGCCGTCCGCCACGAGCAGGGCGCCGTGGTCGCCGCCGACGCGCACTTCCGCGCCTCCGGACGGATCGCCGCGGGCACGTCGACCTATGGCGCCGGTTTCACGAACACCCTCACCGCCCTCGCTGAGGCCGTGCAGGCGCACGTGCCCCTCGTCCTGGTGGTCGGCGACGAGCCGACCTCCGGACCCCGGCCGTGGGACGTCGACCAGATCGCCCTCGCCTCGGCCGTCGGCGCCCGGACCTACACGGTCGGGCGAGCGGATGCCGCGGCCACGACCGTCATCGCCATCGAGCATGCCCTGACGTATCGCGTGCCGGTCGTGCTCGCGATCCCGTACGACGTCGCGTCTCTGGAGGCCGGTCCCGTCCCCGCTGCGCCGGAGCCCCGCCTCCCCGCACCGCTCGCGCCGCGGGGAGCGTTCGCAGACGGGATGCTGGACGAGATCGCCGGGGCGCTCCGGGGAGCCGAGCGCCCGTTCCTGCTCGCCGGCCGTGGAGCATGGCTGGCCGGTGCGAGCGCGGCGCTGGGCGAGTTGGCCGACCTGACCGGCGCGCTCACCTCTTCCTCGGCTCTCGGGCGGGGAATCTTCCCCGCCGCGGAGTACGACCTCGGCGTCACGGGCGGCTTCGGGGCCGACGGCGCGATGGAGCTCGTGCGCTCCGCCGACGTCGCGGTCGTGTTCGGCGCTTCTCTCAACCAGTTCACGATGCGCTTCGGCGAGCTGTTCGCACCGGGCACCCGGGTGTTCCAGATCGACACCGCGCCGACGGCGACCCACCCCCATGTCGGCGGCTTCGTGCGTGCCGACGCCCGGCTCGCGGCCGAGGCCGTCGTCAGCCGGCTGCGCGATGCCGAGGGCGGCGCAGCGCGCGCAGCATCCGACGCCCGGCCGGCACGGCCGTGGCGCGCGAGCGTCGACGTCGTGGCCGCGCGAGCGTACGCACCGGGAGACGAGCTCGCACCCGATGGCCGCCTCGATCCGCGATCGGCCGCGCGCCGCATCGCCGAGCTCCTGCCCGACGACCGCGTCGTCGTGTCGGACGGCGGGCACTTCATCGGCTGGGCGAACATGTACTGGCCGGTCGCAGCGCCCGATCGCATGATGATGGTGGGCACGGCGTTCCAGTCGATCGGTCAGGGGTGGCCCAGCGTGGTCGGCGCGGCCCTGGCCCGCCGCGACTCCACGATCGTTCTCACGTCCGGCGACGGCGGGGGTCTCATGGCGATCGCCGACCTCGAGTCGGCGGTGCGGGCGGCCGCAGGCCGAGGCATGGCCGTGATCTGGAACGACGCCGCCTACGGCGCGGAGGTCAACCTGTATGGGCTGAAGGGTCTCGCCGAGGGACCGATGCGCATCCCCGAGGTCGACTTCGCGGCGTTCGGTGCCGCGGTCGGTGCGGAGGGCGTGGTGGTCCGCACCCTCGCCGACCTGGAGCGTCTCGGCACCTGGGCCGCCGAGGATCCGGCCGATCGCCGATTCCTGCTGCTGGATCTGCGCATCTCCGGCGACGTGATCGCGCCGTACCAGCAGGAGATCATCCGCGTGAACTCGTGACGGACCCGGTCGATAGGCTCGCGATATGACGCGCGTTTCCGAGGTTCTCCGCTACAGCGCCTTCGCCGCCGCGCCCGACGGCGGAAATCCCGCGGGCGTCGTGCTCGACGCTTCGGCGCTGAGCGACGAACGGATGCTGCAGATCGCGGCCAAGGTCGGATACTCCGAGACGGCATTCGTCGTCGCTCGTGCGGCGGACTCCCCCGTGGCGCGCTACCGCGTGCGCTACTGGTCGCCGGAGGCGGAGGTGCCGTTCTGCGGGCACGCGACCGTCGCGACGGCCGTGGCCCTCGCAGAACGCGACGGGTCGGGCGAGGTGATCTTCGACACGGATGCCGGACCGGTCACCCTCCGATCGACGGTCGGTGACGACGGAGCCGTCACGGTGTCGTTCACCAGCGTCGAGCCCGAGGTGCGCGCCCTCGACGGCGACGTGCTCGACAGGCTGCTCGGTCTGCTCGGCGTCGACCGCGACGATCTCGACCCGAGGTTCCCGCCGAAGGAGGCATTCGCCGGCAACCGGCATCCCGTCGTGACGATCGCCGACCGAGAGCTCTTCGATCAGTTCCGATTCGCGCCGGCCGAGGTCGCCGCGCTCATGCGCGAGGCGGGGTGGCTCGGCACCGTGACCGTGCTGCACGCCGCGGGCGAGGCCGACTTCGATGCGCGCAACCTGTTCCCCGTCGGGCGCATCACCGAAGACCCCGCGACCGGATCCGCCGCGGCCTCCGTCGGCGCGTATCTCCGCGATCTGGGTCATCCGGAGCGCAGCATCCGCATTCATCAGGGAGCCCACGTGCGTCGGCCGAGCCTGCTGACGGTCACGATCCCCGAGGCGGGCGGCATCGAGGTGTCGGGCGGCGCGACGCGCATCGGCTGAGCTCGGGCGGCGGCCTGAAGCCCACCCGTGCGTAGCGTTCCGGAATATTGCCCGGAACGGGGCTTTCTCGGGACCCGATGTCGGTGGCCCCGAGTTGACTGGGGGCATGGAAGCTTCCGCGGGGTTCTTCGATCAGGTCGTCACCGACCTCGACGAGCTGCTGCGGTCGAATGCTCCGGCCGTGTGGTCCGACGCGGAGCGGATCGAGACGCTGCGAGGCGCGGGCGAGGTGCTGCGGCGGGTCGAGGCGCTGGTGGTCGAGACGATCGCCTGTGCTGATCCCGATCTCGGTCAGCGATTCGGATGCCGGTCGACGAACGAGCTGGTGCAGCGGGCAGTGCGGACGGATGCTGCGGGGGCGTCGCGGATCGTGAAGGCGACGCGGCTGATGCGGCGGGAGACCGCGTTGACCGCAGGAACGCCGTTGCCGGGTGCATGGCCGCAGTTGCGGCGAGCGCTGCTCGACGGCGTGATCGGGGTGGCCGGTCTGCTGGCAGCGACGGGACCGGTGGAGCAGGCGGGGCTTCGCGTGGGCGGGGAGGACCGGTTGCGGGCGGATGCGGAGCTGGCGGCGCTCGCGCGCGGGTTCGCGTCGTCGGCGGAACAGGCGGAGGCGGAGGCGGGGCCGGCGCCGACCGTCGAGGATCTGCGGGTGTTCTCACAGGTGATCGTGGCGTATCTGGATCCGGATGGGGCGGAGCCCGAGCATGATCGGGCTACGCGGTCGCGGGGAGTGCGGTTGGGGCGGGTCACAGACGGGCTGGTCCCGATCCGTGGTGCTCTGCTGCCGGAGGTGGCGGGGCAGCTGCAACGCATCTGGGACGCGTACCTGAACCCGAAGGTCGACGGGCCGCCCGCGCCCCCGGTGTCGGGCGTCCGGTTCGCGCCGTCCGAGGCCGATCCGGAGTATCTCACCTCGGCCGAGGATGCGGCCGGGCGGATGCCGGAGAGCGCAGCCGACACCCGCTCCCGCGGCCAGTTGCAGCATGACGCTCTTGCGGCCGTACTCGGGATCGCGGCCCGCCACGACGACATGCCGCGCCTGGGCGGCGCGGCCCCGACCCTGGTCGTGTCGGTCACCGCGCAGGACTACGCCACCGGTCGCGGTTGGGCGCACATCGACGGCCTCGACACCGCCACCGGTGGGGCCGGTGCAGCCGGTGCGGCAGGTGGGGCCGGAGGAGCGGGTGCGTCCGGTGCGACGGCGCCGGTGTCGCTGGCCCGGCACACTGCGTGCGGGGGCACGATCCAGCGGGTGCTGTTCGATCCCGAGGGACGGATCATCGGCCTCGGGACCACGGAGCGCATCTTCACCGTCCATCAACGACGGGCGATCCTCCTCCGCGACCGGGAGTGCCTCATTCCCGGATGCCACGTGCCCGGGTCGTGGTGCGAGATCCACCACGTCACCGAGCACGCGCGAGGCGGACCGACGCACACCGACAACGGCGTCGCCCTGTGCTGGCACCACCACCGCACCCTCGACACCTCCGGATGGGAGATCCGCATCGACCGCGACACACCGATGGTCCGCGGACCCGCCTGGTGGGACCCCACCCGACGCTGGTGGAACCCGCATCCCCGGCCCGCCTTGGCCCGGAGCACACTCACCGGCTGACCACTGCGCGACGGCGTTCGGCTGGCATCCGGCGAGACGTTGGGGACAGCGAACGGCTCAGGACAGAGAACGGCTCAGGACAGAGAACGGCTCAGGACTGCGCGCCGTAGTCGGGGAGTTCCTGCAGGGTCCAGGTGTTGCCGTCGGGGTCGTCGAACCACACGAAGCGACCCCAGCCCAGGTCTTCCACTCCCCGGGTCTCCACGCCCTGCGCCGTCAGCTGCGCCTTCGCCTCTTCGGCGTCCGGCACGACGACCTGGATCGTCTTCTGCTGGCCCGGCTCGAGCGGGATGTCGAGCCCGGTGCCGAAGGCGATCGAGCAGGCCGAGCCGGGCGGCGTCATCTGCACGAAGCGCAGCCCCTCGGTCGGAGTCTGATCGTGATCGGGATGGAAGCCGATCTTCGTGTAGAACTCCTTCGAGCGGTCGACATCGCTCACCGGCACGAAGATGAGCTCGATCTTCCACGTCATGGCACGCACCTTTCCGGCGGGCGCCCTCGCCCGTCCGCGTCCACCGTAGACGCGGGCACGGACATCGCACCAGGGCGGAGCCGACCGGAATATCGGTCCGAGGGGTGCGCGCGTTCAGCCCGCCGAACGATCCGTGATCAGCTCGCCGGGAGGAATGCTCCGTCGAGGAACGCGGCCAGTTCGCCGACGCCGTCGAGCGGAAGCACGGCCGCCACATACTGGTCCGGTCGCACCACCACCACGACGCCGTCGCGCGACAGCTCGCGCGCCGCGAAGATGTCGGTCTCGGTCCACTTCGACGGCCCCGCGGCATACACCTTCTCCCAGTCGGTCAGGCCGAGCGGCCCCGTCTTCGGCTGGAAGAGATCGGGGGTCGAGGTGACCTCCACCTCTTCGTACGGCTGCTGATACACGGCCTTCACGTCGAACACCGCGTCGACGTCGGCATCCGACGGGGTGAACCGCGCGAACACCGGAGCCGCCTCGACCGCCCACGCGTCGAGCGTGGCACCCGTCCGATCTCCGAACGCGTAGACGCGCCACCGGCCGTCGGCCCTGGCGTGATGCCCGAGATGGATCGCGTTCCCGTCGCCCACGCGCACGACCTCCGCCGACTTGAACCTCTTCCCGATCGGGAACCCGACCGCGAGAGCCTGATAGGCGTCCGATCCCGTGACCATCGACGCCGTGTACTGCGTCATGAAGCCCGAAGGGAACTCCGCCGTCGCGAGGTAGTAGGTCGCGAGGTCGCCGGGGTCGGTGATCTCCGACGGCTTGCGTGCCATGAGGCTCGACCATTCCCGGTCGAAGTCGATCAGCTGCTGCGCGACCGGCCGACGCTCGGCCGAGTAGGTCGCGAGCAGAGACTCCGGTGCACGGCCGCTCAGCACCGAGCCGAGCTTCCAGCCGAGGTTGAAGCCGTCCTGCATCGAGACGTTCATGCCCTGACCCGCCTTCGCGCTGTGCGTGTGACAGGCATCTCCGGTGAGGAACACCCGCGGCGTCCGACCCGACCCGTCGATCACATCGTCGAAGCCGTCGGTCACCCGGTGCCCGACCTCGTAGACGCTGTGCCAGGCGACCTCCTTCACGTCGATCGAGTACGGATGCAGGATCGCATTGGCCTTGCGGATGATCTCCTCGATCGGCGTCTGCCGCACCCGATGATCGTCGTCGGCGGCGACCTCGCCGAGGTCGATGTACATGCGCGAGAGGTATCCCCCCTCGCGCGGGATGTGCAGGATGTTCCCGGCCTCGGAGTTGATCGCACACTTCGTCCGCCAATCGGGGAAGTCGGTGTTCACCAGCACGTCCATCACTCCCCAGGCGTGCGCCGCACTGGCCCCGACGTGCGTGCGGCCGATCGCCTGACGCACCCCGCTCCGCGCGCCGTCGCATCCGACGACGTACTTCGCCCGGATGGTGCGCTCCTCCCCTGCACGGTCCCCGGCCGAGAAGCGCACGCCGACCTCGACCGGATACTCGCGGTCGTGGTGCACCGTGAGACCGGCGAACTCGACGCCGTAGTCGGGCACGATCCGGCCCGGCCCGGCCGCCGCGGCCTCGGCGAAGTAGTCCAGCACCCGGGCCTGGTTGACGATGAGGTGCGGGAACTCGCAGATGTCGTAGGCGTAGTCGGCCGTGCGTGCGGTGCGGATGATCTCCGCCGGGTTCTCCGGGTCGGGGCTCCAGAAGTTCATCCACCCGATGTTGTACGCCTCCGCGACGATCCGCTCCGCGAATCCGAACGCCTGGAAGGTCTCGACACTGCGCGGCTGGATGCCGTCGGCCTGACCCAGCTTCAACCGCCCCTCGCGCCGCTCGATGATGCGCGTCGAGATCTCGGGGTACTGCGACATCTGCGCGGCGAGCAGCATGCCGGCCGGCCCCGAGCCCACGATGAGCACATCGACCTCGTCGGGGAGGTCGGCCGGCCGAGCGGCGCCGATCCCCGCGGCGTCGACGACGCGCGGATCGCCGGAGACATACCCGTGGTGGTGGAACTGCATCGTCGTCGATCCCTTCCGACTGCTGTGTCAGGCTGCGCGAGTGGAACGTCGACTTGCGCGAGCGAACCGCGCTGTTCTATATTCGAACACAACGTTCTACTATTGAACACATCGTATGCGCCGTCGCTGCCGAGTGCAAGGAGTCCTCCATGGCCGAACAGTCGCCGCCGGCGTCGCAGACACTGAGTCGCGGCATCCGGATCCTCGAGATCCTGGCCGACGCCGGACGTGCGCTCGCGATCGACGAGATCGCCGATCGCCTCGGCGTGCACCGCTCCATCGCGTACCGGCTGCTGCGCACACTCGAAGACCACGGCCTGATCGTGCGCGATGCTCGCGGCGCCGTCGGCCTCGGGGCACGCATGGCGGCGCTCGCCGCCGGCGTCGCACCCGACCTGCAGGCCGAGGCGCTTCCTGAACTCACCGCCGTCGCGAACGACCTGGGGATGACCTGCTTCCTCGCGGTCCTCGACGGCGACGACTGCATCACTCTGGCCAGCGTGGAGCCGCGGCACGCGATCGCGAGCGTGGCGCAGCGGCCCGGGGCCCGGCATCCCGTCACGGTGGGCGCCCCCGGAAAGGCGATCCTCGCCCAGATCGCCGCGACCGACTGGCCCTCCGGCGCCTCCCCCGATCTGCGACGCGATGTCGAGGTCAGCCGTCAGCGCGGCTACGCGACGAGCCACGACGAGGTGATCCCCACGGTTCAGTCGGTGGCGGCACCTCTCGCGCTGCGCGGACGGCGACCGTCGGCGATCGCCGTCGTGCACGTCGCCACCGATCTCGACGACGCGGCGATCGCCGCACGACTGCAGCGATCGGCATCCGTCATCCGAGAAGCGCTCGACGGCTGACGCGAAGCGCTCGACGGCTGACGCGAACGTTCGTCGTCAGCCGTCGAGCGCGAGCGAGGGCTCAGGCCTTGGCGACCCCGTAGATCGGGCTGACCGACTGCTCCTCCTCGTGGTCCGGCCCCAGCGGGATGCCCGACCGGTCGCGCAGCAGCAGCGTCGCGATGAGGCCGAGAACGGTCATGCCCGCCAGATACCAGGTGACCGCCTGGGTCGACCCCGTCGCCTGCACGAGGGCGGTCGCGATGGTGGGCGCGAACGCGCCGCCGGCGATGGCGCCGATCGCGTACGAGATCGAGACGCCCGAGAAGCGGATGCTGGCCGGGAAGAGCTCGGTGTACAGCGCTGCCTGCGGGCCGTAGGTGAATCCGAGGCCGATCGTGAGGATGGCGAGTCCGGCGAACAGCAGTCCGATCTCGCCGGTGTTGACCAGCGGGAACAGCGTGAACACGCCGACGAGCTGCATCGCCCAGCCGATGATGTAGGTCGTGCGACGCCCGATGCGGTCGCACACCCACCCGGCCAGCAACGTCGTCAGCAGCCAGGTCACCGCGGAGCCGGCGACGGCCCAGAGAACCGGACCCCGCTCGAGAGCCAGCGGCCCCTCGGGGTTGGTGGAGTAGTTCTGGATGTACCCGCCGGTGGTCATGTAGCCGACCGCGTTGTTGCCGGCGAACACGAACGCGGCGATGATCACGAGCAGGGCGTGCTTGCGGAACAGCTGCACGATCGGCATCCGCGCCTCCTCCTTGCGGGCGGCGAGCTCGGCGAACACCGGGCTCTCCTCGACGCGGCGACGAACGTAGTAGCCGACGAGGATCAGCACCACGCTCAGCAGGAACGGCACGCGCCACCCCCACGCGGTGAACTGCTCGCCCGGGGCGAGGGCCGTCATGAGGGCCATGACCCCCGACGCGAGAAGCAGGCCGAGCGGCACGCCGATCTGCGGCGAGGCGCCGAAGATCCCGCGCTTCTGCCGAGGAGCGTGCTCCACGGCCATGAGCACCGCGCCGCCCCACTCGCCTCCGGCGGAGATGCCCTGGATGATGCGCAGCAGCACCAGGAGCACGGGCGCCGTGACGCCGATCGCCTGATAGGTCGGGAGCACGCCGATGAGGGCGGTCGCGGCACCCATCAGGATGAGCGTCCACATGAGGACGGTCTTGCGGCCGAGCTTGTCGCCGAAGTGACCGGCGAGGAACGCCCCGAGGGGGCGGAAGAGGAAGCTGACACCGACCGTGGCGAAGGCGATCAGGGCGCTGTTCGCGCCCAGCGGCTCGAAGAAGAGCTGCCCGAAGACCAGCCCGACGGCCGTGGCGTAGATGAAGAAGTCGTACCACTCGACGGTGGTGCCGACGACGGTGGCGAAGACGACGCGGCGGCGATCGGCCGCGGTCGCGATGGTGCCGGTGGGCGTGAACCCATCCTGTGGCTGCCCGCTCATGGGGGTCTCCTTTGCTGGTGACGGCGTTGTCACGGCTCGCACGAGAGGGGATTCGATGTGCTTGCCGAGGGATGGACCGATGATATATGATTTCGGATACGACGCACACGGCGTCTTCCACGACACCCAGACGAGCGCGAGGAGGCGCACCGTGACGGACCAGATCGCCCGCCCCGGCAAGATCATCGCCATCCACCTGAGCTACGCCTCCCGTGCCGACCAGCGCGGCCGCCGTCCGGCATCCCCCTCGTACTTCTTCAAGCCGGCGAGCTCGGTCGGCGTCTCCGGCGGAACCGTCGAGCGACCCGCCGGCACCGAGCTCCTCGCTTTCGAGGGCGAGATCGCGCTCGTGATCGGAACGCCGGCGCGCCGCGTCGCGCTGGACGATGCCTGGTCGCACGTGGCCTGGGTCACCGCCGCGAACGATCTGGGACTCTACGACCTCCGCGCCAATGACAAGGGCTCGAACGTGCGCTCCAAAGGCGGCGACGGCTACACCCCCCTCGGCCCAGAGCTGATCGACGCGCGCACCGTCGACCCCGGCCGCCTCCGCGTGCGCGCCTGGGTCAACGAAGAGCTCCGTCAGGACGACACCACCGCCGGCCTCATCTTCCCCCTCGCTCAGCTCGTCGCCGACCTGTCGCAGCACTTCACGCTCGAGACGGGCGACGTGATCCTCACCGGGACCCCCGCCGGCTCCTCGGTCATCGTGCCCGGAGACGTCGTCGAGATCGAGGTCGACGCACCGGATGCCGCGGGCTCGCCGACCTCGGGCAGGCTCGTCACCACGGTGACGCAGGGCGACGTGCCGTTCGACGGCGAGCTCGGCTCCCTGCCGGCGGTCGACGACCTGCAGCGCACTGAGGCGTGGGGCTCGGCCCCTTCGACAGGCTCAGGGACCCCTTCGACAGGCTCAGGGACCCAGTCGGGTGAGACGCCGACGAACAGCTGGGTCGCTGAGCCCGTCGAAGCGTCCTCGACGCTGTCCCCCGAGCTCCGCGCCAAGCTCCTCGAGGCGCCGACGGCCGGACTCTCGGCACAGCTGCGCAAGCGCGGACACCACTCCTGCTTCATCGACGGCGTCACCGCGAACATCGCGGGCAGCAAGATCGTCGGAACGGCGAAGACGCTGCGCTTCGTGCCCTTCCGGGAAGACCTGTTCCGCTCCCACGGCGGCGGTTACAACGCGCAGAAGCGCGCCTTCGACGCGGTCGACGACGGTGAGGTCATCGTGATCGAGGCGCGGGGCGATGCGACCACCGGCACTCTCGGCGACATCCTCGCGCTCCGCGCCAGGGCCCGTGGCGCAGCCGGCGTCGTGACCGACGGCGGCGTGCGCGACTTCGACGCCGTCGCCGAGATCGGCCTTCCCGTGTTCTCGCAGGGCCCGCACCCGTCGGTCCTCGGCCGCAAGCACGTCCCGTGGGACGTCGACGTCACCGTCTCGTGCGGTGGAGCGACCGTGCAGCCCGGCGACGTCATCGTGGGCGACGGTGACGGCGTCGTCGTGATCCCGCCCCATCTCGTCGAGGAGGTCGTCGACGACGCCCTCGTCCAGGAGGTCGAGGACGCCTGGATCGCCGAGCAGGTCGCCGCGGGCCACCCCGTCGACGGGCTGTTCCCGATGAACGCCGACTGGCGCGCGAAGTACGAGGCGCAGACCGGCCCTTCGACGGGCTCAGGGACCCGACGATGACGACCGTGTCCGCCGCGAGCAAGTCGGAGCAGGCGTACGCCTGGATCCGATCGCGCATCGCCGGCCACGCCTTCGGCCCCGGCTACCGCCTGGTGCTCGGCTCGATCGCCGACGAGCTCGGCATGAGCGTGGTGCCCGTGCGCGAGGCGATCCGCCGGCTCGAAGCCGAGGGACTCGTGACCTTCGAGCGGAACGTCGGCGCGCGTGTGACGCTGGTCGACGAGAGCGAGTACGCGCACACCATGCAGACGCTCGGCCTGGTCGAGGGCGCGGCCACCGCCCTGTCGGCGCCCCTCCTCGACGACGACGCCCTCGCCGCCGCATCCGAGGTCAACGACCGCATGGAACGCCTGCTCGACCACTTCGACGCGCACGCCTTCACCGAGCTGAACCGCCGGTTCCACTCCGTGCTCTTCGAGCCGTGCCCGAACCCCCACCTGCTCGACCTCGTGCACCGGGGCTGGGCGCGACTGTCCGGCATCCGCGACTCCACCTTCGCCTACGTGCCGGGACGAGCGAATCACTCGGTCGAGGAGCACACGCAGATCCTCGAGCTGATCCGCGAGGGCGCCGACCCTCTCGAGATCGAGCTCGCCGCCCGAAACCACCGCTGGCGCACGAGGGACGCGTTCCTCGATGCGCTGCACCACCGTTCCGCCCACACCGGCACCCTCGACACCCCTGGAGACGTCTCATGACCGAGTCCCGCATCCCCGCCGACCTGCCCGACCACATCCAGCACTACATCGACGGGGCCTTCGTCGACTCGGTCGACGGCGACACCTTCGACGTGCTCGACCCCGTCACCAACCAGACCTACACGACGGCCGCCGCCGGCAAGAAGGCCGACATCGACCTCGCGGTCGCCGCCGCGAAGCGCGCCTTCGACGAGGGCCCCTGGCCGCGGATGCTGCCCCGCGAGCGCTCGCGGGTGCTGCATCGCATCGCCGACATCGTCGAATCCCGCGACGCCCGCCTGGCCGAGCTCGAGTCGTACGACTCGGGCCTGCCGATCACGCAGGCGCTCGGCCAGGCGCGTCGCGCGGCCGAGAACTTCCGCTTCTTCGCCGACCTGATCGTCGCGCAGGCCGACGACGCCTTCAAGGTGCCCGGTCGGCAGATGAACTACGTCAACCGCAAGCCGATCGGCGTCGCCGGGCTCATCACCCCCTGGAACACGCCCTTCATGCTCGAGTCGTGGAAGCTCGGCCCCGCCCTCGCCACGGGCAACACCGTCGTGCTCAAGCCCGCCGAGTTCACGCCCCTGTCGGCATCGCTCTGGGCGGGGATATTCGAGGAGGCCGGACTCCCGAAGGGCGTGTTCAACCTCGTGAACGGACTCGGCGAAGACGCGGGCGACGCCCTCGTGAAGCACCCCGACGTCCCGCTGATCTCGTTCACCGGCGAGAGCCGCACCGGGCAGATCATCTTCGGCAACGCTGCTCCCTTCCTGAAGGGGCTGTCGATGGAGCTCGGC
The DNA here is from genome assembly GCF_047246685.1 of Microbacterium martis. Lineage (NCBI taxonomy): Bacteria > Bacillati > Actinomycetota > Actinomycetes > Micrococcales > Microbacteriaceae > Microbacterium > Microbacterium martis. Next base: position 472,008 of record NZ_JBFOKT010000001.1, on the reverse strand, counting down.
GGCAAGTCTCCGGCGGTGGTGTTCGCGGATGCCGACCTCGAGGCCGCGGTCGATGCGACGATCTTCGGGGTCTTCTCCCTCAACGGCGAGCGGTGCACCGCCGGTTCCCGCATCATCGTCGAGCGGTCGATCTACGACGAGTTCGTCGAGCGCTACGCGGCGCAGGCGAAGCGCGTGAAGGTCGGCTTCCCCCACGACCCGGCGACCGAGGTCGGCGCGCTCGTGCACCCCGAGCACTACGACAAGGTCATGTCGTACATCGAGATCGGCAAGAGCGAGGCCCGCCTCGTCGCCGGCGGCGGCCGCGCTGAGGGTTTCGACGAGGGCAACTTCGTCGCCCCGACCGTGTTCGCCGACGTCTCCCCCGATGCACGCATCTTCCAGGAGGAGATCTTCGGCCCTGTCGTCGCGATCACCCCGTTCGACTCCGACGACGAGGCGCTCGCACTCGCGAACAACACGAAGTACGGCCTCGCGGCGTACATCTGGACCAACGACCTCAAGCGCGCGCACAACTTCGCGCAGTCGGTCGAGGCGGGCATGGTGTGGCTCAACAGCAACAACGTGCGCGACCTGCGCACCCCGTTCGGCGGCGTGAAGGCGTCGGGCCTCGGTCACGAGGGCGGCTACCGCTCGATCGACTTCTACACCGACCAGCAGAGCGTGCACATCACGCTCGGCCCGGCACACAACCCCACCTTCGGCAAGAACTGACCCGCCCCGAGACAGCAAGGACGCTGACATGACCGACCGCCACGACATGACCCTGACCTCCGCCGGCTACTACGTGAGCCAGGAGGCTCCGATCCGGAGCGAGAACCCCATCGCGACGCCCGCGAGCACCCCGCCCGACATCCTGCGGTGCGCGTACATGGAGCTCGTCGTCACCGATCTCGCCGCGTCGCGCGTCTTCTACGTCGACGTGCTCGGACTGTACGTGACCGAGGAGGACGATGAGGCGATCTACCTGCGCTCCACCGAGGAGTTCATCCATCACAACCTCGTCCTGCGCAAGGGGCCGGTCGCCGCGGTGGCCGCGTTCTCGTACCGCGTGCGCGAGCCGGCCGACCTCGATCGTGCCGCGGAGTTCTACACCGAGCTCGGATGCGACGTGCGCCGCAACCCGGAGGGGTTCGTGAAGGGCGTGGGCGATTCGGTGCGCGTCGTCGACCCCCTCGGCTTCCCGATCGAGTTCTTCCACCAGTCCGACCATGTCGAGCGGATGTCGTGGCGCTACGACCTGCACATCCCCGGCGAGCTCGTGCGCCTCGACCACTTCAATCAGGTCACCCCCGACGTGCCGCGTGCCGTGAAGTTCATGCAGGACCTCGGCTTCCGCGTCACCGAGGACATCCAGGACGAGGAGGGCACCGTCTACGCCGCCTGGATGCGGCGCAAGCCGACTGTGCACGACACCGCCATGACCGGCGGTGACGGACCCCGCATGCACCACGTGTGCTTCGCGACGCACGAGAAGCACAACATCCTCGCGATCTGCGACAAGCTCGGGGCGCTGCGCCGGTCCGACGCGATCGAGCGGGGCCCTGGCCGCCACGGCGTGAGCAACGCGTTCTACCTCTACCTGCGCGACCCCGACGGGCACCGCGTCGAGGTGTACACGCAGGACTACTACACCGGCGACCCCGACAACCCCGTCATCACGTGGGACGTGCACGACAACCAGCGCCGCGACTGGTGGGGCAACCCCGTCGTGCCGTCGTGGTACACGGACGCCTCCCTCGTGCTCGACCTCGACGGAAACCCCCAGCCGGTCACGGCCCGCACCGACAGCTCGGAGATGGCCGTCACGATCGGCGCCGACGGCTTCTCGTACACCCGGCCCGACGAGGGCGAGAAGAAGCTGGGCAACCAGCTGTAAGGAGATACGGATGCTGTCGCACGATGTCATCACGCAGATCGCGGCCGAGCTCGCGGAGGCTGACCGCACGCACGGCGTGATCCCCCGCATCACCGCCCGGTACCCCGACGCCACCATCGAGGACTCGTATGCGATCCAGGGGGTGTGGCGCGATGCGCAGATCGCCGCGGGGCGCCGTCTGGTGGGCCGCAAGATCGGCCTCACCTCGAAGGCGATGCAGCAGGCGACCGGCATCACCGAGCCCGACTACGGGGTGATGTTCGACGACACCGTGCACGACTCCGGTGCGGAGATCCCCGTCGAATACTTCTCCAACGTGCGCATCGAGGTGGAGCTCGCGTTCGTGCTGAAGCATCCGCTCGAGGGCCCCGGCTGCACGCTCGACGACGCCCTCGCCGCGATCGACTATGCCGTCCCCGCCCTCGAGGTGCTCAATTCGCACATCGAGCTCGAGGGCCGCACGATCGTCGACACGATCAGCGACAACGCGGCGTACGGCGCCATGGTGCTCGGTACCGAGCGCCGCCGCCCGGACGAGATCGACCTGCGGTGGGTGCCGGGGCTGCTGTACAAGAACGGCGAGATCGAGGAGACGGGCGTCGCCGCCGGCGTGCTCGGACACCCCGCCACGGGTGTCGCCTGGCTCGCGAACAAGTTCCATCAGCACGGCGCGCGCCTCGAAGAGGGAGAGATCATCCTGGCAGGATCGTTCACACGCCCGATGTGGGTGTCGCGCGGCGATGAGGTGCTGTGCGACTACGGACCGATGGGAACCATCACATGTCGCTTCGTCTAGACCCGTCGTTCCGGGAGGCTCTGGCGGCATCCGATCGTCCGCTCATCGGCATGTGGGCGTGCTCGGGCAGTCCGCTCGTGACCGAGGTCGCCGCCGGCTCCGGTCTCGACTGGCTGCTCATCGACATGGAGCACTCCGCGAACACCCTCGAGTCAGTGCTGCTCCAGCTGCAGGTCGTGGCCGCCTACCCGGTCACGCCCGTCGTGCGCGCGCCGTCCAACGACACCGTCGCGATCAAGCAGATCCTCGACCTCGGGGCCCAGAACCTGATCGTGCCGATGGTGTCGTCGGCAGACGAGGCCCGCGCAGCGGTCGCCGCCACCCGGTATCCGCCCGAGGGCGTGCGCGGGGTCGGCAGCGCCCTCGCCCGCAGCGCCCGATGGAATCGTGTCGATGGCTATCTTCAGGAGTCGGCGCGGCACACCTCGCTCACCGTGCAGATCGAGACGGTCGCGGGCGTGGCGGCGGCCACCGAGATCGCCGCGGTCGACGGGGTCGACGCGGTCTTCGTCGGCCCGTCCGACCTGTCGGCCTCGATGGGGCTGCTCGGTCAGCAGACGCATCCCGACGTCACCGCCGCCGTCCTCGAGGTCTTCGCCGCGGTCCGGGCTGCGGGCACGGCGGTCGGCGTCAACGCCTTCGACCCGGCCGCGGCCGACGCCTATGTCGCCGCCGGAGCCGACTTCGTGGCGGTGGGGGCCGACGTGGCGCTCCTCGCGCGGGCGTCCGAGCAGCTGGCGGCCCGCTTCGTCGCCGCCGACGGCAGCGAGCGCGCCAGCTACTGAGCCCGACGCCCCGCCGACGTCCGTGGAAGGATGGGCGGATGCGCAGCAGCGGGTGGAGGTCGTGATGCGCGGGCTCGCCGCCATGCAGGATCGCAACTTCCGCTGGTTCTTCGCAGCCCGCGCGATCACCATGATCACGGGCTCGATGTCATCGATCGCGCTGGCGTTCGCGGTGCTCGAGATCGACAACGACGCCCGCTCGCTCTCGGTCGTCCTGGCGGCCTTCACCATCAGCAACATCGTGTTCCTCCTCTTCGGCGGCGTGGTGGCCGATCGGCTTCCGAGAGCGCTGATCATCCAGGTCTGCTACGTGATCGACATCCTCTCGATCGGTGCGATGGCGGCTCTGCTGTTCACCGGGACGGCGACCGTCCCCCTGCTGGTGCTGCTCTCGGTCGTGAACGGCGCGTCGAGCGCGTTCGTCCTTCCGGCGATGCAGGGCATCATCCCTCAACTGACGACTCCCGAGAATCTGCAGCAGGCGAATGCCATGCTGTCGTTCGTCCGCTCGGCGGTCACCATCGGCGGCCCGATCATCGCCGGGATCGTCGTCGCCTCGGCCGGTCCGGCCTGGGCGATGCTCGTGCAGGCTGTCGGCTGGCTCATCGCGATCCCGGTGCTCGCCCTCGTCACGCTGCCGCCGCCCGCACACGGAGGAGGCACCTCGATGTTCCACGACCTCCGCGCGGGGTGGGACGAGTTCTGGAGCCGTCCGTGGCTGTGGACGATCGTGATCGCCTTCATGGTGATGAACGCGATCCACGTCGGCGCCTGGGGCGTGGTGGGTCCGTACATCGCCAAGAACAACGATCTGCTCGGCATCGCCGGCTGGGGCTGGGTGGTCAGCGCCGAGGGTGTGGGCGTGCTGCTGATGACGCTGATCCTGCTGTGGTTCCCGCTCCGTCGCCCCTTGCGCTACGGGATGATCGGCATGGCGGCCTTCGCGATACCCGTGACGGTGCTCGGCGTCCACCCGGCGGTGGTGCTGCTCGTGATCGCCGCCTTCATCGCGGGCGCCGGCATGGAGGTCTTCAGCACGGGCTGGAACGTGGCGATGATGGAGAACGTCCCCGGCGAGCGCCTCTCGCGGGTCTCGAGCTACGACATGCTGGGAAGCTGGGTGGCGATCCCCGTCGGCACGCTGGTCTTCGGCTGGCTCATCACCCATGCGGATGCCGCCACCGTGCTGCTCGCATCGGGAGCGGTGTATGCGGCCGCCGCCCTCATCACGCTGTTCGTGCCGAGCGTGTGGCGGATGGGACGCCCCGTCGGCGCCCTCCCGCCGGGAGCCTGACCCTGGCGTATTCATAGCTAGCCGGGCGAGACTGTTCCTCATGACCTTCCCCGCGCTCCAGCCGCTCGCCGATCGTGCCGCCCTGTTCACCGCGCTCCGTCAGGACGCCCTGACCGCCGCCGCCGACGCGCTCGGTGAGCACCGCTGGGACGCCGACCTGACGGCGGGGACCCTGACCTTCACGGCGAACGACGACCCCTCGCGCCGGCTCGTCGCGCGTGCGCACCTCATCGCGACGATCGCGCCCGGGCCGCGTTCGCTGCTGTGGGCGTGGGCGCATCCGCAGGGCGATCCCCAGGGAGTCGCCGGGCAGCTGCACGCGTACGGCACCCAGCACGGGCTCACCGACCTGACGACCGCCGAGGTTCCCTTCCCGGCCGACGCCTCGGGCGACGAGGAATGGATCGCTCGAGCAGCCCACGTCGTTGGCGGCGTCGCGGTGGAACTGACCGGACGCTCGCCGTACTACTCCGCGCCGGTGGGCGGCGGCACGCGAGCGGTCTTCCTGCTCGACGCTCCGCTCCCCCCGCTCACAGTGGCCGACGCGGTCATCGCGCTTCCGCGCATCCTCTCCGGCATGGCGCTCCCCGATGCCCGCACGTCGGTCTGGGACCTCGCCCGCCTCGCCGGCTGGACGCTGACCTGGACGGACGACGCGTTCAGCGGCGCCACCGTGACCGACGCATCCGGTTCGGCGGTCTTCCGCTTCGACGAGCAGGCGCGCATCGCGGGCATCGAGAGCACGCTCGCCGCTCGCTGAGGCTGAACGCACCTCGCTGAGACGGCACGTACGTCGCAGAAAAGCCCGAACGTCGCAGGAATCCGCGGATTTCCTGCGACGTTCGCGTCGTTCTCCGACGGTGACGGCGACGAGCGGATGCCGTCAGGCGAGCCGCTCGGCCGCCTCGACCACATTCGTCATGAGCAGGGCGACGGTCATCGGTCCGACACCGCCGGGGTTCGGCGACACGAAGCCCGCGACCTCGGCCACGTCGGGATGCACGTCGCCGAAGACGAGGCTCTTCCCCGTCTCGGGATCGCTCTCGCGCGTGACGCCCACGTCGAGCACGGCTGCTCCCGGCTTGACGTCTTCGGCACGGATCAGGTGCTTCACCCCCGCCGCGGCCACGATCACGTCGGCCTCGCGCAGGTAGCGCGGCATGTCGACCGTGCCCGTGTGGGTGAGCGTGACGGTCGCGTTGAGGTCGCGCCGCGTGAGCAGCAGGCCGATCGAGCGACCGATCGTCACGCCGCGGCCGACGACGACCACGTGCTTGCCCTGCAGGTCGTACCCGTTGCGCAGCAGCAGCTCGATGACGCCGCGCGGCGTGCACGGAAGCGGGGTGTGGATCGGGCTGTTGACGTTGAGCACGAGCCGGCCGAGGTTCGTCGGGTGCAGCCCGTCGGCATCCTTCGCCGGATCGATGCGCTCGAGGATCGCGTCGGTGTCGATGTGCTTCGGCAGCGGCAACTGGACGATGTAGCCGTGGCAGCTGTCATCGGCGTTGAGCTCGTCGATCAGCGCCTCGACGTCGGCCTGCGTCGCGTCGGCCGGCAGCTCGCGCTGGATCGAGTTCATGCCGATGGCCTCGGACTGCCGGTGCTTCATCCCGACGTACAGCTGCGATGCCGGGTCGGCGCCCACCAGCACCGTGGCGATGCCGGGGACGATGCCCCTCTCCTTCAGCGCGGCGACCCGCTCGGCCAGTTCGGCCTTGATCGCGGCCGATGTCGCCTTGCCGTCGAGGATCGCCGCGGTCACTGCTGCAGGTCCGGGTAGAGCGGGAAGGCCGCGGCGAGCGCGTCGACCCGCGCACGAAGGGCCTCGACGTCCGCACCCGGCTGCAGCGCGAGCGCGATGATGTCGGCGACCTCGGTGAACTCGGCGTCGCCGAAGCCTCGGGTCGCGAGGGCGGGCGTGCCGATCCGCAGGCCGGAGGTGACCATCGGCGGACGCGGGTCGTTCGGCACCGCGTTGCGGTTGACCGTGATGTGGATGTCGTGCAGCAGGTCCTCGGCCTGCTTGCCGTCGATCTCGGCGTCGCGCAGATCGACGAGCACGAGGTGCACGTCGGTGCCGCCCGAACGCACGCCGATCCCGGCATCCTTCACATCCTGCTGCGTGAGACGCTCGGCGATGAGGGCCGCACCGCGGACGGTGCGCTCCTGGCGCTCCGCGAACTCCGGCGTGGCGGCGAGCTTGAACGCCGTCGCCTTGGCCGCGATCACGTGCATGAGCGGACCGCCCTGCTGGCCCGGGAAGACGGCCGAATTGATCTTCTTGGCGATGTCGGCGTCGTTGGTGAGGATGAAGCCCGAGCGCGGACCGCCGATCGTCTTGTGCACGGTCGACGAGACCACGTGCGCGTGGGGCACGGGGTTGGGATGGAGGCCTGCCGCCACGAGCCCGGCGAAGTGCGCCATGTCGACCCAGAGCAGGGCGCCGACCTCGTCGGCGATCGCCCGGAAGGCAGCGAAGTCGAGCGTGCGCGGGTAGGCCGACCACCCGGCGATGATGACCTTGGGCTTGTGCTCGAGGGCGAGCCGACGCACCTCGTCCATGTCGATGGTCGACGTCTCGGGGTTCACGCCGTAGGCGACGATGTCGTAGAGGCGGCCGGAGAAGTTGATCTTCATGCCGTGCGTGAGGTGGCCGCCGTGGTCGAGCGACAGACCGAGGAGCGTGTCGCCCGGGCGGGCGATCGCGTGCAGCACGGCGGCGTTCGCCGAGGCGCCGGAGTGGGGCTGCACGTTGGCGAACTCGGCGCCGAACAGGCTCTTCGCGCGTTCGATCGCCAGCGACTCCGCGACGTCGACCTCTTCGCAGCCGCCGTAGTAGCGGCGGCCCGGGTAGCCCTCGGCATACTTGTTCGTGAGCACCGAGCCCTGGGACTGCAGTACCGAGACGGGGACGAAGTTCTCGGATGCGATCATCTCGAGGAACGTCTGCTGGCGCGCGAGCTCCCGGTCGAGGACCTGGGCGATCTCGGGATCGACCTCGGCGAGCGGGGCGTTGAAGTAACGGTCGGTCATGGTGACGGGCTCCTCTGACGACGGATTCGAAGGGGTTCTCTCATCGGCCCAGGCGCGCGGTCGAATTCCGTGGTCGGTCGCTCCCCGGTGGTGACCCACCCAGACGCCAGTCGCGACCGTTCGAGCATAGCGGATTCCCTCTGGGCTCCACGCCGAGCGCGGGGTAGGTTTTGTTCATGGTCCTACCACTTCCCCTCCCGCTCGTCCCCGCCCCCGTTTCGGTCGTCGCCGGCGACGGCCGACTGCCCCTCACCGCGACGATGCGCGTCTCCGGCCCGTCCGTCGCCGCCGACCAGCTGGCCTCGGCGGTGGAGCGTCGCTCCGGCATCCGCCTGTCCGCCGCAGAGGGCGGCGAAGCCGAGATCCGGCTGCGCGTCGATCCGGCGATCTCGGCCGCCGAGGGGTACGCGCTGACGGTCGCCGACGACGTCGAGATCGTCGGGGCCGACGACGCCGGACTCTTCTACGGCGTGCAGACGCTGCTGCAGCTGCTCCGCGAGGACGACGGCGGCTGGGGCTTCCTCCGGGCGGAGGTCGCCGACCAGCCGCGCTTCGGCCGGCGCGGTGTCATGCTCGACGTCGCACGCCACTTCTTCGACGTCGACGAGGTGAAGTCGTTCATCGACAGCACCAGCGCCCTCAAGTTCAACCACCTGCACCTGCATCTCAGCGACGACCAGGGCTGGCGCATCCACATCGACGCCTGGCCCAAGCTCACCGAGCTCTCGTCGGCGACGTCGGTCGACGGGCACCCTGGCGGCTTCTACACGAAGGACGACTATCGCGAGATCGTCGCGCACGCGGCATCCCGCCACATGGTCGTGATCCCCGAGATCGACCTCCCGGGCCACACGCACGCGATCGGGGTCGCCTATCCCGAGCTGGTCGAGGCCCCGGTGATCAGCGAGGGGCTCGCGGCCGAGTCGGAGCGGCTCGGCCAGGCGCTTCCCGTGCACGGCCGGACCTACACCGGGTGGGGGGTCGGCCATTCGAGCGTGCGCATCCACGAGGAGCGCACGTACGAGTTCGTGCGCGACGTCGTGCGCGAGATCGCCGAGCTCACCCCCGGGCCGTACATCCACATCGGCGGCGACGAGTCGCTGGGCACCCCGAAGGACGACTTCGACCTGTTCGCCGAGCGAGCCACGGCCATCGTGATCGAGGAGGGCAAGACGCCCGTCGCCTGGCACGAGATGGGCTCGGCGGACGGCATCGCCGAGGGGACCGTCGGGCAGTACTGGGGCATGAAGGTGCCGCGGGGCTCGCACACCGCCGAGGCCGCACACTTCGTCGAGCGCGGCGGGGCGCTGATCATGTCGGCGGCCGATGCCGCCTATCTCGACATGAAGTACACCGAGGACTACCCGCTCGGCCTGACGTGGGCGGCCGTGATCGACGTGCGCACGGCGTACGAGTGGGAGCCGACCGCCGTGCTGGCCGTGCCGGATGCCGCCATCCTCGGCATCGAGGCGCCGCTGTGGTCCGAGACGACTCGCACCCTCGGCGAGGTGGAACAGCTCGTCTTCCCCCGTGCCGCCGCGCATGCCGAGGTGGGCTGGTCGCCGCAGGAGGCGCCGGAGCGGAACTGGGAGTCGTTCCGCGTGCGGCTCGGCGCGCAGGCGCCGCTGTGGAAGGCTGAGGGGGTGGAATTCCACCCCGCAGACGAGATCCCCTGGAGCGACCGGTGAGCATCCTCTCCTCCGCGACCGGTTCGCTGGTCGTCCACTCCGCCCGCGTCGTCGACGGAGGACGCGTCGTCGACGACGGCTGGGTGCGCATCGTCGACGGGCGGGTCGCGGCCCGCGGCACGGGCGGCGACTGGGAGCCGGCCGACGAGGTGGTCGATGCCGCCGCCGTCGCCGGACCCGGCGCCGTGCTGACGCCGGGCTTCATCGACATCCACGGTCACGGCGGCGCGGGCGCCGCCTACGACGACGGAGCCGAGGCGATCCGGACCGGCCGCGCTCTGCATCGCGCGCACGGCACGACCCGTGCGGTCGTCTCCCTCGTCACCGCCCCGCTCGACGAGCTCGCCCGCAGCGCCGGCGCCGTCGCCGACCTGATGGAGACGGATGCCGACATCCTCGGCTCGCACCTGGAGGGGCCGTTCCTCGACCCGGGGCATCACGGCGCGCACGAGCCGTCGCTGCTGCGCCCTCCCGTGGCCGGCGACATCGATCGGCTGCTCGACGCCGGGCGCGGCACCATCCGGCAGGTGACCGTCGCCCCCGAGCTGCCCGGGGGGCTCGACGCGATCCGGCGGATCGTCGCGGCCGGCGCCGCCGCAGCCGTCGGCCACACCGATGCCGACGCGGCCATGGCGGTCGCGGCGTTCGAGGCTGGCGCGACGCTCCTCACGCATGCGTTCAACGCGATGCCCGGCATCCACCACCGCGCCCCCGGCCCCGTGCTCGCCGCCGCGGCCGACCACCGCGTCGTGCTCGAGGCGATCGCCGACGACGTTCACCTCGACCCGAGAGTGGTGAAGCTCGTCTTCGACGCGGCGCCCGGCCGCGTCGCGCTCATCACCGATGCCATGGCGGCGGCCGGCAGCGCCGACGGGCATTACGACCTGGGCGCCGTGAGCGTCACCGTCGAGAACGGCGTGGCACGCGCCGACGACACCGGATCGATCGCCGGCTCGACGCTCACGCAGGACTCGGCGCTGCGGCGGGCGGTGCGCGCCGGGGTGACGCTGCCGGAGGCGGTGCGCGCGCTGACCGAAACCCCGGCACGGGCGATCGGGTTCGGCGCCGTGCTCGGCGGCCTGCAGCCGGGGATGACGGGCGACGCGGTCCTCCTCGATGCGGAACTGCGCGTCGCGCGCGTCTGGGTGGGGCCGAGGCCGCTCGTCTAGCGAGCAGCACAGCGCGCGCGACGCGCAGCACTGCGCTCTCCGATCATCCTGTGGAGGGTGGGAGGCCGCCGGTCCCCAGATCAGCGGCCTCGCTCCCCCTCAGAGCGGGCGGCCGGGAACTCCTCCCCCGAGGCTCCCGACGCGCCCGACCGGTGCAGATACCCCTCGCACCGGCGCCGGAACCCCGCCCCCCGGAGGGGTTCACCATGGCTGTCTCTACGGGATGAGACGACGCAGGTCGCCGTTCATTACGCGACTTTCCGGAAATTTTCGGACTGCTCGGCGCCCGACTCCGAGAAAGACCCATTGATCGGGTCTTCTTCGCTCGGCATCCCGATGGCGGGAGTTCTGTGGGAGGACTGGCCCCCCGAGCGAAATCGGGAGAGAATGGAGAAGACGCGTGATGAGAGGCCCTCTCGCGCGTCTCTTCCTGTGGAGGCGCCGCCGCGCCCGAGGACCGATGGATGACAGTGCAGAAGAACGAGCCACGCAACGACGAGCCGGTCGCCGACGCCGACCTGATCCTCCGCACCCGGTCGGGTGACACGGAGGCGTTCGGCGAACTGTGGCGACGGCACTACCCGTCGGGCCTCTCCGTCGCGCGGTCGATCACCTCCTCCATCGACCCCGACGACCTGGTGCAGGAGTCGTACACCCGCATCTACCAGGCGATCCTCAAGGGCGGCGGGCCCAACGGCTCGTTCCGCGCCTACCTCTTCACGAGCATCCGCAACACCGCGGCCGCGTGGGGGCGCTCGCGCCGCGAGACCGCCATCGACGAACTCGACGCCGTCGCTCACCCCGACAGCACCGAGCAGGCGGCGAACGACGCGCTCGACCGCAGCCTGACCACGCAGGCGTTCCGCAGCCTCCCGTCACGCTGGCAGGAGGTGCTCTGGTACACCGAGATCGAGCAGATGAAGCCGCAGGAGGTCGCCCCCCTTCTGGGCATGAAGGCCGGCGCGGTCTCGCAGCTCGCCTTCCGAGCCAGGGAGGGGCTGCGCGAGGCGTGGATCCAGGCGCATCTGCGCAGCGCCGCGGCCGGCTCCGATTGCCGGTGGACGATCGAGCACCTCGGCGCCTACTCGCGGGGCAACCTCGGAACGCGCGATCACAAGCGCCTCGAACTCCACGTGGATCAGTGCGCGCGCTGCATGATCGTCGCGGCCGAGGCGAAGGACGTGTCGCAGCGACTCGCGCTCGTGCTGCTCCCCCTGGTGCTCGGGGTCACCGGTGCCGCGGGATACCTGGCGACGCTGCAGGGCGCCGGAGCGCCGGTCGTCGCGCTCGCCGCGATGCCCTCGAGCGTCGCGGGCGGCGTCACCGTCGACCCGGGCTCCGGCGCGCTGGCCGCCGGGACGGCGGGCTCGGGCACCGGAGGGTCGGCCGCAGGCTCGGCCGGCGGCGCGGGAGCGGGGGTCGCAGGCGGCACGGGAGCCGGGGCCGCGGGCGGTGCCCTCACCGGCATCGGTGCGCTCGTCGGCGCCGGATCGGCCGCCCTCGTGGTCGCCGGCGTCGTCGCGGCCGCGACCATCATCCCCGGTCTCGCGGGGGCCGACCCCGCCACCTCCCTGCCCGCGGCGGGCGATGCCGATTCGTCGTCGATCTCCTCCGACGTCGGTCCCGACGCCTCGATGGACGCCGAACTCCCGACGGTGACGAGCAGACCCGACCGCGAGCCCGACGAGTCGCCCGCCCCGCCGGCCGACGAGGCGACGGGGCCGGAGACCACGGCACCCGAGACGACGGCGCCTCCCGAGGGCGAGCTGGCCGGTCCGGTGATCGCGCCCCCGTCGGTGCCCGACGGCGAGACCGATGCTCCGGAGCCCCCGGTGGTGGGAGGCCCGTCCGAGCCCGAGCCCCCGGTGGAGCCGACCGACCCGACCGAGCCCACGGATCCGGACGAGCCCACCGATCCCGGCCAGCCGACCGACCCGGACGAGCCCACCGACCCGACCGAACCCACGGATCCGGACCAGCCGACCGACCCCGACGAGCCCACCGATCCGGACGAGCCGACGGACCCGGACGACACGACGGACCCCGACGACACGACCGACCCCGACGAGTCGACCGATCCGACCGAGCCGGCGGTGCCCGCGACGGCTCCGTCGTGGAGCACGGCGACGGTCTGGTTCGACGCCGCACTGCGGGTGCACTACAGCGTGCCCCTCTCGGGGGCTCCCGGCACCACGGTCGAGGCGCTGCTCGACGGCAGCCGCGGCGGAGGCGACAGCATCGTGCTCGACGCCTCCGGAGTCGGCGTCATCGATCTGCGGCCCGACTTCTGGCAGTTCCTGGATCCCGCCGGCACGACCGTCACCTTCCGCTACGTCATCGACGGCGAGCCCGGCCCGACCGCCGACACGACGCTCCTCGCCCTCGAGCCCGGGGCGATCGTCGTGCCCATCCTCGACGCTCCCGAGGCGACCGACGAGATCGCGCCCGCGTCGGCGCCGGCGCCCGCCGAGCCGGCGGACCTCGAGCCCGCGCCTGCCGAGCCCGCGCCTGCCGAGCCCGCGCCCGCACCCGTCGAGCCCGCAGCCGCACCCGTCGAGCCCGCAGCCGCACCCGTCGAGCCCGCACCGGCCGACCCCGCGCCCGTCGAGCCCGCACCGGCCCAGCCCGAGCCCCAGCCCGCACCGGCCCAGCCCGAGCCGGCCGCATCCGCCGCACCCGAGGGCTCCGCGCCCGCCGAATAGACTGAGATCCATGCCCCAGGATCCCGCTCCCGTTCCCGGCGTCGATCGTCCGATCGTCACCGCTCTCGACGTCGTGCGCGTGATCGTGCTCATCGCCGCCGTGGCGTCCCTCGCCCTGTGGGGATTCGCCGGCTGGCCGTTCCCCTGGAACATCGTCGCCGGCATCGGCGCCCCGGTCGTCCTCCTGCTCGTCTGGGCCCTGTTCCTGTCGCCGCGCCCGGTCCTGCGCGTGCACCCCTTCCTGCGCGCAGCGGTGGAGCTCCTCATCTACGTCGGCGTCACCATCGCATGGTGGTCGATGGGCCAAGCGCTCATCGGCACCGCGTTCGCGCTGGTCGCCGTGGTGACGGGCGTCCTGAGCGGCCGCCGCGCGCTGTCGTGAGCGTCGTCCACCAGCTGCGCGAGGCGCTCGGCAGCATCGTCGATGTGAGCGCTGCCGTTCTCGACGAGGCTCGCGCCGACCGGTCCGGCCACGCCGCCGCCGGGCGTCCGCTCGCCGTCGTGCACGCGTCGACCGTCGAGCACGTGCAGCAGACCATGCGCGTCGCCACTGCGACGCGCACGCCGGTCGTCATCCGCGGCGCCGGCACCGGACTCGCGGGGGCCGCCAACGCCGGCGAGGGCGAGATCGTCCTCTCGACCCGGCGCATGACCGCGATCCACGAGGTACGGCCCGACGATCTGCTGGCGGTCGTCGAACCCGGCATCCTCAACGCCGACCTCAACGCCCGACTCGCCCCTCACGGCGTGTGGTGGGCCCCGGATCCTGCCAGCCGAGACATCTCCACCGTGGGCGGCAACATCGCCACCGGCGCGGGCGGGCTGCTCTGCGCCAAGTACGGTGTTGTGCGCGACGCCGTGCTCGGACTCGACCTGGTGCTCGCCGACGGACGCCTGCTGCACCTCGGCCACCGGAGCGTCAAGGGTGTGACCGGCCTCGATCTCACCTCACTGGTCATCGGCTCCGAGGGCACCCTGGGCGTCGTCGTCGGCGCCACCCTCAAGCTGCGCCGACTCGTTCCCGGCGACGTGTGCACGCTGGCGGCGACCTTCTCCGGCGTGCGGGCGGCAGCCGCGGCATCCGCTGCCGTCACCGCCGCCGGCGTACAGCCGGCGATCATGGAGCTGATGGATGCCGCGAGCCTCGCCGCCGTCCACCGCCTGCTCGGCCTGCCCGCTCCCACGGCCGGGACCGCGCAGCTCACGATCCAGACCGACGGCCCGGCGGCGGCGACCGAGGCCGACGTGATCGCCGCGATCCTCCGTGAGCACGGCGGAGTCACCGCGGTCTCGCATGACCGTGAGGAGGGCGAGCGCCTGCTGGCCATCCGCCGCTCGATGCACCCCGCGATGGCCGCCCTCGGCACCACGCTCATCGAAGACGTCTCCGTGCCGCGCAGCGCGATGCCCGCGATGTTCGACGAGATCGCGCGCATCGAACGCGCCTTCGGCCTGACCATCCCCACCGTCGCGCACGCCGGCGACGGCAACCTGCATCCGAACTTCATCTTCGAGGGCGAGGAGGCCCCGGCGCAGGTCTGGGCCGCCGCCGACGAGCTCTTCCGCGCGGCCATCGCCCTCGGGGGCACGCTGACCGGCGAACACGGCATCGGCGTGCTCAAGCGCCGGTGGCTCGCCGACGAGCTCGGAGACGATCAGTGGCAGCTGCAGCGGCAGATCGCCGCCGTCTTCGACCCCCTGGGCATCCTCAATCCGGGAAAGGTGTTCGCGCCGGATGCCTGACATCCATGTCAGCGCGGCCGTGATCGTCGACGACGCCGGCCGGGTGCTCGTGGTGCGCAAGCACGGCACGACCCGGTTCATGCAACCGGGCGGCAAGCCCGAGCCGGGCGAATCGGCGGCGCA
Source organism: Microbacterium martis (assembly GCF_047246685.1). NCBI lineage: Bacteria > Bacillati > Actinomycetota > Actinomycetes > Micrococcales > Microbacteriaceae > Microbacterium > Microbacterium martis. The sequence goes on along the minus strand of NZ_JBFOKT010000001.1, from coordinate 456,796 downwards.
GACGCTGATCCGTGAACTCGACGAAGAGCTGGGACTGCGGCTCGCGCCCGACGACCTGCGCCCCCTCGGCACGTTCGTCTCAGAGGCCGCCAACGAGCCCGGTCATCGCGTGATCGCCGAGGCGTTCGCGGCGACGGTCGACCCGTCGGCCGCCGCGGTGCGCGCCGAGATCGCCGAACTGCGCTGGATCATGCCGTCCGACCTCGCGACGCTGCCGCTGGCTCCGCTCAGCACGGAGCACCTGCTGCCGATCGCGTGGTCGTCGCCGACGGCGGGGACGGGCGCTCCCGCGGACTAGATGCCCTGCCAGGCCGGCTTGTTGGCGTAGGTGTAGCGGTAGTAGTCGGCGAGACGGAGTCGCGCGGCCGCGGCCTCGTCGACGACGACGGTCGCGTGCGGATGCAGCTGGATGGCGGATCCCGGGAGGAACGCCGAGAGCGGACCCTCGACCGCATCGGCCACGGCCTGGGATTTGCCCGCGCCGAACGCGAGCAGCACGAGATGGCGGGCCCTCAGGATGGTGCCGAGACCCTGGGTGATGCAATGGCGGGGCACGTCGTCGACCGAGTCGAAGAAGCGCGCGTTGTCTTCTCGGGTCTGCTCCGTGAGCGTCTTCACGCGCGTTCGCGAGGCGAACGACGATCCGGGTTCGTTGAAGCCGATATGACCGTCGGTCCCGATCCCCAGGATCTGCAGGTCGACGCCGCCCGCGGCGTCGATCGCCTCCTCGTAGTCCTCACCGGCGCGCTGGATCGTGGCTTCGGCGCCGTTGGGCACATGGATGCGCTCCGGGTCGAGTCCCAACGGCTCGATCACCTCGCGGGTGATCACCGAGCGGTAGCTCTCGGGGTGTGCCGGATCGAGGCCCACGTACTCGTCGAGCGCGAAGCCGCGCACCTGCGAGACGTCGTGTCCGGCGAGCTGCTCGCGCAGCGCCTGGTAGACCGGCAGCGGCGTGGAGCCCGTGGCGAGCCCGAGCACGGCGTCGGGGCGACGATCGATGAGCGCGACGATCTCGCGGGCGACCAGTGCGCCGGCGGCGGCGGCGCTCTCGACGATGACGACCTCAGCCATGCGGGACGATCTCCTTCTGCGGTACGGCGGCGCCGACGAGTGCAGCGCCGAACGCGGCGGCGGGCGAACCCGCGGGAAGCATCTCGATCCTCTCATCGAGATGCAGGGAGCGCATGAACGCCGACTCCTCGGCATCCGCCTGCAGCGCTCTGCGGATGCCGTCTTCGAGCCGCGGTCCGAGGGCGGTGAGGCCGCCCCCGATCACCACGCGCTCGACGTCGGCCGACAGTACGAGGATGCGCACGGCGGCGGCCGCCCCCCGGTGGAGATCGTCGCGAAGACCGATCGCGACGGGGTCGCCCGCGTCCGCCGCGTCGACGATGTCGCGGACCGGCAGCGCCCCGGGTCGCCCCCAGGCCCTGGCCAGCGCTCCCCCGCCGCAGAACGTCTCGACGCAGCCGCGCTGGCCGCACCCGCACCGACGGCCGCGGGGGTCGACCGACAGATGCCCGACCTCTCCCGCGGTCCCTCGCGCGCCGCGCCAGATGCGTCCGTCCGTCACGATGCCCGCGGCGACGCCGGTGCCGAGATTGAGGTAGGCCATCGACCCCTCGACCCCGCTGAGCACGGCGGCACCGAGGGCGGCGGCCTTCACGTCGTTCTCGACCCGGAACGGCACGGCGAGCAGCTGCTCCGCCCTCGCCGCCAGTTCGAGCGACTCGACGCCGAGGTTGACCGCGTGGTCGACCCGGCCGGTCGCGACGTCGACCAGGCCGGGGATGCCGATGCCGACCGATCCGACGTCGGACAGCGGGAAGCCGGTCTCGTCGCCGAGGGCGGTGACGGCCATGACGACGCTCTCGACGACCGCGTCGTCACCCCATCCGGTCGAGCGGCGCAGCCGTCCGACGATGTCGCCCGAGGGCCCGACGGCGACCGCGTCGATCTTCGTCCCGCCGACGTCGAGGCCCACGCGTATCGGCCGACCCGAGCGGTCGGCGATCTCGGCAGCCGTCATCGGTCGTCGTCCGCACGGAACGAGAGGACACGGCCGGTCACGACACGCCCAGCTGCCCGGAGAGGACCATGACCGCCGCTCCGCGCAGGACGATGTCGTCCTGCGTCGTGCGCCGCACCGTCACATCTTCGAACACGCCCTCCAGAGTGCGAGCGCGCAGAGTCTGGACGGCCGCCTCGATGAGGATGCCGTCGAGCAGGTCGGCCGGGCCGGACAGCACCACCTCGGAGAGATCGAGCGCTGCGACGATCGGGGCGATGGCGATGGCCATGCGGGTGCCGGAGTCGCGGAGGATCTCGTCTCGCGCACCGGGGTCCGCGTCGAGCGCCGCCCGCATGCGGCTGACGCTCAACCAGGCTTCCAGGCAGCCGTCCTTGCCGCAGGCGCAGCGCGGTCCGCCGTCGGTTCCGACGACGACGTGGCCGATCTCCCCCGCCGCGAACCGGCTGCCGACCAGCGGCTGGCTCCCGGTGATGAGTCCGGCGCCGACTCCGCGGCCGAGCTTGATGAGCATGAAGTCCGCCTTCGCCTCGCCGAAGGTGTACTCGGCGAGGACTGCGGCATTGGCGTCGTTGCGCGCCAGCACGGGCAGGTCGAGGTCGGCGCTGAGCTTGGCCTCGAGGGGGAAGTTCGACCAGCCCAGGTTGGGCGAGCTGAGGACGAAGCCGTCGGGACGCACGACGCCGGGGGTGCCGATGCCCACGCCCAGCAGCGGCTGGGTCGAGGCCGCGACCAGGGTGCGCGCGAGGGCGAGGGTCGCGGCGTAGGCCGCATCGCCGTCGGCCGATTCGGGCCGGGGCACCACGCGTCGTTCGAGCACATCGCCGTCGAGGCTGAGGACCGCGCCTTCGAACGCGCTGGGTCCCGACAGGTCGAGCCCGAGGATCTGGTGCCCGATGCGGTCGATGTCGATCAGGATCGGCGGCTTGCCGGGGCCGACGGCCTCGCGCACGCCCATCTCGACGACGATCCCGTCGGCGATGAACTCCGCGACGAGATCGGAGATGGTGACCCGGGTCAGACCGGTCTCGCGCGAGAGGTCGGCGCGGCTCATCGCCCCGGAGTGGTACAGCGTCTGCAGCACGAGCGCGCGGTTGTGCCCGCGAGCGTGTTCGGGCAGCACCTTGGCGCGCGAACGCAGGTGGCGCCCGGGGCCGAAGGCATGCGCGTTCGCCCCGCCGTACTCCGACGATGGGGTCACGCGCTGGTCATCCGAAACGGACATGTTTGTTAGTAGACCTTACGAACAAAATTTGTGCAACCTCTGACCGCGGGTGCCGTCAGAGGTTTACCGAAACGTTACATTATCTTCGATGCGCTGCTCCGGGCGATCCGAGCGCTCGACGAGACGGGCCACGAGGCGCTCGACGATCGCCTCCCGGGCCTCAACGGTCATGAGCTTGCCCGGAACGCCGGGACGACGCTGATCCGGCGAGGGCCCGTCCAGCGGACGATACCGCACCCCCGCGGCGCGCAGGCGCCGCAGGTGCGTCGGCAGGCGACGCGCGAAGTCGGTGAACGGCTCCGGTTCGCCCCCGCGCCACAGCCGCTCGGCGATCGCCGCCAGGCGCGGGAAGAGCGCGAAGTCGACCCGGTCGCGCGTCGGCAGATGCTCGGTCCAGACGTTGGCCTGGCCGCCGACCGCCCCCGGCTCCACCCGCAGGTCGTAGGCGCGCTCGATGTCGAGCGGCGGTCCCACCCGGATCGGCTCGTCGGTCGACGCGGACTGCGGATAGTCGAGATACACCGACAGGTCGGGGCAGGCGACGACCGGGATGCCGCGGCGCAGTGCCTCGTGCATCGCCACGGGTCCGCGCCAGGCGAGCACCCGCACGCCGTCGGGCACGTCACCCTCGAGCACCTCGTCCCACGCCAGAGCCGTGCGACCGCGACGGCGCACGTGCTCGACGAGATGCTCGGTGAACCACGGCTGCACGTCGTGGGGGCCGGCCAGCCCCAGCTCCCGCATGCGTGCGGCCGCCGCCGGGCTCTGCTCCCACTCCGTGATCGGCACCTCGTCGCCGCCGATGCCGATCCACTCCGCATCGAACACGTCGCACAGGGCGTCGACGGCGGCGCGGCCGAAGGCGAGCGACGCCTCGGTCGGCGCCAGCGTGCGCGGGTTGACCCCGAATCGCTCCCATGGGCCGGTGATCGGGTCGCCGACGTCGCGGTTGCCGAGTTCGGGGTAGGCCGCGAGGGCCGCCTGCACGTGTCCGGGAAGCTCGACCTCGGGCACCAGCGTCACGAAGCGCTCGCGCGCATACGTCACGAGGTCTCGCAGCTGATCGGTCGTGTAATGCCCCTCGTGCACGCCGGACTCGACCGTCGCGAGCGGTCCGTGACCGCGCTGCGTGGCCTCGCGGCGCGCGCCGACCTCGGTCAGACGCGGATAGCCCGGCACCTCGAACCGCCATCCCTGATCGTCGGTCAGATGCAGGTGCAGGACGTTGAGCTGATGGTCGGCGAGGAGATCGATCAGGCGCCGCACGTCGTCGACCGGGCGGAAGTGCCGTGCGACGTCGAGCATGAGTCCGCGCCAGGCGTAGGCGGGCGCACCCTCCCACACCCCCGCCGGGATCCGGGCCGTCGCGGCATCCGGATCCCGCAGCTGCCGCAACGTCGAGCAGCCGCGGAAGACGCCGACGGGGCTCGCGCCCCGCACCTCGACGCCCTCGGCCGAGACCGTCAGGCGGAACGCCTCCTCGGCGACCCGGGGGCCCACCCCCGCCGCGATCGTCTCGTCGACGACGAGACGGATCGCCGCCCGTCCGGACGCGCCCTGCGGCGTCCCGCCCAGCCGGGCGACGGATGCCGCGAGCCCGGGCTCCGCGACGACGGGCGTCGCGTCCGACCACACGAAGCCGTCGGCGTCGGGCGAGATCCGCGACTCGATGCGCGGCACCGTCGCGCGAGGCGCGGGCGGCGGCATCCGCAGCGCGCGCCCCGCGGCGACGCCCGTCGGCTCGCCGTCCGCGACGACGGGAACCCCGCCGACCAGCACCTCCACGATGCCGACCGGGGCGTCGTGCGGCGCATCGAAGGTCGCGCCGGCGGCGATGGTCCGGGGGTCGAACAGCACCAGGTCGGCGATCGCGCCCTCCCGGATGACGCCGCGGGGCGCATCGCCGCGATCGAGGCCGAGGCGCGCGGCCGGTGTTCCCGACAGGTGCCGGACCGCCTCCTCCAGGGTCAGGATGCCGAGGTCGCGCACGTAATGGCCGAGATAACGCGGGAACGTGCCGCGACCGCGGGGATGCGGGCGCGCCCCGACGAGGATCCCGTCGCTGCCGCCGGTGTGGCGCGGGTGGCGCATGATCGTGCGGACGTTCTCCTCGTCGCCGATGTGCATCAGGATGCCGGTGGCTCCGGCATCCGCCACGATCGTGTCGAGCACGACGTCGACGGCGCGTCGCCCGCTGGAGGCGGCGATCTCGGCGATGGTGCGGCCGACGAGGTCGCCGAGCGCGGGATCGGCGGTGCCGGAGATCTGGATCTGCGACCAGTCGGCCCGCTCGCCGTGGAATCCGTCGCAGCCGATCTCCTCGAGCTCGACGCGGACGGCTTCCCTGCCCTCGTCGTCGAGGGCCGCGACGGCGTGGAGCAGATCGCCCGTGGCGGCGAGCCGGCTCGGCAGCAGCGCGGCGAGCGTCGTGGCTCCGGGCAGGTAGGGGTAGGTGTCGAGGGTGACGTCGACCCCGTCGGCGATCGCCGCGTCCACCAGGGCGAGGAGCTCGTGGGCGCGACCGCGATTCGGCGCGAAGTTCATCGTGGCGTGGGTGAGGTGCACGGGGCAGCCCGTCCGGCGGCCGATGTCGAGCGCTTCGCGGTAGGCGTCGAGGGCTCCGCCCCCGTAGCTGCGTGTGTGCGGGGCCCAATAGCCGCCGCGTTCGGCGACGACGCGACAGAGGGCGGCGAGTTCGTCGGCGTCGGCGTACATCCCGGGCGTGTAGGTGAGGCCGCTCGACATCCCGAAGGCTCCGGCGTCGAGGGCCGCGCCGAGCAGGGCCGCCATGTCGGCGATCTCTCCGACCGTCGCCGGCCGGTTCTCATGGCCGACGACCATCATCCGCAGGTTGCCCTGCGGCACGAGCACGGCCGCATTGCCGACGGTCGCGGCGTCGACCGCAGCCAGCAGGTCGTCCATGGTGCGCCACGGCACCTCGGCCGGCATCCCGTTCCATCCCGCGATCTGCGCGGGGATGATCGCGGCCGTCGCGTCGTCGAGCGGGGCGTAGCCGAGTCCGTCCTGTCCGAGCACCTCGGTCGTCACGCCCTGGCGGATCTTGGCGTCGTGAGACGTACCGCCGAGCACCGCGAGGTCGCTGTGCGCGTGCATGTCGATGAATCCCGGCGCGAGGACCAGACCTGCCGCGTCGACCTCGACGGTGCCGTCCGGCAGCTCCATCGCGCACGCCTCCGGGTCGGCGGTGTCGCGCACGGCGACGATCCTGGCGCCTTCCACGGCGACGTCGGCGGTGCGACGCGGCGCCCCCGTGCCGTCGACGACCGTCGCCCCGCGATAGACCCGCACGGCGCCGGCCGCGGCCTTCTCCTCGCTCAGAAGCATGTCGCCACCGCTCCGACCACGCGCGGGTCCTCGGCGTCGGGGTCGTCGATCACCGCGACGACGCGCCACTTGTCGAAGGCGGTGCAGGGATGCGACAGCCCCAGACGCACCACGTCGCCGACGGCGACGCCGGCACCCTCGGCGAGACGCAGGAACGCGTGCTGGTCGTTCAGCGCGGTCACCTCGCCCTCGATCGACTGGGGGACCGGGAGGCCGAGGTCGAACGGCACGTCGCGCCGACCGGCGTCGAGGAGGGCGAGACCCTCTTCGGGCTGCGACACGACGCGCGACCAGGCGTGCATGGCGGAACGGAGCGGGGCCGTGCCGGTCACGGCACCGAAAGGCGACATCCGAGCGTAGAACCCGTCGTCGTGGATCTGGAACGCCCCGGAGCGCAGCACCACCTCGGCGCCCTCGCCACGGCTCAGCACCGCGGCCGCCCGGTCGGGGAACGCGCTGCCGCCCGCCGTGAGGATCGGGCGGACGCCCTGCGGGTAGTCCAGGCTGCGGTGGAGGTCGACGAGCGTCTCCAGGTACTGGTCGACCGCGGCGATCGAGGCCTCGCTGCGGTCGGGTCCGAACGGCCCTTCGTATCCGGCGACTCCGGCCAGGCGCAGGTTCGGCGCGGCGGTGATCGCGCGCGCGATGCGCTCCCCTTCTCCGACGGTGCGTGCACCGGTGCGTCCGCGTGCTCCCCCGAGCTCGACCAGGACGTCGAGGGGGCGCGACGCGTCGGCGAGCGCCGCCGCGAGGATCTCGACGCCGGCGATCGAGTCGGCCCAGCAGAGGATCCGCAGATCCGCGTCGGCGGACAGGAGCTCGCCGAGGCGGCGCGCGGCCGACGGATCGGCGACGGCGTCGGCGATCAGCACCGTGTCGACGCCGGCATCCACCGCCACCTCGGCCTGCCACGGGGTCGCCACCGCGATGCCCCATGCGCCGGCGTCGAGAAGCCGCTGCCAGAGGGCCGGGGCCATCGTGGTCTTGCCGTGCGGAGCGAGCAGCACCCCGCGCTCGCGGGCCCACGCGAACACCGTCTCCTCGTTGTGGGTCAGCGACGCCTCGTGCACGGTCATCACCGGGGTGACGAGATCAGACAGGTGCAGTGCGGCCCCGGGGATGTCCGAGAGGCGGAGTCCGTGTGCGCGGGCCGGGAAGCCCTTCGTCCAGGCGCCGATGACGGGATCGGGAATTTGTAGGGACACCTAACAATGCTACTAGGCTGGCCCTATGACCGCGAAGACCCGAGTGACCACGACCGCTGCCCCCGCCCCCGCTCACACGTTCTCGCAGGGCGTGCGCAAGGGGCCGATCGTGCAGGTCTCCGGTCAGGGGCCGGTCGACCCGGCGACGAACGAGTACCTGTTCCCCGGCGACGTGGCAGCCCAGACCACCCGCACACTCGAGAACGTGAAGGCCATCGTCGAGGCCTCCGGGGCGACTTTCAACGACGTGGTGATGCTGCGCGTCTACCTGACCACCCGCGAGGACTTCCCCCTCATGAACGACGCCTACGGCGCCTTCGTCACCGCACACACTCCGAGCGGCGTGCTCCCCTCGCGGACCACGGTCTTCACCGGGCTGCCGCGCGAGGAGATGCTCGTCGAGATCGACGCGCTCGCCGTCATCGACTGATCGGCGACATCGGGCGCTTCCCGGCGTGTCGCACGCGCAGACCGTTACCTCCCCGATATCTCGCATCCCGTACTATTGATCGACAGGACTCACGAGAAACCGGGGGGTGAAGTTCGTGACCGATGTGATCTCCGTGCCGGGCGCCGCAACTGGAGCGCAGGGCGAGACCGACGCACCCACCGCCGTGATCGCGCCCACGAGCATGCCGACTGAGGCGCAGCCGCCGTCGTCCGGCGAGCAGCCGCTCGCCTGGGCGCCGATCGAGCCCGCCCCGAAGAAGCGCCGCCTCGGCCTCTGGATCGGCCTGGGCGTGGGCGCCGTCGTCCTCGGCGCGGGCGCGGCATCGGCGATCCTCATCGCTCCGGGCACCACCGTCGCGGGAATCCCGGTCGGATGGATGACTGCCGGTGCGGCCGCCGAGGCCATCAGCGCGCACATCGCCGAGACCGAGGTCGTGCTCACGGGAGCCGGCGACGGCGCCGTGCTCACCGGCGCCGACCTGGGTGCGACGGCCGACGCCGCCGCCCTTGCCGACGCGGCGTTCGCCGAGCGCCCGATGTGGAACCTGGGCATGTGGATGGGCGAGCCGCTCGCCGCCGATATCGCCCTCGACCAGGCGCAGGCCACCGACGCCCTGCGCGCGGCCGTCCCCTCCAGCTTCGAAGACCCGGTCGACGCCGGCGTCGCCTTCGACGCCGCGACGGCGGCCTACGTCGCCACGCCGTCCGTGGCAGGCACCGGGATCGACGTGACCGCCCTGAACGCCGCCTTCGTCGAGGCCCTCTCGAAGGGCGACAAGACGCTCGAGTACTCGGGCGACCCGGCGGAAGCCCTGCCCGCCGTCAGCGACGACGACGCCGCCGCGACCACCGCCGAGCTGAACTCGATGCTGACCACCATCGGCTTCTACGTGGGCGAGGAGCGCACCGTGCCGATCGATCCGGCCGTGGCGGCCGCATGGCTCACCGTGGTCGACGACGACGGACAGCTGCGCATCGAGGCCGACGCCCAGGCGATCCAGTCGACGGTGGACTACCTCCCCGCGGTCGTCGATCGCGCCCCGGTGAACGCCACCAACATCGTCGACTCCGCGGGCAACGTGCTGCGGGCCGAGCAGGAGGGGGCGACGGGGCGCACCGTCGGCGACACCTCCGGGATCGCCGATCGCTTCGCCGAGCAGCTCGCCGCCGGCGACGGCGTGTTCGCCCTCGACGTGACCGAGACGCCGTTCGAGACCGTCAACCTGTTCCGCAAGATCGACGTCGACCTGAGCTCGCAGCGCGCGACCCTCTACGAGAACGGCGCGGTGGTGAACTCGTGGGCCGTCTCGACCGGACTCCCGGGCACGCCCACCCCGACCGGCAACTTCAAGGTCTTCGCCCACACGCGCATGCAGGACATGGGCTGCTACCCCGGAGCCCCGTACTGCACCGAGAACGTGCCGTGGATCACCTGGTTCACGACCAACATCGGCTTCCACGGCACGTACTGGCACAACAACTACGGCAACCGCATGAGCCACGGCTGCGTCAACCTGCCGATCGACCTCGCCAAGTACGTCTACGACTGGTCTCCGGTCGGCCTCGAGGTCAGCGTCCACAACTGACGCCACCACCCGGCGTGCGTCTCCTCCCCCGTGGAGGAACGACGAAGGGGCGGATGCGACTCGCATCCGCCCCTTCGTCGTTCCCGCTATCAGCGCAGTGCGTCGACGATCCCGTTCAGCGTGGCCGACGGACGCATCACCGTGGCGACGAGGGCGTCGTCAGGGCGGTAGTACCCGCCGATCTCCACCGGCTGTCCCTGCACCGCGTTGAGCTCGGAGACGATGGCCTCCTCCTTCTCGGCAAGCTCGGCCGCGACGGGCGCGAACGCGGCCGCGAGATCGGCATCCTTCGTCTGCGCTGCGAGCTCCTGCGCCCAGTACAGCCCGAGGTAGAAGTGGCTGCCGCGGTTGTCGATGGTGCCCAGCGCACGGCCCGGCGAGCGGTCCTCCTCGAGGAACGTCCCCGTCGCGGCATCCAGCGTCTCGGCGAGGACGCGCGCCTTCTCGTTGCCGGTGCGATCGGCGAAGTGCTCGAGCGATGCGGCGAGCGCGAAGAACTCGCCGAGCGAATCCCAGCGCAGGTAGTTCTCCTCGACGAGCTGCTGCACGTGCTTCGGCGCCGATCCGCCGGCACCGGTCTCGAACAGGCCCCCACCGGCCAGCAGCGGCACGATCGAGAGCATCTTGGCGCTCGTGCCCACCTCGAGGATGGGGAACAGATCGGTCAGGTAGTCGCGCAGCACGTTGCCCGTCACCGAGATCGTGTCGAGGCCGTGACGCATGCGCGCCAGGGTGTAGCGGGTGGCCTCCTCGGGGGCGAGGATCGTGATCGTGAGGCCCGTGGTGTCGAGGGTCGCAAGGCCCTGGTGCACCTTGGCGATGATCTGGGCGTCGTGCGAGCGGTTCGCGTCGAGCCAGAACACCGCGGGCGCTCCGGTGGCCCGCGCCCGCGAGACGGCGAGCTTGACCCAGTCCATCACGGGGACGTGCTTCGTCTGCGTGGCCCGCCAGATGTCGCCCTTGCCGACCGTGTGCTCGATGAGCACCGTGCCCTCGCTGTCGAGCACCTGCACGGTGCCCGGGGCGGCGATCTCGAAGGTCTTGTCGTGGCTGCCGTACTCCTCGGCCGCCTGCGCCATGAGGCCGACGTTCGGCACGGTGCCGATCGTCGCCGGGTCGAGCGGCCCGTTGGCGATCACGTCGTCGATCACGGCCTGATAGACGCTCGCGTAGGAGGAGTCGGGGATGACGGCGAGCGTGTCGGCCTCGCCGCCGTCCTTGCCCCAGAGCTTGCCTCCGTTGCGGACGAGGGCGGGCATCGACGCGTCGACGATGACGTCGCTGGGCACGTGCAGGTTGGTGATGCCCTTGTCGGAGTTCACGTACGACAGGCCGGGCCCGTCGGAGATCGCCGTCTCGAATGCTGCGGCGATCTCCTCGCCGCCGGCGATGTCGGCGAGACCCGCGAGGATCGACCCGAGTCCGTCGTTCGCGTTGAGACCGGCCTCCGCCAGGCGGTCGCCGTACCGATCGAAGACGTCGGCGAAGAACGCCTTGACGACGTGGCCGAAGATGATGGGGTCGCTGACCTTCATCATCGTGGCCTTGAGGTGCACCGAATACAGCACGTCGTCGGCCTTGGCCGCCTCGAGCGTCTCGGCCAGGAAGGCGTCGAGCGCGGCCGCCGAGAGGAAGGTCGCGTCGATGATCTCCCGCGGCAGGACCTTGAGGCCCTCCTTCAGCACCGTGACGGTGCCGTCCTCCGCGGTGTGGCGGAAGGTCAGGACGTCGTCGTGCGCGGCGACCCAGGAGCGCTCGTTGCTCTTGAAGTCGTCGTGGCCCATGGTGGCTACGCGCGTCTTGGAGCCCTCGGCGAAGGCCTTGTTGCGGTGCGGATGCTTCTTCGCGTAGTTCTTCACGGCCAGCGGTGCACGACGGTCGCTGTTCCCCTCGCGGAGCACCGGGTTGACCGCCGAGCCCTTGATGCGGTCGTACCGCGCGCGGACGTCCTTCTCCTCCAGCGTCGACGGCTCGTCGGGGAAGTCGGGGATGTCGTAGCCCTGCGCCTGCAGCTCGGCGATCGCACCCTTGAGCTGCGGGATGGATGCCGAGATGTTGGGCAGCTTGATGATGTTCGCCTCGGGCAGCGTGGCCAGGCCGCCGAGCTCGGCGAGCGCGTCTCCGACCTGCTGCTCGGGCGTCAGCTTCTGCGGGAAGGCGGCCAGGATGCGGCCGGCGAGCGAGATGTCGCGGGTCTCGACCTCGATGCCCGCCTGGCCCGTGTAGGCCTGGATGATCGGAAGGAAGGAGGCGGTGGCGAGGGCCGGCGCCTCGTCGGTGTAGGTGTAGATGATGGCGTCGTCGGTCACCAGGAGGTTCTCCGTTCGCGGGGTCTTTTTGTCTCGATACCAAGATACCCGAGGCCCCGGCGGCGAAATGTTCCCCCGATGCGTAGGCCTCCTCCCCGCGAGGGGTTAGCCTGGGGTCATGTCCGAACTGCGCGTGGTCGAACTCTCCGCTGCGACGATCGTCGCCGTGAACAACCTGTCGCTCAAGCCCGGGCAGGAGCAATTCCTCGCGCCCGTGTCGTACGGGATCGCGGCCACCGTGGTCAATCCGCAGACCTCCTGGCAGCGCGTCGTGCTCGACCGGAACGAGGTCGTCGGCTTCGTCAGCGCCAACTTCGACGACGAGGCCCCGGAGGAGCATTTCCGATCCGTGCTGTGGCGCATCAACGTCGACGCCGACGACCAGGGCCGAGGCGTCGGACGCTTCGCGGTCGAATCGCTCGTCGACGAGGCTCGCCGCCGCGGCGTCGACCACGTCAACGTGATCTACGAGGCGGGCGAGGGCGGGCCCGAGACCTTCTTCCACCGCGTGGGCTTCACCCCCGTGGGCGAGACGGCGTACGGCGAAGTGATCGCCCAGATCCGCATCACACCCTAGACCGGCGGCGGGGTCTCGAATCCCCTCCCCCATCGAGACTCCGTCGCCCCTGGATCCTCCCCGCGGGACCGCTCCCAGAGCACGCGGCTCGCGGCGGTCCGGCGATCAGCCGCGGTCTCCCGGCCGTCCCTGCCCTCGGCGCTGGGTCCAGGCGGAGATCACCGATGCCGCGGCAGCCGCGGCCCGGTCGATCGCCTCGCTCGAACGGCTGAGCATGTCCTGCGCCGCATCCTGCCATGCGCCGCTCGGCGGCACTTCGCCCGCGTGCACCCTGGCCGCGTGCTCCGCCGCCTCGAACGCGCGCTCCAGTTCCGCGACCGCGTCGCGGTAGACGCCGTACTCCGCCGCCGTGGCCCGGCCGTCGACGGCGCGGCGGGCGTCGGTGGCCTGACCGGCCGCGCGGAGGTAGGCGGCGGTCTCCGCCCGGCGCACGTCGGTCATCGCCGGATACGCGATCTGCAGGCCCGGGTCGGTCTCGTACCGCATCCACCGGGCGACGACGGCGTCGTGCTGGGCGCGCAGACGATCGAGGGGCCGCGGCGCCGACGCCGCGGGGATCGCCGCGCGCGCGGCGTTCAGCCGCACCTGGCGAGCGCGCACGTCAGCCTGGGCGGCTTTGGCGTCGCGCTCCCTCTCGCGCAGCATCCGTCGGGCTCCGGCCACCTGATCGGCCGTGGCGCGCTGCGCCGCTCTCTCGGCCATGAGGCGCGCGAGGTCGGCGCGGGCGATCTTCAACGCCGTGCGCCGCTCCACTGCGAGCTGCTGCGCGACCCTGAGGTCGTGTCGGGCCGCGTCGAACTCGAGCCGCCGTCCGCTGGTGCTGCTGCTGCGTCTGTTCACGCCGATCACCCCCACTGTTCCGGCGGCCGCAGCCGCCGGCGCGATCCACCACCACTCGGCGACGAGCAGCAGCGGGTCCATACTCCGATGGTACCGAGGGTCCGGCGGCCTAGACGAGGGTCTCCTGCCACGCCGCGTGCAACTGGGCGAACTTGCCGGTGCCTCCGATCAACGCCTCGGGGGTGTCGTCCTCGATGATCCGTCCGTGCTCCATGACCAGCACCCGGTCGGCGATCGCGACCGTCGACAGGCGGTGCGCGATGATGACGGCCGTGCGGTCCTTGAGCAGCGTCTGCAGCGCCTCCTGGATCAGCCGCTCCGACGGGATGTCGAGAGACGCCGTGGCTTCGTCGAGGATGAGCACCGCCGGGTCGGCGAGGAACGCCCGGGCGAACGAGATCAGCTGACGCTGCCCCGCCGACACCCGGCCGCCGCGCTTGTTCACGTCGGTGCCGTAGCCGTCGGGCAGAGACGAGATGAACTCGTCGGCCCCGACGGCGCGCGCTGCCGCACGGATCTCGTCGAGAGTCGCGTCCGGCCTTCCGAGCGCGATGTTGTCGGCGACCGTTCCGCTGAAGAGGTAGGCCTCCTGCGTGACCATGACGATCGCGCGGCGCAGGTCCTTCGGGTGCAGCGAGCGCAGATCCACGCCGTCGAGGGTCACCCGGCCCGCTGTCGGGTCGTAGAACCGCGAGATGAGCTTCGCGAGCGTCGACTTGCCGGCCCCGGTCGTCCCGACGAGGGCGATCGTCTGACCGGCGGGGATGTCGAGCGAGAAGTCCGGGAGGATCGTCTTCTCGCCGTTGTAGCCGAAGGTGACGTCGTCGAAACGCACGTGCCCCCGCGACTCCCACAGGTCGACCGGCTTCTCGGGGTCGGGAACGGTCGGCACCTCCTCGAGCACGCCGGAGACCTTCTCCAGTGCGGCCGTGGCCGACTGGTAGGAGTTGAGGAACATCGCGATCTCCTGCATGGGCGCGAAGAAGTTCCGCACGTACAGCACGGCCGACAGGAGCACGCCGACGCTGAGAGCACCCGCCGAGACGCGGACTCCGCCCCAGAGCACGACCAGTCCGAGCGTGAGGGCGGCGACGCCCATGAGGCCGGGCTCGAACGTTCCGAACAACAGCATCGAGCGCCGGTTCACGTCGCGGTACTCGCCGGCGACCTGCTGGAACGCGACATCGTTGCGCGGCTCCTTGCGGAACGCCTTCACCGCACGGATGCCGGTCATCGTCTCGACGAACTGCACGATCACCTTGGCGCTGATCACGCGCGACTCGCGGTAGACCAGCTGGGACCGCGAGTAGAACCAGCGCATCAGCAGGAACAGGGGGACGCCGGCGAGCGCGAGGATGATCCCCGACTGCCAGTCCCAGATGCACAGCGCGATGAAGGTGAACAGGCCGAAGAGCACACCCGAGACGAGCTCGTTGAGTCCGCCGTCGAGCAGTTCCTTGATCGAGTCGAGGTCGCTGGTCTGCCGCGAGATGATCCGACCCGAGGTGTACGACTCGTGGAACTCGAGACTCAGGCGCTGGGTGTGCAGGAAGATCCGCTTGCGCAGATCGAGCAGCACCGCCTGGGTCAGGCGCGCGGCGATGATGACGTACCACGCGATCAGGACGGCGGCGAGGAGCCCGGCGACCAGATAGACGCCCCCGATCATGAAGGTCGGCATCCAGTCGGCGCGCTCGAGCACCGCGGGCAGCGCGCGGTCGAGTCCGATGCTGATGAGGATCGGCCCCGACACCTGCAGACCGGTCGACACGATGAGCACCAGGGCTGCGAGCACGACCTGCGGCCGCAGCGGGCGCACGAGCGATCCGAGCAGCCGCAGCGAGCGGCGACGGATCGCCCTGCTCTCCTCGGCGGTGTACCGGGAGCGGTCCTCGTCCTGGGTTCCGGTGATCGCAGAGCTCATCGCCGCACCTCCTTCATCTGTCCTCCTGGCGTCGCGGGAGGGGCGGGAGCCTCGTGGTCGGCGGCGTCGTCGCGGACCCCCGCTCTGACCTCGGCCTCGACCTCGTCGGCCGCGTCGCGGATGATGGGGATCGCTCCGGTGCGGGCCGCTTCCTCCGCCTCGAGGCTCGAGATGACGTAACGGTAGTGACGGCTGGTGCGCAGCAGCTCGCTGTGCGTTCCCACCGCGGTGATCCGTCCGGCTTCGAGCAGTGCGACGCGGTCGGCGAGCGCGACCGTCGACGGACGATGCGCCACGATCAGGGCCGTGGTGTCGGCCAGCACATGACGAAGCGCCTCTTCGACCAGGGCCTCGGTGTCGACGTCGAGGGCCGACAGGGGGTCGTCGAGCACGAGGACCTTCGGCTTCGCGGCGACGGCGCGGGCGAGGGCGAGGCGCTGACGCTGGCCGCCCGACAGGCTGAGTCCCTCTTCGCCGATGATCGTCTCGACACCCTCCGGGAGCGTGTCGACGAAACCCGCCTGAGCGACGTCGAGCGCTTCGCGCAGCACCCGCTCGGCCTCGTCGCCGTCGAGGGCGAGGTCGGCACGACCCAGCAGCACGTTCTCGCGGACCGACGCCGAGAAGAGCGTGGCGTCTTCGAACGCCATGGCCACGTGCCGACGGAGCTCGGCGAGCGTGAGGTCGCGCACGTCGACCCCGTCGAGGGTGACGCGCCCGCCGGTGACGTCGTACAGTCGCGCCGGAAGGGTGGTGAGAGTCGTCTTGCCGCTTCCGGTGAGGCCGACCAGCGCCATCGTCTCGCCGGGGCGCAGTGCCAGGTCGATGCCGTCGAGCAGGTCGCGCTCGTGGGCACCCGCGTCCTGGTAGCGGAAGCGTGCGCCCTCGAACACGAGCTCGCCGCGCGGGCTGTCAATCTGGACCGGATTCTCGGGGTCGGTGATGGTGTTCGTCTCGGAGAAGATGTCGAACACGCGGTCGGTGGCCGTGCGCGCGTCGAGCATGAACGAGAACAGGAAGCCGATCGACTCGATCGGCCAGCGCAGGACCGTGGCCATCGCGAAGAACGCGAACAGCTCGGGCAGATCGATCGCGCCCTGCGAGATCAGCCAGATGCCCGACATGAGGCTCAGGCCGAAGGCGATCTGCGGCATCAGGTCGAGCCAGAACCAGATCGACGCGATCGCGCCGGCCTTGCTCATCTCGGTCTCCCGCAGCGTCTCGGCCTGGCGGCTGAACCGGCTCAGAGCGTGCTTGCCGCGGCCGAACGCCTTGAGCACCCGGATGCCGTGCACGCTCTCCTCGACGCTGGTGGCGAGGTCGCCCGCCTGGTCCTGGCTGCGGCGGGTCAGGGCGCCGTAGCGCTTCTCGAACAGGTAGCCGCGGATCCACAGCGGGACGGCGGTCACCAGGAAGATCGTTCCCAGCAGCCAGTGCCAGCCGAACAGCAGCACCGCGCCGATGACGATGGTGAGCAGGTTGACGACGAGCAGCACGAGGCCGAAGGCCAGCCACCGGCGGATGAGCCCGATGTCCTGCATCATCCGGCTGAGCAGCTGCCCGGACTGCCACCGGTCGTGGAAGGCGACCGGAAGCGTCTGAAGTCGCGCGTACAGCGTGGTGCGCATCTGGTATTCGACCTCGGTGGCCGGGTTGAGGACGAACTGACGGCGCAGCCACACCATGAGCGCCTCGCCGAGACCGAGGGCGAACACGGCCAGGGCGCCCCACAGGATGACGCTGAAGTCTCCGGTGCGGACGGGCCCGGCGATGATCTGCTCGAGCACGATGGGGATCATCAGCGCGATGACCGCCGCGGCGAGCGCGCTCGCGGCTCCGCCCGCGAGCCGCCAGATGACGGGCCGTACGAACGGCTTGAGGCGCCACAGCGCGGCGGGCGTGGACAGGGACGACGAAGAAGAGCTCTGCGATGAGGGCGAGGAGGACATGTCTCTCAGACAGTTTCGTAGGGAAGGCGAATGCGATGGGGGATGCGGATGCGCAGACGGACTCGTCGAGTCCGGCATCCGGTGCGAGCGTGAGGCGGCGCTAGGAGCGCAGATCCGCCGGGGTCGAGCCGAGAGCGGTGATCCGCGCGGTGGCGATGCTGATCATGGTGTCCTCCTCGGGCTCGGCGATGTCGCTCGATTGACGCGACAGCCCACCAGCCTATTCCTGGGAACCAGCTGAACGCAAGAGCTCTTCCCGTGCGGCCGCCTCTCGGGTCAGGAGACTCTGCTTGACGGCGAGTCCCCACGCGAAACCGCCGAGCGTGCCGTCGCTGCGCAGCACGCGATGGCAGGGAACGAAGAGCGCCGGGGCGTTGCGCGCACAGATGGATGCCGCCGCCCGGACCGCCCGTGGGTTCCCCAGCCGCGCGGCGAAAGAGGTGTAGGTGAGGGGATCGCCAGGATCGATCGCCCTGAGCGCCGCCCATCCCGTGAGCTGCAGAGCGGTGCCGGTCTGCTTCACCGCGACGCCGTCGATGGCCGTGGGGTCGCCGGCGTAGTAGGCGAGCGCCGCCGCCGCGGCATCCGTCTCCCCCTCGCGCACCGAGACGGGCCGCGTCGCGACGGGCAGTCGGCCCATGATCGTCTCGTGATCGGGCGACCAGCCGGATGCGAGGACGCGCTGTTCGTCGTCGGCCAGGATCGTGAAGGCGCCGTCGGGGGTGTCGATGGTCTGGATGAGGGCGGTCATGAGGTCTCCTTCGCGAGTGCGGAACGAGCGGCGCGGACCGGTCGGACCGGTGCCGCGCGCCAGAGGTGCGCACTGAGATAGCTGCGCCAGGGTGCCGCGCGCTGCGCCCAGGCGGTGAGTCCGCGGGGGTCCGCCGGGATGCCGGATGCCGCGGCGCCGGCGCGCAGCGCCACGTCGCCCGGCAACAGCACGTCGGGGTCGCCGAGCACGCGCATGCGCACGTAGTCGGCCGTCCAGGGCCCGATCCCCGGCATCGTCAGGAGGGCTGCGCGCTGCTCCGCCCCGTCGTCGCCGATCGTGAGCCGCAGCGAGCCGTCGGCGAGCGCCGCGGCGGCGCCCGTGATGGCCCGGATCCGCGCCGCCGGCCCGCGGAGCACGTCGGCGCCGTGATCGGCGATCGCGCGCATGGTCGGGAACAGGCGGTTCTCCGTCGCGGGGTCGCCCGACCCGTCGTCGACCCGTTCGCCCAGTGCCGCGGCGAGCGTGCTCAGCGCCGTGCGCGCTGCGGCGACCGTGATCTGCTGACCCACCATCGCGCGGATGAGCATCTCGTGCGGGTCGGCCGATCCGGGCACGCGGATGCCCGGGGTGCGTGCGACCAGCGGCGCGAGCTCGGGGTGCGCGGCGAGGGCCTCGTCGACGGCGATCGGGTCGGCGTCGAGGTCGAAGATACGGCGCACGGTGGCGACGAGAGGCGCGAGGTCGCCGAGCTGGGCGACCCGAGCCCGGAGACGCAGCCGTCCGCCCGGGTCGTGCCGGACCTCGAACCAGGCGGGCCCGCCGGCCATCCGCAGATGACGGGAGAACGAGGTCTCGGTGGCCTCTTCGACGCCCGGCAGCGCGCGGACCGCCATCCAGGCGAAGACGCCGGCCGCATCGAAGGGCCCGCGATAGGGCAGCACGAGCTCGATCGTGCCCGGCGCGGCCTCGATGATGCCGCCTCGACGGCGCGCCCGAAGCTCACCCGGGGCGAGACCGAACACCTCGCGGATCGTGTCGTTGCACTGCCGGATGCTGGCGAAGCCGGCCGAGAACGCCACGTCGGCGACCGGCAGGTCGGTGCCCACGAGCAGCATCCGCGCGGTGTGGGC
Source organism: Microbacterium martis (assembly GCF_047246685.1). NCBI lineage: Bacteria > Bacillati > Actinomycetota > Actinomycetes > Micrococcales > Microbacteriaceae > Microbacterium > Microbacterium martis. The sequence goes on along the minus strand of NZ_JBFOKT010000001.1, from coordinate 437,512 downwards.
GCGATGCGCTCGGGCGAGGGCCAGCGGTCCTGCACCCAGCTCGGCGCCGAGCAGTCGCGTGAGGTGACGCGACGAGTACCCGAGCCGCGCGGCGAGTCCGGGCACCCCCTCGCGCTCGACCACGCCCGACGAGATGAGGCGCATGGCGCGGGCGGCCGTGTCACCCCGCACGTTCCATGCCGGCGACCCCGGCGCAGCCTCCGGCAGGCAGCGCTTGCACGCGCGGTACCCGGCCTCGTGCGCCGCGGCGCTGGTCGGGTAGAACGTCACGTTCTCGGGTTTCGGCGTGCGTGCAGGGCAGCTCGGACGGCAGTAGATGCCGGTGGAGCGCACCGCCGTCACGAACTGCCCGTCGAAGCGCGTGTCGCGCGCGTTGATCGCGCGATACCGTTCGTCGAAGTCGGTCAGCGGGAAGCTCATGCCCCCACTCTGTCACGGCCCGCCGACATCGACTGGCGGGAATCGGACATCGCGGTGGCGCCGCCGCCGAGACCCCGCGATACCGCCGAGACCCCCGCCTGCTGACGTCAGCAGGCGGGGGTCTCGACGCGAAAGCGGGGTCTCGGCGAAGAGCGGCGAAGGGAGGCGCTGCGCTCAGTGGAAGAAGTGACGCTCGCCCGTGAAGAACATCGTGACGCCGGCCTTTCGCGCGGCATCCACGACCTCGTCGTCGCGCACCGAGCCGCCCGGCTGCACGATGGCCGAGATGCCGGCGTCGATGAGCACCTGGGGCCCATCGGCGAAGGGGAAGAAGGCATCGGATGCCGCGACCGACCCGGCCGCGCGATCTCCCGCGCGCTCGACCGCGAGCCGACACGAGTCGACCCGGTTGACCTGGCCCATGCCCACGCCGACGGTCGCGTTGTCCTTCGCCAGCACGATGGCGTTCGACTTCACTGCGCGGCACGCCTTCCAGGCGAAGATGAGGTTCTCCATCTCCGCATCGCTCGGCCGTTCGCCCGACACCAGCTCCCAGTCCTTGGCGACCGACACGATGTCGTCGGGGAACCGGTCGGCGTCCTGCAGGAGCAGCCCGCCCGACACGAGGCGCACGTCCATGCGCTCCTGCTGCCAGTCCTCGGGCAGCTGCAGCAGACGCAGGTTCTTCTTGGCCTTGAACACCTCGAGGGCCGCGGGCTCGAACGAGGGCGCCACGATCACCTCGGTGAAGATGTCCTTGAGGTTCTCGGCCATCTTCAGGGTGACCGTGCCGTTCGCGGCGATGACGCCGCCGTAGGCCGACACCGGGTCGCATTCGTGCGCGCGCAGGTGCGCGCTGGCGATGGGGTCGAGGGCGTTCGGCGCCGTCGTGGCGATGCCGCACGGGTTGGCGTGCTTGATGATCGCGACGGCGGGCTTGACCATGTCGTAGGCGGCGCGCAGCGCGGCATCCGCATCGACGTAGTTGTTGTACGACATCTCCTTGCCCTGCAGCTGCCGGGCCTGCGCGATGCCGTGGCCGCCCGCGCGGGTGTAGATCGCGCCGCGCTGGTGAGAGTTCTCGCCGTAGCGCAGGGTCGCCAGACGCTCGGCCTGGATCGTCAGGTGCTCGGGCAGGTCGTCCGGGTCGGTCATGGTGCCCTCGGCGAACCACTGGGCGACGGCGGTGTCGTAGGCGGCCGTGTGCGCGAAGGCCCGCGCCGCCAGTTCGCGCCGCTGCGACAGCGACGTGCCCCCGTCGGCGATCGCGGCGACGACGGCCGGATACGACTGCGGCGAGACGACGATGGCGACGTTGGCGTGGTTCTTCGCCGCTGCGCGCACCATCGCCGGTCCGCCGATGTCGATCTGCTCGACCACGTCGTCGCCCTCGGCGCCCGAGGCGACCGTCTCGACGAACGGGTAAAGGTTTACCACCACGAGCTCGAACGGCTCGATTCCCAGCTCGGCGAGCTGCCGCTCGTGCTCTTCGAGCCGCAGGTCGGCGAGAACCGCACCGTGCACCTTCGGGTGCAGGGTCTTCACCCGGCCGTCGAGCATCTCGGCGACGCCGGTCACGGCGGCGACGTCGGTCACCTCGAAGCCCGCGTCGCGGATCGTCGCGGCGGTCGAACCGGTCGAGACGATCTCGACACCGGCGGCGGCGAGCGCCTCGGCGAGCATGAGCAGGTCGGTCTTGTCGCTGACCGAGACGAGAGCGCGACGGATCGGCACGCTGTCGCGATGGCGGTAGAGCGAGGGGTCGTGGCGGGGGCCGGCCATGATGGGCTCCTTCGTGCGAGACGTTCGGTTCGGGCGGTTCAGGGGGTGGTCGTCAGCGACAGCTCGCCGGTCGCGATGCCGCGGACGACCTCGATGAGCAGACGGCGCTCGACGGGTTTGATGCGCTCGTGCAGACTGTGCTCGGTGTCGCCGGGCAGCACGGGCACGCGCTCCTGGGCGAGGACGGGACCGGTGTCGACCCCGTCGTCGACGACGATCACGCTCGCGCCGGTCTCGCTCACGCCGGCGGCGAGGGCGTCGCGCACGCCGTGGGCGCCGGGGAACTCGGGCAGGAAGGCCGGATGCGTGTTGATGAGGCGCGGAGAGTACTGCGCGACCAGCGAAGGCGGCAGCAGGCGCATGAGCCCGCTGAGGACGACGAGGTCGGGGGTCCACACGGCGAGCTGACGACCGAGCTCCTCACCCCAGGCCTCGCGGCTGTCGTGCTCGTGCCACGGGACGGTGAAGCTGGGGATGCCGAACTCCTCGGCGTGGGCGAGCCCGTCGGCTTCGCGGTCGGCGCCGACGACCACGACCCGCGCCGGGAAATCGGGGTGACGAGCGGCCTCGAGGAGGGCGCGAAGGTTCGAGCCGGTGCCCGAGATGAGAACGGCGACCGTGAGCACGCGCCCAGTCTACCGGGGTGGGCGGCGCCCTCCCGCCCGCGCTCGGGCCGCCGGCGCCGGGGTCAGTCCGACCGGTCAGACGGGTCCCGCCGGGGCTCCGCCGGACTGCGGAGGTCGTCGAGAGGAGCGGTGTCGGCGAGCGGCGACACCGCCATCTCGGCGACCCACCGATCGGTGCGCTCCTCGGCCAGCTCGTCGCGGTTGCGCGGCGAGAGGAGCAGGATCGCCGCGCCGAGCAGGACCTCCCCGCCCAGGGCGAGCGCGAACGGCAGCGGCGCCGGGCCGACGTCGGCCAGGCGTCCGGGTCCCATCGACCCGGACGCCAGGATGCCGGCGAGTGCGGCGACCCCGGCCGTCACCGCGCCCATGCCGAGGGCGATGACCGTCCGCGGGACGAAGCCGAGGGGCGTTCCCTCCCAGACCAGACGCGAGCGCACCGCCCACCCCGCGAACGCTCCGGCGGCGATGGGGAGGAGCACGACGATCAGCATCCAGATCGAGCTGTTCTCCGGCAGAAGGCCGAAGACGGGGATGCCGGGGACGACGCCGAGCTGCGTGCCCGCGGGTGACACCGCGGTGCCCGTTCCCACGGCGAAGCCCGGTCCGGCGAGCCACGATGCCGTCCACACGACGAGCGTGGGGAGGTAGGCGAGCTGTCCCAGCGTGAGCACGGTCGATCCGAGCGCGTCGACGCGCGCCGCCTGGAAGAGGGCGACCACCTCTCCCCCGCGCACCGCGACCATCAGCGCGAGCGCGAGGGCGGCGACGCCGGTCACGGCGACGAGGGCGAGGGCCGCGCCCCGCGCGATCGCGGCCGGGACGGGGGTCCAGCCCTCGTGCGCGTCGAGGAGATCGTGCAGACGATCGACGATGCCGCCGTCGCCCTCGTCCCACGCCGCGCGCACGCTGCCGCAGACGGCGCCCACGAGGTACACGGCCGGCGGCAGGATCAGCGCCGGCAGCAGCGGGGTCTCCGCCGCCGTGAGCCGGGTGCTGAAGGCGACACCGACGGAGATCAGCGCGAACACGGCGGTGCCCGACAGCGCTCCGGTCAGCCAGGCGTCGGCCCTCGCCGCCCGGCCGCCTGAGCGCGCGGCGAAGAGGAGGGTGAAGAGCAGGAAGGCCAGCGGGGTGATCGAGACGACGAACCCGGCGGCGTCGGCCGGGATCGCCAGAGCGACCAGCAGCGTGTCGGGCAGGGTGACCTCGATCGGCACGCCGTGCCCGAACTGCCAGAGGGTGCCGGTGAGCGGCCAGAGGGCGCCCCAGTCGGCCGTGACGCCGAAGGCGAGCGTCCACAACAGAGTGAGCGGTGCCAGCAGCACGGCGAGTCCGACCGCCGCGGCGATGGCGGCGTCGAAGGCGGCGAGGAGCGCGACGAGGAGGCGTTGCATATCGAATCGAGACTACGACGGGATCGGGCTCGCCCTCTCGGGGCGCGCGCGGGGCGGACGACACGATAGCGTCTTCTCCGGAGGTTCCCCCGATGACTACTGCCCCGACGCGCACGCCCGCGCCCGCCGCACCCACGAACGCCCTGGACCGCTTCTTCGAGATCAGCAGGCGCGGGTCGACGATCGGCACCGAGATCCGAGGCGGGCTGGTGACCTTCGTCACCATGGCCTACATCGTGATCCTCAATCCGATCATCCTGTCCGGCTCGGCCGACGTCGACGGCAACACGCTCGACTTCAGCGCCGTCGGGGCCGCGACGGCGCTCACCGCCGGCGTCATGACGATCCTCTTCGGACTCATCACGCGGCTGCCCTTCGGCTTCGCCGCGGGCCTCGGGATCAACGCGTTCGTCGCGTTCTCGGTGGTCGGGCAGGTCACATGGCCCGAGGCGATGGCGCTCGTCATGATCAACGGCGCCGTGATCGTCCTCCTGGCCGTCACGGGGCTGCGGAAGATGATCTTCGACGCCGTTCCGTTTCAGCTGAAGATCGCGATCACCGTCGGCATCGGCCTGTTCATCGCGTTCATCGGCTTCGTGAACTCCGGCTTCGTCACGGCGACCGGCGCCGCCTCCCCGCCGGTCGGTCTGGGCGTCGGCGGATCGGTCGCCACGGTCCCGACCGTGCTCTTCATCGTCACGCTGGTCATCACCGGCATCCTCGTCGCCCGGAAGGTCAAGGGCGGCCTGCTCATCGGACTCGTCTCGGGCACGGTGCTGGCGGTGATCGTCGAAGCGATCTGGCACCTCGGCGCGGCCGCCGACGGCAACGCCGGGGGCTGGGGCCTCACCGTCCCCGCGCTGTCGGGCGTGCCGTTCAGCCTGCCCGACCTGAGCCTCGTCGGCGCCGTGGACTTCGGCTTCGACCTGAGCAAGGTCAGCCTCGTCGCGATCGTGATGATCGTGTTCACTCTCGTCTTCTCGAACTTCTTCGACGCGATGGGCACCATGACCGGTCTCGCCAAGGAGGCCGACCTGGCAGACGAGAAGGGCGACTTCCCGCGCATCAAGTCGGCTCTGGTCGTCGAGGGAGTCGGCGCGATCATCGGCGGCGGCACCTCGTCGTCGTCGAGCACGGTGTTCATCGAGTCGGGTGCCGGCATCGGCGAAGGCGCGCGCACCGGGTTCGCGAACGTCATCACCGGGGCGATGTTCCTGCTGGCGATGTTCCTCACGCCGCTCACCTCGATCGTCCCGACCGAGATCGCGGCCGCCGCGCTGGTGATCGTCGGCGCGATGATGATGGCGCAGATCAAGTACATCGACCTGTCGGACTTCAGCGTGCTGCTGCCGGTCTTCCTGACCGTCACGGTGATGCCGCTGACCTACTCGATCGCGAACGGCATCGGCGCCGGTTTCGTGAGCTGGGTGCTGATCCAGGCGCTGTCGGGCAAGGCGAAGCGCATCAGCCCGCTGCTGTGGGTCGTCGCCGCCGGCTTCGTGCTGTTCTTCGCCCGAGGGCCGATCGAGGCACTGTTCGGCGTCGCCTGATATCCCGGTATAGAGGAGGGGTCGGATGCTGCGGCATCCGCCCCCTTCGTCTTACGCTCGTCGCGTGACCGATCCCGCAGACGCAGAGGAATTCACGCTGCTGCATCGGATGAACTTCTGGGGCAGGACGGAAGACGACCTTCCGCCGGGAACGCTGAGCTGGGAGTACGGCCGACAGAGATGGAGAGCGCGGAGACCGCCCGACGGCCGTCCGCCGAGCGAGGTGGATGTGCGCTGCGCGCACTGCTACGAGACTCTGACCTTCCGTGTGCAGTCCCGCGCCGCCATGCGCAGGCGAAAGCTCGTGCTGCGGGTGACCGCCCTGGTTCTGACCCTCCTGGTCGTCCTCGCGATCGTCTCGTGCTCTCAGCTGGTCGGCATCGCCGACGACTCCGCCCTGCCGGATGCCGCGCGAGCCTCGGCAGCCGCGGGTGCGGTCCTCAGCATCGTGCTCCTCGCCCTGTGCACGACGGGAGCCTGGGCCCTCGCCCTTGCAGCCGTGAACCAGGTGGGCGTCTCGGGGAACGGTGCCGGTCTGCCGGGATTCACCCGACACAGGGTGCAGGCGCACGAGCCGTCATCGACCGCCTAGCCGACGCCGCGAGGCCGCAGAAGGTGCGAATGGCCGCGGAAGTCGAGCGGTTCGCGCGCATGAGAAAGGCCCCGGGGTGGAGCCCGGGGCCTTTCTCGTACAGCCTAACGCGTCACAGCGCCTCGACGCTCTTCGACTCGTCGCTGCGCTCCTCGCTCAGTGACCGGTCGGCTAGAGCGATTCGACGATTTCGCGCATCAGCGCGGCCGTCTCGGACGGCGTCTTGCCGACCTTGACGCCCGCGGCCTCGAGGGCCTCCTTCTTCGCCTGAGCGGTGCCCGCCGATCCTGAGACGATGGCGCCGGCGTGGCCCATCGTCTTGCCCTCGGGAGCGGTGAAGCCGGCCACATAGCCGACGACCGGCTTGGTGACGTTCGCCTTGATGTAGTCGGCTGCGCGCTCCTCGGCGTCGCCGCCGATCTCGCCGATCATGACGATCGCCTTGGTCTCGGGGTCGGCCTCGAACGCGGCGAGCGCGTCGATGTGCGTGGTGCCGATGACGGGGTCGCCGCCGATGCCGATGGCGGTCGAGAAGCCCAGGTCGCGCAGCTCGAACATCATCTGGTAGGTCAGGGTGCCCGACTTCGAGACGAGTCCGATCGGGCCCTTGCCCGTGATGTTCGCCGGCGTGATGCCGACGAGCGCCTCGTCGGGCGTGATGATGCCGGGGCAGTTCGGTCCGATGATGCGGGTCTTGTTCCCCTTGCTCTGGGCATAGGCCCAGGCCTCGGCCGAGTCGCCGACCGGCACGCCCTCGGTGATGACGACGAGCAGCGGGATCTCGGCGTCGATGGCCTCGATCATCGCGTCCTTCGTGAAGGCGCCGGGGACGAAGGCGATCGACACGTCGGCGCCCGTCTCCTTCATGGCCTCGGCGACGGAGCCGAAGACGGGCAGCTCGACGCCGTTGCCGTCCTTGTCGGTGTGCGAGACCGTGGTGCCGGCCTTGCGGGCGTTCACGCCGCCGACGACCTGGGTGCCGGCCTTCAGCATGAGCGCGGTGTGCTTGGTGCCCTCGCCGCCGGTGATGCCCTGGACGATGACCTTGGAGTCCTTGTTGAGGTAGATCGACATTTCTCTAGTCCCTTTCGTCAGAGCGCTCGCGCTGAGCTTGTCGAAGCGTTGGCGAGCTCGGCGGCCTTGTCGGCGCCCTCGTCCATCGTGGCGGCCAGGGTCACGAGCGGGTGCGCGTACTCCGCGAGGATCGCGCGGCCCTCCTCCACACGGTTGCCGTCGAGCCGGACGACCAGCGGCTTGGATGCCGTGGCGCCGAGGGTCTCGAGGGCGCCCTTGATGCCGTTGGCGACAGCGTCGCACGCGGTGATGCCGCCGAAGACGTTGACGAACACGCTCTTGACCTGCGGGTCGCCGAGGATGACGTCGAGGCCGTTGGCCATGACCTCGGCCGAGGCGCCGCCGCCGATGTCGAGGAAGTTGGCCGGCTTGACGCCGTTGTGCTTCTCCCCCGCGTACGCCACGACGTCGAGCGTCGACATGACGAGTCCGGCGCCGTTGCCGATGATGCCGACCTCGCCGTCGAGCTTCACGTAGTTGAGCCCCGACTTCTTGGCCTTGGCCTCGAGCGGGTCGGCCGCGTCCTTGTCCTCGAGCTCCTCGTGCTCGGGGTGGCGGATCTCGGAGGCGTTGTCGTCGAGCGTGACCTTGCCGTCGAGGGCGATGATGTCGCCGTCTTCGGTGCGGACCAGCGGGTTGACCTCGACGAGCGTGGCATCCTCGCCCTTGTAGACGTCGTAGAGCTTCACGAAGACGTCGGAGACCTTCTCGACGAGGTCTTCGGGGAACTTCGCCGCGCGGGCGATCTCGACGGCCTTCTCCTTGTCGATCCCCGTCAGCGGGTTGACCTCGACGCGGGCCAGAGCCTCGGGGCGCTCGACCGCGAGCTCTTCGATCTCCATGCCGCCCTCGACCGAGCACAGGCTCAGGTACGAGCGGTTGGCGCGGTCGAGCAGCACGGAGAAGTAGAACTCCTCGGCGATGCGCGCACCCTGCGCGACCATGACGCGCTTGACCACGTGGCCCTTGATGTCGAGGCCGAGGATCGCCTTCGCAGCCTCGTACGCCTCATCGGGCGTCTTGGCGACCTTGACGCCGCCCGCCTTGCCGCGGCCACCCGTCTTCACCTGGGCCTTGACGACGACCACACCACCGATCTTCTCGGCTGCCGCCCTCACCTCTTCGGGGGTGTCGGCGACGATGCCGGCGAGGACCGGCACTCCGTACTTCTCGAAAACGTCTCGTGCCTGGTACTCGTACAGATCCACTGTGGTTCCTTCACTGGGCTGCTGTCTGGTAATTCTCTCGATGTCGAGACATCGACCAGTCCCCCAGCCTACTACCTCGCCCTGGGCCCGCCCTGTCCTAGGCTTTCGCTATGCGAGACTTCCCCGAACCGCGCGCCGTCGTCGTCGCCGCCGCGCTCGAGCTCTTCCAGGCGCAAGGTTTCGAGCAGACCTCTGTGGAGCAGATCGCCAAGGCGGCCGGCGTCTCGCGATCGACCTTCTTCCGCCAGTTCGGCGGCAAGGAGGACGTGGTGTTCGCCGACCACGAGGTGCTGCTGGAGCAACTCAGGGAGTTCCTCGCCGAGGGACATGACGACCCGTGGGCGGCGGTGTGCGCGGCATCCGAATCGGTCTTCGCGCACTTCGCCGACGATCCCGATCTCGCCCGGCGCCGGTACCAGATCGTGCGTCAGGTGCCGGTGCTGCGCGAGCGCGAGATCATCACCGTGTTCCGCTACGAGCGACTCTTCGACGACTACCTTCGCGGCGCGCTCCCCGGCGTCGATCCGCTCGATGCGGTGGGCTTCGCCGCGCTGGTCACAGCCGTGCACAATCACGTGCTGCGCCAACTCCTGCGCGGCAAGAAGAAGATCCCGCTGTCGACCCTGCAGAGCGCGCTGGCCGACGTCCGTCGTCGCTACGGCGTCGGGGCGGATGCCGCGGCCGGGGCGCCGGACGACATGGTGGTCGCGGTCTTCCCGCGATCGATGCCCGTCGCGGAGGTGACGCGGAGGCTGCGGTCGGAGCTCGACTGAGGGCTCACCGCCTTCCTCGTCGGCTCCAACCTGACCGGCCGCTCCTCGCGCTCACGAAAGCTGCATGACGACGCACGGAGTTGAACGGATGCGGGGTCGTGAGACGGAGTGTCGAGGAGTACGATACTCAGGTCCACGAAGGAGCACCCATGAGTATCGCAGCCTCCCCCCTCCCCGGCGAGCGCGTCTCGTCTTACGACATCACAGCGCGTCAGGACAGCGACTACTACGCCGTCTTCGCCGACATCCCCGCCGAGGATCGGCAGGCCTGGGACCGAGCACGCGCCTACGTCGACGAGGTCGGGCCGCGAATGGCCGACGCCTGGGACCGTGCGGAGTACCCGCTGGCCGCGGTGCGGCGAATGGGAGAGATGGACCTCGTCGTCGACGGCATCCGGCATCCGTCGCTCACGCATCTCTCGCCCCTCGCCGCCGGACTGGTGAACATGGAGATCTCGCGCGGCGACGGGTCGCTCGGCACCATCCTCGCCGTGCAGGGCGGTCTCGCCCTGCGCACGCTCGCCCTCTTCGGCTCGCCCGAGCAGCAGGAGCGGTGGCTCACCGCCCTGGCCGACGGCTCGGTGCTCGGCTCGTTCGCCCTGACCGAGCCGGATCACGGGTCGGACTCGGTGTCGCTCGAGACCGTCGCACGCCGCGACGGCGACGACTGGGTGATCCGCGGCGCCAAGAAGTGGATCGGCAACGGCGCCTCCGGCGGCATCACCTTCGTCTGGGCCCGGGTCGACGACGAGTCGGCCGACGAGCACGGCGCGGTGCGCTGCTTCCTCGTCGAGCAGGAGACTCCCGGATACACCGGCACCGTCATTCCCGGCAAGGCGTCGCTGCGGGCGATCCATCAGGCGCACATCGTGCTCGACGACGTGCGAGTGCCCGCCGATGCCGTGCTCCCGGGAGCCGCGAGCTTCAAGGATGCGTCAACGGTGCTCTACGCCACCCGCTCGGGCGTCGCGTGGTCGGCGCTGGGCCACGCGACCGCCTGCTATGAGGCGGCGCTCGCGTATGCCACCCAGCGGGTGCAGTTCGGCAAGCCGCTCGCGAAGTTCCAGATGGTGCAGGAGCGGCTGACCCACATGCTCGAAGATCTCACCGCGATGCAGCTCTACTGCCGACGCATGGCTGACCTGGAGACGGCGGGTGAGCTGCGCCCCACTCAGGCGTCGCTCGCGAAGTTCCACAACACGCGCGCCGCGCGGCGCGTCGCGGCCACGGCGCGCGACCTGCTCGGCGGCAACGGCATCCTCCTCGAATACGGCGTCATGCAGCACATGGCCGACATCGAGGCGATCCACACCTACGAGGGCACCGAGAGCGTGCAGGCGCTGCTGCTCGGTCGCGACATCACCGGGATGAGCGCCTTCGCCTGAGTCTCGGAGCGTCAGTCGCAGCCGCAGGCCCCGGCCGGGGTGCGCACCATGAAGCACACGTCGCAGACGCCGTAGTCGCGCGCCGCGACCGGCGTCGACGGCCGTTCGGCGCGCGGAGCGGAGGCCCGCGGCGTCGTGCTGCGCTTCGCCCGCGTCGGCGCGACCGACAGGAACTCGGTGGGATGGCTGACGTAGAAGTACGGCGGCCGGCCCTCACTGGGCTGAAGCCGCAGAGGCGTCGAGCCGACGACGATCCGCTCGTCCTCCGCGAAGCCGTTGGTGTACGTGCGCCCGATGTGCAGCGCGGCACCTTCGCCGCGGCGGATCGCCTCGATGTAGCGGCCGCGGTCGATGAAGGTGCTGATGCCGACGGCATCGGCGATGGCCGTGATGAACGCGTGGTTGGCCGGGTCGATGCGGTGCGCGCGCAGCGCTTCGGTCAGCGAGCGGTACGGACGGGAGGTGCCTGCGGGGGTCGGCCCCTGTACTTCTTTCATCCCCTCCAGGATCGCACGGCGCAACCCCCTCCGCCCACCTCCTCCCCGCGTGCGAGACTTCTCGCATGGCTCTCGCGACGATCATCGGCTCCGGACCGAACGGGCTCGCGGCCGCCGTGGCACTCGCTCGCGGCGGCTACCGGGTCCGCGTCCTCGAGGCCGCCGACACGATCGGCGGGGGCATCCGCACGCACGAGAACACGCTTCCCGGATTTCGGCACGACGTGTGCTCGGCCGTGCATCCCGCGGCCATGTCTTCTCCGTTCTTCCGCGCCTTCGGCCTGACCGAGCGCATCGAGTGGATCCGCCCCGAGATCTCCTTCGCCCACCCTCTCGACGGGGGCCGCGCCGCGATCGCCTGGCGCGACATCGAGCGCACCGCCGCGGGGCTCGGGCCCGACGCCCGCGCCTGGCTGACCCGCGTCCGCCCCCTCAGTCGTCACATCGACGGCGTGACCGACTTCACCGGCAATCAGCTGCTGCGCATCCCACGCGACCCGATCACGGCCGTGAGGTTCGCGACCCGGATGCTGGACCAGGGCACTCCTCTCGCCGAGCGGGCGTTCCTCGGAGATGAGGCCGCCGCGTTGATGGCGGGCGTGATGGCGCACGCCAACGCGCCGCAGCCGTCGCTGGCGGGAGCCGCGGCCGGCCTGTTGCTCGTCGCCCTCGCCCATTCCGCCGGAGGGTGGCCGTACCCCCGGGGCGGCGCGCAGCGGATCGCCGACGCGATGGTCGCCGATCTCGAGGCTCACGGGGGGACCGTCGAGACCGGAGTCCGCGTGTCCGACCTCGGCTCGCTCGACTGGGGCGACCCGCGTCGCGGCGACGTGCTGCTGCTCAACACCTCTCCGCGGCTGCTGCTCACCCACCCCGATGTGCCGGCTCGATACGCGCGCGCGGTCCGGGCGTACCGCTACGGCGCCGCGGCGGCCAAGGTCGATTTCGCCCTCGACGGCCCCATCCCCTGGGCGAATCCCGACGTGCGCCTCGCGCCGACCGTGCACGTCGTCGGATCGCGGGCCGAGGTCTGGGCGAGCGAGAACGCGGTCGCCGCCGGGCGGGTGAGCGAGCGCCCCTACGTCCTCGCCGTGCAGCCGTCGGTGTTCGACGACACCCGCGCCCCTGAGGGCAAGGCGGTCCTGTGGGCGTACATCCACGTGCCCAACGGATCGGATCTCGACCCCACCGAGCTCATCATCGCCCAGGTGGAACGCTTCGCGCCGGGCTTCCGCGACCTGATCCTCGCCCATCACGCCGTGCCGGCCTCGTCTCGTGAGGCGATCAACCCGGCCGAGATCGGCGGCGACATCTCCGGCGGCGTGTTCGACATCCGCCAGGCGGTGCGACGGCCCGTGGTCTCCACGACGCCCTGGCGCACCCCGATGCGCGGCGTGTACCTCGCCTCGGCATCCGCCCCTCCGGGCCCGGCCGTCAACGGCCTCGCCGGCTGGCACGCGGCGCAGACCGTGCTCCGCGATGCGGGCGCGCCCGCCGAGCTCGGCGATCTGTTCCGCTGACGCAACCCTCTTCCGCCACCGGTGCGCACGCGGCCAGGATGGATCCATGCGCTACGACATCCCCGCCCCGATGCTCGCGAAGGCCGTCGCCGCCGTCCCCGACCCGGCGAAGACATCGGGCGGGCTGCTGTTCGAGCCGAAATGGGACGGCTTCCGCGGTCTCATCGCCTGGGACGGCGAGACCGTCGAGATCGGCTCGCGGGGCGCGAAGCCGCTGACGCGCTACTTCCCCGAACTCGTCGACGCCCTTCCCGACCTTCTTCCCCGCCCCTGCCTGCTCGACGGCGAGATCGTCGTGGCCACCGGCGCCGAGGGCGCCCAACGCCTCGACTGGGAGGCGCTCAGCCAGCGCATCCATCCCGCGGCGTCGCGCGTGGCAAGACTCGCCGTCGAGACGCCGGCCATGTTCATCGCGTTCGATCTGCTCGTCGACGGCGACGAGATGCTGCTCGATCAGCCCTTCGAGAGCAGGCGTGCGCGGCTCGAAGCGATGATGGAGGGCGTCGACCACCCCCTGCACATCACCCGCACGACGCGCGATCGCGATGCGGCCGTGCGCTGGCTCGCGGAGTTCGAGGGCGCCGGGCTCGACGGCGTGGTGGCGAAGCCGCTCGACCAGCCCTACGCGCCGGGAAAGCGCACCCTGTTCAAGATCAAGCACGCGCGCACCGCCGACGTCGTCGCCCTGGGCTACCGCATCCACAAGTCGGGATCAGGCGTCGGCTCGCTGCTCGTCGGCCTGTTCGACCACGACGGGACGCTGCGTCAGGTGGGCGGAGTCGCGGCCTGGAGCGACGCGCGTCGCCGCGAGCTCGTCGACGAGCTGGCTCCTTTGGTGGAACGCGACGACAGCGGCGAGGCGGTCACGGGCGAGAGCGAGCGGTCGCGATTCAGCGGCGCGAAGGACGTGTCGTTCGTGCGCCTCCGCCCGGAACGGGTGCTCGAGGTGCGGTACGACCAGCTCGAAGGCGCGCGCTTCCGCCACACGGTGCAGTTCGAACGCTGGCGGCCCGACCGCGACGCACGGTCGTGCACCTACGACCAGCTCGACACCGTGGCCGGGTACGACCTCGCCGACGTGCTGAGCTGAGGGCGGTCAGTCGCCGGTCGGGTTGCCGTTCTCGTCCCAGTTCCCGGCGACCTTCTTGCTCGGCTGCACGCGGGGCGGCTCGCCCGGCATCTTGGGGAACTCCGGCGGGAAGGGAAGCTCGCCGAGACCGTCCGCCCTGTCGCGCTCCCACCACTCCAGCAGCGTGTCGATGCGACCGGGCGACGTCTGCATGCCGGCCCACGGGTCGCCGGACTCGGCCAGCCGCTCGGGGATGCTGCGCACGGTGAAGATCCGCGGGTCGAGCCCGTCGAGCTCCTCCCACCGCACCGGTGTCGAGACCGTCGCGCCGGGCAGGGCGCGCGGGCTGTAGGCGCCCGCCATCGTGCGGTCGCGGTTGGCCTGGTTGAAGTCGACGAAGATCCGCTCCCCGCGCTCCTCCTTCCACCAGTTCGTGGTGACCTGCTCGGGCATGCGGCGCTCGAGCTCCCGCCCGGCCGCGATGACGGCATGCCGCACGTCGAGGAACTCGTGGGTCGGCTCGATCGGCGCGAAGATGTGCAGACCACGGTTTCCGCTGGTCTTCGCGAACGCCTCCAACCCCGCCTCGCGGAGCACCTCGCGCAGGGTGTGCGCGGCGGTGACGGCATCCGCGAAATCGGTTCCCGGCTGCGGATCGAGATCGATCCGCAGCTCGACGGGGTTGTCGGGGTCGGTGGCCAGCGATGCCCAGGGATGGAAGACGATCGTGTTCATCTGCACCGCCCAGACGATCGCGCTCGTGCGGTTGAGCACGATCTGCGGATGCTGGCGCCCGCTGTTGTACGTCATCATCTCGGCGTCGACGAAGTCGGGCGTGCCCTTGGGCGGGTTCTTCGAGAAGAAGCCCTCCTTGCGGCGCTCCCCCGATGCCTCGATGCCGTCTCGGAATCGCTCGAGCGACACGGCACGGTTCCCATTCGCGGCGAGGAACGGCACCGAGACGAGCTGCGCGTATTCGGCCAGCTCCGCCTTCGTGATGCCGAGGTCGGGCCAGACCACCCGGTTGGGACTGGAGAGGGTGACCTCGCGTTCTCCGTCGGAGTCGGCAACGGTCAGGGTCACGCGTTCGGAGGCCATGCTCCGACCCTAGGGTGCGGACCGACCGCGCGGAAGCCCGCCGTCAGTCCTCGAGATCGACCGCGAGCACGAGGACCGGAGCGAGCGCGTCGCGCTCGACGACGATCGAGGGCCCGGCGGAATCGACGAGGACCCCGCCCATCTCCGGATGGGTCGCCAGCACCTTGGCGAGCTGCTCAGGCTCGAAGGGCATCGGCCGGTCGCCCCGGCCGAGGGCGATCACCTCGAGCGGGTGCGAGAACAGCTGGAGGAAGCGCCGCCCGTCGGCGGTCTGCGCCTCGGCGATGCCGACCTGCCCGGTGCCGCTGCCGTCGTTCACGGCCACCCACATGCGCGTCGCCGCCAGCGCCTCGCCGACCTTGCGCGTGGTGTCCTGTTCGCGCGGCGCGGCCACGAGGGTCTTGACCCTCATGTCGACATCGGCCTGCTCGAGGGTCTTCTGCAGCAGCTCGGTGGGGAAGACCACGCGATGGGGCGCCGACGCGTTGTCGATGATGAGGCCCGCGAAGTCGCCCGACACCACCTGCTGCAGAACCGAGGTGACCGGCTGAGCCACGGCCGACGTCGCCGCCGCGTCGGCCTCGAGCTGCACCGAGGCGCGAACGGCCCCGGCGGAGCTGAACGCGAGCATGAACTGGCGGTCGCCATCGCGCACTACCGCCACCGCGAGCGGCTTGCCCTCGCTGATCTGCGCGCGGGCGTCGCCGATGACGCGGATGTACAGGTGGCCCTGAAGCGCCTGGCGCATCACGCCGAGGAGCTGGTCGTTCGTCGCACCCGCCTCGATCTGTGCGAGAGCTTCGCGCAGCAGCACGTTGTCCTTCATGCCGGCGATCGTCTCGGTCTGCTCCGGCGGAAGGGCCGGCGCGAGGGGCAGCTTCCGCTCCTGCGGGGCTGCGGGCTGCACCGGGGTCTGGGGCGAGGCCTGCGACGAGGGCGAGGGGGTGGGGGTGGATGCGGACGCGGGTGCGGGGGTGGATGCCGCGGCATCCGTCGTCGCGTCGGTCTCCGGCAGCGCCACCTCCGGGCCGGCCGCGGCGCCGACGCCGCGGAACGCCTGCACCGAGATGCCGACGGCGGGGGCCGCGGCCTCCGGCTCGGTGGGGGCCGCAGCGTCGTCGGTCGAGCTGGCTGCGTCGTTCTGCGGCGCGGAGCCGGACGCGACGACATTCGCGTCTTCGGCGGAGGCGACGGCGTCGTCGCCGGACTTCTTGCGGCGGGAGAAGAGGGCCATATGAGCCAGCCTAACCCGCGTGGTGCGTCGGTGGAGGATGGCCGCCTCGGCCCGAGGCCGGCGAAGCCCGAGGCGCGCGAAGCCCGAGGCGCGAACCGACTAGATCTTCTCGATCGGCGCGACCTTGATGAGCAGCTTCTTCTGCCCCGCCGAGTCGAACCGCACGTGGGCGATGCGCTTCGCCCCCTCGCCGGTGACGGCGTCGACGCGACCCTCGCCGAAGTCGACGTGCCTGATGCGGTCGCCGGCTGCGAGCTCGAGGTCGCCGTTGTCGCGCATCTTGGCCGTGACGCGATTCGGGAACTTGTCCATCGCGGTCGAGAGCGGCTTGAGGGTGTCGCGCGGCGCGAGCGGCTTCACGCCGAATCGATCGCCCGAGCCCGAGCCTCCGCCGAAGCCGCCGGAGCGTCGGGCGTTCAGGGCCCGTGACTGCATGCCGCCGCGGGAGTTCACGTCGCCGGGAGACTGCTTCCAGTCGATGAGCGCGGCAGGGATCTCCTGCAGGAAGCGGCTCGGCATCGCCACGGTCACCTCGCCGAACTGCGCGCGCGTCATGGCCAGCGACAGATGAAGGCGCTTGCGCGCACGCGTGATGCCGACATAGAAGAGCCGCCGCTCCTCTTGAGGGCCGCCCGGCTCGTTCGCCGAGATGCGGTGCGGGATCAGGTCTTCCTCGACCCCGGTGACGAACACCGCGTCGTACTCGAGCCCCTTGGCGGTGTGCATCGTCATGAGCGACACGGTTCCCGACTCGTCGTCGAGGTCGTCGGCATCCGACACCAGCGCCACCTCGGTGAGGAAGTCGACGATCGTGCCCTCGGGGTTGTTCCGCGCGAAATCGCGGGCGACCGCCACGAATTCGTCGAGGTTCTCTACGCGAGCCTCGTCTTGCGGATCGCGACTCGCGCGGAGAGCGTCGAGGTAGCCGCTCTTCGACAGCAGCAGACTGAGCCCCTCGGCGACCGTGGTCGGCGGCGGGACCTCGCCCGACGGAGGCAGCATGATCGACGTCGCCTCGGTCAGCACGGCGTCGAGCTGGGCGATCGCCGCCTGGATCTTCGGTCCGACGCCCAGACGGCTCGGCTCCGCCAGGGCGTCACGGAACGTGATGCCCTGCTCATCGGCGAAGCGCGCGATGGCGGTCTCGGTCACGTCGCCGATCCCCCGCCGCGGCTTGTTGAGGATGCGGCGCACCGCCATCTCATCGGCCGGATTCGCGACGGCGACCAGATACGCCAGGGCGTCCTTGATCTCTGCGCGCTCGTAGAACTTCGTGCCGCCCATGATCTTGTACGGCACGGCCGATCGGATGAAGATCTCCTCCAGCGCCCGGGACTGCGAGTTCGTGCGATAGAACACGGCCATCTCGGAGTAGGGCATGCCGGCACGTCGCAGCGCCTCGATCTCGTCGGCGACGAACTGCGCCTCGTCGTGCTGCGAGTATCCGGTGAAGCCGACGATCCGGTCACCGTCGCCGCGATCGCTCCACAGCTTCTTCTCCTTGCGGTCGAAGTTGTTGCCGATCACGGCGTTCGCCGCGGAGAGGATGTTCTGCGTCGACCGGTAGTTCTGCTCGAGGAGCACGACCTTCGCCCCCGGGAAGTCGCGCTCGAACTCGCTGATGTTGCGGATGTCGGCGCCGCGGAAGGCGTAGATCGACTGATCGGAGTCGCCGACGACGGTGAGCGAGGCTCCGGCCTCGTCGGGTCCGGCCGCAGGCTCGGGCTCGAAGATCATCATGCCGTTCGCCGCGAACGGTTCGGCCCCGTCGCCGGAGACGGGGCGGGTGAGCTCGTGGATCAGGGCGTACTGGGCGTGATTCGTGTCTTGATACTCATCGACGAGGATGTGGCGGAAGCGGCGCCGGTACGTGTCGGCGACCTGCGGGAAGGCGCGGAACAGGTACACGGTCTGGCCGATGAGGTCGTCGAAGTCGAACGCGTTGGCCTTCTGCAGCTGGCGCTGATAGTCGGTGAACAGCTCGACGAAGATGCGCTCGGCGGGATCGCTCATGTTGGCCTGACGCGCATAGGCCTCGGCGTCGGACAGCTCGTTCTTGAGCTTCGAGATCCGCCCCTGCACGGCCGCCGGCGTCAGTCCGTAGGCGTCGGCCTCGTGCTCTTTGACGAGACGCTTGATGAGCGCGCGGGAGTCGCCCGAGTCGTAGATCGTGAAGGACTTGGTGAAGCCGAACTGCTGCGCCTCACGGCGCAGGATGCGCACGCACGCGGAGTGGAAGGTCGAGATCCACATGCCTCGGGCCGCGTCGCCGATGAGGCCTTCGACCCGCTCGCGCATCTCGCCGGCGGCCTTGTTGGTGAAGGTGATGGCCAGGATCTGACTCGGCCACGCCTCGCGGCCGCGCAGCAGCGAGGCGATGCGCCGCGTCAGCACGCTGGTCTTGCCCGACCCGGCGCCGGCGACGATGAGCAGAGCGGGGCCGCGATAGGTCACGGCCGCTTTCTGCTGAGGGTTGAGGCCGGCGAGGAGATCGTCGTGCGCGGGGGGTGCCGACGAGCGGGGTCCGGCGGTGCCGGGGACGATGAGAGGAGCTTCGGTCATGACCTGACGAGTCTAAGCGGCGGCACCGACACTGCGGCGCGGGGTGCAGCGCCGCCGCGCGAGCGCGAACCACGCAGAACGACGCGTTTCTCGCACGTTCTCCGAGGGAAGCGTGCGAGAAACGTGTCGTTCTGCGAAACTGCCGCGCCGGGACTACGCGACGCGGCGTCGACGGCGGGTCACGGCCACCGCGCCCGCCGCGATGAGCGCGATCGCGAGGAGGATGCCGACCGTCGGCGCCTCGGCGCCGGTGATCGCCAGAGCGCCCGAGGCGGCGATGCGGATGTCGACCCAGCCGAGCAGAGTTCCGTCGGCGGCATACACCGCGATGCGGTGGTCCCCGGGGTCCGCATCGGTGGGAACGGTGACGGTGACGGAGCCGGATGCCGTCAGCACTCCGGTCGCGAGTAGCTGCGGCTCGGAGTACATCCAGACCGCGACCTCCGCGCCGGCGTGCTCCTCGCCGACCGTGACCGTGACCTCCTGCCCGGGGACGGCGACCGCCGGATCGACGATGGCACCGTTCCGATTGTCGTCGACGAGACCCGTGCCCGGAAGCGGAAGCGTGCCGCCGTCCGAACCGCCACCGCCGGGAACGCCGCCGCCGGGACCGGTTCCCGGGTTCTCGCCGCCCGGGTTCTCGCCGCCCGGGTTCTCGCCGCCGGCGCCCGGAAGTGTCCCGACGCGCAGCGCCTCGGAGGGGAAGCCGTCGGCGAACCACCACACCGGACGCTTCCCGTCGACCGTCAACGAGGCGGGCGCCGTGGCGAAGCCCTCGTTGTTGATGTCGGGCATGCCTTCGGGACGCGCGAAGTGGGCGATGCCCGGCTCCGGCGTGCCGTTCAGCGTGATCTGCGCCGAGCGTCCGTGGCATCCGTCGTCGCAGACGGCCCACAGCACGCCGAGCACGCTGTCGTAGTCGAGCGCCATCACGCCGGCGAGACCGGGGTCGATCTCCGACACGAGCGTCGCCGTGCCGTCTGCGGCGAGCGCGAAGGCGTAGACGTGCCCGCCGTCCTCGACCGCGACGAAGAACAGGCCGTCGCCGTGGCCCGGGTGCTCGGCTGGGTCGTAGACCGCCCCCGTGGTGTCGTCGAACAGGGTTCCGGCGAGCGCCGTGTCGGGAACCCACTGCACGGCCTCCATGCCGAGGTTTGCCCCGACCGCGGGCAGCAGAGCGGTGAGATCCCACACCTGCTCGGCGACGAGGTCGCCGGCCGCGGCATCCGGATCCACCTTCAGCACGACGTTCTGATTGACGCCCTTCGCGCTGTTGTCGCGCTCCGACGCGACGTAGACGGCGCCGGCGCCGTCGACCGTGATGCCCTCGGTGTCGGGGCCGGCGGCACCGGGGTCGGCGGCGTCCTTCGGGAAGCGGACGCGCTTGCCCTCGTCCCAGCCGTCGACCATGGTCACCGAGCCGTCGGCGTGCGCCTCCAGCTTCCAGATGCGGCCCTCGCCGTTGTCGACGGCCCACAGGAAGGCGCCGTCGGCCGTCTCCTGCACGTCGAGGCCCGAGCTGTCCTCGAGGAACGTCGGGATGCTGTCGAGCACGCGGACGTCGGCGGAGCCGGGCCACGGCGAGACGGCGATCTCGCCCGCGCACACGTTCGCGGCACCCTTGGTGGATTCGGCCGTCACCGCGAACGCGCCCGTGATGTCGGGGCAGCGCCCCCAGGTGGTCGCCGCGTGACCCTCGCCCCAGGAGGCCTCGTCGATCAGCAGGTCGCCGTC
Source organism: Microbacterium martis (assembly GCF_047246685.1). Taxonomy (NCBI): domain Bacteria; kingdom Bacillati; phylum Actinomycetota; class Actinomycetes; order Micrococcales; family Microbacteriaceae; genus Microbacterium; species Microbacterium martis. The sequence continues at coordinate 416,994 of NZ_JBFOKT010000001.1, read as the reverse complement.
GAAGAGACGCACCCGGTCGCCGCCGCCGAGACCGAAGCCCAGCTGATCGCGCTCGAGCAGGAGGTGGCCGCCCGCGACGATCGAGGTCCCCGCGGGGATCGCGTAGGAGTGGGCGTCGTCATCGTCCTTCACGACGATGCCGCCCACCTCGAGCGCAGCCGCGGTCGGGTTGGCGAGCTCTATCCAGTCGTCGGGCGACCCGCCGTCGGACTCGACCTCGTTGATGCGGACGGGGTTGCCGCACGCGTTGCGCAGCCCCTTGGTCGAGGTGGCGAGGTCGACGAACTCGCCGGTGCCGTCGGCGCAGCGCGCCCAGACGCCGTCCGCGTGGGCGCCGTAGACGTGCTCGTCGACGGTGTTGCCGCTCGCGTCGCGGATCGTCACGGTGTCGCCGTCGCCGAGCCCGAAGCCGAACGCCGCGGGCTGGTCGAACACGAAGAACGCCCCGGGAGCGAGCACGGTGCCGGCGGGGAGCGGGAAGGTCTCGGCCGCATGACCGCGGGGGTCGCTGTCCATCACCGACCATCCCGAGAGGTCCACCGCGGTGGCGCCGGTGTTGACGATCTCGACCCAGTCGGTCGTGTCGCCGTTCGACTCGATCTCGTTGATCGCGACGTCGGGCAGCACGCACGAGTTCGCCGCACCCGGTGTGGCGTTCGCGAGCAGGAACGGCCCGTCGCCGCCGTCAGGACAGCGCGCCAGGGTCGCGAACGTCGAGTCGCGATCGATCGCGGCATGGTCGGCCCACGGCAGCGTGTCGTCGATCATCGCACCCGCGGCGTCGTACAGCCGGATTCGGTCGGCGCTGCCGATGCCGATCGGGTCGCGGAAGGCGGTCTCGACGCCGTCGACCAGTCCGACGGTGCCCTCCTCCACGACGAGGAACTGTCCCGCCGCGATGCTCGTGCCGGGCAGGAAGCGCCAGCGGTGGTCATCGGAGTTGTCGCGGATCTCATAGCCCGAGATGTCGAGGGCGGCATCGCCGGGGTTGTGGAACTCCACCCAGTCGGCCGGCTGCGAGTCGACCTCGTTGATCACGATCGAGCCGGTCGCGGGGGCGACCCTGCAGTCGTTGGCCGCACCCGGCGTCACGGCGGTCGCGTGCGCCCAGGCCCCCGTCCCGTCGGGACAGCGCGCCCACACCGAGAGCGGCGCGGTGTTCTCGTACGCGAACGCGTCGGCCTCGGTGCCGTCGGGGGCGAACAGCACGACCTCGTCGCCCTTGCCCAGGCCGAAGGGGAAGTCGATGTCCTTCGTCAGCACGAGGAAGGCGCCGGGTGCGAGCGTCGCTCCGTCGGGCGCCTGGCCGAAGGCGTCGCGCTTGTCATCGGCGATGCGCCAGCCGTCGAGGTCGACGGTCGAGGTGCCGGCGTTGTAGAGCTCCACCTGGTCGGCAAGGCCCGTCGCCGCGTCGTCGTAGACGATCTCGTTGATGACGAGCCCGGCGGCGGGAGCCGCCAGGGTCTGGTCGGAGGGGCGGATGCCGGCGTCGGCGCCGACGGCGACGCCGGGAAGGGCGAGCAGTGCGGCGGCGCTGAGCGCGCTCACCGCCGAGATCGCGGCTGCGAGGTGCAGGCGGGACATGGAGGACTCCTGAGGAGGGGATCGACGGGGTTACCGCCTCAGACCACCGACTCCGCATGGCCGCGGCGCGACGCGCGGGTGCACGGGAGGTGAACGACGGGTGGCCGTTGCGCACCCGACGCGCGCCGCCGGGTGCGGGTCAGCTGCGGAAGAACGCGACCCCGAGATCGGGGTGGTCGACGAAGACGCCGTCGACTCCGGAGCGTGCGATGACGCCCCACTCCGCCTCGTAGTCGCCGAAGTCGCCGCGACCGCCGCCGCCACGGAACTCCGCTGCGAGGAACGCGTTCTCCGGACGGCACGTCCAGGTGAACACCGTGAGCCCGCGCGCATGCGCCTCCGCGACGATCGTGTTGCCGCGCGCCAGCAGCATCCGCTTGTCGACGCTGATCCCGTCGACCTCCCCGACGAGCCGGTCCAGGCCCGCGGGCTGCACCGTCGCCTTGTAGGTGAGGGCCTGTCTGCCCTCGGCCACCAGACGGTCGTAGGGCCGCCCCGACGCCTCGATCAGGTAGACGTAGGCCGCGACGATGCCCCGATCGCGCAGGTCGCCGAGCACCGTCGACTCGAAGCTCTCGATGATCAGCGGCAGCTCCCCGTCGGCCCACCCGGCGTCGCGCAGCTCGCGCTCGATGAGCGGAGCCGGATCGAGCCCGATCGACGCGAAGTACGTCGCGTGCTTGATCTCGAGCACGACGCCGATCTCACGGCCGTGCTCGGCCGACCCGTCGCGCACGATGTCGAGCACGTCGCGCAGACGGAGGATCCCCTGCGCGCCGTCGAAGCTCGCGCTCGACGCCCGCACCTCGGGCAGTCGCTCGCGCCCGCGCAGGCGCGACAGCTCCTCCCAGGTGAAGTCCTCGGTGAACCAGCCGGTCAGCGCTTCGCCGTCGACGCGCTTGGTCGTGCGGCGGTGGGCGAACTCGGGATGGTCGGCGACGTCCGTCGTGCCGGAGATCTCGTTCTCGTGGCGCACGACGAGCACGCCGTCCTTCGTGGCCACGACGTCGGGTTCGACCGCGTCGACGCCCATCGCGAGGGCGAGCTCGTACGACGACCGGCTGTGCTCCGGTCGATAGCCGGGCGCGCCGCGGTGCCCGATGACGAGGGGCGATCTCCTGGGCACGCTCACAGCGTAGAACACCCCGTGGGCCGTATCGCGCGGGTATCGTAGAGGAAAGCGACCTACGACCCCCTTTTGGAGTGAGGCCCACCATGAGCAACTTCGCCTTCAACAACCCGGCGTTCCAGCAGCAGGACCCGCGCAATGTCGCGACGTATCCGGGCGGGCCCCAGGCCGCTCAGGGCGCGCAGAGCGCGTCGTTCCAGCACGGCACGATGGATGCCGCCACCAACGCCCAGCTCGAGGGCATGTACGCCGCCCCGCCGGCCGGCGCCATCGAGACCGATCGCATGTCGGTGGAGGACACGGTCTGGAAGACGGCGGGCCTGTTCGGCATCCTGCTCGTCACGGCCGCTGTCGGCTGGGTGTGGACGCTCGGCGGCGTGGCCGCCCCCGAGCGCGATCCCTACAACGGCTTCGCCCCGAACATGCTCCCCTGGATCATCGGCGCACTCGGCGGATTCGTCCTCGCCATGGTCATCACCTTCACCTCGCGCAAGAAGGTGCGCCCCGCGCTGATCTTCGCCTACGCGGCGTTCGAGGGCCTCTTCGTCGGCGGCATCTCGGCGTTCTTCGAGGTCATCTACCCCGGCATCGTCTTCCAGGCGACGCTGGCCACCGTGTCGGTCGTCGGCGTGACGCTGGCGCTGTTCGCGAGCGGCAAGATCCGCGCCTCGCGGAGGGCCACCAAGATCTTCATGATCGCGATGATCGGCTACCTCGTCTTCTCGCTGCTGAACCTGGTGCTGATGTGGACCGGTGTGCTCCCCCAGGGACAGGCGTTCGGACTGCTCAGCGCCGAGATCGCCGGCATCCCCCTCGGCCTGATCATCGGCGTGCTGGTGGTCATCATGGCGGCCTACTCGCTGGTGCTCGACTTCGACCAGATCCAGCGCGGCGTCCGCAACGGTGCCCCGCGCCAGTTCGGCTGGCTCGGCGCCTTCGGCATCATGGTCACGGTCGTGTGGCTGTACGTCGAGATCCTCCGCATCATCGCGATCGTCCGCGGCAACAACTGATCCTGATCCGTCGCGAAGAGGCCCGTCTCCCCGGAGGCGGGCCTCTTTGCCATATTCGAGGAGCGTCGCGCAAGGGGGTTCTGCGCGGTTCCGCGGTTCGGCATAGTCGTCTGCGATACCCGACACCACGGGTGTCGCAACACATAAGGAGCAGACCATGAGTTTTCTCGGATTTCTTCTTCTCGGCCTGATCGCCGGCGCCATCGCCAAGCTCATCCTTCCTGGCAAGCAGGGCGGAGGATGGATCGTCACGCTACTGCTCGGTGTGGTCGGAGCCCTCCTGGGCGGCTGGCTCGGATCGGTCATCTTCGGTGTCGGACTCGAAGAGTTCTGGAGCCTGCAGACCTGGCTCCTCGCCATCGGCGGCGCGATCGTCGTGCTGCTGATCTACGGCCTGATCGTCGGACGCGGCAGCCGCGCGCGCAACTGACGTCTCCGTCCCCAGACGCCCGCCCCCTTCGACGGCTTCCGCTGTCGAAGGGGGCGGGTGTCTTGTGCGGTCACTCGCGCCCTTCGGCCTTCTGCCGCAGCAGGGCGCGTTCACGGTCGTTGCCGGCGAGCCCCGCCGCGACGGCGAACTCGCTCCGCGCCTCGTCGTCGCGACCGAGCTGCCGCAGCAGCTCGGCCCGGGTCGCCGGCAGCAGGTGGTACCCGCGGAGCGCCCCCGAGGCCGACAGCTCGTCGACGATCCGCAGGGCGGACGCCGGGCCGGTGGCCATGGCCACGGCCGCGGCGCGATTCAACTCCACCACCGCCGACGGGGAGATGCGTCCGAGCGCTTCGTAGAGCACGACGATGCGGTCCCAGTCGGTCTCGTCGACCGAGGCGGCCACGGCATGGCATTCCGCGATCGCCGCCTGCAGGCTGTATGCCCCGCGCCCCCGACCGATCGCATCGGCGCGCCGCAGAGACGCCCGCCCCCGCGCGATGCGCCCGCGGTCCCATCTGCGCCGATCCTGATCGCGCAGGAGCACGGGTTCGCCGTCGGTGTCGGTCCGCGCCGGGAACCGTGCCGCCGTCAGCTCCATCAGGGCCAGCAGGCCATGCACCTCGGGCTCACGCGGCATCAGCGCCGCCAGCACCCGGCCCAGGCGGATCGCCTCGTCGCCGAGCTCCGGCCGCATCCAGTCCTGTCCGCTGCTCGCCGCGTGGGCCTCGTTGAAGATGAGGTACAGCACGCCGAGAACCGCCCCGAGCCGCCCGGCGTGCTCCTCGCGAGGCGGCACCTCGAACGGTGCGTTCGCGGCCGCGAGCGTCTTCTTCGCTCGCACGATCCGCTGCTGCACCGTGGCCGTGGGCACGAGGAACGCCCGCGCGATCTGCTCGCTCGACAGGCCTCCGACCACGCGAAGAGTGAGCGCCACCTGCGCCTCCTTCGACAGCACCGGATGGCAGGCGATGAAGATCAGGCGCAGCACGTCGTCGTCGACGGCATCCGGGTCCCACGGCAGGTCGCCGGCCTCCGCCTGCTCCCGCTCCTGTTCGTGCGCCAGCAGGGCGACGCGCTCGTCGAGCCGCTCGCGACGTCGCCATCCGTCGATCGCCTTCCGCTTCGCGACCGCGGTCAGCCAGGCGGCCGCGTTGCGCGGCACGCCGTCGACCGGCCACTGCCGGAGCGCGTCGACGAGAGCCTCCTGAGCGAGGTCTTCCGCGAGACCGAAGTCGCCGACGAGCCGGGTGAGCGCGCCCACGATGCGGGCGGACTCGATGCGCCAGACCGCCGCGACGGCGCGCTCCGCCGAGCCCTGATCGGGAGCGGGTCGCGCCGTCGCGGCGTTCGGTCCTTCGGTCATCACTGCTGTGCGCGCTGCGCCTGCTCGTCGCGCCAGCCCGCTTCCTTCTCGATCCACTCGTTGTCGGCCGGGAAGTCGGACAACTCCGTCACGCGACGCACCTCGAGGAAGTTGCCGGGGGTGAGCGGTGCCCGGCGGGCCCATTCGGCCGCTTCTTCGCGCGACGAGACCTCGACGATCCAGAAGCCGTTGAACAGCTCCTTCGTCTCTCCGTAGGGGCCGTCGGTGATGAGCGGCGTCTCGGCGGCGAAGTCGACCACGAAGCCCTCGGCGGCATCGGTCAGTCCCTCGCCCGCGACCAGGACGCCGGCCTTCATCATCGACTCGTTGTACTTGCCCATGGCTTCGATGACCTCGTCGAACGGAATGTCCTTATAGGCCTCCACCGCTTCGTCGGTCGCGCGCATGATGAGCATGAACTTCATGATGATCTCCTTGTTCGGGGGTCGTCTCTCGACCCTCTCACTACAGACGTCGAACGGGAACGGCCCGGATCGACATCGGTCCGAGATTCTTTCCAGATTCTTCCGGACGCCGATCCGTCAGCGGCGCGACGGATGCGAGACGACGGCACCGAGCACCGACGTCAGTGCGTCGAGCGACCGCTCAGGGCTCCAGGCCGCTGCGACGGTCGGGGCTTCGGCGCTCAGACGCGCGCGCAGGTCGTGGTCGCGGAGTACGCGCCCGATCGCGGCGCCGAGAGCGTCGACGTCGCCATCGGGAACGAGCACTCCCCCACCGCCGGCGAGGACGTCGCGGATGCCGTAGCGCACGTCGTACGCCACGACCGGCGCGCCGTGCAGCAGAGCCTCGACGACCCCCAGCGGCTGGCCCTCGAACGCGGTGGAGGTGACGACGACCGAGGCGCGGTCGAGCACCCGGCCGGGATCGTCGGTGTGACCGGCGAGCACCACCCGCTCACCGGCGTCGAGCTCGTCGATCAGGGCGTGCAGGCGGTCCGCCTCGGGCCCTCCGCCCCAGATCTCGAGTCGGCTTCCCGCGACGTCTGCGGCCAGAAAGGCCCGGATCGCCTGGTCGACGCGCTTGCCCGGAGCGAGACGGCCGAGAACGACGACGAGTCCGGACTCGCGCAGGTCGTCGTGGTGCTCGACCGGTGCGATGGGGTTCGGCACGACGGCGTGCGCAGCCGAGGAGCCGAAGCGCGCCACCACGTCGTCGCGCTGCGTCGCGGTCGGCCACACGACGGCATCGAAGCGGTCGGCCAGCGCGAGCCAGCGCGTCCACAGCGCGTTCATCGGCGCGTCGACGGTGTACGGCGCCTCGAGATGGATCGTGTGAACGGTGTGGACGATGCGGACGCGCGGATCGGACCAGTCCGCGACGAGTTCGCCCAGCTGACGCGACTCGCAGATGACCACGATCGTCCGGTCGCCGAGCGAAGCCGTCACGTGTTCGAGCCAGGCGCGGTAGAGGCCGCGGAAGCCGCGAACGGCTCCTGCGACAGCGCCGACGGCGTCGTACACGAGCACGGGCGCCGTCGAGAGGTGCCAGTCGGGATTCGCCGGGATCACCGGGAGAGCGGCGAACGGGCGGCCTTCGGCGTCTTCGAGCACGCGGTACTCGACGCCGGGATCGGGCGCGGCTCCGGCATCCGCCGCCGCACGCAGCCAGGTCGCCGATCCGCCACCGGGCGCCTGCGCCTCGTCGAAGAGATTGCGCAGACGCGCGGGCTCGATCAGCGCGCCCTGCTCGGCAAAGAGCCGACGATGCTCGTCGTGCGCGGCCGTCGTCGCGGGATCGAAGGTGAGCAGTTGCGGCCCTCGACCGCCGTCGACGCCCGCCGAGGCGAGCTGCCGTGCCCGAGCGAGCGTGGCGATCGTGTACCCGCCGTCGAGTCCGGGGATCAACCGGCTCGACAGGACGAGGTACTCGGCGTCGAGAAGCCGCGGCGCCGTCTCCGAGGGCGCGGAACCCCCTACTCCCACTCGATCGTCCCCGGCGGCTTGGACGTGACGTCGAGCACCACACGGTTGACGTCGCGCACGCCGTTGGTGATGCGGTTCGAGATCTTCGACAGCACGTCGTACGGCAGTCGGGTCCAGTCGGCGGTCATCGCGTCTTCGCTCGAGACGGGACGCAGCACGATCGGGTGACCGTAGGTGCGGCCGTCGCCCTGCACGCCCACCGAGCGCACGTCGGCGAGGAGGACGACGGGACACTGCCAGATCTCCTGGTCGAGGCCCGCCTTCGTCAGCTCCTCGCGGGCGATCGCGTCGGCCTCACGCAGAATCTCGAGACGGTCAGCGGTGACCTCGCCGATGATCCGGATGCCGAGACCGGGCCCCGGAAAGGGCTGGCGTCCGACGATGGCCTCGGGGATGCCGAGCTCACGGCCGATCGCACGGACCTCGTCTTTGAAGAGGGCGCGCAGCGGCTCGATGAGCTCGAAGTCGAGATCGTCGGGCAGACCGCCCACGTTGTGGTGCGACTTGATGTTCGCGGTGCCCGCACCCCCGCCCGACTCGACGACGTCGGGGTAGAGCGTGCCCTGCACGAGGAACCTCACCGGGGCGCCGCCGTCTGCCTTCGCCTCTTCGACGAGATCGAGCTGCACCTTCTCGAACGCCCGGATGAACTCGCGGCCGATGATCTTGCGCTTCTCCTCGGGGTCTGTAACGCCCTTCAGATGACCGAGGAAGATGTCGGCCGCATCGACCGTGATCAGGCGCACGCCGGTCGATTCGACGTAGTCCTTCTCGACCTGCTCCCGCTCCCCCTTGCGCAGCAGGCCGTGGTCGACGAAGACCGCGGTGAGCTGGTCGCCGATCGCCTTGTGCACCAGCGCGGTCGACACGGCGGAGTCGACGCCGCCCGAGAGCGCGGAGATGACTCGCGCGTCGCCGACCTGCTCGCGGATGCGCTCGACCTGCTCGGCGATCACGTTGTCGCTGTTCCAGTCGGAGGCGAGACCCGCGCCCCGGTGCAGGAAGTTCTCCAGCACGCGCTGCCCGTGGTCGGAGTGCTTCACCTCGGGGTGCCACTGCACGCCGTAGAAGCCCCGCTTCTCGTCCGCGAAGGCGGCGACCTTCGTGGCCTCTGTCGTCGCGAGCACCTCGAACCCCTCGGGCGCCCTCGACACCTGATCGCCGTGACTCATCCACACGTTCTGGGCGGCGGGCTGACCCGCCAGCAGGGTGCCGCCGTCGCCGCTGATGACAGCATCCGTCGCCCCGTACTCGCGCAGGCCGGTGTGGGCGACCTCGCCGCCGAGGGTCTGTGCCATGTACTGGAAGCCGTAGCAGATGCCGAGGGTGGGCACGCCGAGGTCGAACACGTCGGGGTCGAGGCGCGGAGCCCCCTCCTCGTAGACCGAGGACGGCCCTCCGGAGAGGATGATCGCGACCGGGTTCTTCGCCGCGATCTCCTCGGCCGTGGCGGTGTGCGGCACGATCTCGCTGTACACCCCGGCCTCGCGCACGCGGCGCGCGATCAGCTGGGCGTACTGAGCGCCGAAGTCGACGACGAGCGCCGGACGCTGCTGGGTCTCGGACTGTTCGGTCAACGGACACCTTCCGTGGCATTGTCCGGGCGGCTCGTCGAGCTCGACGAAGCGTCGGCGGCCTCCCGGGTGGCGAGATACGACGTCACGTCGCGGGCGACGATCGTCTCCATGATGAAGGACAGCAGCGGGATGACACCGCCCAGGGCGAGCAGGATGAACCGCACGAACGGCCAGCGCATCAGGCTCCACATGCGGAAGCACGCGAACAGGTAGACGACGTAGAACCACCCGTGCGCGACGAGGATGAAGAGGGACAGGTTGAACCCGTCGCCCGTCGACTCGAGACCCTCCGGCCCTTCGACGACCGGAGCGAACCACAGCGGACCGCCGGAGCCGCCGGTGAAGAGCTCGAGGTGGATCGGCGTGTACTTCAGCACCATCTCGGCGACCAGCAGGAGCAGCATGACTCCGGTGATGATCGACGCGATCTGGTAGAACTTCAGCGCACCGCGGATCGCCGGAAATCTGGCGACTTTCGGTTCGGGCATGGAGCCAGTCTAGTCGGCGGGCGAGCACGCGGAATCGGTTGCCGAGGGCGGGACCGGTCACGGTGACTTGACCAGACGGAGGCCGCCGGGGTCTCCCCCGACGGCCTCCGTCCTGTCATCCCTCCGGTGGGGTCACCACCAGCCGGTGAGGAGATCCCACAGCCAGTCGAGGATCGTGCCGATGATGCCGCCGGAGCGGGTGACCGTGACGGTCGCCGTGGCCTCGTCTCCGTCGGCCTGCGACACCGCCACCGTATAGGTGCCGGGCTGCGTGCTCTTCGGAACGGTGACCTTGGCGCGGAACGATCCGTCGTCGGCGACCTGGGCGGTCCCGACCTGGATCGCCTGCCCCTTCTTCGGACGCAGCTCGACCGTCACGGTCTCTCCGGGCTGGTATCCCTCACCGGTGATCGTGAGCTTCTTGCCCGCCGCCACCTTCGACGACTCCGGCTCGATCGAGCCGGCGAACTCCTCCGGCTGGTCATCGGCGATGGTGAACGGCACCTGCACGGTCGTTCCCGTCCCCGCCACCGCGACGGTGAGCTGCTGCTCGCCGACGACGCCGGACGGCACCGTGAACTCGAGCGTCGCACGACCGACCTCGTCGGTCGTGTCGACGACGGTCGGATCGATCGTCCCCGTCGCGAGCGACGTGGATCCGAGCGACAGCGACACCGCGCCGGGAGCCGGCTCGCCGGCGCTGAACGCGAGCGACGAGAGCGAGAGCGTGACACGGTCGCCCGCGCTGTAGCCGTCGGCATCCGCCGCGCTCATCGTGACGCCGATCGCCCGCTGGGCGTAGTCGGGCTCGGCCACCTTCTCGGCGTCGAACCAGTCGACCATCGACTGGAGGTCGATCTTGCCGGTGTCGCGCTTGTCCGCTCCCTCCCGGAAGGAGACGAAGTTGTCGCCACCCGCCGCCAGGAACGAGTTGGCCGCGACCGTGTAGCCGGCGGACGGATCGATCGGCGTGCCGTTGAGCGTCATCGACGTGATGCGCGAACCCTGGGCGGCGGCCGGGTCGTAGGTGTACACGAGCCCTTCCGAGACGCCGAGCTTCAGGAACGGCCGGGCCGCACCGGCCGGCTGCCACTGCTCTTCGAGCACCTCATTGAGCTGCGCACCGGTGAGCGTGAGGGTGACCAGCGTGTTCGCGAACGGCTGCACGGTGGCCGCCTCGCGGTACGTGATGTTGCCGTCGGGGTCGCCGGGGCCGGTGCCGGCATACGTGAGATTCGCCCGCAGCCCGCCGGGGTTCATCAGCGCGATGTCCGCACCGGTCGACCACTTCTGCACGTCGGCCACGAAGTTGCCGAGCGTCGACTCGCCGCCGCGGTTCTCCGTCTTGCCGTCGCTCTGGCGAGCGCGATTGAAGTCGGCGGTGATGTCGCCGACCTTGACCGCCCCGAGAACGTCGGCCTGCGCCTTGGCCTCATCCACGATCGCCTGAACCTCGGGCACCGGCGTGTAGGCCGGCTTGCCGTCGACGACGAGGGGCTTGATCTCGTTGGTGATCGAGATCAGCTCCTTGGTGGTGCGATCGACCCGAATGCTCATCAGACCGAGGTTCTCGCCGTACTGGCCGGCCGAGACGACCGGACGACCGTCGATCACGTGGTTGTACGCGAGGTGGGTGTGCGCGGACACGATCGCGTCCACATCATCGTCGACACCGTAGACGACCTCGCCGAGCGGGGTGTCTTCGGTGATCGCCGAGAGCTCCACGCTCTCGGCGCCCTCGTGCACGAGGAGGATCACGACGTCGGCCTCGCCGTTCGACGTGTCGCCGTCGCGCAGGTCGTCGGCGACCGCGTTCACGGAGTCGACGATGCTGCGGACCTCGAGCCCGGCGATGCCTTCCGGCGAGACGAGGGAGTCGAGGTCTTCCGTGACGGCTCCGACGAACCCGACGCGCACGCCGTCGAGTTCCTTGACCCAGGCCGGGGCGAGCGCGGGCTCTCCCGTCTCGGTGACGAACACGTTCGACGCGATGTACTCCCAGTCGGCGCGCTCCTGCACGCGGTCGCGCAGGTCGGCCCAGCCCTGGTCGAACTCGTGGTTCCCCGCCGAGCTGACGTCGAGACCGGCCGCGTTGAGAGCGTCGATGGTCGGGTTGTCGTCGTTGATGAACGAGGTGAAGGTCGATGCGCCGATGAGGTCACCGGCTCCCGCGAAGATGGTGTTCGGGTTGTCCTCCCGGAACTTCTTCACCGCCCCGGCGACGACCGCCGCGCCGGCGGCGGCGCCGTCGGCCTCGATGCGACCGTGGAAGTCGTTGATCGTCACCACGTCGATGTCGACCGGCGGGATCTCCGCGGAGACGCCCACGATGATCGGATCGTGATCGCTCGACCGGAACGGCGTGCCCTCCTCGGTCGCGCCGAACGCGTAGCCGCGATCGCTCCACTCGGGCGAGTTGATGCCCCAGACGCCCGCGCCGGTGATCGACGACACCAGCGACGGCGATGCGGTGACGTGGTCGAGGGAGCCGAGCTCGCCGTCGAAGGAGTAGGTGTACTGCCCGGCCGCCTCGTCGGCGACCAGGTCGCTCCACCCCGCCGAGGTGAACACGTCGATCGGGTCTTCCTTGCCGTAGGCGTTGAAGTCGCCGATCAGCAGCATGTCGCTGCTGCCGGTGCTCTCTTCGAGCTCTGCGGTGAAGGCGAGGATCGACTTCGCCTGGGCGACGCGGTCGGCGTTGAAGAAGCCCTGGCCGTCGGCCGGCTCCGCGCCGGCGCCCTCGGGCGGCGACTTGGACTTGAGGTGATTGGCGACCACGGTGACGATGCGGCCGTCGATGTCGAACGCCTGGGCGATGGGCTCGCGCGCGTTGCCCCAGACCGACTCGTCGGTGACGGTGGCGCTGTCGCCGACCGCGGTGACGGCATCCCTCTTGTAGATGATGGCGTTCGTGATGTAGTCGGTCGTGCTCGCGTCGCCCAGGGCGTCGGGCGTCGGCACGTAGTCCCACACCTCGCTGCCGGCGTCGGCGTTGAGACCGTCGACCAGATCGCGCAGGGCCGAGTCGACCGGCTCGCCCAGCTTGACCGAGTTCTCGATCTCCATGAGCGACACGATCTCGGCGTCGAGGCCGTTGATCGCCGCGACGATCTTCGACTTCTGCACGGCGAACTGCGCCGCGTTCGCGGCGCCCCGCGCGTCGGGGTTCTCGGACTTCAGGGTCGTGAAGTAGTTGTAGACGTTGAACGACGCCACCTGCACGTCGCCGCCCACCTGAGGCGGTGCGTCGGTACGCGGGTTCGTCGGCGAGAAGCCCACGGCGAGCTCGGCCGGCGACGCGTCGTCGATCGGGACGATCGGCTGCAGACGCCAGTCGTCGAAGCCCCACTGCAGGACGTAGCCGTTGTCGCCGAAGTCGACGGTGTCGCCGTTGCGCACGACCTCGTCTTCGGTGAAGTAGGGCTGCTCGCCGGGATGACCGCTGTTGGTGACCTGGATCGACCAGCCGTCGTCGAGCAGGATGCGGTTCGCGCGGTTCGCCGCGGCGATCGCCGTCGCGTCGGCGCCGGGACGCGTGGTCTCGGTGCTCTTGACGTTCAGCTCTGCGCCGGCGTTCAGCCACAGCGTGCCGTAGTTGTAGAGCTGGTGACTCGAGGCGAGCCGGTACGTGCCGGTCGGAGCGACGTACATGTTCTCGTACTGCTCGCGGTCGGCGCCCCGCACCGTGTCGGGCAGCGGCGTGACGGCCGGCACACCCGCGCCGGCGGCGAGGACCTCGACGTCGGTCAGCACGCGCGGTGCCAGCTGGGTCTGACCGTAGTATTCGCTCACCGCGCCGGTCACCGACACGAGGTCGCCGATGGCGAGCGTCGGGGCCAGGGCGTCGAGGAAGACGAAGACGCCGTCGGATGCTCCGGGCGTGGCGTCTGCGGCGCCCCCGGAGCCCGCGGTCTGGATGACGACGCCCTTGTAGCCGCCGCTGCGGTAGTCCGCGGTGACGACGCCCTCGACCTCGACGGTCCGTCCGCTCAGGGGCGAGACATCGGTCGTGCCCTGGACCTCGGCGATCGACACCTTCGCGGGCTCCGTACCGGGGTCGGTGCCCGGATCGGTCCCAGGGTCGGTGCCCGGGTCGGTCCCGGGGTCGGCGCCTCGCGTGTTCTGCGGCGTGATCGTCGCCGAGAGCGAGAAGTCGGCGCTGTTGTCGTCGGTGTCGACGCCGTCGGTGCGGTTCAGCGACTTCACGTCGGTGTTGCCCGCGGGCGGCGTGGCCGCCGCGGTCTCGAACGTGTTCGACGTGCCGTAGCCGAGCACGTCGACGACGCCCTCGGCACCCGCGACGGACCCCGGGGTCAGGGTCACCGCAGCGGTGCCCTCGACGAGGGCGATGGTGCCGTTCGTGCCGCTCGGGGTGAGGGTGGTGACCGCGTCGGGCGTCGGGAGCGCCGCCCCGTTCGCACCGTTGCTGTTGCCCTGCACCAGGTAGTGACCGCCGGCCGGGATGACGCCGCTGAGGGGCGCCACGCCGTTGGAGGCGCCGGTGCCCGTGGCCGAGCGGTACTGCAGCGACATGCCGTCGAGGGTCACCGGGGCCGAGGTGGGGTTGTATAGCTCGACGAACTTGTTCGAGAACGCGGCTCCGGCACTGCCTCCGGAGAGATAGGCCTCGTTGATCACCACCCCCGTTCCCGTCGGATCGGCGATCGCAGGGGGCACGGCGATCGAGCCGAAGCCCATCGCCGCCGCACAGGTCACGGCGAGAGCGCCGATGCGCCCCCGGTTTCTACGGTGTGAGACGAGAGCCATCCGGTTCTCGTTCTCGGGAGCGGACATCATCGGTGCTGTCTCCTCGGTCGGTGTCGCGACATCTCTCATGAATCTGTCACTGCGCGTACCTGGTTCTCCCAGCCCGCACACATGGAGCGAGCATACGTAGCGCCTCCGACATCCTCAACGGAGTTTCCCGATTCGTCACCGAGCGCTCACCGGACGGCCGAAACGACCCCTGACGAAGGTGCCTAGTGAGCGCACTGTCTGCGCAGATGCGCGAGCCAACCCGCTCAGATGCGCAGGCGATCACACGCTCGCGGTGCCCCGAGCCTCCTCGAACTCCTCGACCTCGCGCTCCCACGCGTCTTTCGCGAGCCGGTACCAGAGGTAGAACGCGAACCCGGCGAAGATCGCCCACTCGATCGCGTAGAACACGTTGAGCCAGTTCACCGGTGACTGCTCCTCCGGCGCGGGCGACGCGATGTCGACCAGTCCTCCGGTCGCCGTCGTCGCGGCGAGGTAGGGGCGGTAGACGTCGAGCCCGTCGACGTCGTGCCACCGGCTGAGCAGCATCGCCGTCGACATGCGGTCCATGCGGTCCGGCTCGTCGCGAGGAGGGACGGCAGGACCCTCGTCCGAGATGATGCGTCCGGCGACCTCGACCACCTCGCCGTCGGCCGCGGCGTCGAGTCGGGCGGCCGCGGCATCCGCCGTCTCGCGGTCCGGGGCCCATCCGACCGCGACGGCGATGGAGGTGCTCTCGGCGACACGCAGCTGACCGGTCACCCAGAAGCCCTCGGCGTCGTCGTTGAATCGACTCGACACGACGAGGAAGTCTCCGGGCACCCAGGCACCCGAGGTCTCGACGCGCTGTCCGACCAACGGCTCCGGCAGGTACTCCCCGGGTGCGACGACCTCGTCGAGCGGGCGCACCTGCTCGGTGGCACCCGGAGGGGGCGGGTCGGTCTCGATGGCCCTCTCCAGCTGCCACTGCCCGAGCCACGCGAACACCCCGGCGACCACGAGGCAGAGCAGCAGCATCCCGATCCAGCGCCCGCGGAGCATGACCTCGCGGAGGGTGGGCGGGAACAGCGCAGGAGAGGTCACGGTGACGCGCGAAGCCTCACGCCTCGTACGGAGCGAGCACGACCTCGACGCGCTGGAACTCCTTCAGGTCGGAGTAGCCGGTGGTCGCCATCGATTTGCGCAGGGCGCCGATGAGGTTCGCGGTGCCGTCGGCGACGGGCGCCGGGCCGTAGAGGATCTCTTCGAGTGTGCCGATGCCGCCGACCTCGACACGGCGGCCGCGCGGCAGCTTCGCGTGGTGCGCTTCGGGACCCCAGTGGAAGCCCCGACCGGGGGCATCGGTGGCGCGGGCGAGGGCGACGCCGAGCATGACGGCATCCGCGCCCATGGCCAGCGCCTTGACGATGTCGCCCGACGTGCCGACCCCGCCGTCGGCGATGACGTGGACGTAGCGACCCCCCGACTCGTCGAGGTAGTCGCGGCGTGCGGCCGCCACATCGGACACCGCCGTGGCCATGGGCGCGTGGATGCCCAGCGTGGCGCGCGTGGTGGAGGCCGCGCCCCCGCCGAAGCCCACGAGGACGCCCGCCGCGCCCGTGCGCATGAGGTGCAGGGCCGCGGTGTAGGTGGCGGCGCCGCCGACGATCACCGGGACGTCGAGGTCGTAGATGAACTTCTTGAGGTTCAGCGGCTCGGCGACGCTCGACACGTGCTCGGCGGAGACGGTGGTGCCGCGGATGACGAAGAGGTCGACTCCGGCCGCCGCGACCGTGTCGTAGTGCTCCTGCGTGCGCTGCGGGGTCAGCGAACCGGCCACGGTGACGCCGGCGTCACGGATCTCGGCGAGGCGACGGGTGATGAGCTCCGGCTTGATCGGCTCGGCGTACAGCTCCTGCATGCGCACCGTCGCGTGGCTGTCGTCGAGGCCCGCGATCTCGGCGAGCAGCGGCTCGACGTTCTCGTAACGCGTCCAGAGGCCTTCGAGGTCGAGGACGCCGAGTCCGCCGAGCTGACCGAGCATGATCGCCGTCTGCGGGCTCACGACCGAGTCCATCGGCGCGCCGAGGACGGGGATGTCGAAGCCGAACGCGTCGATCGTCCATGCGGTCGAGACGTCTTCCGGATTGCGGGTGCGCCGGGACGGCACCACCGCGATGTCGTCGAACGTGTACGCGCGGCGCGCGCGCTTTCCTCGGCCGAGCTCGATCTCCATGGTCACCCGACCAGCCTACCGGCGTGCGGCCGGACCGAGATGTCACGACCGGAGCTGCACGATCCGATCGGACTCGCCCCACGCCCGGTCGGCCGTCAGCACAGCGGCGTCGAGACGCTGTGCGAGGGCGAGGCACAGCCGATCTCCCAGCGAGAGCCCGCTGCCTCGCCTCCCGAGCGCGGCGGCGGAATCCGCATCGGCGCGCGTCACCGGTTCTATGACCAGGTCGTAGCTGAGGAGGAGGCCGGATGCCACTCCCCAGTCCGCTCCGGAGGCTCTCACCTTCTGCGCGACCTCCGACCAGTTCGCCGCACCGACGATGGCACCGTCCAACAGCTCTTCGACGCGGTCGGCGCCGGGCCCGCCCTGCAGGAAGGCCAGCAGCGCGGAGGCGTCGAGAACCATCACGCGGCCGACGCGTCCTCCGCGGCGGCGGCTGCTCGACGCTCCGCGAGGAGCGCAGTCAGAGCATCCGTTCCGTCGAGCTACGGTGGGCGGGACGCCGCGTCGAGCGACGCCTCGCACGGCCGCATCCTCAGTCGGCGCGACCCACGATCGGCACCGCCTCGGTCATCAACGGGCGGGGCAGGACGAACCGGAACTCCGTGCCCACTCCCTCCTCGCTGCTGACGTCCATCGCGCCGCCGTGCGCGAGGACGATGGCACGCGTGATGGTGAGCCCGAGGCCGACACCGGGCACCGCGTTGCGCGTCGCCGTCGACGCGCGGAAGAACCGGGTGAACAGCATCCCCTGCTCGTCCGCCGGGATGCCGACGCCGGTGTCGCGAACGCAGAACTCGACGCCGCCGTCGACCGCTCCGACCCGGGCGGTGACCCGCCCGCCGCGCGGCGTGAACTTGATCGCGTTCGACAGCAGGTTGTCGAGCGCCTGGCCGATGCGCCCCGGATCGAGCAGCAGCGGGGGCAGCCCCGGTTCGACGTCTGCCTCGAGGGCGATGCCCTCGCGCTGGGCGTGCGGGATGGCGGACGCCACGGCCGACTCCACCAGCGCTCCGAGGTCGGTCTCGGCCCGCTCGAGGGGGATCCGGCCCGACTCGACCTGAGCGGTGAACAACAGGTCGCCGACGAGGTTGAGCAGCCGCTTCGCGTTGCGCTCGATGATGCCGACGAACTCCTGCTGATCGTCGGTGAGCGGCTGACCGGGGTCGTTCTGCAACAGGTCGAGGAACCCGATGATCGAGCTCAACGGCGTGCGGAGCTCGTGCGAGATCATGCCGACGAACTCGTCCTTCATCCGCGCGACCTCGACCGCCTTGGTCTCATCGGTGACGACGAAGAGGTAGCCCTGCTGCTGCCCCTCGCCGTCTTTGTACGGGCTCACGGTCACCCGCGCGGGCACGGACGTGCCGCTCGCGGTCGTGATCTCGAGGTCGCCCTCGACGGTCTGCTCGGCCGCGCGCAGGAACAGCGCCTGCAGCCCGCGGGGAAGATCGTCGGGGCACTCCGAGAGACCCAGATCGGGATCCTCCTCGGCGAGCATCGACAGGACCTTCGTCGAGAAGAACCGGTCGATGCGCACCCCGTCGAGCGCATCCTCGACCGAGAGTCCGAGCAGCCGCACCGCTCCGGGGTTCCACTGGGTGATCGTACCCACGCGGTCGGTCGCGATCACCGCCTGCGCGGTGATCGAGCTCCATAGGCTCTGGAAGGAGCCGACCAGCTGGCGGTACTGCTGCTCCTTCTCGCGGAGCTGCACGATCATCGCCACGTTCTCCGAGAGCGCCTTCGTGCGCTCCCCGACCAGCTCCTGGGCCTGATCGACCCGCAGCCGCTGCTGCCGCGAGAGCTCGTTGATCACCGCGGCCACGGCGGCGTAGACGAAGGGCACGATCACGCCGCGCAGCCAGTCGACCGAGCTCTTCGGCGGATCGGCGATGTACGGCATGAGGAGCACCAGCGAGGTGAGACCGGCGACGACGAAGACGTATCGGATGCCGGGCGCTGCAGCGATCCACACCACGGGCAGCAGGATCAGCACGGCGAAGAGGGAGGAGGACCCGCCCGTGCCGGCGCGGAACAGTCCCAGCCCGACGATGTCGATCATCGGCACCAGGAGGGCGACCCAGCCCTCGTGCACCCCGCGCACGGTCAGCACCGTCGCGTGGACGGTCGCCAGCAGCACGAGCCCCGCGCCGATGAGCGCGGGGACGAGATGCGAGAAGGGCAGACTCGGCACCAGCCAGGTCAGGAGCACGGCGACCGCGAGCGCGATGGCCGTCGGAGCCTGCTTCACCAGCGGGCTCGGGTCGTCGAACACCTGATACCACCGGTTCTCGGCCCGGCCGAGCGGCGTCGACCTCATCGGCGCACCTGCTCGATGATGGCGTGCACGTGGGCACCGGTGAACGGCTTGGGCAGCGCGGCATCCGCCGACGGGTAGTCCGTGGCGTCGAGCACCGAGCTGATGACGAGGAAGCAGTCCGGAAAGCGCTCCTGCACCCGGCGAGCGCATTCCCGCCCCGTGATGCCGGGCAGGTGGAGATCGATCACCGCGACGACGGGATCGATGTCGCCGAAGGCGGCGATGGCCGACTCCGCGTCGACGGCGACGAACACGTCGAGACCCTCGCGGTCGAGGTAGCGCCGCAGCAGAGCCACCTGATCGGCGGCGTCCTCGACGATGAGGGCGAGAGGTCGTCCGCTCATCGGAGGAACAGCTCTCGCACGACGACGATCACGATCACGACCACGAGCGCGAGCAGTCCCTGAGGGATCAGATTCCGCTCCCGGCGCGCGTCGGCGGAGATCTCGTCCACCTCGCCCTGGTGCGACAGCGATTCGGTCATGCGTCGACCCGTCCGATCTTCTCGGTCTTGATCCATGCGGCGTCGGCGCGACGCCACTCCTTGATGTACGAGTCCACGGTGATCGCGCACAGCAGCGAGCCGTAGCCGCAGATGTACAGCAGCAGTCCCGCCAGGAAGCGTCCGCCCGGGAGCGGCTCCACCACGCGGGCGAGCCAGATGCCGAGCATCGAGATCGGTCCCCAGAGGAAGAAGACCAGCGCCCAGGCGAAGCGCGACCCGTCGGTGAGCGGAGCCCCGAGGGCGGCCAGCGCGTCTTCGAAGAGCCACGGGAAGAGGGCGATGGCCATGAGGATGAGTGCTCCCAGCCCGGGGAACATGATCGCCTCGCGCCACGACTGCCGGCCGATCCGCGGATCGAGCTGGACGGAGTACACCATCGAGAAGACGTAGATGCAGGCGGCCGCGATCCACATGAAGCGGAAGAGGACGTCGGCGATGCCGCTGTGCAGCAGCAGGAGCGTGACCATCGCCGCGGCGGCCAGGAGCATGAGAGCCGGCATGAGCAGGATCGTGAACCACGCCAGTCCGAACGGGATGCTGCCCAGGTTGTGCGTGCGACTCGGGCGGAACCACAGCTTCCGGTAGATCGAGGTCAGCTGCACGTTGCCCCGCGCCCACCGCAGGCGCTGCTTCCAGAGGCTGTCGATCGTGCGCGGCTCCTCCGCCAGCACCACCGCGTGCGGCTCGAACACCATCCGGCGGCCCTTGAGCTGACCCTCGAACGTGGTCATGGTGTCTTCGGCGAGGGTGCCGGTGGGGATGCGCCCCCCGATGGCCTCGAGGTTCGCCCGGGAGTGCAGCTGGGCGCCGCCGGCCAGGCACGCGATCGCCCCGCCCACGTTCTGCGTGCGTCGCGCCGACAGCTGGCCGATGACGTACTCGATCGCGATGAACCGGGTGAGATAGTTGCGGTCGCGGCTGCCTTCGGCGATGTAGGCGGTGACCGCGCCGACCCGGTCGTCGGCGAGGTGCCGGGTGAGCTTGCGCAGCGAGTCTCTCGCGAAGATCACGTCGGCGTCCATGATGAGCACCGCTTCGGCCCACGGGTCGGCGAGGATCACGTCGAGGCCGTGGTTCAGCGTGTGGGCCTTGCCCTCGCCGCCCTTCTCGCGGCGAAGATGCACGACGCGACCGGGGTAGGCCTCGGCCTTCGCCGTCACGATCGCCGGGGTGTCGTCGGTGGAGGCGTCGTCGACCACGAAGATGCGCAGCCGATCGGACGGGTACTCGAGCTGGAGGAGGCGCTCGATGGCCGGTCCGATGACGAGACCCTCGTTCCAGGCGGGGATCACGACGGCGACGTTCGGATGGTACGGCGCGGCCCGGGGGTAGTGGTTGCGGAAGGCGTGCAGCGGCAGCATGAGGAACTGCAGGCCCGTGTTGGTGACCGGGAGGGTCCCCACGAACACGCAGAGCAGCAGGACGATGACGACGAGGGTCTCGAGCCAGGTGAGGTCGACCATCAGGACTCGCTCCCGGCGTCGAGGAGAGTCACGACCCGCGAATAGCGTCCGACGTCGGTCGCCACGTGACTGTCGGTGGAAGCCACGATCTCCGCCCCCGCTGCGCGCAGCGCGGCCAGCGAACGGATGCCGGGACATGCCCACTTCTCGTTGACCTCGACCAGCGTGTGCGTCTCGGCGGCCGCGCGTGCCCAGGCCTGGATGCGCTCGTCACCGAGGTCGTTCTCGGAGAGGCCGATCTTCGGCAGGATCGAGAAGCAGTGGGCGAGCTGGTTCCCGGGGTGTGTCCGCATCGAGGCGATCAGGGAGTCGACGAGCTGGTCGAGGACGTCGTCGGCTCCCCATCCCGCCGCGATGCGCTCACGCACGGCCGTGGGACCGAGGGGACCGTCGACGCCGGGGAACTGGTGGTCGGCGATGAGGATGCGGTCGATGCCGGGAGGAAGCGCGGGGATGTCGAGCGCGCCCGAGGCGTCGAGGATCTTCGCCTCGACGCCGGTGAGCACCGTCAGCCCCTCGGGCACGGAGAGCTTGGAGACGGCGGCGAGGTACTCGGGCACCCAGGTCGTGCTCTGTCTCACGTGGTCCACGAGGCGCAGCGTGCTCAGGCCCGCCTCCGCGGCGGCGGCCACGTTCTCGGCGAGAGTCGACACGGCGTCATCCGAGAAGGTCGAGTGGACGTGGTGATCCCCTCGCAGGGCGGAACGAGTCACAGCTCCTCCTGGTGACCGGCGTGATCCGACACCAGCACGTCGTCGATCTCCACGATCACGTCTTCGAGGAACCGCACCGATGCCACCTCGCGGAACGGCACCCGGGCTGGGAGCTCGCGTCCCAGGAACAGATCGGCGACGAGCGACGGGATGTCGACGCCCGCCGCGATCGTCAGCGGCAGGGCACCCGGGAAACGCGGGTTGACCTCGAGCAGCACGGCGCGCCCGGCACGGTCGCGGCGCAGCTGCACGTTCGCCACGCCGACGAGTCCGATCGCCCGGGCGATGGCGGCCGCGGCATCCTCCAGCTCCGGGTCCGCGACCGTCCGGCCGGCGATCGCCACGCCGGAGTCGACCCGTGCGCGCGTGCGCGGCACGGCGGCGACGATGTCGCCCTGCGCGTCGGCGATGACGTCGACGGAGTACTCCTCCCCCGGGAGGAAGTCCTGCACGATGAGCCCCTCATCGGTCGGCAGCGCGTCGAGGGCTGCGCGATCGGCGACGAGCCGCACGCCGCGGCTTCCGGCGCCCTGACGCGGCTTCGCGAAGACGGGGAACTCCCAGTCGACGGCCTGCGCCGCCGGGCCGGCGGCGACCGTGCGCGGCGTGAGACCGGTCGGCGCGCATCGCTCGGCGAGCGCGAGCTTGTCGAGGGCGGTGTTCAGCGTGTCGGCGGACGGCGCCGCCAGCACGGCCGGCGCGATCTCCTCGCGACGCTCGGCGAGCGCGATGAGCTCGACGTCGACGGTCGAGATGACCAGATCGAGGGCGTCCGCGGCGACCATGCGGGCGATGGCCGGGACGAAGTCGGCGTCGCGACCCGGAGGGACGAGACGTCGCCGGACAGGGGGAACGAGATAGATCCCGCTGGCCCAGCCGTCCATGTCGGCGGCGAAGACCTCGAGGTCGGCCCGGCGCAGGAGCGAGCGGATGACCGCCACGCCGGCCGGACCGCCGGCACCGGTCACGAGGACGCGCTTCGTCATCAGTTCTCCCTCCTGCTGAGCTCGTGGGCGCCGACGAACTCGGCCGTCTCGCGCACCACCTCCAGCGGCTCGACCGCCTTGCCGCCTCCGAACCGGGACCAGTAGCGCGCGGTGGCCGTGACGAAGTCGGGCTCGAGATAGTCGCGGCTGGCGGTCTGCGTCTGGAAGCGCTCGAGCAGTCGCAGCTTCTGATCGAGGTACTGGTCGATCCGCACGAAGCGTGTGGGCCGGAAGTCGATCGTCGCGGACGGACTCTGGTAGCACGCGACCGTGCCCACACGACGGGTGGCGACGACCGTCGCCTCGCTGACGGCCCGGTGGTCCTGATGCCGGTCGTGCGGGGAATGCGTGTAGACGATCGTCGGCTGGATCTCCTGCACGACCTCCTCGATCAACCGCACCGTGGCTCCGCCGCCGGAGATCTCGGTGTCGACGAGGTCCTTGAGGAAGAGCCGCGCGCCGAGCATCTCGGCCGACGCGAGCGACTCCTGCTGCCGGCTGTCGGCGTCGCCGCCGCGGGCGCCCCGCGACAGGGTGAGGATCGTGATCGCATCACCGGCGTTCGCGTGAGCGGCGAGCAGTCCGCCGACCCCGATCTCGACGTCATCGGGATGTGCGCCGATCGCGAGCACGACCTCCTTCGCTCGCGCGTCCCGTCGGCGGCGGCCCTCGTCGATCAGACGGGTGACGGCCTCCACGAGCCGGACGTTGTCGAGCGGCTTGGTGAGGAACTCATCGGCCTGCGCCCTCAGCGCGGACACCGCGTAGTCGACCGACACGTGGGCCGTCATGACGATCACCGGCACGTCGGGCACGGTGCGCCGCACCTCCGCCAGCAGTTCGAGACCGCTCAGTCCCGGCATCTCGATGTCGGTGACGACGAGATCCGGGCGGACAGCCGTCATGCGCTCGACTGCCGACGCTCCGTCCTCGGCGAGTTCGACGATGCAGCCGGCGCGGCGTTCGAGAACGGTCTTGACCAGCAGGGCCACGTCCGGGTCGTCGTCGACCACGAGGACGCGAGGGGTTTCCTCAACCATGTGCGGCTCTCCTTGGGGAAATTCCCTGCCGAAGGATCGGCGTCGCGGTCTCGGTGCCCTACCACTGAGTCCGCGGGGAAAGTCGAGCAGTGTATGACGATTCTGGCATAGCCGATCCGCGCAGGCGCGCAAGACCGCGCGCCTGAGTCCTCCGGCCGGAACGTCACGACGCGGCTCGGGCCGCCCGCTTCTTCTCCTGCTGGTAGACGCGGATCGCCTCGTAGCGCTCCGCCGAACGGGCCTGCCGTTTGGCGGCCTCCGCCTGACGGTTCTTCCGGGGCGCCGAGGTGACCAGATCGTCGAGGAGGCGACGCGTGGCCTCGGCGATCTCATCGACCGCGCGATCGAACACCGCCTGGTTCGCCCGCGACGGGGCGTTCGTCCCCGAGATCTTGCGCACGAACTGCAGCGCGGCGTCGTGGCACTCCTCGTCGGTCGCTGCGGGCTCGAGGTTGTTCAGAGGAACGATGTTGCGGCACATACCGTCACGCTACGCCCGGCCGGCGACGCCGGGAAGAGGCCGACCGCGTCGGCTGCTACCTCTTGTAGTTCGGCGCCTCGACGACGATCTGCACATCGTGCGGGTGCGACTCCTTGAGCCCGGCCGAGGTGATGCGCACGAACTTGCCGCGCTGCTTGAGCTCCTCGATCGTGCGGGCCCCCACGTAGAACATCGACTGTCGGAGCCCGCCGACCAGCTGGTATGCGACGGCGGACAGCGGGCCGCGATACGGCACCTGGCCCTCGATCCCCTCGGGGATCAGCTTGTCGTCGCTGGGCACATCCGCCTGGAAGTAGCGGTCCTTCGAGTACGACGTCTGCTTGCCGCGGGTCTGCATGGCGCCCAGCGAACCCATGCCGCGGTACTGCTTGAACTGCTTGCCCGACTGGAAGACGATCTCGCCCGGCGACTCGTCGGTGCCCGCGAGCAGCGACCCGAGCATGACGGCGTCGGCACCGGCGACGAGCGCCTTGGCGATGTCGCCCGAGTACTGCAGCCCGCCGTCGGCGATCACCGGCACACCGGCCGGGCGCGCCGCGAGCGAGGCCTCGTATACGGCGGTGACCTGCGGCACGCCGACGCCGGCGACGACGCGGGTGGTGCAGATCGAACCCGGTCCGACACCGACCTTCACCGCGTCCACACCCGCGTCGATCAGCGCCTGAGCGCCTTCGCGCGTCGCGACGTTGCCGCCGATGATGTCGATGTGCGCGAACGACTCGTCCGCCTTCAGACGCTGCACCAGATCGATGACGCCCTGCGACTGCCCGTTCGCCGTGTCGACGACGAGCACGTCGACGCCTGCGTCGCGGAGCGCCTCGGCGCGCTCCCAGGCGTCGCCGAAGAATCCGATCGCCGCGCCGACGCGCAGACGGCCCTGGTCATCCTTGGTGGCGAGCGGATACTTCTCGCTCTTGTCGAAGTCCTTGATGGTGATGAGGCCGGCGAGCTTGCCCTCCTCGTCGATGAGAGGGAGCTTCTCGACGCGGTGCTTGGCGAACAGCGCGATGACCTCGCCGGCCGCGACGCCCACGGGAGCGGTGACGAGGTTCTCGCTCGTCATGACGTCTTTCACGAACGTGGTCTGCCGCTCGAAGCCCGAGACGAAGCGCATGTCGCGGTTCGTGATGATACCGACCAGCCTGCCCGCGTCGTCGACGACCGGGAGGCCCGAGATGCGGTACCTCGCGCAGAGCGCGTCGACCTCTTCGACCGTGGCATCCGCCGTCGTCGTGATGGGATCGGTGATCATTCCCGACTCGCTGCGCTTGACGCGGTCGACGTGCGCCGCCTGGTCGGCGATGGACAGATTGCGGTGGAGGATGCCGATACCGCCCTCGCGCGCGATCGCGATGGCCATGCGCGACTCGGTGACCGTGTCCATCGCGCTCGACAGCAGCGGCGTGGCGACCGAGATGCGGCGCGTGATGCGCGACGAGGTGTCGGCCTCGCTCGGGATCACGTCGGTATGCCCCGGGAGGAGCAGCACGTCGTCGTACGTCAGTCCGACGAAGCCGAAGGGATCGTGCTGGTCCATGGAAGCTCCTCCTTGCGCGAGTCGCGCGGATCCGAGTGCGAATGGGTGGTCGACGCCGGCCGGTGCGGGTGAACCCGTATAGAGGATTCTAAGCGAGACGAACCCGAGAACATTCCCGACGGCGGCCCCGCATGCCGCGCGGTCCGTGTAGGAGAATCGCGGATCGCACACTACGCTCAAATGCGTCGTCCATCCGCGCGGTTCACACCCGATGCCGCAGCGGAGCACTCACAGTGGAGGTTGCGTGGGACCCACAACACTCGCCGTGCAGAGGAGGCGCCCCTGGGCGGTCACCCTCCTCGGTATCCTCATGGCGCTGACCGCGTTCCTGTTCCTGCCCCCGGCCTCGGCGTCCGCCGAGACGACGGACGACGGGCAGGAGGTCACCGACTTCTACTTCGCGGGCGTCATCACCTTCGACGACGAGCCCGTCGAGGGTGTCGTGATGGAGATCGAGGGCAACGGCTTCAAGGGCGAGACCGAGACCGACGCCGAGGGCAAGTGGCGGCTCTACGTGCCGGAGAAGGAGAAGTACACCCTCACGGTCGATGAGGACACGCTGCCGGACGGCGTCATCGTCGACGCCGGCCAGCTGCCCCCCGGGACGCAGCCGATCTCGGGCACCACCGCCTCGTTCGAGGTCGAGTTCGGTCTCACCGGCACCAAGATCATGAACCTGTTCCTCGGCGAGGGGCAGCGGATGACGGTGTCGTTCATCGACCAACTCCTCTCCCGGCTCGTGGGAGGGCTGAACTTCGGCCTCCTCCTCGCGCTCGCCTCGATGGGCGCGGCCCTGATCTACGGCACGACCCGCCTGTCGAACTTCGCGCACGCCGAGATGGTGACGTGGGGCGGACTGGTCGCCCTGGTGACGACCAGCTTCTGGCACCTGCCCCTGTGGCTCGGGATCATCGCGGCGGTCATCGGCGGCGGTCTGTTCGGCTGGGCGTTGGATGCCGGGCTGTGGCGACCTCTGCGGCGACGCGGTCTCGGAGTGGTGCAGCTGATGATCGTCAGCATCGGACTCTCGCTCGCGCTGCGCTACCTCTTCCAGTACTTCATCGGCGGTGGCACGCGCCAGCTGCCCGGCGCGAGCCCGACCCCGATCCAGTTCGGCCCCGTCTCCCTCTCGTACATCGACATGATCGCGATGGGCGTGAGCATCGTGGTCATCCTCGGCGTCGCCTACTTCCTCACGCGCACGCGCATCGGCAAGGCGACGCGCGCCATCTCCGACAACCCGCAGCTGGCCGCGGCATCCGGAATCGATGTCGACCGGGTCGTGCGCTACGTCTGGATCCTCTCCGGCACGCTGGCCGCGATCTCGGGCATCATGTGGGCCTACTTCCGACCGGGCGTCAAGTGGGACATGGGCATGCAGATGCTGCTGCTCATCTTCGCCGCCATCACCCTCGGCGGTCTGGGCACGGCGTTCGGCGCGCTCGTCGGCTCCCTCATCGTCGGCATCGCGGTCGAGGTCTCCACGCTGTGGATCCCCTCCGACCTCAAGTACGCGAGCGCTCTCGTCGTGCTCATCGTGATCCTCCTCGTGCGACCGCAGGGTCTGCTCGGACGCAGGGAAAGGCTGGGCTGACCATGGACTTCGGAAGCATCTTCTCGAACACCGCCGCGTACCTCTTCAGCCCGGTCACCCTCGCCTACGCGCTGGCCGCGACCGGACTCGCCGTGCACTTCGGCTATGCGGGACTGCTCAACTTCGGCATGGCCGCGTTCATGGCGATCGGCGGCTACGGCTACGCCATCTCGGTCCTGAGCTTCGGCCTGCCCTGGTTCGTCGGCATGCTGATCGGGCTCGTGGGCGGCGCGCTCTTCGCCGTGCTCCTCGGCATCCCGACCCTGCGCCTGCGCGCCGACTACCTCGCCATCGCGACCATCGCTGCCGGCGAGATCGTGCGCCTGCTGTTCACCACGCAGGTGTTCGACGAGTACACCAACTCGGCCGACGGGCTGGCGCAGTTCAACGGCGGGTTCCGCGACGCGAACCCCTTCCCCACCGGCACCTACGGTTTCGGTCCGTGGACCTACAGCGCCAACGATCTGTGGAACCGCGTCTTCGGCCTGATCGTGCTCGCCGTCGCCGTGCTGCTCGTCTGGGCCCTGATGCGCAGTCCGTGGGGGCGGGTGCTGAAGGGCATCCGGGAAGACGAAGACGCCGTCCGCTCACTCGGCAAGAACGTCTTCGCCTACAAGATGCAGGCGCTCGTCGTCGGTGGGGTGATCGGCGCGGCCGGAGGCATCGTTTTCGTCCTCCCCTCAGCCGTCGTGCCCGGCAGCTACTCGACCTCGCTGACCTTCTTCCTGTGGACGATCCTGCTCCTGGGCGGTGCGGCGACCGTGTTCGGTCCGACGCTCGGCGCGGTGCTCTTCTGGGTGGTGTTCGCCTTCATGGCCAACCTGCTGCCGGCGATGGCGCGGACGGGCATCCTGCCGATGTCCGACAGCCAGGCATCGACGCTCGTGTTCATCTTCGTCGGCATCGCTCTGATGCTGCTCGTGATCTTCCGCCCGCAGGGCATCCTCGGAGACAAGAGGGAGATGACCTTTGTCAAGTGAACCCACCCCCACGGGCAGCATCCGCCGTCCCAAGACCACCGGCCTGACACAGGGAGAGGTGAAGCCGGGCGTCGCCAAGGTCGACCCGATCCTCGTCGTGGACGGCGTGCAGCGGCGCTTCGGCGGCCTCACCGCCGTCGACGTCGATCACCTCGAGATCCCGCGCGGCGCGATCACCGCGCTGATCGGTCCGAACGGCGCCGGGAAGACCACGCTCTTCAACCTGCTGTGCGGCTTCGACAAACCCAACAGCGGCACGTGGTCGTTCGACGGCAAGAACCTCTCGGGAGTGCCGTCCTTCAAGGTCGCGCGCATGGGTCAGGTGCGCACGTTCCAGCTGACGAAGTCGCTGTCGCTGCTCACCGTGCTCGAGAACATGAAGCTCGGCGCGACGGGCCAGCGCGGGGAGGGTTTCTGGACGAGCCTGCTGCCGTTCGTCTGGCGCGCACAGGACACCGAGATCGAGGGGAAGGCGCGCGAGCTGCTGGCGCGGTTCAAGCTCGACGCCAAGGAGAAGGACTTCGCCGCCGCGCTCTCGGGCGGTCAGCGCAAGCTCCTCGAGATGGCGCGCGCGCTCATGAGCGATCCCACCCTGGTGATGCTCGACGAGCCGATGGCCGGCGTCAACCCCGCCCTCACGCAGTCGCTGCTCGACCACATCCTCGATCTGAAGGAGGAGGGCATGACCGTGCTCTTCGTCGAGCACGACATGCACATGGTGCGGCACATCGCCGACTGGGTGGTCGTCATGGCCGAAGGCCGCGTCGTCGCGGAAGGGCCGCCCGAGGAGGTCATGGAGGACCCGGCGGTCGTCGACGCGTATCTGGGCGCGCATCAGGACGTCGATCTGGGCGCGGTCACCGGGCGCATCCCGCTGGTCGAGGACGCCGCGGCCAGACGGCTGCGGGATCAGATCGAATCCGAGGCCGAGGCCGAGCTCGAGAGCACGGATCACGCCGACACCGATCGGAAGGACGACGCATGAGCGCGGACACCACAGCGGGAGCGGCCGGCGCAGCTGCCGACGACGTCGTCGTGCAGATGACCGACGTGCATGCCGGGTATCTTCCCGGCGTGAACATCCTCAACGGCGCGAACCTCGTGGCACGCCAGGGCGAGCTCATCGGCATCATCGGCCCGAACGGCGCCGGCAAGTCGACGCTGCTCAAGGCGATCTTCGGCATGGTGAACGTGCGCGGCGGCGACATCACCGTGAACGGCGAGAGCATCGTCGGCCTGAAGGCCGACAAGCTCGTCCAGCGGGGCGTGGCGTTCGTGCCCCAGACGAACAACGTGTTCCCGTCGCTCTCCATCGAGGAGAACCTGCAGATGGGGCTCTATCAGAACCCGAAGATCTATGCCGAGCGCCTCGAGTTCGTGACCGGCATCTTCGCCGAGCTCGGCAAGCGGCTCAAGCAGCGTGCCGGATCGCTCTCCGGCGGCGAGCGGCAGATGGTGGCGATGTCGCGAGCGCTCATGATGGACCCGTCGGTGCTGCTCCTCGACGAGCCGTCCGCCGGGCTCTCGCCCGTCCGTCAGGACGACGCGTTCATCCGCGTCTCCGATATCAACAAAGCCGGCGTGACCACGATCATGGTCGAGCAGAACGCCCGGCGCTGCCTGCAGATCTGCGACCGCGGCTACGTGCTCGATCAGGGGCGCGATGCCTACGAGGGCACCGGCCGCGACCTGCTCAACGACCCCAAGGTGATCGGCCTCTACCTCGGCACGCTCGGCACCGACGCCGCCTGACAGATCACGAGAAGAAGGCCCCGGATGCAGCATCCGGGGCCTTCTTCCTGTGATCCGACGATCAGTTGGTGCGGGAGATCAGGTTGTCGGCGCCGTACTCGTACGTGCCGATCGAGGCGCCCTGCGGGTCGCCGTTCTCGTCGAACGTGACCTCGCCGGAGTAGCCGTCGTAGTCGGCCGTGCCGCCGTCGTTGATGATCTTGGCGCAGTCGGCGAAGCTGGTGCACTTCTCACCGTCTCCGCTGCCGCCCGAGACCTCGGCCATCTTCGCCGCGATGTCGGCGCCCTCGGTGGAGCCGGCCGCGAGCGAGGCCAGTGCCACGAGCACGACGGCGTCGTACGCCTCGGCTGCGTAGGTGAAGTCGTTCACCTCGGGGTTGCCCTCACCGGTCCAGAACTCCTGGAGGCGGTCGGTGAAGTCGTCCTCGAGCGCCGGTCCCGGCTTCGTGCCCTTCGCGCCCTCGAGCGAGAAGGGGAAGTTGGTGTCGGGCGAGGAGCCGTAGTCAGACAGGTTGCCGTCGACCAGGTACCACTTGTCGGGCGAGATCCCGGCGTTCACCAGCAGCGGCGCGATGGTCTTGAACTGGTCGAACGAGACGATCGCGACGGCATCGGGGTTGGCGGCCTTGATGGTCTCGACCTGAGCGTCGAACTGACCGTCGCCGACGTTGTACGACGCATCCGCGACGACCTCGCCGCCGGCGCCCTCGAACGTCGCCTTGATGTTCTCGAAGAGACCGGTGCCGTAGGCGTCGTTCTGGTAGATGACGCCGAGCGTCTTGTGACCGTCCTCGGCGATCAGGTTGCCGAGCACCTCGCCCTGCAGCAGGTCGCTGGGAGCAGTGCGGAAGTACAGGCCGTTGTCGTCCCAGTCGGTGAAGTCGGGACCGGTGTTCGACGCCGAGATCTGCAGGATGCCGGCGCTGACGTTGCCGTCGAGGATCAGGCGGGAGACGCCCGAGGCCGCTGCACCGACGATGGCGGTGACGCCGGCGCCCTGCAGCTTGGTGATCGAGGTCTCGTAGGCCTTGGTGTCGGTGTCGCCCTCGTCCTCCGCGGTGAGGTCGATGGTGATGCCGGCGGCGGCGTCGTTGACCTCCTTGACGGCGAGGCCCACACCCGACTCCATGGGCGGGCCCAGGAACGACAGCGAACCGGTCTGCGGAAGCAGCGAGCCGAGCTTCAGCGTGAGGTCGGCGGCGGGCTTGTCGCCACCACCCGACGGCTCCTCGGAAGGCGTGCTGCTGCAGCCCGCGATGACGATGGCGGATGCGCTGATCAGCGCGATCCCTGCGAAGACCTTCGCTGTGCGCGAGCCCTTCAGTGAGTTCATGATGCTCCCTTGCGTAACTGAACGTGGATTATGACCACGCTCGGGTGCTCTAACACTAGAACGTGACGCGCGCGTGCAGGGGTCGCGAGTGTCTCGGTGCGTTAACGATCCGATACCGGGTTCCGCACTCGACGAGCCGCGAGCAGCAGGTCGGCGATGAACACCACGATCGCGACCCAGACGATGATGAATCCGGCCCAGCGCTCGGCAGGCATCGGCTCGCCGAGGACGGCGACGCCGAGGATGAACTGCATCACCGGCGTGACGAACTGGATCATGCCGATGACGGTCAAGTCCACCCGCCGGGTGCCCGCGGCGAAGAGGAGCAGCGGCACGGCGGTCACGACGCCGGCGAGCGACAGGACGACGGCATGCGCCGGCCCGTTCGTCCCGAACGTGATGCCGGCGGGGGTGAGCGCGACCAGGGCGAGCTGCAGGACCGCGATCGGGATGAGCCAGAAGGACTCCAGCGTCAATCCGCTGACGGCGTCGACCGCCGGGCCGATCTTCTTCTTGATCAGCCCGTAGACCCCGAAGGAGGCGGTCAGAGTCAGGGCGATCCACGGGAAGGCGCCGTAGGCCACGACGATCACGACGACCGCGATCGCCGCCACGCCGATCGCCACCCACTGCAGTCGGCGGATGCGCTCGCGCAGCACGAAGACGCCGAGCAGCACGGTGGTGATCGGGTTGATGAAGTAGCCGAGACTGGTCTCCACGACGTGCCCGGTCAGGGCGCCGATCACGAACACCTGCCAGTTGACGTAGATCAGGAGGCCGGCGAGGGCGGTCAGCACCAGCAGCCGCGGCTGTCGCACGATCGCGCCCAGCGCCCGCCACCCGCGGGTCGCCGCCAGCAGGATCACGCAGAAGACGAGCGACAGGATGACGCGCCAGGCGACGACCTCCCAGGGACTCGTCGGTGCGACCAGGAGGAAGTACAGCGGCAGCACGCCCCAGAGCAGGTAGGCGGCCGCGGCGTACGCGACGCCGGCGGTCCGAGTGGCACGGGTCGGCGTCTCGAGGGGCACCGCTCAACCCTATGCCGCGCAGCGCCGGACGGCGGAAGGGCCCGGATGCCGAAGCATCCGGGCCCTTCTCGATCGACGTCGGTCGCTCTCCCTCGAGGGGGTCAGCGACCTGTCTCGGCTTCTCAGCGGACGACGACCGCCAGGACGTCGCGGGCCGACAGGACGAGGAACTCGTCGGCGCCGAACTTCACCTCGGTGCCGCCGTACTTGCTGTACAGCACGCGGTCGCCGACGGCGACGTCGAGCGGAACACGGTTGCCGTTGTCGTCGATGCGACCGGGGCCGACCGCCACGACCTCGCCCTCCTGGGGCTTCTCCTTGGCGGTGTCGGGGATGACCAGGCCACTCGCGGTGGTCTGCTCGGCCTCGACCTGCTTGATGACGATGCGGTCCTCGAGCGGCTTGATGGAAACCGACACGGTCTACCTCTTCTTTCTTGACGCTGACACGAAAGACTTGTTCGCACTCTCAACCCGAGAGTGCTAATCCAGTCTAGGCGTTCGGCTGGCACTCCCGCAATGCGAGTGCCAATCGAGCATCCGAGAAGGACCGACGCCGGTCGCTAGGCTGGGCGGGTGGAGATGTCCGAGCTGCAGGCCCTGCTGACCCCGGCGGGCCTCGAGCTCCTCGACGAGATCGGGACCGTCGACTCCACGGCCGAGGTCGCTCGCGTCGTCTCCCGGCTTCGCGCGGCCGGACACTCCCCCGCCCTCGTCTCGGCGGTCGTCGGCCAAGCACACCTGCGGTCGCGGGCCGCGGCGAAATTCGGTCCGTTCGCGGCGCGGATGCTGTTCACCCGCGCCGGCCTCGAGCAGGCGACGCGACTCGCTGTCGCGGCCCGCCACGCGCAGCGGATGCGCAGCGCGGGCATGACCCACGTCTCCGACCTCGGCTGCGGGATCGGCGGCGACGCGCTCGCCTTCGCGGGGGCGGGGCTCGACGTCGTCGCCGTCGACGCCGACGAGGTGACGGCGGCCATCGCCGCCTACAACCTCGCCCCGTTCGGGAGCTCGGCCGTCGTGCGCCACAGCACCGCCGAGAGAGCCATCGAGACCGGCGTGCCCGGAGCCGTGTGGCTCGACCCGGCCCGCCGCACGGCCGGGCACTCCGAGACGCGCCGCCTCGGCGCCGACGACTACTCCCCCTCGCTGGACTGGGCATTCGACGTCGCCGCGCGCCTGCCGTCCGGCATCAAGCTCGGTCCGGGACACGACCGCGACGCGCTGCCGACCGACGCCGAGGCCCAGTGGGTGAGCGCCGACGGAAGCGTCGTCGAACTGGTGCTGTGGAGCGGGGCGCTGGCCCGCGAAGGTGTGCGCAGGGCGGCCCTCGTGATCCGCGGTGAGCGGTCTCACGAGCTCACGGCCGAGGCTGATGCCGCCGACGCTGCTGTGCGCCCGCTCGGCGCGTTCCTGCACGAGCCCGACGGAGCGGTGATCCGCGCCCGCCTGATCGGCGACGTCGCGCGCAGCCTCGACGCCGGCATGCTCGATGAGCACATCGCGTATCTGACGTCGGATGCCGCGTTGACCAGCCCGTTCGTGCAGTCGTTCCGCGTCAGGGAGACCATGGCGCCGAACCCCAAGGCGATCAGCGCGGCCCTGAAGGCCAACGGGATCGGTCGCCTGGAGATCAAGAAGCGCGGGGTCGACATCGATCCGGCGGCGCTCCGCCGGAAGCTCGCCCTCGCCGGCGATCAGGAGGCGACGCTGATCCTCGCCCGCATCGGCGACCAGCGGCGGGCGATCCTCGCCGATCGCGTCGCCGCGGCCTGACGCATCCTCTATCCCGCGGGCTCGCTCGGGATCGTGACCTCGATGGGGTCGCCGTGCTCGCCGCCGAGCTCCATCCGCTCGCCGTCTCGCACGCGGACGGTCGAGACGTCGGCGTCGCCCACGATCGTGAGATACGGAGATCGGTCGGCAGTGTAGTCGACCGTGATCACCCAGGAGTCCGGAACCGACCCGAGCGAATCGGCGACCGCGATCGACATCCCGTCCTCGCGCACATCCTCCGCCACGCCGCACTGCTCCCGCCCGGCCGCATCGACGATCAGACACGTCTCGACGACCGCGCCGGTTGCGCGGTCGGCGATCCAGACCGGTGCGTCGCCGAAGTATCCGACGATCGAGAGACCCAGCTCGTATCCCTCGTCGAACAGCTCCTGTGCGCGGGCGCGATCCTCGTCGCGGAAGGCGGAGAGCGAGGCCGACTGGGCCGTCCAGCGCTGGATCGCCACCATGGGCTCCCCGGTCGTCGACAGCATCACGAAGGCATTGACGCTCGTGCCCGAGACGGCCGCCGCCTCGGCGGGTTCGGGAAGCAGCACCGAGGCGGAGAGGACGAAGGGGTCGTCTCCGTCGGAATCGCGACACGACTCCGACGACGCGGAGCCGACGTCGATGACGGCGCACGACACCGCGCCGTCGTCTTTGGTGCCGAACCACACCAGCGCGTCGTCGTCCTGCCCGACGGCGCGCACCGAGCCGGCGTCGTAGTCATCGCTCGCATACAGCTCATCGCGACGCTGCTGCTGGTCGTCGCTCAGCGGGATCGCGTCCGGCCGCGACGCGAAGAACACCCAGCCGGCGCCGAGACCGACGGCGAAGAGAAGGGCGGATGCTGCGGCCACGACGAGTCCGCGGCCGCGACGGGGCGTGGCGCCTTGGGTCCCTGAGCTTGTCGAAGGGCCCGCACTCCCCTGGGTCCCCGAGCTTGTCGAAGGGCCCGCACTCCCCTGGGTCCCTGAGCTTGTCGAAGGGCGCCCACTCCCCTGGGTCCCTGAGCTTGTCGAAGGGCCATCCGACGCTTCGACACGCTCAGCGACCCACCTCGGGGACACGTCGCCATCCGACGCTTCGACAGGCTCAGCGACCCACCTCGGGGACACGTCGCCATCCGACGCTTCGACACGCTCAGCGACCCACCTCGGGGACGCATCCCGACCAGGCGCGGCGGCGGGACGGCTCTGCAGCTCGCGCAGCCGCGCCGCCTCGGCATCGGTCAGTCCGCCGTCGCGTCCGTACGCCCGTCGCTGCAGCATCCGCCGTTCGTCGGTCTCAGTCCCCTCCGGCACCGAGCTCACCTCGATCCCGCGTGATCACGAGGTACGGCGGCCCGTAGCTCGATGACATCTCGAACGTCGTCCGGCCTCCCCCTTCGACGTCGACCGTGAGCACGAGCCCGGATTGCTGCTCGGTCATGGTCTGCGGGTCGGCGCAGACCGTCGGCGACGAGGGCGACGACCCGTCGTAGATGAGGCACTGCGCCGCGGTCTCCTGCTGCACGGCGTTCCAGATCGGCACCTCGCCGTCGTATCCGACCACCCACAGCGAGTCCGGCGCGTAGCCGTCTTGCGTGAGACGCTTCGCCGTCGCGGTCTCAGCATCGTCGGCGTAGGTGAGAGACGACCGACCGCTCTGCTCGATGGTCTCCGTCCGGACCACGGGCTCGCCCGAGGGGGCGAAGATGACGAAGGCGGTGACCTCTGTACGGGTCTGCTCGCCGATCTCGACGAGCAGCGATCCCCAGAGGCCCTCGTCTTCGACCGACTCGGTCGCCTGGCAGCTCGGCCGTGACATGTCGCCGACCCCGAGGATGAGACACGTGCGATCA
Organism: Microbacterium martis; assembly: GCF_047246685.1. Lineage (NCBI taxonomy): Bacteria > Bacillati > Actinomycetota > Actinomycetes > Micrococcales > Microbacteriaceae > Microbacterium > Microbacterium martis. The sequence continues at coordinate 381,120 of NZ_JBFOKT010000001.1, read as the reverse complement.
CCGTCATCCCGCGTCGCCGTCCACACGACCACGTCGTCTTCGACCGCGAGCGCCCGCACCGAGCCCGGGTCGTAGACCCCCTGGGCGAGCAGCGCGTTCTGCCACTCCTGCTGATCGGCGGTGAGGGCGACAGCGGGGATGCGCGACGGACCCCAGAGCAGCCAGCCGACACCGATACCGAGGAGGAGCGCCGCCGCGGCGGCGAGCGCGAGCAGCCGGAGGCGAGGCCGGCGGGGAGGGCCGGGCCCTTCGACAGGCTCAGGGACCCCATCGACAGGCTCAGGGACCCAGGCGACAGGCTCAGGGACCCCATCGACAGGCTCAGGGACCCCATCGACAGGCTCAGGGACCCAGGCGCGAGGTGCGGGCCCTTCGACAGGCTCAGGGACCCAGGGGCGCGAGACGGGCCCTTCGACAGGCTCAGGGACCCAGGGGCGCGAGACGGGCCCTTCGACAGGCTCAGGGACCCAGGGGCGAGGGGCCGGCCCTTCGACAGGCTCAGGGACCCCATCGACGGGCTCGGGGACCGACGGGGCGCGGTCCTGGAGCTGTCGCAGACGGTCCGCCTCGGCGGCCGTCAGTCCGCCGCCGCGCCCGTACGCGCGCGCCTGGAGCGTGCGCATCTCGTCGAGCTGGTCGGCGTCGGGCATGCGGCTAGCCGAGCTGCTCGAACTGCATGCCGGCCCAGACGAGCCAGCCGAGGCTGTAGACCGTCGCGCAGAGACCGAGCACGAGCGCCCAGCGGGCGATCGCGCGGCTCTCGACCGGCCGACGCAGCGACATGATCGCGGCGATGACCGCGACGACCGCCACCGGGATCCCCCAACCGACGAAGAACGAGGCGCCGAGCGCGACGATCGCCGCGAGCAGCGCCCACGGGGCGAGCCGGGTGTCGTCGATCGTCGAGGTGCCGGTGGTCGGCTCCCAGTCGGTGTCGTCGACCGCGTCGATGTCGGGTCCGCTCACCAGAACGGGCTCGACGCTCACCGGCCCGGTGGGAAGCTTCGTGTACCCGTCGCGGCGAGCGCCGGGGATGCGGATGGCACCGGTCGGCTGCTCGACCTGGCCGCTCGGGCCCTCGATCCGTGCCCGCGGCTCGGGAAGGGAGCGGTCGGATGCGCGCGGGACGTCGCTCATGCCGGCACCGCCTCGGCGACCTGGATCTCGGTGACGGGAAGCGTGGAATCCGCCCCGAACGCCAGCGTCGAGGGGCGGCGCCCCGACGCGATCAGCTCGGCCGCGAGAGCCGCGATCATCGCACCGTTGTCGGTGCACAGCGACAGCGGAGGGATGCGCACGGTCACCCCCGCCGCGGCCGCGCGCTCCAGCGCGACCTCGCGCAGGCGCCGGTTCGCGATGACGCCGCCGCCGAGCAGCAGACGCGGCACACCCCGATCGACGCATGCCGCGATGGCCTTGGTGACCAGCACGTCGACGACGGCCTCGCGGAAGCCGGCCGCCACATCCGAGACAGGAAGGACGCCAGGGGCCGCGCCGGACTCGGCCTCGGCCTCGAAGCGTTCGACCCATCGGGCGACGGCGGTCTTCAGGCCCGAGAACGAGAAGTCGTATCGATGCTCGGCGAGGTCGGACGCGCGGGAGAGGCCGCGGGGGAAGCGGATGGCGGCAGGATCGCCGTCGGCCGCGGCCCGGTCGATCTGCGGTCCGCCCGGGTACGGCAGCGAGAGCAGCCGGGCGACCTTGTCGAACGCCTCGCCGGCCGCGTCGTCCATGGTCTCGCCGAGGAGCTCGACGTCGGTGGTGAGATCGCGCACGTGCAGCAGCGAGGTGTGTCCGCCCGACACGAGAAGAGCGATCGTCGGGTACTCCAGCGGCGCGGAATCCGGGGTGAGGATGTCGGCGGCGATGTGCCCGACCAGGTGGTTCACGGCGTACAGGGGCTTTCCGAGCGACACCGCGAGCCCCTTCGCCGCACCGATCCCGACCATGAGCGCCCCGGCGAGTCCCGGCCCGCTCGTCACCGCGACGGCGTCGAGATCGTCCAGCCGCACGCCGGCTTCGGCGAGGGCCGCGTCGATCGCGGGCTGGAGCGCCTCGAGGTGCGCCCGCGCGGCGACCTCGGGCACGACGCCGCCGAAGCGGGCGTGCTCCTCCATGCTCGACGCGATCGTGTTCGACAGCAGGGTGCGACCGCGGACGATGCCGATGCCGGTCTCGTCGCAGCTCGTCTCGATGCCGAGCACCAGCGGCTCGCTCACGCGGTCGCCTCCTCGACGTGCTCGACGGGGAGCGGATGCCGGCGCAGGTCGCGCCGCATCACGATCGCATCCACGTCGTCCGGCTGATAGTAGCGAGGCCGTCTGCCGATCTCCTCGAAGCGCTCGGCGAGATACAGCCCCTCGGCCGTCGGGTTGTCAGCCCGGACCTCGAGGAACACCTCGTGCGCGCCGCGTTCCGCCGCGGCACGCAGCAGCGCCCGCAGCAATCGGCGCCCGCGACCCTCGCCCCGCCGCTCCGCGACGAAGGCGATGGTCTGGATGTCGGCATCCGGAGCCCCCGGCAGTGCGCGCACCCCGCCGTAGCCGATGACGACCCCGTCGTCGTCGTCGACCAGGTACCGCCCGTGCGGACCGGCGAGCTCGGCCGCCATGGACTCACGGCTCCAGGCATCGGTCGGGAAGGAGCGGTTCTCGATCGCCATGATCGCGTCGAGGTCGGCCGGCGTCGCGGCGCGCAGCGTCATGACCGCGCCCCGGCGGAGGCTGAGCGCGGAGACGGGTCGACGGCGAGGATCACTCCTCCAGGGTAGTCGTCCGCCCTCAGCCGAGGGGCGCTCGCAGCGGGTAGTCCTGGTCTTCCAGGATGACCTGCGCCGCCGCGCCGCTGCGGCGGTTGACGACGACCGGTGCGAGCAGGTTCACGCTCACGCCCTCGGACGAGGGGTGGGCGACGACGAGCACCATGGCGTCATCAGGGGAGGTGAGCGCGAGCTCGGCGACCTGCTCGTCGGAAAGGGTCGGGGCGTAGGCGCTCACCACGGACTGCGGGTCGACGAGGTAGAGCCGGAGCCCCTCGTCGTGGACGGCGCGGAGGGCGAAGAGCCCCTCGGCGCCGTCGACCGGAGCCAGCGAGAAGTCGACGTGGGGTGCGAGGCCGGGCGGGGGCGTGACGAACGCCAGCGATGCCGTCATCGCAGGAAGTCCATCAGAGACGGCTGCAGTACGCGCGCGTTGACCGCGAGCGCCGACCGGTACACGAGCTCCTGCGCCTGCAGGCGCACGAGGACCTCCACCGAGTCGACGTCCTCGACCGCCGCCCGGCGGGATTCGAGGGACACTGAGTTCTGCACGGCCGCCTCCTTGGCGCGTTCGATCTGGGATTGACGGGTTCCCACCGAACCCTGGACGCCGAGCATGGCCGTGCGTCGTGCGTCGATCTCCGCCAGTCGGGGACCGACGTTGGTGCCGGAGCGCAGGTCGGCGACGATCCGGTCGACGAGCGCGAACACCGACCCGTCTCCCGTGCCGAAGACGGCGGCGCCGTCGGTGTCGACCCGGACGGTCGCCGCGTCGGACACCCGTCGGGTGACTTCGGCGCCCGGGACGCCGCTGTGAAGGTAGTCCGCCGCGAACGCCGCGGTGTCGGACGTCCCGGCGAACACCGAGCGTCCGAGCAGACGGGTGTTCGCCTGCGCCAGCAGCTCGTCGCGGATACCCTCGAGCTCCACCGCCAGCGCCTCCTTGGCAGCGGCGTCCAGGGCGCCGTCGTTCGCGCCCTGCGACGTGAGGTCGCGCACCCGGCCGAGGAGGGTGGTGCTGGCGGTGATCGCGCTGTCGGCCGCCGTCACCCAGGCGAGGCCGTCGTCGATGTTGCGCGCGTATTGCTCGGTGCGGCGCTGCTCGGCGTGGAGCGCGAGGGCCGCCGCCGCGGCGGCCGGATCCTGCGAGGGGACGGCGAAGGCGCGCTGCGACGTCGCCTGCTCCTGCAGACGCGCGAGCTCGGTCAGGTGGGACTGCAGATTGCGCATCGCCGTCTGCGTCATGGACGACGTGGTCACGCGAGAGATCACGGGGCTCCTTCGATCAGCGTCCGACGACGCCGGTGCGGTTGATGAGAACGTCGAGCGCCTCGTCGACGGCGGTCATCACACGGGCGGCGGCCTGGTAGGCGGTCTGATACGTGAGCAGGCTGACGGTCTCCTCGTCGCCGTCGACGGCAGCCACCGACTGCTGCGCGCCCGCTGCAGCGATCGCCGTCGACTCGGCGACCTTCGCGCGCTGCACGTCGGCGGCGGTGGCCACCCCGAGCCGGGCGACCTGGTCGGCCCAGACGGCGTCGGGCGACCCGGCATCCAGACCGATCCGCGAGATGAGATCGGCGTTCGTCGCATCCTTCGCCCCGGCGCCCGGCGCGGCGAGTGCCAGGTCGGACGCGCCGCCGATCGCGATCTGCAGTCCGAGGGCCGGGGGCCCCGAGGCGGCGAGCGAGAAGAAGTCGCCGCCCGGCTGCCCCGCCGACGTCACGCCGGCCCGATGCTGCGTGTTCAGCGCCTCGGCCAGAGACGTCGCGACCCGGTCGTAGGTGGCGGCGATCCGAGCGAGCACGCCGTCGTCGGCGGCCGGCGCCAGCACGGAGAGCGAACCGCCGAGCTCGCCGCCGTCGACCGACACGGGAAGGTCGGGAGCCGACTCCCATACGAGAGCGAAACGCTGCCCCGCCTCGAGGGTGGTCGGGCCGGAGAGCACGAGGTGCCGGGCATCGTCTCCGGCGACGAGCGCGTTGCCGCCGATGCGGACGGTCATCGTGCCGTCCTTCTCGACGCCGGCCGTTCCGCCTGCCAGACGCGCGACGGTCTGCGCCAGCACGCCGCGCTGGTCGATCAGTTCGTTCGCCGACCGTCCGGAGGCGAGGGCGTCGCGGATGTCACGGTTCAGGACGGCGATCTGATCGGCGGCCGCGTTCACCTGGGCGACCGTCCGCTCGGCGCCCGCGCGCGCATCGTTCCACCGGGCGGCGACCGAGCGGTATCCGCCGGCGATGTGCGCGGCGAGCTCCTTCGCCGATTCCAGGACGCTGGCTGCCGAGGCCCCCGAGTCGGGGGTGTTCGCGAGATCCTGCCAGCCCGCCCAGAACGCCGACAGCCGCGCGGCGAGACCGTTCTCGGTGGGTTCCGCGAGCGAGGCCTCGACGGCGGTCGCTGCGACGGCGCGCGTCGACCAGAACCCGGAGGCGGCGAGCGTGTCGCGCACGCGCGCGTCGAGGAGGGCGTCGCCGAGGCGGGCGACGCCGTCGATCGACACGCCGTGCCCTGGCACCGCTCCGGTGTTGAAGCGACCCGTCTGTGCGATCGCGGCGACCGACGACGTGGTCACCCGCTGCCTCGTGTAGCCCTCGGTCGTCTGGTTGGCGATGTTCTGGCCGACGACGTCCATTCCGCGTCGCGCGGCCGCCAGGCCGCTCGCGGCCGCGGTCAAGCCACTGAATGTCGACATGATCCCCTCCCGGTCACATCTCGGTGTCGACGATGCGCGCCGCGTCTTCGCGGGCGCGGTCGCCGCGAGTCGTGTACTCGCCCGTCTCCAGCCCCAGGGCGGCGATGGTCTCCTGCGTGGCCCGGAGGACGCCGCTGAGCTGCTCGGCGTTCGCATCGCGCATCTGCGCGACCTCGGCGGTGAGGCGGGTGAGGGCGCGCAGATGGTCGGAGAACACGTCGCTCCAGGCGCCTTCCGGAGCGTGCTCGATCAGCTGACGGATGGTGGCGTTCTCGGGAGCCCCCCACTCCTCGGCGACGCCGGCCACCTCCACCGTGCGCGACAGCCCTTCGCTGCGCAGGCGTTCGAGCACCTGATCGATCTCGCGTGCCGCAAACTGTATCCAGTGCGATCGTCCGGCGGCGAGGAGCAGTTGCTGTTCGTCGAGCTTGAACAGCAGCATCTCCAGGAGCTCGCGCTCGCGCCAGAGCTGCATCGATAATTCGTTGGCTCCCATGATCCCCTTTTCCCCAGTGATCCCCCCGTCAGATAACGGTTCACGAATATCTATCGGCCGTCACGTTCCTAACGTTACTATGTGGATCAGCGGTGGGTAGATATCCCCATGTACATATCGCACCATTTGTGATATGTGCATCTACCCCTCGTTCGGCTTCGGAGTGCATCCAGAGAGGTGGATCATCCCCCATGACGTCGCGCGCTGAGCGCAATCGCCTGATAGAGGACAATCTCCCCCTTGTCGGATATCTCGCCGCCGAAACCCACGCCCGTGCCACCCACATCCCCCGTGACGAGCTCGCCGCCGTCGGAGCGCTCGCGCTCGTGACCGCGGCCGACGCCTTCGACCCTGACCTGGGCGTGCCCTTCGGGGCCTACGCCCGCCGCCGCATCCTCGGCGCGTTCGCCGATGAGATGCGGTCGATGGACTGGGCGTCGCGCGGCATCCGCAAACGCATCAAGGAGACCGTCGTCGTGCGCGACACGCTCACCGCCGCTCTGGGTCGCACCGCGACCGTGACCGAGATCGCCACCGCGATGGGCGCGGCGAAGGAGAGCGTCTCCGAGGCGCTGGCCGATGCGGCGCGCACCCTCACCACCCTCGACGATCCCGTGGCCCGCGAGGTCGCGACCGACATCCCCCTGCCGGAGGAATCGGCGGTCGTGAGCGAGCGCCGCGACGTGCTCACCCACGCCGTGGCGTCGCTGCCCGAGCGTATGCGCCGCATCGTCGTGGCGGTGTACTTCGAGGAGCGTCCCGTCAAGGAGATCGCCGAGGAGCTGGGGGTGACTCACTCGGCGGTGTCGCAGCAGCGCTCGGAGGCGGTGCGGCTCCTGCGCGACGCGCTCGACCGGTACTACGCGGAAGGGGCGGCACCGGCCGCGACCTCCCGCGTCTCGCCCGGTGCACGCGACGCCTTCTTCGCCCGCATCGCCGCGGTCGCCGACGCCCGAGTGGCCGACGTCTTCCGCGAGGCCGCTCCGGCGTGACGCGACGCCGGCTAACGGCTGCGACTCCCCCGCCGATAGGTGTGAGAGGGAGACCACGGATGGTCTCTCGTTCAACGATTCACGGAGGAGAAACCCTCATGGGTATGCAGATCAACACCAACGTGTCGGCGCTCAACGCCTACCGCAACCTGTCCAACACCCAGAACGACGTCTCGAAGTCGCTCGAGAAGCTCTCGAGCGGTCTGCGGATCAACCGGGCGGCCGACGACGCCGCGGGCCTGGCGATCTCCGAGGGCCTGCGCTCGCAGGTCAACGGCCTGAACGTCGCGGCCCGCAACGCGCAGGACGGCATCTCGGTCATCCAGACCGCGGAAGGCGCCCTGACCGAGGTCCACTCCATCCTGCAGCGCGTGCGCGACCTCACGGCCCAGGGTGCGAACGACTCGAACAACGCGAAGTCGCGCGAAGCGATCCAGACCGAGATCAACGCGCTCGGCGATGAGCTGACCCGCATCGCCGACAGCACGAACTTCAACGGGATCAAGCTGATGTCCGGCGGAACGACGCTGACCTTCCAGGTCGGCGCCGGAGCGGTCGCGGCCGAGGACCAGATCTCGGTCGCCCTGACCGACTTCGACACCCTCGGCGCCGACATCAAGGCGCTCGGTGCCACCATGACCGACGCGGCGACCTACGGCGCCGCTCTCGCGGGCATCGACACGCAGATCCAGGCGGTCTCGACCGCACGCGCCGGCTACGGTGCGCTGCAGAACCGCTTCGAGTCGACCATCAACAGCCTCAACGTGTCGGCCGAGAACCTGGCCGCCGCCGAGAGCCGCATCCGCGACACCGACATGGCGTCGGAGATGGTCAAGTTCACCTCGGCGAACATCCTGTCGCAGGCGGGAACGGCCATGCTGGCCCAGGCCAACCAGGCCAACCAGGGCGTGCTCCAGCTCCTGCGCTGAACCCTGCCCTAGGTGGTCCGGATGCCGGGTCGCACGGCATCCGGACCACCTCCGCATCCGAACGGAAAGGCGAGCATGTCCCTCTCGCTCGACGGTCTCGTCTCAGGCCTCAAGACCACCGAGGTCATCAAGGCGCTGATGGACGTGCAGTCGATCCCCCGTTCCCTGCTGAAGGCGAAGATGGACGACAAGAACGTCGTCGTCTCGCAGCTCCAGACCCTCAACAGCGCGGTGCAGAACCTCATGGCGCAGGCCGAGAAGGCGGGATCCCGCGACGGCCTGGCCCGATTCACCACGACCTCCTCGTCGACCGCCGTGACCGTCGTCGCCCGTTCGGGTGCCGCACCCGTGTCGACCGACATCGTCGTCGATCAGGTGGCGAAGAACCACACCATCGTCTCCGCCGCCTCGCGCGGTTGGCCCGTCGACCCGCCCGTCCTCACGCTCGAGAACGGCCAGGGCGAGCGCGTGCGGATCCAGGCCGAGGGCGCGTCGATCCAGGACGTGGCCGATGCGATCAACGAGGCCGGCCGGGGCATCGTGGCCTCCGCCGTGCCGGCCGGACGCGACGTCGACGGCACACCGCTCCACCGCCTGCAGCTGCGTGCCGCCGACGCCGGCGACGCCGGGCGCTTCCGGGTCTACCGCGGCGACATCGCCGCCGTCGAGGCCGGCACCGCGGTCGACCTCTCCGCCGAGGCCGGCGCGGCGGTCATCGCCGTCGGCACCGACGCGCGCCTGCGGCTCTGGGCCGGGACGAGCGCCGAGCAGGTGCTCACCTCGCCGGGCAACACCTTCACCGGACTCTTCGACGGCGTCGACGTGACGGTCTCCGCCGCCTCGGCCGACCCGGTCACGATCGGCGTGGCCGTCGACACCGAGGCCCGCACGAAGGCGTCCGCCGAGTTCGTCGCGCTCCTCACCGGCATCCTGGGCACGATCGACAAGGGCACCAAGGCCACGGTCGCCGCCGGGCAGGGCGAGTCGACCGCCCTCGGCGTGTTCACGGGCGACAGCACCGTGCGGGCGCTGCGCACCGCGCTCGCCGACGCCGTGCAGCACCCGGTCGACGGCGTCTCGCCCTCGTCGATCGGCATCTCGACAGACATGTACGGCGTGCTGAGCTTCGACGAGGAGAAGTTCGCCGAGGCGCTGACGAAGGATCCGGATGCCGTCGCCGGCCTCTTCTCGGCCGTCGCCCTGCGCGTGCAGGACACGGCGAAGATCTACTCGGACAAGTACGAGGGCCTGCTCACGTCGCGGATCACCGGCCAGCAGAGCGAGGTCGAGGGTCTGGGCGAGCAGCTGGAGCGCTGGGACGTGCGGCTCGCCCAGCGGAAGGCCACGCTGGAGCGCACCTACGCGCGGCTCGAGGTCATGCTGTCTCAGATGCAATCGCAGTCGTCGTATCTCGCGTCGCAGCTCGACGCCCTGCCGACCTCGCGGACGGGATCCGGCTCGTGAGCGCGAGCGCCGCCCTGCGCGCCCAGCAGCGCTACCGGGAAGACGCCATCCTGTCGGCGCCCCCGGAGCGGCTGGTGACGATGCTCTACGACCGCCTCCTGCTCGACATCGAGCGGGGCGAGAGCGCCCAGCGCGCCGGACAGTGGGCCGAGGCCAACGCGCAGCTGCAGCACGCGCAGGCCATCGTGTCGGAGCTGTCGTCGTCGCTCACCGACGACTGGAACGGCAGCGCCGGACTGCGATCGCTCTACGTGTTCCTGACGCAGACGCTGATCGGCGCCAACATCGGTCGCGACCCCGAGCGCACGCGCGCGTGCCGCGACATCGTCGCCCCGCTGCGCGACGCCTGGTACGGCGCCGCGCACGCGGTCGCGGAGGCGAGAGGATGAGCGCGGACGACTGGGCCCGGCTGCTCGACCGGCTCGAAGACGATGCCGACCGGATCCTCGACGCGGAGTCCGGCACCGTCGATGCGATGGCGCTCCCGCCCTGGACGACGCCCGCCGCTCCCCTGCCGCCCGAGCTCGCCGATCGTGCGCAACGGGTGATCGCGCGTCAGCGCGCGGCCATGGATCGCGTGCGCGCCGAACAAGACCGACTGCGTCCGCATCTCGAGGCCGTCAGCCGGGTGCCGCCCGCCCGGCAGCCGGATACCCCGGTGTACCTCGACCGGAACGGATGACGACTCGGCTAACGCGTCGGGCCGGACGGCCGATAGACCACGGAGAGTGAGGATCACTCGCGAGAGACGGCCAGGGATCGGCCATACACCCGCCCTTCACGGAAAGCCGGTTCGTGTTCGATTCTGTGACCCTCAACGCGCTGACGAGTGCGCTCGACGGCCTCTCGCAGCGCCAGCGCGCGATCGCCGACAACATCGCCAACATCAACACCCCGAACTATCACGCCAAGCGGGTGCGCTTCGAGGAGGCGCTCGCCGATTCGGTGGCGGCCGGAGACGGCCGGGTGGCGGCGACGGTGGGCACCTCGCTCGAGCCCACCAGACTGAACGGCAACAACGTCAACCTCGACACCGAGACGCTGTCGAGCATCGACACCATGCTGCGCTACCAGTTCGCCACGCAGGCCGTGAACGGGTCGTTCACGTCGATGCGCGCCGCGATGAGGACGTCATGACCTTCGACGCCATCGGCATCGCCGGCACCGGCCTGACCGTGCACCGCAAATGGCTCGACGCCGTGAGCGACAACATCGCGAACATCAACACCGCGTCCCGCTCCGACGGCGCGGCGTTCCGCGCGCGCTACATCGCCGCCGAGACGAGCGACCGATCCCCCGGTGTCTACGTGGCGGGAACGGTTCAGGGCAGCGCGGCGGGGCGGCTCGTGCACCAGCCCGATCATCCCCTCGCCGACGCCGACGGCTACGTGCGCTACCCCGACATCGACCTCGGCGACCAGATGAGCCAGCTCATCCTCGCCCAGCGCGGCTACCAGGCCAGCGCGGCCGTCGTCGATCGCGCCCGCAACACCTACGAAGCCGCTCTCCAGATCGGACGCAGCTGATGGACGCGCTCAGCGGTATCGGCGGCGTGGCGGCGTCGGCCGGGCTCACCCCGCCCGTCTCCGCGACCCCCCGGACGGCGGACGACTCGGGATTCGCGAACAGCATCACCGGCGCCATCGACGAGCTGCGATCGCTGCAGTCCGAATCGGACGCGCTCAAGGTCGCCGCGGTCACGGGCGATCTCGATGACATCCACTCAGCGATGATCGCGTCCTCGCGCGCCGCGGTCACGCTCGAGCTCGTCGCCGCCGTCCGGAACAAGGGCGTCGACGCGTTCAACGAGATCATGAGGATGCAGGCCTGATGCCCGCCGCGGTGACGACCGTGTTCCAGCGGATCGGGCGCCTGATCGCGGGCTTCACCGTCGCGCAGCGCACGATCGCGATCATCGGTGTGGCCGTCCTCGCACTCGGGACCATCGCGTTGACGAGCTGGCTCAGTCGCCCGACCTACACGCCGCTGTTCTCGGGCATGAGCGCCTCCGACGCCAACGCCGTCGTCGAGCAGCTCCGCGCGTCGTCGGTGCCGTACGAGCTGGCCGACGGCGGCACCACCGTGCTCGTGCCGGAGGAGCAGGTGTACGACCAGCGCCTCGTCGCCGCGGCAGCGGGCCTTCCCAGCGCCGACTCGGCCGGCTACTCCCTCCTCGACGACATGGGCGTGACCACCTCGGAGTTCCAGCAGTCGGTGACCTACAAGCGCGCCATCGAGGGCGAACTGGCCGCGACGATCTCGTCGTTCGAGGGCGTGACGACGGCGTCGGTGCAGTTGGCCATCCCCGAGGAGAGCGTGTTCGTCTCGGAGACGATCGACCCCACCGCCTCCGTGTTCGTGGAGACCTCCGGGACCTCGTCGCTGACGCCGAAGCAGGTCGAGGCGATCGTGCACCTGACCTCCGCCGCCGTCACCGGGATGAAGCCGGAGAACGTGGCCGTGGTCGATCAGACCGGCCGCACGCTGTCGGCGGCGGGGCTCGGACCGGCCGGCGGCGTCGACCAGCAGGCCGGCGATTACGAGATGCGGGTGACGGCGAGCGTGCAGCAGATGCTCGACACCGTGGTCGGCCCCGGGAACGCGACGGTCACGGTCGTGGCCGACGTCGACCATTCCGTGAACGAGCGCGTCGAAGAGGTCTACACCCCGGCCGAGGGGGCACCCCCGCTGTCCGAGCAGTCGCGCAGCGAGACGCAGAACGGATCGAGCAGCGAAGCCGGCGTTCTCGGACCCGACAACATCGCCGTGCCGTCGCAGAACGGCGACGGCACGTTCGAGTCGAGCGAGGAGTCGCGCACCAACGCGGTCAACAAGAGCACCCAGAGCACGTCGACGCCCGCAGGGACGATCCTCCGGCAATCGGTGTCGGTCGCCGTCGACGCGGGTGCCGGAGGCGACCTGAGCACCGCGCAGCTCACCGAGCTGGTGGGCACCGCCGCCGGCATCGACACCGAGCGCGGCGACGAGCTCACGGTGAAGCTCGTCTCGTTCAGCCGGACCGACGCCGAGGCCGCGCAGGCCGCGCTGCAGGCGGCGAAGGACGCCGAGAACGCCGAGCGTCAGGCCGTGCTGATCAACACGCTGATCATCGCCGCCGCCATCGCCCTGCCGCTCCTCCTGGCCGTCGTCGCCCTGATCGTCCGCACGCGGCGCCGCGCGAGCGCCTCGACGGAGTTCGACGAGCTCTTCGGCGAGCGCCCGGCCGCACTGTCGGCCATCGCCGGTCCTCCGACCGCCCAGCTCGATCCGGCGCCGACGGTGCCGCTGGCCTTCCTCGAGCCGGCGCCCGACCCCGAACCCGAGCCCGAGCCCGAGCCCGCGCAGATCAGCCTGGAGCGCCGGCGCGCCGAGGTCGACGCGATGACCAGGCAGGATCCGAAGCGGACCGCCGAGCTGCTGCGCACGCTGATCGACGAGAGGCCGCGCGTATGAGCGGGCTGACCGATCGGCAGACGGCCGCCGTCGTCATCATGAACCTCGATCGTGCTCAGGCGATCGAGGTGATGAAGCATCTCAGCGAGGCCGAGGCCGAGGCCGTCGCCGCCGAGATCATCGGGCTGCACGACCTGGATGCCGCCACCACCGCGCAGGCCCTCGGACAGTTCCACCGCATCGCGACGGGGCATCTGCCGCCGGCGCGCGGGGGTCGCGACATCGCCGCGGGCCTGCTGGAGGCGTCGTTCGGCGCCGAACGGGCGGCGGCGGTGCTCGGCAGGGTCGGCTCGACGTCGGCGAACTCGTCGTTCGAGTTCCTGAGCGCTGTCGACCCGGCGCACCTGGCGTCGCTGCTCGACGGCGAACTGCCCCAGACGGTCGCTCTCGTGCTCGCCCATCTGCCGACGGATCAGGCCGCCGCGGTGCTCGCCGTGCTGCCCGACCCGGCTCGCACCGACGTGGCCCACGCGATCGCGACCATGGGCACGGCGTCTCCCGAGGCGATCGCCATCGTCGCCGATGCGCTGCGCACCCGCACCGGCAGCCTCGCCGGCCGTGACACGCCCGAGACGCTCGGCGGCGTCGAGCCGCTGGTCGAGATCATCAACCGCTCGGGCGCGACGGTCGAGAAGGCGATCCTGGCGAGCATCGAGGACCGCGACAGCGCTCTGGCCGAAGACATCCGCTCCCGCATGTTCACGTTCGCCGACATCGTGAAGCTCGACGACCGCGACGCCCAGCGGGTGCTGCGCGGCATGGACATCCGCTCGCTGGCGCTCGCGCTGAAGGGCGCCCACCAGCCGATCGCCGACCTCATCCGCCGCAACGTCTCGGAGCGGAACAGGGAGATGCTCGACGAGGAGTCGCGCCTGCTCGGGCCGGTGCGCATGTCGCAGGTCGAAGAGGCGAGGGCCGAGATCGTCCGCACCATCCGGATGCTGGAAGCGGCCGGCGATATCAGCGTGCAGCGCGTCGACGAGGACGAGTATGTCTACTGAGGCCTTCTCGCCGGTGGAGTTCCCGCGTCTCGGTGCCCTCGGCCCCGCGCTGGACGACGAGTACGCCCGCGCGCGCATCCGCGGCTACGCCGACGGCCATGCGGAGGGGTATCGGGTGGCGGCCGCCGAGGCGTCGGCGGCCGCCCGCCTCGCCGACGAGGCGCGTCGCGCCCGTGAGGCCGCATCCGAGCGAGCGGTTCAGGATGCCGTCGACGCCCTGCAGGCCGCCGCTCGAGGGTTCGCGGCACGGGAGGGAGAACTGGTGGCGGCCGCGGAGGAGGAGGTGCTGCGCCGCGCGGTCGACCTCGCCGAGGTCGTCCTCGCCGGTGAGCTCTCCGACCCGGGTGCGTCGGCTGCCGCGGCCGCACGGCGGGCGCTCGCAGCGGCCCACGCTCCCCAGGCACGGAACGTGCGACTCCACCCCGGCGATCTCCGCACTCTCGAGCAGCGTGCCGAGCCCCTCGACGGGCTCGCGCTCGTCGCCGACGATTCCCTCCGCCCCGGCGATGCGATCGTCGTGCTCGACCACGGTCACATCGACGCCCGTGTCGCGCACGCGATCGCTCGCGCCCGTGCCGCGCTCGACGGGGCGACGTCGTGACCGCGTGGGGCGCCCTGCTCGAGGCGGTCCGTCCGGAGCGGGTCGGCGAGGTCTCGCAGGTGCGGGGGCTCAGCGCGCAGGTGCGCGGACTGGAGGGTGCCGTGGGCGATCTGGTCAGCCTCGACGGCATCGACGCCGAGGTGGTGGCGATCGGCGACGACGGACTGCGCTGCATGCCGCTCTCGCCGATCACCGGACTGACGGTCGGAGCGCCGGCACGCGGGCGCGGAGGGGCGCTGCGCGTGCCCACCGGCCGCGCCCTCCTGGGACGGGTGCTCGACGGCCTGGGCCGCCCGATCGACGGCCGCGGCCCGCTTCAGGGAGCAGTGCCCGTGGGTCTCGATCACGCCGCCCCCTCGATCATGGGCCGCGACCGGATCGACGCACCCCTCCCCCTCGGGGTGCGCGCACTCGACACGCTGGTCACGGTCGGTCGCGGTCAGAGGGTGGGCCTGTTCGCCGGATCCGGGGTCGGCAAGTCATCGCTGCTGTCGATGATCGCGCGCGGCACGGAGGCCGAGGTGAGCGTCATCGCCCTGGTCGGCGAGCGCGGTCGCGAGGTGCGCGAGTTCATCGAAGACGACCTGGGCCCGAAAGGACTCGCGCGCTCGGTGGTCGTCGTCTCGACATCCGATCAGCCGGCGATGGCCCGCATCCGCGCCGCATACACGGCCACGAGGATCGCCGAGGCCTTCCGCGACGACGGCGCTCACGCGATCCTCATGATGGACTCCCTCACCCGGGTCGCGATGGCCCAGCGCGAGATCGGCCTGTCGGCGGGTGAGCCGCCGGCGACACGAGGGTACCCGCCCTCGACGTTCTCGCTCCTCGCAGGTCTGCTCGAGCGCGCCGGAACGGACCGGGGCGGCTCGATCACGGGCATCTACACGGTGCTCGTCGACGGCGACGATCACAACGAGCCGATCGCCGACGCTGTGCGGTCGATCCTCGACGGGCACGTGGTGCTCGATCGCGCGCTCGCGCTGGCGGGGCACCATCCGGCGATCGACGTGCTCGGCTCGGTCTCCCGCGTCGCGGGAAAGATCACCGGCCGCGATCACCGCGCCCGTGCGGCGACACTGCGCGCCGTGCTCGCGGCACGGCGGCGGGCGAACGACCTCATCGACATCGGCGCATACCAGCACGGTGCGGATGCGCGCATCGACGCGGCGATCGCGAACGAGCGCGCCATCGCCGCCTTCCTCACCCAGTCCCTCGACGAGTCGAGCGACGTCGCGGAATCGTGGCGCCGTCTCGACGAGCTCGTCGCCTCGTTCGGAGGAGTCTCATGAGCCGATCGTTCTCGCTGGCCGGCCTGCTGCGCGTGCGCGGGATCCAGGAGCGCCAGGCGGCGCAGCGGCTCTCGCGTGCGACCATCGACGCGCAGCACACCGAGGCGCGCGACCGCGCCCTCCGCGCCCATCTGGCCGGAGAGGGAACGGATGCCGTCGACGTGCGGTCGCTGGCCGCGCTCGCGGCGGCCCGAGTCGCCGGGCGAACCCTGCTCGCCGATCTCTCGGCCCTCTCCGATCTGCAGGCGCAGACGCTCGAGCAGGCGCGGACCGAGCACGGCGAGGCCCGCCGGGCGATGCGAGGACTCGACCGCTTGGCGCTCGCGCATGCCGCCGAGGTGCGCGCCGCCGACCTGCGCGCCGAGCAGGCCGAGCTCGACGAGATCGGCGCACGCATCTCCTCGGAGGCTCGGTCGTGACCTCGCTGGGAACGGTCGGCATCCTCGACGTCCGCACGACGCGTCCCGCCGGTGGCAGCTCGGCGGGCGGAGCGGTCGGCGACTCGGGCGCGTTCGCCCGGGTGCTGGATGAGGCGCTGCGCGCGGACGATCCGCTCGCCGTCGCGGCGCCGGTGCCGCTTCCCGCCGCGGTGCTCTCGCCCGAGGCCGCACCCGTCGGCGACATCGCAGCCGCCTCCGCAGGGGTCGTCGACGACGCGGCATCCCTGTCCGGCGACACGGCATCCGGTTCTGTCGAGGCGGACGCCGCGCCCGCAGCCGACCCGTCGAGCCCTGCGATCCCCGCCTCGAACGCCGAGGTCGACACGTCGTCGGTCGGCTCCGCTCCGGTGCCGACGCCGCCGCAGCAGGTCGCACCGTCGGAGCCGACGGAGCCGGTGGGCGCTCCGCTCCGGTCGGCGCCGGCGGATGCCGCCGCACCCACGACCGCGCCTCCCGCCGGCGCCGAAGCGACACCGCAGGCGCGCGAGACGGCGCAGGCCCACGAGACGGCGCAATCGCCCGAGACGGCGCAGACGGCCGGGACAGCGCAGTCGCCCGGGACGGCGCAGGCCCGCGAGACGGCGCAATCGCCCGAGACGGCGGTGTCGGCAGATTCGCGCGTGCGCCCGGATCCGCCCACCGTCGTCGCACGCCCCGTCCCCGCGCCGGGCGCGGTCGTCGCAGAGCCGTCGGCGTCGACCTCATCCGCGGCATCCACCACCCCCGACGGCTCGATCGTCTCCGCCGCCGTCTCCCCGACCCCGCCCACCGGGCCCGCTCCGGCCGCTCCGCCCGCCGCCGTCGCGCCGCCCGCGCGCCCGACGCTGCTGCCGCAGGTCGCGACGCCCGTGCTTGCGCTCGCGCACGCGCCCGACGGCGACCACAGCCTCACCCTGACGATCTCGCCGGAGAGCCTCGGACCGGTGACGGTGCGCGCGCACATCGCCGGCGGCAGCATCCGCATCGAGCTGCAGGCCCCCACCGAGCTCGGACGCGACGCCCTGCGCGCGATCCTGGCCGACCTGCGTCGCGACCTCGCCGTCGCCGCCCCGCAGGCGTCGCTGATCCTCTCCGGCACCGACGGCCCGACGGGCTCGTCACCGCAGGGCTCCTCCGGAGGATCGGCCGCGGGCGGCTCGTCGACAGGCGCTCAGCTCACCGGCGGAGGGTCGGGGGCCGGACGGCATCCCGACGACCCGACCCCCCGCGCGCGGCCCGGCACCGCTCCCCCGCCGACCGACCCTGCTCCGCTGCCCGTCGCGACCATCGCGGCATCCGGCGGCATCGACGTCTACGCCTGACCCCGAGAGGAAACCCCCGCATGACCACGGTCGACTCGATCACCGGCACCGTCCCTCCCAGCGGCCTGCAGGGCGGGAGCACCACCCCTGCGGCGGAGCGCAAGAAGACGCTCGACTCCGAGGTCTTCCTGAAGCTGCTCGTGACCCAGCTCACCAACCAGGACCCGAGCTCGCCCATGAACACCAACGAGATGATCGCCCAGACCACGCAGCTCGCCTCCATGGAACAGCTGACCGCGCTCGCCGCGACCAGCACCGAGAGCTTCGCGCTCAGCATGCGCCAGACCGCCGCGGCGCTCATCGGCCACGAGGCGCAGTACGTCGACGCCGACGGCGTCGCGCAGAAGGGGGTCGTCACCGCCGTGTCGTTCGCCGGCGCGGTGCCCTTGGTGACCATCGGCGACGCCTCGATCCCGCTCGACGAGGTCTCGGGCCTCACCCTCATCCCCCGTTCGCAGTCCTGATCCGTCTCTTCAGAAAGGCATCACCATGCTCCGCTCCCTGTTCGCCGGAATCTCGGGTCTGCGATCGCACCAGACCATGCTCGATGTCACCGGCAACAACATCGCCAACGTCAACACGACCGGCTTCAAGGCCTCGTCCGTGCAGTTCCAGGACTCGCTGTCGCAGCTGCTGCGCAACTCGATGCTCCCGCAGCAGGGCGTCGGCGGGCAGAACCCGGCCCAGGTCGGCCTCGGCGTGCAGGTCGCCGGCGTCAGCACGAACTTCGCCGCGGGGGCGCCCCAGCCCACCGGCGTTCCGACCGACCTGATGATCGCCGGCGACGGCTTCTTCATCGTGCGCTCCGGAGGCGAAACGCTGTACACGCGCAACGGCGGCTTCTCCTTCGACGCCAGCGGCCGGCTCGTGTCGGCCGACGGCGCACTGGTGCAGGGCTGGACCGCCCAGGACGGCGCCATCGTGCCGGGACAGGGCCTGGGCGACATCACCCTCCCGGTCGGGGCTCTGAGCCCGGCGACGGCGACCACGACGGCTCGCGTCACCGGCAACCTTCCTTCCGGCGCCGCCGTCGGCGACACGCTCGTGCGGGACATCAAGACGTACGACGCCGAGGGCGCGGCCACGACTCTGCGGCTCACCTTCACCCGCACCGCCACGGGCTGGGGCGTCTCTGACGGCGCGGGGGCGACGACGGCGCTCACCTTCGTCGACGGCGTGCAGACCGGCGGGGGCACCCTCGTCTCGGGCGGCATCACGGTCGACCTCAGCGCGGTCACCGGCTACGCCGACGTCAGCGACGTGGCGATCAAGGAGCAGAACGGCAAGCCCGCCGGCACGCTCAGCTCGTATGCCCTCACCAACGACGGCAGCCTCATGGGCACGTTCAGCAACGGCGACACCGAGGTTCTGGCCCGCGTGGCCCTGGCCGGCTTCGTCAACCCCGGAGGCCTCGAGAAGGTCGGTTCGTCGCAGTTCCGGCCGAGCGGCAACTCGGGTCAGGCGACGATCGGCTCGGCCGGTGTCGACGGCATGGGCGGCATCATCAGCGGTGCGCTCGAGATGTCGAACGTCGACCTCTCGCAGGAGTTCACCAACCTCATCGTCGCTCAGCGCGGATTCCAGGCGAATGCCCGCATCATCACCACCAGCGACGAGGTGCTCCAGGAGCTGACGAACCTGAAGCGCTGAGACGGCTCCGGGGGCGCCGCGCACGACGCGTTCGCCCCCGGGGGTCACGATCTCATCGCGGCCTGGATGCGGCGGTCGAGGTCGTCGAGCTCGGCGAGCAGCTCCGACGCGACCCAGACTCTGTCGCGCTTTCTTCCGGTGATCTCCTCGATGAAGCCGTGCTCGGCCAGCTGATCGATGGCACGGTACGCCTGCTGGGCGGATGTTCCCGAATAAGCCTCGATCTCGCGCGACGACATGACCGGATGGTCGTAGAAGGCGGGAATCAGAGCAGCGAGGGCCGATCCCCGTCGGGGCCGCAGCTCGCCGGCCCACTCCTGGGGCAGAGCCGTGATGCGGGCGATGGACTCGCGCGAACCGATCGCTGCCGCAGACGCCGACCGGGCGAAGAGATCGATCATCGGCACGGGGTCGCCTCGGCGGTAGTCGCCGAGCGCCGCGAAGTATCCCTCGCGCTCCGCCAGGAGGCCGCTCGCCAGCGGGATCACGGCATGGCGTGCGACGCCTCTTCTCCGGAGGACGGCCGACACGAGAGCACGCCCGATCCGTCCGTTGCCATCGGTGAAGGGGTGGATCGACTCGAATTGCGCGTGCCCGATCGCCGCCTGGACCATGACCGGGACGTCGTCTCGGTTGAGATAGCGGATGAGATCATCCATCAGGGCGGGAACCCGGGACGGGGCGGGAGGCACGTGCAAGGCCTCTCGCGGCGCGTGATCACTGCCTCCGATCCAGTTCTGCATATCGCGCAGCCGACCCGCGTGACGCGCCTCGAAAGGATCGTCCTCCATGAGAGCGCGATGCGCGGTGAGCAGGACGTCCGTCGTGAACGTCTCACGCGCTCCGACCTCGGTGACGAGGGCGTGCAGCGCCGTGCTCGCCGCCACCATGCTCATCGCGGACGGATTGGAGCGATTGCCGGCGAGTGCTCTGGCGTAGTCCGCAGCTGACGCGCTGATGCGTTCGATCTTCGACGAGGCGACCGACTCCGTGCGCAGCAGGAAGCGGCTGAGCGCCGCCGAACGCCCCCCGGCATCCGTGTCCGCCTGGGCGGCGGCGACAACGGCGCTCTCGCACATGACGAGGGTCGCGGCCGGAGCATCGAACTCGAGTTCGGCGATGAACGGCGGCACCGATGCGTCCACCGATGTCATCGTGCGATCGGCTCGGGTGCCGCCCCGTATCTGCTGGCGCCACGGGAGACTTTCGCTTCCGTGCGCAGGCCAACCGCGATCGGGGACACAAGTCGAATCGATGGCCATAACCCCGATTATGCCCCTCGTTATTCAGGTTTAGACACGTAAACCTGAATAACGGCCACGAAACCCGGGTTTCGCGCATCGGTCGGGCGGCCGCCCGCGCGTCTAACGCGGGCGGCCGCACGTCCGACAGTCCCCATCGACGGCCCAGGACGGGCCGTCGGCTCCCGGTCCCGTCAGGGCGGGGAGCGACGCTTCCAGGATGGAACCCCATGATCGTGCTCACGCGCCTGAACCGTTCGCGGTTCGCGGTGAACCCCGACCTGATCGAGCGTGTCCAGGCCACTCCGGACACGACGATCATCATGGTCGACGGCGCCACCTTCGTCGTCACGGAGACGATGGATGACGTGATCGCGCAGATCGTGCGGTTCCGCGCCGGGGTGCTGGCCACCGCGGCCCGCCTGGTCAAACGGACGGACGACGAGACGTCCGAGCCGCTCCCCGACGAGACCTCCGACCCGGTCCCCGAGGCGGAGCGCTGATGGACCCCTCGCTCATCCTCGGCCTGATCCTGGCCTTCGGCGCACTCGTCGCGATGATCAACATCGAGGGGGCGACCGTGGGGTCGCTGCTGCTGCCCGCGCCGATGGTGCTCGTCTTCGGCGCGACCATCGCCGTGGGCCTGGCCAGCGGCACCCTGCGCGATGCGCTGCACGCCGTGAAGGCGCTGCCCCGCGCCTTCCGCGGCGAGCGCCGCACGGCTCGCAGCACGATAGACACGGTCGTCGGCTACGCCGAGAAGGCGCGTTCGGAGGGCCTGCTCGCGCTCGAACAGGGCCTGGTCGACGAGAAGGACCCCTTCCTGCGTCAGGCGCTGCAGAGCATCGCCGACGGCACGGATGCCGAGGAGCTGCGCACCCTGCTCGAAGACGAGCTGACCTCGACCGCCGCGCGCAACCGCACGGCCTCCCGCTTCTACATGACGCTCGGCGGCTTCGCGCCGACGGTCGGCATCATCGGCACCGTCGTCTCGCTCACCCACGTGCTCGAGAAGCTCGACAAGCCCGACACCCTGGGGCCGATGATCGCCGCCGCCTTCGTGGCGACGCTGTGGGGCCTCCTCTCGGCGAACTTCATCTGGCTGCCGATCGGCGGGCGGCTCCAGCGCCTCGGCGAGCTCGAGCTGGAGCGCATGACGGTTCTCATGGAGGGGATGCTGGCCGTGCAGGCCGGCGCTCCTCCCCAGTTCGTCCGTGAGCGGCTCCAGGCCCTGGTGGCCGATCGTCCGTCGGCCCGATCCGAACGCCGGGGCACGCGCGCCCCGGCCGACGACGAGGAGCCGCTGCTGTGAGCGTGCGGGCACGCCGGAGGGTGCCGCACGACGAGCACAGCGGGCCGGACGAGAGGTGGATGGCGTCGTACCTCGACATGGTCACCGTCCTGATGTGCATGTTCATCGTGCTGTTCGCCATGTCGACCGTCGACCAGGAGAAGTTCCAGGCGCTGAGCGCGTCGCTCGCGACGGGATTCGGTCAGAAGCCGTCCGAAGAGGTCGACGTCTCGTCGGGAGTCGTGGTTCCCCCCGAGCTCGTCGACGACGAGGGCGAGGACTTCGCCGACATCGAGCACGCCGCCGCGCAGACCGAGTTCGATGAGCTGTCGGCCCTCCGCGAGCGACTGCGTCAGGTGCTCGCCGAACGCGGTCTCGAGGCCGACGTGACGTTCACCATCGACGAGCGCGGCCTCACCATCGGTCTCGTCAGCGCCGAGACGTTCTTCCAGACGAACAGCACCGAGCTGAGTCCCGTCGCCGTCCTCGTGCTCGATGCGCTCGGATCGGTGCTGGTCACCGCTCCGAACGAGATCTCCGTCGAGGGCCACGCCGACGTCCGCGGGTCCGCGGCCCCGTTCCCGACCAACTGGGAGCTCTCCGCCGGGCGTTCGACGCAGGTTCTGCGTCATCTGGTCGAGAAATCGGGCCTGCCCCCGGTGCGCCTCAAGTCGGTGGGGTTCGGCGACACACGACCGTTCGCCGAAGGCGACAGCCCCGAGGCGCTCGCCCAGAACCGACGGGTCGACATCGTCGTCCTGTCCGACGCCGAGGAGGAGGTGCGCGCACTCATCCCCGGAACCGCTGCGGCGCAGCAGCCGTCCTCCTGACCCCGAGCACCGCGCTCCGTGTGCGGCCCGCCTAACGGGTGCCGATCACCGCCCGATAGTCGAGTTCGTGATCATCGAGGCCAGTGCCCGCTCCGCGGTGACTGCGGCGACGCCGGCGAACGCCGGCGTCGAGGTGTACGACTTCGGACGTTCGGCGACCCTGTCGCGCGAGCACGCGCGCGCCCTCGAGCTGGCGTTCGAGACGTTCTCCCGGCAGTGGTCGGCGCAGCTCTCGGGCAAGATCCACGTGCGCGCGACGATCGCCGTGGAGCACGTCGGGATGCTGACCTACGGCGAGTACGCCCAGTCCCTGCCCTCGACGACCGCGATGATCGTCTGCGCGCTGCCGGAGTCCGACGAGCGCCTCATCGTGCAGGTGCCCTCCTCGACCGCGGCATCCTGGATCGTGCAGATGGTCGGCGGCCGCTCGGCCACCGCCCTCGAGGAGCGGACGTTCACCCCCATCGAGCAGGCCCTCATCCACTCGCTCGTGCTCGACGCGATCGAGCACCTCACGGCTGCGCTCGACGGGATCCTCCCGACGGGCATCACCGTGGCGGGAATCCAGTACAGCCCCCAGTTCGCGCAGGTCGCCGCCTCGGCCGAGCCCGTCGTCGTCGCGCGGCTGTCGATGCGTCTCGCCGGGCGCACCGTGCCGGCGAGCGTCATGCTGCCGGCATCCGTCCTCTCCGGCTTCGCGGTGCGCACCTCGCCGGCCGATCGGGCCGCCACCCCGGGCCTGGTGCGCCGTCAGGTCGAAGCCGCCCCCGTCGACCTCTCGCTGCGCCTCGCATCCCGGTCGATCCTGCCGCAGGACGTGCTCGAGCTCGCCATCGGCGACGTGGTCGCCTTCCCGCATTCGGCCGATCGCCCGCTCATCCTCGCCCTCGACGATCAGACCGTCGCCACGGCCGCCGTCGGAAGCGCCGGCGCCCGACTGGCCTGCGTCATCACCACCGTCGTCCCCGATCCCGCCCCCGCCGAGGAGTCCGCGTGACAAGCACCACGACCTACGAATCCGCCGTCGCCGCCGCCTTTGCGGCGCGGCTTCCCACCGCCGCCCCCGTGCACGCCCGCGCGTCGCAGGTGTCGGGCGACACCGGCGAGGCCGTCGTCGTGCAGTTCGTGGGCGAGGCCGGCGCTCAGCTGGCGGTGCAGCTGCTCGACCCCGACGCCCTCATCGACGGCCTCGCAGACGCCCCTCTCGCCGACCGCCTGCGCGATGCGCTCGAGGCATCGGTGAGCCCGCTCGGCTCCGGCGTCCTCGGCGAGGCGACGACCGGCGACGCCTCAGCGCTCTTCGCCGATCCGCTCACGCAGCTCTTCGACCTGCAGGACCACGACGACCGCACCATCGGCCGGCTCGCGGTGCGCATCGTCCGCGGTCCGGCCGCCGCGTCGACGTCGTCACGACGGCTGCACCGCATCGCCGGCGTCGAGATGGAGCTGACGGTGGAGATCGGACGCACGCGGATGGCCGTGCGCGACGTGCTCGACCTGGAGCCCGGACGCATCGTCGAGCTCGACCGGTCGGCCGGAGCGCCGGCCGACGTGAAGCTCAACGGACGCGTCATCGCGCACGGCGAGGTCGTCGTCGTCGATCAGGACTACGCGGTGCGGATCACCCGCATCCTCGAGAACGTCGAGGTCTGATCCTGGACGATCTCCTGCTCGCCCTGCGCGTCGCGCTCTCGTTGGCGGCGGTGCTCGGTCTGCTGTGGTTCCTCCAGCGCCGCGTGGCGGGAAAGGCCGCCCGACGCCGCGAGAACGACGCGATCACGGTCCTCGGCCGCCAGAGCCTCGGCATGAAGGCACAACTGGTCGTGGTGCAGACCGACGACCACCGCTACGTGCTCGGCGTCACCGAGCACGGCGTGGCCGTCGTCGATCGACTTCCCCTCCCTCGCACAGCCGCGCCCGACGACCCGCTGCCGAGCCTCCCGGCGATCGGCGACCGCGGCGCCACGGAGTTCGACCGCATCGTCGCGGCATCCGTCCTCGCCGAGTCCGACGCAGCGCCGCTCCGACGCACACGGAGCGCCGAGGCGCCGCGACTGCGCGAGCGGCACCGCAACGACCCCCTGCGCGGCTCGATCCTCTCCCCCGACACCTGGCGGCAGACCGCCGAGGTCATCCGGCGCGCCCGATGACGCGAGCCCGCACCGTCGGCGACGGACCACGGCGACGACGCGTCGTGCTGATCGTCGTCGGCACCCTGGCGCTGGCGGCGGTGTGGATGCTGCTCGCGAGCACGCCGGCGCACGCCGAGGTCGCCCCCGACGACTCCGGCGGAGGAGTGACGATCGACATCGACGGTGCCGGCGGCCCTTCGGGCTCGATCCTCACCCTGCTGGGCATCACCCTGCTGTCGGTGGCCCCCGCGCTGCTGCTGATGATGTCGTCGTTCACGAAGATCTTCGTGGTGCTGGCGATGACACGGAACGCCCTGTCGCTGCCGACGATCCCCCCGAACCAGGTCCTGGCAGGGCTCTCGCTGTTCCTGTCGCTGTTCATCATGTGGCCGGTGCTCGCCGAGATCAACACGATCGCCGTGCAGCCGTACATCGACGGGACCCTGACCTTCGCGCAGGCGGTCGAGGTCGGCCAGGCGCCGCTGCACGAGTGGATGCTCCGGTTCACCCGCGAGGAGGACCTCGCGCTCATGACGCGGATGGCCGGCCAGGACAACCCCGCCGATGCGGCGAGCGTGCCGCTGTACACCCTCATCCCGGCGTTCATGATCTCCGAGCTGCGGGCGGCGTTCATCATCGGCTTCGTCATCTTCGTGCCGTTCCTGGTGATCGACCTGGTCGTGGCCGCGGCGCTGATGTCGATGGGCATGATGATGCTCCCGCCGGTGATGATCTCGCTGCCGTTCAAGATCCTGCTGTTCATCCTCGTCGACGGCTGGGGACTGATCATCCGCGCCCTCGTGGAGAGCTACGGAGGCGTCGGATGAATCCCGAGGCGGTCCTCGACATCGGCGCCCAGGGTCTGCTCATCGCGGCCAAGCTGGCCGCTCCGCTCCTGGTGACGGCGCTGGTCGTCGGCTTCGCGATCTCGCTGCTGCAGTCGATCACGCAGGTGCAGGAGGTGACGCTGTCGTTCGTGCCGAAGATCGTCGCCGTCGGGATCGCCCTGCTCATCGCGGGCAACTGGATGATCGCCGAGATCATCGCCTTCACGAACGAGATGTTCGCCCGCATCCCGGACCTTCTGAGCGGGTGACCCGGTGTACATCCCGATCGATTTCGCCTGGCTCGAGGCGACCCTGCTCGCCGCGGTGCGGATCACGGCGTTCATCGTGATCGCGCCGCCGTTCTCCTACGGCGCGATCCCGGTGCGCGTGAAGGCCATGCTCGCCATCGGCCTCTCCCTCGCCGTCGGCACCGCCGTCGCGCCCGGCTATCAGAACCTCGACACGGGGCCCTTCCTCGGCACGCTGGTGCTCCAGCTCGTGACCGGCGCGCTGCTCGGCTTCCTCGTGCTCGTGTGCTTCTCGGCGCTGCAGGCCGCGGGCAGTCTCATCGATGTCTTCGGCGGCTTCCAGCTCGCCCAGGCGTTCGATCCGCACTCCCTGGTCAACGGCGCCCAGTTCACGCGGCTGTTCCACATCACCGCCCTCACGCTGCTCGTGGCCTCGGGCGGCTACCAGCTGATCCTCGCGGGGCTCGCCCGAAGCTTCGACGCGGTGCCGGTCGACGGTGTCTTCGCCACCGCCGCCCCGGCCGAGCTCCTCGTCGACGGCGTCTCGCAGATGGTGCTCGCCGCCGTGCAGATCGCCGGACCCCTCGTGCTCGTGCTGTTCCTCGCCGATGCCGGTCTCGGTCTCATCACGCGGGTCGCTCCCGCATTGAACGCGTTCGCGATGGGCTTCCCGGTGAAGATCCTGCTGACGCTCCTGCTGGCCGGGGCCGTCTTCGTCGCCCTCCCCGGCATCGTCGACGCCCTCGCCTCTCAGGCCCTCCGGCTCATGCAGGGGGTGACGCCGTGAGCGGTACCGACACCGGCGAGCGCAGCGAGAAGGCGACCGACAAGCACCTCCGCGAGGCGCGTCGGAAGGGTCGCCTCTCGCGCAGCCAGGACCTCACGGCGTGGCTCGGCATCGGAGCGGCCGCGGTCGCGGCTCCCGCCGCCATCTCGCTCGGCACGGCCGCGGGCACGGAGCAGCTCATCTCGATCCCCTCGATCGTGCAGGCCCCGTCCCCCGAGGCGGCGCTCGGCCTGCTGGCGCGTGGACTCGCCTCGATCCTCCCCACCCTGGCGATGATGCTCGCGGCGGTCGCCGTCATCACGCTCGTGGGCGCGACGGTGCAGGGCGGTGTGCATCTGCGCGGCCTCACCGGTCGATTCGAGCAGTTCAACCTCGTCACCGGCATCCGGCGCGTGTTCGGCATGCAGGCGCTGTGGGAGGGCGCCAAGGCCCTGCTGAAGACCGCGGCGATCGGGATCGCCCTCTGGATCGTCATCGCCGGCATCATGCCGACGCTGCTGGCGAGCGGTGCGCATTCCGTCGCGCGTCTGCTCGGCACGGCCGCCGAAGGCACCGCCGCGCTCCTGCAGACGGCGATCGCGGTCGGCCTGATCCTCGCGGCGATAGACCTGTTCGTGGTGATGCGCCGCAACCGAAAGCACACCCGGATGACCAAGCGCGAAGTGCGTGACGAGAGCAAGAACTCCGAGGGCGACCCGCTCATCCGGCAGCAGCGCCGGTCGCGACAGCTCGCCATGGGCCGCAACCGCATGATCGCCGCGGTGGCCGGGTCGGACGTGGTGCTGGTCAACCCGACGCACATCGCCGTCGCCCTCCGGTACGAGGTGGGCCGTTCGGCTCCGAAGGTCGTCGCGAAGGGCAGCGGCGTGATCGCCGAGCGCATCCGCGAGCGCGCGACCGAGGCGGGCGTGCCGATGGTGCGCGACATCGGCCTTGCGCGCGCCCTGCATGCCGCGTGCGAGCTCGGCCAGGAGATCCCCGAAGACCTCTACGACGCCGTGGCCCGCGTGCTCGTGTTCGTCGACGCCCTGCGCCGGCGCGGAGCCGCGCGCGGCATCCATTCGCTTCCCTACCGGAGGACCGCATGAGACAGCTGCTCACCAGGCTGATGGTGCCGATCGGAGTCGTCGGCATCATCATGCTGCTCGTCGTGCCCGTGCCGCCGTTCCTGCTCGACCTGCTCATCATCCTGAACATCATGTTCGCGCTGGTGATCCTGCTCACCTCGATGTTCGTGAAGAAGCCCCTCGACTTCTCGGTGTTCCCGTCACTGCTGCTGGTGGCGACGCTGTTCCGACTGGGGCTGAACGTCGCGTCCACACGCCTCGTGCTCGGCGAGGCCTACGCGGGCCAGGTGATCGAGGCGTTCGGCGCGATCGCCGTCGGGGGCTCCCTCGTCATCGGAGCCGTCGTCTTCCTCATCCTCGTCGTCATCCAGTTCGTCGTCGTCACCAAGGGCGCCGAACGCGTCGCCGAGGTCGGCGCGCGCTTCACCCTCGACGCCATGCCGGGCAAGCAGATGGCCATCGACGCCGATCTCAACGCGGGTCTCATCAGCGATGCCGAGGCGCGCGAACGGCGCGCCGAGGTGGCTGCCGAGGCCGACTTCTACGGGGCCATGGACGGCGCGTCGAAGTTCGTCAAGGGCGACGCGATCGCCGGTCTCGTCATCATCATCATCAACCTCATCGGCGGGATCGCGATCGGTCTCCTGCAGCACGGCATGGACATCGACGAGGCGGTGGGCACGTACAGCCTCCTCACCATCGGCGACGGCCTGGTCACCCAGATCCCCGCCCTGCTGATGGCCGTCTCGACCGGCATGATCGTGACCCGCTCCACGGCGGAGGCGGAGATGGGCACGGCCGCCTCGGCACAGCTGGGCCAGTCGCGCAACGCCCTGCTCATCGCGGGGTGCGCGGCGATCGTCATGTCGCTCATCCCGCACATGCCGATGCTGCCGTTCGTCGCCATCGGCGCTCTCCTTCTCTTCATCGCCCAGCGCATCGGGTCGCGACAGGCGCGGGAGCAGGCCCTCGCGGCACGCACGCCCGCACCCGCCCCGGTCGACGAGCCGGAGGAACTGATCGAGCGCATGCGAGTGCACCCGCTCGAGATCCTCCTCGCGCCCGACGTCGTCGACCTGGTCACCGGCGGCCCCGACGACCTGCTGTCGCGCGTGAAGGCGCTCCGCCGGCGCATCGCCCTCGACCTGGGCCTGGTGACGCCGCCCGTGCGCACGCGCGACAGCATCGAGCTGCCCCAGGCCACCTACGTGATCCGCATCGGCGGTGTCGAGGCCGGTCGTGGCACCGCCCCCGCCGGCTCGGTGCTGGCCCTCGGACAGGGCCTGGAGAGCCTTCCCGGAACCACCGCCGTCGATCCCGTCTTCGGACTCGAGGGCAAGTGGATCCCGATGGAGATGCGCCACACCGCCGAGTTCGCGGGCGCGACGGTGATCGATCGGGCGAGCGTGATCATCACGCACCTGTCGAGCGTGATCCAGTCGCACGCCGCGCGCCTGCTCAGCCGGGAGGACGTCCGTCAGCTCACCGACGCGCTCAAGCAGGTGTCGCCGTCGGCGGTCGAGGAGCTCACGCCGGCCCTGCTGTCGCTCGCCGAGGTGCAGCGCGTGCTTCAGGGTCTGCTCTCGGAGCGGGTGCCGATCAACGACCTCAGCCGTATCTACGAGGCGCTCGCCCTGCGCGCGCGGGTGTCGACCGACCCCGAGGGGCTCATCGAGGCGGCCCGCGCGGCGCTCGGTCCCGCCATCGCCGCACGCTTCGCCGAGGCCGGCACGCTGCGGGTCGTCATGATCAACCCGCTGTTGGAGCAGGCGATGCTCGAGAACCTGCGCCCGAGCGACGAGGGATCCCAGATCGTGTTCGACCCGCAGCGCATGGAAGGCGTCGTCGAGTCGGTGAAGCAGACGGTGGCGGCGGTCGGCGACGGCGGCGAGCCGGTGCTGGTGTGCGCGCCGTCGCTGCGCCCCGCCGTCCGGCGGATGGTCTCGGCCCAGACCGACGGGCTGCCCGTGCTCTCGTACTCCGAGGCGACCGCGGCGTCGCTGGCGATCGAGACGATCGGCGTGGTCCGCGACGCTCCGCCGGTGCAGGCCGCGGTGGGTCCGGCTCCGGCCGCACCAGTAGGCTGATCGCATGCTGGTGTTGACGAGGCGGATCGGCGAGAGCGTGCGCATCGACGGCGAGATCGAGGTCACGCTGCTCGACATCAAGGGAGACAGCGTCCGCATCGGCGTGAAGGCCCCGCGCGAGACGCGCATCCAGCGCACCGAGATCATCGACGCGGTCGTCGCCGAGAACGTGTCGGCGGTCGCCGAGACGGATGCCGCCGCCGAGGGCGCGATCGCGGCCGCACTCGCCCGTGGCCGCGAGTCGCGCGAGACCTGATCGAGCGGGTCGTCAGGCCCCGACCTTCTTGGGCGCTCCCGGCAGCGAGACGTCGGGGTGACGCAGATAGAGCGGCTCCTCGCCTGCGAGCGTGCGGCCGGCGGCGACCGCGCGTGCGCCGACCCGCGCCAGGTCGGCACCCGACAGCGTGGTGACGTCGAGACGACGGATGCCGGCGAGGTGCGCATCGGCGTCGGCCGCGCGCACGAGGACCGTCTCGTCGCGCACGACGGGGATGCCGGCGGCATCCGCACCGTCGAACACGGTGATCGCGACCTCACGCCGTCGGGCGTCGGTCACGATGGCGAACGGGGCGTCCGAGCGGCCGATTGCTCCCAGCGCGGCCCCGAGGTGGCTCGGCACGGCGACGACGGGCACACCGCGGCCGCGCGCGAACGCCCGTGCCGCCGCGATGCCGATCCGCAGCCCGGTGAACGGGCCGGGGCCCATGCCGGCGACCACGTGGGTGATGCGGTCGTCGCCCGCGGCGGCCGAGACCTCGGCGAGCGCGTCGCCGATCACCTCGGCGTGGCCGAGCGGATCGGTCGTCGTGACCTCGGCCCTGGTCGAGCCGTCGGCATCGATGAGTGCGACGGTGGTTCCCAGGGAGGTGTCGACGGCGAGGATCACCTCTCCAGGGTAGTCGTGCGCGCCGACGACGATCCGTCGGCCGGCATCGCGTCGACGCCGGGGCCGTCGGCCGCCGTGGCGCGCTTCCACCGGTCGCCGCCGTCGGCGCGGGCGCGGACGGCGGCCTCTCCTGCGGCGGCGACGAGCACGTCGTAGTCGTAGCCGACGGTCGACACCGTCGCCCAGCCGATGCTGGCGGAGGCGCGGATGCCGTCGAACGAGCTGTCGCGTTCCAGGGACGAGATGCGGTTCAGGATGTCGCGGATGTGATGCTGAACCGCCTCGTCGCCGCCTCGGACGATCGCGATCGCGCGCGCATCGCCGACGCGGTGCGCGTCGGCCGCGGCGGGAAGGGCCTCCTCGATGTCCTGATGGAAGCGCTTGACGATGAGCGCGTACGCCGACCCGGTCGAGGCCTCGCGGAGGTCGGCGGGATCGTCGAGCCGGATGTCAAGGATCGACCAGCTCAGCTCGTTCTGCGCCTCGGCCTTGCGGAGCCGCTGCGCTGCGCGCTGGGCGGCGTCGTCGGCGCGCCCGGCGGACGGATGCGGAGCACGCACCATGAGCACGAGGGTGAAGGCCGCGCAGGTGCTCACCACCACGGTCCCCACGGCGTTCATGCCGCGCAGCGCGGCCAGCTGCGCCTCCGACCCCGCACCGCCGCTGATGATCGCGAGCACGCCGGTCACGACCGCGACGACGACGAAGCCGCACGAGGCGAGCGCGAGCGGCAGGACGACGTCGAGCGAGACGGGCTGCCGGCGCAGCAGCTCGTATGCGATGAGGGCCGCGAAGACACCGGCGCCGAGGAACACGACGTGGAAGGCCGGCAGGTACCACACGGTTCCCGAGGCCAGCACCAGCAGGCACGGCACGAGCACGGCGAACGCGACCGCGAGCCAGACCGGAGCCCTCCGGCCGAGGTGGAAGCGCAGGCCGAGCCAGACCAGCGGCTCGAAGCCCAGCAGGATGCCGGATGCCGCGGCGCGGAGGACAGCCCTGTCCATCTGATGCCCGGCGAGCCACAGGTAGGCGCCGAGCACGCCGAGGCTGAAGGCCGTCCCCCAGACGATGGTGGCCCGGCTCGGGCGCGCGAGGGTGGCGAGGCCGAGGACCAGCGCCGCCAGGACGGTGACGACGGCGACCATGCTCGTCACGATGTCGACGTTGACGGGCGCCAGGGCTGCGGTGATCACGCGGGGATGTCCTTCACTCGATGCGGGGGGAATCGCAGCACGACGGTGGTTCCGATGCCGACGTCGCTGCTGACCTCGATGCTGCCCTCATGGGCCTCGACGATGTCGCGCGCGATGCCCATGCCGAGGCCCGTGCCGGCGACTCCGGCGAGCACGGCGCGGTTCGTGCGGAAATAGGGCTCGAACAGGCGCGGCAGCTCGTCCGCCGAGATGCCCGTGCCGGTGTCGCTCACGCTGAGCACGGCCTGTCGGTCCTCGGCCCAGCCGAGGTTCGCGGTGATGCGACCGCCGGCCGGGGTGTACTTGACGGCGTTGCTGAGCAGGTTGTCGATCACCTGGCGAAGGCGGAACGCGTCACCGTAGATGACCAGGCTCGGCGAGCCGCCGACCTCGAGCTCCTGTCGGCTGCCGGAGACGAGCGGGGCGTAGGATGCCGCGGACGCCTCGAGCACCTGACGAAGGTCCACAGGCTCGAACGGCTCCTCCGGGGCCCGGCGTGTGGCATCCAGGGTGCTGGCGACGAGGTCCTCCATCCGCTCGCCCGCGTTGGCGATGACCTCGAGCTGCGCTGAGACGCGGGCCGGCAGGTCGTCGCGCTCGAGGAGCAGGTCGACGTGACCGATGATGGTGGTCAGCGGGTTGCGCAGCTCGTGCGAGACCACCGCGGCGAGGGCCCGGCGCTCCTCGGCCGCCTCGCGGAGTTCGGTGACGTCGTCGATGATGACGAGCACGACGCGCTGACCCTCGGCTGCGCTGGCCATGGCCTGGGTGCTCACCTGCAGGGCCCTCCACCGCCCCCGGCTGTCGAACAGCCAGACGCCTTCGTCGTCGAGCTGCTCGCCGCGGGCGGCACGGGCGATCGTCGTCCGGTCGTGCGGCACCGCGGTGCCGCGCCGGCGGTCGTACTCGACGGCCGATGAGGGCAGCGCTTCGCCGAAGCGGTCGCGTCCGTACAGCGCGCGATAGGCGTCGTTCATCTGCAGGATGCGGCCGTCCTCGGCCACCACGACGAGGGCGGTGCCGAGGGCGTCGATGATCTGCGTGACCCGGCGCTGGTTGGTCTCGGCGCGGGACGCCGCCCGGTTCACCTGCTCGGAGCGGCGCTCGAGAAGGCGTCGGGCGGCACGCGAGCGCCGGGATCCGACGCGCACGGTCACGCCGAGGAAGCTGAGGGTGATGGTGACCGTGAGCACGCGCAGCAGCACATCGGCCGGCGCACCGGTCTGCTCGGCGAACCCGACGAGACAGGCGCTGCTGAGAGCGACGCCGGCGAGCACCCACGGCATGCTGAAGTACGTGGCGAGCCACGTGACGGGGAACACCCACAGCAGACCGAGCCTGATGTCGGGCGCGTTGGTGGTCAGACCGACGGCGAGCACGTCGAGGAGCGGCAGGGCGACGACGGCGTGGCGGGACAGCCGGTGCCACGGCACGAGAAGGGCGATCAGGGTGGCGATCACCGCGAGACCGAGCCCGGCGACGAAGAGCGGCAGCGCCAGGGTCTGCGGCTTGAAGGCGGCGACCATCACCACGATCGCGACGAGGCTGCCGGTGAAGACGAGTTGCCAGCGCCAGATCGAGACCGTGCGGATCATGAGCCCCGCCCTCCGGTCGATCCTCAGCTTTGACGCAAGATTACTCAAAGATCGCGCATCTGTGCTCTTCAGGCGACCGCTCCGCCCTACCATCATGTGTGGGGGCCGAATCTGCGACTGGGGTTTCGCAGACGCTGGGGCCACGCGAGTGGGGATTCGCAGGCGCTGAGGCCGCGGCTGGGGAGCCGCGGCCTCGACTCCAGTGTTCTCACGACGGATCGTCGTCGGGTGTGAGCCGGTAGCCCACGCCCCGGACCGTCTCGACGTAGCGCGGCTTCGACGAACTGTCGCCGAGCTTCCTCCGCAGATTCGCGATGTGCGTCTCGATCGCCCGTTTGTCCGGCTCGCTGACGTGCCCGCCGCCGCCCGGCCCGCCGCCGCGCAGGCCGAGCGCCAGGTCGGTCTTGCTGCAGACCTTCCGCTTCGACTCGAGCAGCATGGCCAGCAGCTCGAACTCGGTCGGCGTCAGATCGATCCGGCGCTTCCCCGCGAGCACGACCCGCGTGTCGAGGTCGAGACTGAGATCGCGGTGGACGCGTCCTCGCCAGGTGAGGACGGTCGGCCCGGCGGTCGAGCCGTTCGCCGTGTCGAGCGGCATCCGCGGCGCCGCAGGCCGGGGGTCGGCGGCCCGGGGTCGGCGCAGCAGCGCCTCGATGCGCGCGCGGAGCTCGCGCGGCCGGAAGGGCTTGACGAGGTACTCGTCGGCACCCGACGTCAGCCCCAGCACCACGTCCGACTCGTCGGCGAGCGCCGACAGCATGATGATGAACGTCGAACTGATGCGGCGGATGCGACGGGCCACCTCGAAGCCGTCGATGCCCGGCAGATTGATGTCGAGGGTGGTGATCACCGGGCGGCGGGCCTCGACCGCGGCCAAGCCCTCCGGTCCGGACTCGGCGAGGAACGTCTCGAAGCCGGCGGCGCTGAAGACCTCGTCCAGCAGGGCGCGCACGCCGGAGTCGTCTTCGATGATCACCGCGACGAGTCCGTCCGTCGATGTGTCGGTCATGACTCCCCCTTCCGCGCGATCGTGACGACCCGGGGGGCGTCGGAGTCGAGGTTCTCCGGGTCGGCTTCGTCGATCGTCCCCACGGGACGCTGCAGCTCGATGTCCCACCAGGCACCGGCCAGCTCCTCGGCCATCCCGCGCCCCCACTCGACGACGACCACCGATCGATCGAGGTCGAGGTCGAGGTCGTCGAGCTCGTCGGCCGATCCGAGCCGGTACGCGTCGACGTGCACGAGCGGCGCCCGGCCGACGAGGGAGGGGTGCGTGCGGGCGATGACGAACGTGGGGCTCTGCACGGGGCCGCGCACGCCCAGTCCCTCGCCGAGACCGCGCGTGAACGTGGTCTTGCCCGCCCCGAGCGGCCCCGTGAGGATCAGCAGATCTCCGGCCTCGAGCTGCTCGCCGACGCGGAATCCGAGCTGCTCCATCGACGCCGCCGTCGCGATCTCGTGCCGGCCGAGGAACGCCGGATCGACGCTCACGACGCCCGCCTCGGCACGCGGTTCCCGATGCGGGTGACGATCTCGTAGTTGATGGTGCCCGCGGCATCCGCCCAGTCATCCGCCGAGGGCAGGCCCAGCGTCGGATCGCCGAACAGCACCACCTCGTCGCCGGTCGAGACCGGGGCATCGCCGACGTCGACGACGAACTGGTCCATGGCGACCCGGCCGACGTTGCGGAACCGTCGTCCCGCGATCGAGACCGGCAGCCTGCCGGAGCCGCTGCGCGGCACCCCGTCGGCGTACCCCAGCGGGATGAGCGCCAGGGTCGTGTCGGTCTCAGCGCGGTGGTCGTACCCGTACGACACGCCCGCCCCCGCCGGCACCCGGCGCACGGCGGCGACCGATCCCCGCAGGGTCATGGCCGGTCGCAGCCCGAGCGCGGCCGAACGGCGGTCGTCGAAGGGCGAGAGCCCGTAGAGCCCGATGCCGATGCGCACGGCGTCGAGTCGCGTCTCGGGCAGGTCGATCGCGGCGGCCGTGGCGGCGATGTGACGGATCTCCGGACGGATGCCGAACGATGCCGCAGCCGCGACCCCCTCGTCGAACAGCGCCAGCGCCGCGCGGTCGTCGTCCGGGGAGGTGTTGGAGAGGTGGCTGAACAGCCCGGTGATGCGGAGGCGACCGATCCGTTCGAGCCGCGCGGCCTCGGCCAGCACCCGGCCCCAATCCGCGGGAGCCACGCCGTTGCGCGACAGCCCGGTCTCGAGCTTCAGGTGCACGCTCACCGGACGATCGAGCATCGCGGCGGCCGCTGCAGCTTGGAGCTGGTCGAACGACGAGATACCGAGCTCGACGTTCTGCGCCGCCGCCTCGGCGAAGCGCTCCCCCGGTGCGTGCAGCCACGCCACGATCGGCGCGTGCACGCCCTGCCGGCGCAGATCGATCGCCTCGGCGATCTCGGCCACTCCGAGGCGGGTGGCTCCGCCCGACAGTGCGGCGACGGCAGCCGCGGCCGCACCGTGCCCGTAGGCGTTCGCCTTGACGACGGCGATGATCTCGGTGCCGGTGAGCCGACGGAGGTGCCGCACGTTGTCGGCGATCGCGTCGAGATCGATGGTGGCCTCGCGGAACGGGACGGTCACAGCGGAGCCCCCTCGGCGACGACGAACGCCGCGGCGAGACCGGCGTCGTGGGTGAGGCTCAGGTGGAGCGAGACGATGTCGCGCTCCTCGATGACCGCCGCCGTCGAGCCGGCCAGCACGAAGTGAGGACGCCCCGATGACTCGGAGGCGATCTCGATCTCGGTCCAGTGCACGCCGTCGGAGCCTCCGAGCGCCTTGATCAGCGCTTCCTTGGCCGCGTAGCGGGCGGCCAAGGAGGGAAGGCGCAGGTCGCGCTCCGACGGGGCGAAGAGTCGCTCGCGCAGCCGCGGCGTCCGCTGCATGGTCCGCTCGAACCGCGCGATGTCGACGACGTCGATGCCGGTCCCGATGATCACCGTCTCAGCCTACCGAGCATGGGTGCGGAGCCGGCAGTCCCGCGTCTTCGTCGGTCGGGATCACAGGTGCAGGTCGAGATGGCCGGAACCGGCCTGCACGTGTGATCTCGACCTGCAGACGGCCGAACTTCGTCTCTGCACATCGCCCTCTTCGCTGAGATCCATCCACATTCTGCCCCGAGATGCCCGCGTTGGGCCTCGAGGTCGGATGCTCGACGCATGATGGATCCTGCCTACCTCCTCGAACGACTCGGAGGCGTCGCCCGCGGACGAACGCTCCAGGAATACGGATGCTCGCGAACCGATCTCGCGGAGTCGGCGAGAGCAGGCGGGATCAGGCGCCTCCGGCAAGGGGTGTTCGCGCTGCCTTCTGCGGATGCCGGCGTCGTCAGGGCCGCGCAGCACGGCGGCGCTCTCACCTGCGCGGCAGCGCTTCGCGCCCACGGGGTCTGGGTCCTGCCCGAGACCGACGGCCGCGTGCACGTGTGGCTGGGGCGGAGCGGACGGAGCCACGAGCACCCCGAGTGCTCGTGCACGACCCACTACTCGCCCGGATCGGCCGGCCTCGGACTCGCTCCCGTCGCCGTCTGCCTGATCCACGCGTACCGCTGCCTCGGCGAGGAGGCATTCTTCGCCGCGTACGAGTCCGCATGGAACCGACGGCTCATCGGAGCTCACGACCGCGCGCGGATCCGACGCGAGCTTCCCCGAGCGGCCGGTTGGCTGCTCGATCTCGCGCGGCCCGATGCGCAGAGCGGGCTCGAATCCCTGCTCCGTCTGCGGCTGCATCTTCTCGGCATCCGGCTCGAGTGCCAGGTGGCCCTGCCCGGGGTGGGCCGGGTCGACTTCGTCGTGGGCGGGCGGGTCATCCTCGAGGCCGACGGCGAGGAGAACCATGGTCGCGGAAGGCGGCATGCCGACCTGAGACGGGATGCCGCGGCATCCGCCCTCGGCTACGAGACCCTGCGCTTCGACTACTCCATGATCGTCCACGACTGGGCGACCGTGGTCGCGGCGATCCTCCCCGCCCTCGGCAGGTCGCGCTCGTGAACGGGCGTCGGCCGCAGAGCGCAGGTCGAGATCACAACTGCAGGTCCAACACACGCCGTTCGACCTGCAGGTGTGAAATCGACCTGCAGACGGATGCCGGGGCGGCCGATGGCCGGCCCGGCCGTGGCGGCCTACTCGACCGTGACCGACTTCGCGAGATTGCGCGGCTGGTCGACGTCGAGCCCCTTGGCCGTGGCCAGCGCCATGGCGAAGATCTGCAGCGGCACCACGGCGAGCAGCGGTTCGAACATCGGACCGGCGAGCGGGATGCGGATCACCTCGTCGGCGAACGGCAGCACGGCGGCATCGCCCTCTTCGGCCACGACGATCACCCGAGCACCGCGCGCGCGGATCTCCTGGATGTTCGACACGACCTTCGAATGCACGAGCGCGGAATGACGCGGCGACGGCACCAGGACGAACACCGGCTGACCGGGCTCGATCAGGGCGATGGGTCCGTGCTTGAGCTCGCCTGCCGCGAAGCCCTCGGCGTGGATGTACGAGATCTCCTTGAGCTTCAGCGCACCCTCGAGCGCGATGGGGTACCCCACGTGCCGACCGAGGAAGAGCACCGAGCGCGTGTCGGCCATCCAGCCGGCGAGCTGGGTGACGTGCTCCTGCTCGCTCTCGAGCACCTCGGCGACCTTGGCCGGGAGGGCGGCGAGCTCATCGACGTCGGCCGACGCGTCGGCGACCGTGCCGCGCACGCGCCCCATGTGCAGACCGAGCAGCAGCAGGGCCGTGATCTGCGCCGAGAACGCCTTGGTCGAGGCGACGGCGACCTCGGGTCCGGCGTGGGTGTAGACGACGGCATCCGACTCGCGCGGGATGGTGGCGCCCTGCGTGTTGCAGACCGAGAGGGTGCGCGCCCCGCGCTCGCGCGCGTACTTCACGGCCATGAGCGTGTCCATCGTCTCGCCCGACTGGCTGATCGAGACGACCAGCGTGTCCGAGCCGATGACCGGGTCGCGATAGCGGAACTCGTGCGCGAGCTCCACGTCGACCGCGACGCGTGCCCACTGCTCGATGGCGTACTTGCCGACGAGCGCTGCATAGGATGCCGTGCCACAGGCCGTGATGATGACGCGGTTGATGCCGGTGAAGAGCTCGTCGAGGCCGTCGAGCTCGGGGATGACGACCTGGCCGTCACGGATGCGGCCTCGGATGGTGTTCGCGACGGCCTCGGGCTGCTCGGCGACCTCCTTGGCCATGAAGCTCGACCATCCGCCCTTCTCCGACGCGGCGGCGTCCCACGACACGTCGAAGGGCTCCGCTTCGACAGGGGTGCCGGCGAAGTCGGTGACGGCGACGGCATCCGGCGTGATCGCGACGATCTGGTCCTGTCCGATGGCGAGGGCCTTGCGGGTGTGCTCGATGAAGGCGGCGACGTCGGAGCCGAGGAAGTTCTCCCCCTCGCCGAGACCGATCACCAGCGGCGAGTTGCGGCGAGCGCCGACGACGAGCCCCGGGTGATCCTCGTGCATCGCGAGGAGTGTGAAGGCGCCCTCGAGGCGGTTGACGACGCTGCGGAAAGCGAGCTGCAGGTCGCCGCCGTTGCCGGCGTACTCGCGACCGAGAAGCGCCGCGGCGACCTCGGTGTCGGTCTCGCTGCGGAACGTCACGCCGTCGGCGATGAGCTCTTCGCGCAGAGCCGAGAAGTTCTCGATGATGCCGTTGTGGATGACGGCGAGCTTGTCATCGTCGGCGAGGTGCGGGTGCGCGTTGACGTCGGTCGGACCGCCGTGCGTCGCCCAGCGCGTGTGGCCGATCCCGGTCGAGCCGTCGGCGAGGGGCGCATCGGCGAGCGAGTCGCGCAGCACGGCGAGCTTGCCGGCCTTCTTGCGCATGCCCAGCGCTCCGTCGCCGTCGATGACGGCGACCCCGGCCGAGTCGTACCCGCGGTACTCGAGGCGGGCGAGACCCGCGAGAAGGATGTCCTGGCTGGGGCGCGGGCCCACGTATCCGACGATTCCACACATGGGTCCCACGATAATCGGGAACTTTTGCGAGTCGTCCGAACAATCAAAGCCACGGTGAGCGTTTCGTCTCGTCGCTCCGCTCATCGCTCAACGACCGGTCGGGCGCATCGATCCGGGCCGCGTCAGAGCTTGCGCAGGAGCACGCTCTCCACCTCGTGGTCGGCGCCCTTGCGCAGCACCAGGCGCGCGCGGTGCTTGGTGGGCATGACGTTCTCGACGAGGTTCGGCATGTTGATCTCGTTCCAGTAGCCGAGCGCCGTGGTGATCGCCTCCTCGTCGGTGAGGTGCGCGAACACGTTGAAGTACGACGACGGATTGCTGAACGCGCCCTGCCGCAGAGCGAGGAAGCGGTCGACGTACCACTTCTCGATGTGCGAGGTCTCGGCGTCGACGAAGATCGAGAAGTCGAAGAGGTCGCTGACGGCGATGTCATTCGGCGCGGGCGGCGGCTGCAGCACGTTCAGCCCCTCGACGATCACCACGTCGGGCCGCCGCACGACCACGTGCGCGTCGGGCACGATGTCGTAGCGCATGTGCGAGTAGAACGGCGCGCGCACCTCGGCGGCCCCGCTCTTCACCTCGGTGAGGAACTCGATCAGCGCGCGGCGGTCGTACGACTCGGGGAAGCCCTTGCGCTCCATCAGACCGCGGCGCTCGAGTTCGGCGTTCGAATAGAGGAAGCCGTCGGTCGTGACGAGCTCGACCCGGGGCGTCCCGGGCCAGCGGCTCATCAGCTCGCGGAGCAGGCGCGCGATCGTCGACTTCCCGACGGCGACCGATCCGGCGACGCCGACCACGAACGGGGTGGTGGTGTCGTCCTCCTGAAGGAACGACGACGTCGCCGCCCCCAGCCGCTTCGTCGAGGTCGCATACAGGCTCAGCAGGCGACTGAGAGGCAGGTACACCTCGCGCACCTCGGTCAGGCTGAGGCGGTCGCCGATGCCCCGGATCTCGACGACCTCGGTCTCGCTCAGCGGCTGGTCGAGATCGGCTGCGAGCCGCGCCCATTCCGATCGCCCGATCTCGCGGTACGGAGACAGCGGCAGCGCGGGGTCGACGGTCGGCACGCGTCCATCGTATCGGGGCGCGGGTAGTCTCTTCCCGTGCGCCTGGGAGTCCTCGACATCGGTTCCAACACCGTCCACATGCTGGCCGCCGACGTCCGCCCCGGCGGCCGCCCGCTCGCCACGACGAGCGACCGGACGGTCCTGCGTCTGATGCGGTACCTCACCCCCGATGGAGCGATCTCGGAAGAGGGCGTGCTCGCGCTCGAGGCCGCGGTCGCCCAGGCCCGCCGGGTGGCGGAGAGTGAGCGGGTCGACGCCCTGCTCGCGACCGCGACGAGTGCGGTGCGCGATGCCGGCAACGGCGCCGACGTCATCGCCCGCATCGAGGCCGTGCTCGGCCAGCCGCTGCAGGTGCTCGACGGCGAGACCGAGGCCGAGCTGACGTTCCTCGCGGTCCGCCGCTGGTTCGGCTGGTCGGCGGGGCAGCTGCTCCTCCTCGACATCGGCGGCGGCTCTCTCGAGATCGCCGCCGGGGCGGAGGAGGTGCCCGACGCGGCGGCATCCGTCCCGCTCGGCGCCGGACGCATGACCGTGCAGTTCCTGCCGAACGATCCGCCCGGCGCCGACGACGTCGAGCGTCTGCGGGCGCACGCCCGGAAGACGCTCGCCGACGTGCTGCCGCCGTTCATCGGCCTGCCGCGACCCGATCACGTCGTGGGATCGTCGAAGGCGATCCGCTCCCTCGCCCGCCTGACCGGCTATCCGGTGCCGGGATGGTCGGGAACCGACCGGATGCTGCTCCCGCGAGCGGCGCTCGGCTCGTGGATCCCTCGGCTCGCGCGCCTCCCCGCATCCGCCCGGCAGGAGCTGCCCGGCATCACGGCCGATCGCACCTTCCAGATCGTCGCCGCCGCGGTCTCGCTGCATGAGGCGATGACGGCTCTCGACCTCGACGAGCTCGAGGTGTCGCCGTGGGCGCTGCGCGAGGGCGTGCTGCTGCGCTACATCGAGCAGCTCGACCGGAGCGGCGGCCGAAGCTGAGAGCCGCGGTCGGCCGGGCTGGCTAGCATGACGGGATGTCCTCTCCCGTCGTCACGCGCACGCACCACGGCGCCGCCGTCGCGAAGCTGATGCTCGTCGGCTACCTGCTCTTCGTCGGTTTCACCGTGTGGCTGCCGGCGACGGTGTCGGCGAAGGTCACGGGTCTCGTCGGAATCATCGCCCACTGGGTGGCCGACGCGGGCATCGCCTCCTTCCAGCGGAGCGCGTTCGTGCTGGAGATCCTGGCGAACGTGGCGCTCTTCGTGCCCGTCGGACTGCTGCTGCTCCTCGCCTTCCCTCGCCTGCGGGTGTGGCAGGCGGTCGTGGTGGGCGGCCTGATGAGCCTGCTGATCGAAGGCGTGCAGGCGCTGATGCCGACGCGCATCCCCGCCGTCTCCGATCTCATCGCGAACACCTCGGGAACGCTCATCGGAGCTCTGATCGTGGCCGTCATCCTGGCCCTGGCCGGGGTGCGCCGCGCATCGACGCGATAGCCTGGCCGACACGCGGGATGCGCGGGGCCGACGTCGATTCGGGGGGATCGACGGATGCTGCGCCTTCGGCGTGCGTGCATCGCCGAGACGAAGGAGCGAGGGTGGCGGTCGAGATCGCGAGGCGGATCGACGAACGACAGCGGATGCTGGGCGGCGTCGAGCTGCTGACGATGCGCGGCACGTCGGCCGAGGTCGCGATCGACACCGCGGCGACGCATCCCGACCATGCGGTGATCGCCTTCATCGAGGCCGACGCGCTCTGGACGCGGAACGGCGACGCGCCGTGGCGCCGGGCGGAGAGCGGCCTCGTCATCGCGGCTCCGGGCATCAGCCGCGACCTGCGCGGTGAAGGCGACTGGCTGGTGACGGCGGCGCTCCTCCCGCGGAGCGCCGTGGCGACGTTCGCCTCGCCCTTTCCCGACGAGCCGCAGCTGTTCACCGACCGGCGGCTCCTCGACCTGGCCATGGAGCGGTTCATCGACGGCGTGCTCGGCGTCGAGATCCCGGCCACCGAGATCGAGCAGCGCGCCCTCGAGCACATGGTCATCGACCTGGGCGGCGCGATCGTGCGGGATCGCGTCGGCGAGATCGCGAGCAGGGTGTCGTCGCGGGCGGCCCTGCGCGATCGGGCTGTCGGGTTCATCGCCCAGCAGTGCAGCGATCCCGACCTCGCCCCCGTCGACGTCGCGAACGCGGTGGAGTCGTCGCTGCGGCTGCTGCAGGTCGTGTTCGCCGAGGCCGGGAACACCGTCGCGGGCGAGATCCGTCGCCAGCG
The DNA here is from genome assembly GCF_047246685.1 of Microbacterium martis. Lineage (NCBI taxonomy): Bacteria > Bacillati > Actinomycetota > Actinomycetes > Micrococcales > Microbacteriaceae > Microbacterium > Microbacterium martis. The sequence continues at coordinate 338,565 of NZ_JBFOKT010000001.1, read as the reverse complement.
CGCGAGACTGGCGCGCTCGCTGCTCGTCGACAGCCGCTTCGACGAGCTGGGGCTCGAGCTCATCGCGCAGCTCTCGGGCTTCCGCTCGTCGATGAGCCTGCGGCGCGCGCTGGAGGACGTCTACCAGACGACGCCCCGCGCCCTCCGCGCCGAACGACCCGCATAGCGCGGGGCGCTTCGCGGAGAGCGCGGGGCGCGGAAACGCTCCGCGCTACTCGCAGCCGGGGGCGTCGATCGTGACGGGGGTCTCGCGGACCATCGGGGTGTGGCGCACGCTCGGGGGCGCGAAGTCCGCCGAGGTGCTGCCGTCGGCGCCGACCATCGTGACCTGGAACGTCGCGGTCTCCTGCGGCTTGAGGATGACGTTGATCCGCACCGCGTCGCGTCCCAGGTGGGTGGTGTGCGCGATGGCGTCGTAGGTGTTCCCGTTCAGCGTCCAGCTCTCGATCTTCGCCCCGACGGGGGTGTAGACGATGAAGTCGGTGCCGATCTCTCCGGGCGTGAAGTACGGGCCGGTGATGTAGCGCGGGAGTCCCCGAGCGCGCTCGGCCGAGACCCGGTTCTGCAGCGTGACGGTCGTCGTCCAGTTCGGAGCCGCCTCGGCCGTGCACTGGTCGGTGGTCACCCCCACGGTCGCGTCGACGTAGTAGTCCATCTTCGAGCCGGTCGTGTCGTTGAAGAACACCCCGACGGCGCTCTCGTCGTCGTTGGTCGTCGGCAGACGGCCGCTGAGGCGCGACTCGCCGAGCAGCGCCGTCTCCTGCTCGTTCGCGCTCCACAGCTTCAGGCGGCCCTCGTCGGTCGCCTTGGTGAGAGCGGCCACCATGGGGAGCGGCTGCACGTTTCCACCGGTCAGGGCGGCGAAGACCGAGAGCGACACGGCGGAGAAGAACCGGTTGGAGTCGACGCCGTCGGGGTACTTGAAGTACGCCTCGTTCAACAGCAGCGGTGCGGCGTTCTCGCTCGTGAGGACGTCGCCGGTCGGCAGGCTGATCGGGCCCGTCGCGTTGAGCATGTAGGAGAGGCCGATCGGATCGATGGAGATGACGCCGTCGACCTGGTCGGCGAAGAGCGTCGACCACCAGCCGCGGGCGAGCGCGGCGCTCGTGGGGAAGTCCGGCGTTCCGGTGAGGTTGGCGACCCACCGGGCGACGATGTCGGAGTACAGCGCCTCGGTTTCCGCATCGATGGGCACCACGGGTTGCGGGATGTCGAAGGCGAACTCCGTCGCCGCCGCCTCGCGCACGATCGACAGCGCGCCGTCCTCCACCTTCAGCAGCACGAACGAGCCCGGCCCGCCGCCGCTCGCACGCATCTCGGCGTTGCCCTGGAACATGACGAGGTACTGGCGAGGCCCTGAGGCGCCGAGCGCATCAGGCAGCACGGCGAGCACGTCGCGCGCGGGCACGGCGATCGCACGGATCTCGTCGAGCGCGGCGTCGACCTGCCGCACACCGGCGCGGACCTGCTCGATCAGCGCCCCGTCGTCGAGTGCCCCCAGCCTGTCGTCGGCCGCTTCGGTGCCGTCGACGATCCCGCTCACGAGGTCGGCCAGCGACTGCAGGGCCGCGACGTCCATGCGCCCGCCACTGGGCGCGAGGGCGGTGATGCTCACTTCGCTCGCGGGCATGAGCACGTCGTCGGCGAGGTCCACGGCGACGTCGGAGACGGTGCTGACCGCCCGGAGGTTCTCCATCGGCGGCAGCGGGATGCCCTCGACGAGGTCCCACAGCTTGCCCGATGAGGTCTTCTGCGCGGCGAGCGCCTCTTCGCGGAACGCGGCGGCTGCGGCCGCGGCGCCGGCGGGGTCCGATGCGAGCATCGCCGCCTTGGCCTCGGCGACGTGCGGCATCGCGGCGAGCAGATGCGAGCGCGTGTCCTGCGCCTGCGTGTAGAGCCGGTTGGCCGCCCATGCCCCGACACCCAGGCCGATCAGGACCACGAGCGCGATCGAGACCCACAGCCAGACGCGTCGCCGCTTGCGACGATCGACGTCGAACTCGTCGGCGAGCAGGTCGGAATCGGCCGTGGCCGAGGGGTCGGCGGCCGTGGTGCGCGCCGCGCGTCGCTCCCGCCGTGAGGGCGGCGGAGGGGTGGGTTCAGTCACCTAGCGATTCAATCATGTATACCGGTATGCCGAAGAACGCGGGCGCTGCGCGCCGGAGGGGATGCCGCGACGCGCGCAGTAGGCTCGAACGCATGAGAAGAGCGATGGACCGCGCCCGCATGCGCGGCATCCTTCCGCCGCTCACGATCGTGGTCCTCGTCGGGATCTACGCCGTCGTCCTCCACGGGGTCTACGCGGGTCAGGTCTCGCCGGCGTTCGACTACCTCGGCTACCGGTACCGGGATCCGGGCGCGGGTCCCCTCATCCTCTCCACAGCGATCGCCGCCGGCACCGCGCTGACCCTGCCGCGCCGACTGGCGACGGCCTCGTCCGTCGTGCTGTGGGTCCTCTTCACGGTCACCGTCGCCCCGACGGTGCTCATGTCGACCTACACCTCCTACCTCGACCCCGCCCGGGGCCTCGCCCTCGCCGCCCTCGTCGGCATGGTGTTCTCGATCGTGGCGCTCGGGCAGAATCCCGCGCCTCGACCGCTCGGATTCCGCCTGCGGTCGCCCGTCGTCTGGACACTGGTCGGGCTGTTCGCCGCTGCGACCTTCGTGCTGCTCGGGGTGGTCCAGGGACTCAGCTTCGAACTGGTCGGGATCCTCGACGTGTACGACGTCCGTGCGGACTTCGCCGAGAAGCTCGAGTCGGTCGGCATCCTCAGCTACCTCGTCGCGACCCAGGCCAACGTGGTCAACCCCTGGATCGCCGCACGCGGAGTCCTCGAGCGCCGGTGGTGGCTCGTCGGGGTCGCGATCATCGCCCAGCTCGTCCTCTACTCGACCACCGGCTACAAGCACGTCCTGTTCGCGATCGCGGCCTGGCTCGTGATGCTGATCGTGCTGCAGCCGCGCAAGGAGCGGACCCCGGGTTCGATCCTGCTCGCGGGGGCGACGGCGATGGTGGTCGTCGCCGCGGTCGTCGACCAGCTGCTGTCGACCAACCTCGCCACCTCTCTCTTCTCCCGCCGTTTCATCCTGACGCCGGGAATGCTCAGCACGGCGTACGTGCGGTTCTTCTCCGACAACCCGCAGGCCCACCTCGGGTACTCCGTCCTGCGTCCGTTCGTCGACTACCCGTACGACGAGACCCCGCCGTACCTCGTGGGAGCGATGATCACCAACGGCAAGGTGATCGCCTCGAACGCGAACCTCTTCGCCGACGGATTCGCGAACTTCGGCTGGCTCGGGGTCGCCGGAGCGGGCGCCGTGCTCCTCGTGTACCTGCGTCTGGTCGACCGCGCCTCCGTCGGCCTGCCGATCCTGATGAGCGCCATCGTGCTGATCATCCCCGCCGTCGCCCTGTCGAACGCCTCCGTGCTGACGTCCATGCTGAGTCACGGCCTCGTCGTCGCCTTCGGTCTCCTCGCCCTCACTCCGCGCCCACACGTCGGGGCGCTCGGCATCGACCTGGCGTATCTGCGGTCTCCGCGCCGGCGTCAGTCCCCCGTGTTCAGAGTGCGCTCCTGAGCGGCGACCAGCCGGAGCCCGTACCACCAGAGCAGCACGTAGCCCAGCGTCTGCGCGATGCTGATCGCCCAGGTCGCCTCGATCAGCGAGAACTGCAGCACGGCGACGCCGGCCCACGCGAGGAGGAGCAGTGCCACCCGGATGGCGTCGATCAGGGCGGTCGCGCGCGACTGGTAGATCGTGTAGACCTGGCTCAGCGGCGATCCGATCAGGGCGGCCGCCGCGGCGAGCGCCATCGCCTGCGCGATGGGGACGGTGCGCGACCAGCCGTCGCCGAGGAAGAACGGCAGCAGCGGCGCCAGGGCGACGATCGCGACACCCACCACCACCGCGGTGATCCCCAGTCGCACCGTCGCCTGCCGGTAGATGCGCTGCGCCCCCGTGCGCCGTTCGCGCAGGAGCTGCGCCAGCTCGGCGCCCACCACCTGGGCGACCGAGGCGCCGAGCAGGGTGGCGGGCACGGTGATCAGACGCTGGGCCATGCCGAACTCGCCGGTCGCCACCTCGCCGAAGGCGGCGGCGACGAGGAGGAGGGGGAGATTCGTGCCGATCGAGTTGATGAGAGCGGCGCCGGTCAGCGCGGTGGGGAGGCGGATGTATTCGCGCACCGTCGCCCGGTAGCCACCGGTCGTCGGTGCGGAGAGCAGGGGGCGGCTCACCCGGAGCAGCGGCACGAATCCGACCAGGCGTCCGATGAGGAAGCCCGCCGTCAGCCCGATCTGGCTCACCCCGAGGAGTCCGAGGCCGAGCTGCGCGCCCGCCGTTCCGCCCGACTGGAAGAGCGCTCGGCTGGCCACCACGCCGTAGGAGCGACGTCGCAGCGCGGCCTGCGTCAGCACGGTGAAGACCGAGGTCGCGAACACGAGCGCCGCGCCCCAGAGGGGGGCGAACGGGACGAGCGACCAGCCCTGCCCCAGCGCGGTGCTCGAGAGCAGCCAGATGACCAGCGCGGCCCCGGCGGACGACGCGGCGGAGCTCGCCAGAGCGAGTCTCACGAGGCGACGCGCCTGGTCCTCGTCTTCGGGGAGCATGACCCCGACGTCGAACTTCAGGGCGGCGACCGGACCGAGCACAGAGGTCGCCGCGACCAGGGCGCTGAACGCGCCGAACGCCGACGGACCGTAGATCCTGGCGAGGAAGGGAGTCGCGACCACGAGGATGAGCTGACCGAAGGCGGCTCCGCTCACGAGGGCGATCAGACCCCGTCCCACACGGCCGCGCATATGTCCCCTTCCCGGCCGTTCGCCCGCTCAGGGGGTCTTGTGGCGCACCTCCGATAGCATAGGGCTACCTCCCCGCACACCGGTCGAGCGCCCAGATCTGAAGTCGGAGTTCTCCCGCATGGCATCACCCTCCGGCTGCAGCCGCTGCGTCATGACGTTCGAGGTCGATCCCGACCTCGAGCTGATCGACGGCGTCTGCAATCACTGTCGCCGCTACGACGCCCTCCTCGGATCGCGGATCGTGCCCGTCGAGGAGCGTCCGGCGCGTCTCGCCTCGCTCGTCGCCTCGATCAAGGCGGCCGGTGAGGGCAAGCAGTACGACTGCCTCATCGGCGTGAGCGGCGGCGTCGACAGCTCGTACGTCGCGATGAAGGTGCGCGAGCTCGGACTCCGGCCGCTGGCGGTGCACGTCGACAACGGCTGGAACTCGTCGCTCGCGGCGCGCAACATCGAGAGCGTCCTGCGCACCCTCGACATCGACCTGTCCACGACGGTGCTCCGCCTCGACGAGTTCTACGACCTCCAGCGCGCGTTCCTGCGCGCGTCGACGCCCGACGCCGACATCCCGGCCGACCACGCGATCCAGGCCACGCTGTGGAAGGAGGCCCGGCGCCACGGCATCCGCTACATCATCTCGGGGATGAACTTCGCGACGGAATCGATCAGCGTCCCCTCCTGGTCGTACGGCCACTCCGACTGGCGCTACATCTCCGACATCCACCGGCGCCACGGTTCGGTCCCCCTGCGAACGTATCCGCACTTCGGCTTCGCCGAGCTCGGCTGGACGACCGTCGCCAAGCGCGTGCGCATCGTCTCGATCCTCAACTACCTCGAGTACGACAAGACCGCGGCCGTCGCCGAGCTCCAGGAGAAGCTCGGGTGGACTCCGTACGAGGGCAAGCACTACGAGTCGATCTACACCCGGTGGGTGCAGGGCTACTACCTGCCGACGAAGTTCCGCATCGACAAGCGACGCGGTCATCTGTCCGACCTGATCAACTCGGGCCAGATCACCCGCGACGAGGCGCTCGTCGCGCTGGAGTCCGACGACTACCCCGCGAGTCTGCGCAGGATCGACAGCCAGCTCCTCCGCAAGAAGCTGAAGCTGAGCGAGGAGGAGCTCGCCGCGATCATGGCCGAGCCGCGGCGCTCGTTCCGCGACTATCGCAGCTCCTACGGCTTCGTGCAGCTGCTGCGACGCACCGTGAACGCCCTCCGGAAGGCGGGACTGTACCCGCGATGACCACCGCCCAGGGCCTCAATCTCCACATCTACCCGGCTCCGATCGTGTCGGAGAGCCGCATCTTCCGGCAGACGCTGGCCGTCGCCCGCGCCGGGCTCTACCGTGCGATCGAGATCTGCGGCACCCCGGCCCCCGGACTCGCGACGGAGGAGCCGCTCTCCGACGGCCGCCTCATCCGGCGCGTCGGCGCGGTGGCAAAGGCAGGCGGCTCGGTGCTGAGCCGGATCCGCTATCAGATCGCCTGGTCGGCACAGGTGTACCGGCAGTACGCGTCGTCGGACCTGCACACGGTGAACGCCCACTCCGTCGCCGTGCTCCCGGTCGCCGCCCTGCTGGCCCGCCGCACCGGAGCCCGGCTGATCTACGACACGCACGAGCTCGAGACCAAGACCTCGACGTCGCACGGGCTGCAGGGGCGCGTCTTCGCTCTGGTGGAGCGGATGCTGATCCGCCGCAGCGACGTCGTGTTCGTCGTGAACGACCTGATCAGGGAGTGGTACGAGACCGCGTACCCGGGGGTGCGCGCGGTCAGCGTGGTGAACTCGCCGAGCCTGACGTCGCGCGGTGCGGCGAACGACCTGCATGCCACCTTCGGGATCCCGACCGGGAGCAGGCTCTTCGTGCACGTGGGCAACATCGTCCGTGCTCGCCACATCCCGGACATCCTCGCCGCCTTCGCGCAGCGCCCCGACGATCACGTGGTGTTCCTCGGCGACGGCGAACTCGGCGGGCTCGTCGACGAGGCCGCCGCGACGCACCCGAACATCCACCATCACCACCGCATCGACAGCGACTCGGTCGTGCCGACGCTGGCGACGGCCGACGTCGGCATCTGCCTGATCGAGCCGTCGTGCCTCTCGTACGCCCTCGCGCTGCCGAACAAGGCGATCGAGTACACCGCGGCCGGAGTCCCCTTCATCCACAACCAGCTCCCCGCGGTGCGTCGTCTGCTCGCCGGCGGCCTGGCGGAACTGACGATCGACGCCGTCGACGCCGAATTCGCCGGCGTGCTCGACGGGTTGACCGACGACACGATCGCGGCCGCCCGGGAGCAGCTCGGTCATGTCGAGCTGCCCTCCTGGGACGAGGAGTCGGCGAGGATGATCGACGAGTATCGACGACTCGCGGCATCTCCCGCGAACAGGCGCCCCCGCGCGCGGAGAGGAGACCGGCCGTGACCGTCGGCATCATCGACTACGGCGTGGGCAACATCGGCTCGCTGCTGAACATGTTCTACCGGCTCGAGGTCGAGGCGTCGGTCATCACCGACCCCGCCGCGGTCGTCGAGCACGATCACGTGCTCCTCCCCGGCGTCGGCGCCTTCGACGTGGCCATGCGCGAACTGCACCGCACGGGCTTCGACCGAGCAGTCGTCGACCACGCCGAAGCGGGCGGACAGCTCCTCGGCATCTGCCTCGGCATGCAGCTGCTGCTCGACTCGAGCGAAGAGGGCGAGCTGCCCGGGCTCGGGCTCGTCTCGGGCACGAGCAGGAAGTTCGATGCGTCCGGAGGACTCCGCGTGCCGCACATGGGCTGGTCGCAGGTGAACGTCGAGCAGGACCACCCGGTGCTCGCCGACCTCTCCGACCGGCACCGGTTCTACTTCGTGCACAGCTATCGGGTCGTGTGCGATGACCCGGGCGACGTGCTCGCGAGCACCGTCTACGGCGACCGCTACACGTCGATGATCGCGAAGGGCTCGGTGGTGGGGGCGCAGTTCCATCCCGAGAAGAGCCACCGGTTCGGCATGCAGCTGCTGCAGAACTGGGTGAGACTGTGAGGCCCCGCATCATCCCCGTGCTGCAGTTGCATCGCGGATGGCTGACGAAGACGCGCGGGTTTCGCGGCAACCCCTATCTGGGCGATCCGGTGAACGCGGTGCGGATCTTCAACGAGCTCGAGGTCGACGAGCTCGTGATCTGCGACATCTCGGCGAGCCGGGGCGAGACGCCCCTCGATCCCGGGCTCATCGAATCGATCGCCTCCGAGGCGTTCATGCCGGTGGCCTACGGCGGCGGCATCTCCACGTTGCGCGAGGCCTCGCTCCTGGTCCGTTCGGGCATCGAGAAGGTCATCCTCAACACCGCCGTCGCCCGCGCACCGGAGCTGGTGCGGGAGATCGCGTCGGAGATCGGCACGCAGAGCGTCGTCGCCAGCGTCGACGTGAGCCGGGCGTCGGGCACCCCGCGCTCCTACGTGGGCAACGGCCTGATCGACAGCGGCCTCTCCCCCGTGGAGTTCGCTCAGGAGGCCTGTCGCCTCGGCGTCGGCGAGCTCATCGTCAGCTCCATCGACCGCGACGGGACCTCGACGGGGTACGACCTCGAGGTCGTGGCCGAGGTCGCCGCCGCGGTCGACGTTCCCGTCATCGCGCAGGGCGGCGCCGCATCCCTCGACGACTTCCGCTCGGCCATCGACAGCGGCGCGGCGGCGGCGAGTGCGGGCAGCCGGTTCGTGTACTTCGGACGCCACGACGCGGTGCTGATCACCTATCCGGATGCCGCGGCGCTCGATCGCCTGTGGTCAGGGACGGTCTGAGGCATCGGGGCGCACGCCGGCGAGCACGGCGTCGAGAGTGCTCGCCAGTCGTCGCGCGAGGACCCCGTAGTCGTACTGCTCCTCGACGAGAGCGCGTCCGTTCGCGCCCCAGCGCCGACGCTCCTCCAGGTCACTGTCGCGCATCCGGCGCAGGGCGGCGGTGAACGCCGCGGTGTCGGCTGCCGGCACGGTCAGGCCCGCCTCCGACTCCGCGACCGGGTTGTTGGGCGCGCTGCTCGCGATCACCACGGGGCGGCCGGCGGCCAGGTAGTCGAACAGCTTGTTCATGCTGATCCCGTGCCGATAGACCGCGAGATCGAGCACGTTGATCACGAGGGCGTCCGCGAGGGCCGCGGCCTCGGGGACCGCGGTCTTCGGAATCGTCCCGCGGAACTCCACCGCGTCGCGGATGCCGAGCTCGCCCGCGAGCGCCTGCACCTGCGGCAGTGACCGTCCGCCGCCGTACACGGTCAGTCGCGCGCCGTCGGCGACCGGCGCGAAGGCGCGCACGATCTCGTCGACCCCGTTCGCGAGGCCGACCGATCCGAAGTACATGAACGTGAAGGGCCCGTCGGGCTCGGCCGCGGGCAGATGCGAGAACGCGGCGGCGTCGCATCCGTTCGAGATCCAGACGATCTTGTCGGCGGGGACGCCCTGCTCCTGCTCGAGGTACTCCGCCGCGAACGGCAGCAGCGTGATGATCGCGGAGGCTCGGCGGCACAGCTCGCCCTCGACCGCGCGGAGGATGCGCGCGGGAAGGGAGCGGGGCGTCATCCTGCCCATGTCGATGAGGGTCTGCGGCCACAGGTCGCGGATCTCGAAGACGAACGGCACGCGGCGACGACGGGCCAGCACCGACGCCGCCCAGGCGGCGAGCGGGTGCACGGTGCTGCCGACGATCACGTCGGGAGCCGGCAGGCCCCGCGTTCCGGACGGGAGCAGCAGGCGGACGGTGAAGGTGAGGAGATTCAGGATGCGGGAGATGCCGTTGCCGCTGTAGTCCGAGGCGCGGAGGAATCGGAAGCGCACGCCGCCCACCGTGCGGTCGGCCCGCTTCGCCGACGAGGGGATGCGCTGCCGGCCGGAGGGATGCTCGGTGCTGGCGGCGATGAGGGACGCGGTCCACCCCTCCTGCGCCAGATGCGCGGCAAGACTGAAGTGACGCGATCCGCTCGGAGACTCGGTCGGATCCGTCGCGTAGTGGTTGACGAGCCAGACGGACCTCATCGCGCGGGCACACCCTTCACCACGACGCCGGGCTCCACGTCTCGCGTCACGCATGCCGCGGCCCCGACGGTCGCGCCTCGCCCCACACGCAGGCCCTGCAGCACGACCGCTGCGGCGCCCACGAGGCTGCCCTCACCGACCTCGACCGCTCCCGAGATCACCGCGCCGGGATTGACCGAGACGAACGACCCGAAAGTCGCGTCGTGACCGATGATCGCGCCGGGGTTCACGTGCACGTGGGCCCCAAGCGTGACGTTGGTCGAGATCTGCGCGCCGCTGCAGACGACGACTCCGTGGGAGAGGCGCGCCTGAGACCCGACGACCGCGCGCGGGTGCACGAGGGCGTCGGCCGTGCGACCGTCGTCGAGCCGGGCGACGACGCGCGCACGCGTCGCAGGCGACCCGATGGCGACCACGTGCCGCGCGGCGGCGAACCGCTCGCGGTTGTCGTCGATCGCCCCGAGGTGCGCGTATCCCCGGGCAGCGAGTCGAGCAAGGTCGGCATCGCTCGGCGCGTCGTCGACCACCCCCGTCACGGTCCAGATCGGGCTGGGCGAGACGGCGTTGATCGCCTCGATCACGTCGAGCGTCTCGCGGCCGAACCCACCGGCACCGACGACGATGAGAGCCTCAGGCATCCGGGTCTCCGAACTTCCGCATGGTGACGTGCCCCTCGGCCGAGATGCCTTCCCGTCGCACCACCGACCTGACGGTCGCGACCAACACCCGGAGGTCGAGGGTGGCGCTCCGCTCATCGACGTAGCGCACGTCGAGGCGGAACCGCTCCTCCCATCCGAGCGCGTTGCGACCGCTCGCCTGCGCGAGACCGGTGATGCCCGGACGCACCTCGTGCCGACGCGCCTGCTCCGGCGTGTAGCGCTCGAGGTACTCGACGAGCAGGGGGCGCGGACCCACGAAGCTCATGTCGCCGCGGAAGACGTTCCACAGCGAGGGGAGCTCGTCGAGGCTCGAGGCGCGCAGGATCCTTCCGAAGCGGGTCAGCCGATCGGCATCCGTCACCCGGCCGCGGGCCTCGTCGACAGCGCGCATCGAGCGGAACTTGTAGAGCGTGAAGACGCGCCCGCCGAGGCCGGGCCGCGGCTGAGCGAAGATCACCGGTCGACCCAGATCCACGGCGACGAGAACGGCGGTGACGGCGATCACGGGCGAGAGGGCGACGAGCGCGACGGCCGCGCCCGCGGCGTCGAGGAGCCGCTTCGCCAGGTCGTACGGCCGGGGTGCTGCGCGCCTCACGCTGAGCGCTCGCGCAGGAACTCGGTGATGCGGGCGGCGACGCGATCGCGCTGAGCCTCGGTCAGGGCCGATCCGCTCGGCAGCGTCAGGCCCCGGGAGAACAGCTGCGCCGACGTCCCGGTGATCTCGCCTCGGGCTCCCGCGAACACCGGCTGCAGATGCATCGGCTTCCACAGCGGCCGGCTCTCGATGTCGTCCTGTGCGAGGAACCCCGCCAGCTCCGAGGGCGCCCACCCGGTCACGGCCTCGTCGACGACGATCGAGGTGAGCCAGACGTTGTCGTGCTCGTCTCCCGCGGCGCCGAAGACCTCGACGCCCTCGACCGGGCCGAACAGGGCCTTGTAGCGGTCGCGCATCCGCCGCCGGCTCGCGATCATGTCGTCCAGTCGCGAGAGCTGCGCCCGTCCGAGCGCGGCGAGCAGGTTGCTGAGGCGATAGTTGTAGCCCACGTCGGTGTGCTCGTAGTGGACGACGGGCTGCCGCGCCTGAGTCGCGAGATACCGCACGTGCTGCGCGAGCTCCGCGTCGTCGGTCAGCAGCATCCCTCCGCCCGACGTGGTCATGATCTTGTTGCCGTTGAACGACACGATCGATGCCCGCCCGAAGCTGCCCGCGGCGCGGCCGTCGTGGGTCGCGCCGAGCGACTCGGCGGCGTCGGCGAGAACGGGCACCTCGAACTCCGCGGCCACGGCCAGGATGCCGGTGTAGTCGACGGTCTTGCCGAGAAGGTCGACGGGGACGATCGCGGAGACCGTCTCTCCCGACGCGCGGAGGCGCTCGAGCGCCCGGCGGAGCAGGACCGGGTCCATGTTGCCGGTCGTGACGTCGGCGTCGACGAAGTACGGCTCGGCGCCCGTGTACATGACGGCGTTGGTCGTGGCGGCGAACGTCATGGTCGACGTCACGACGACCGTTCCCGGGCCGACGCCGAGGCCCAGCAGCCCCAGGTGCAGCGCCGCCGTGCCCGAACTCAGCGCGACGCCGTGCGCGACGCCCACGCGCGAGGCGATCTCACGCTCGAAGGCGTCGACGTCGGGGCCCAGGGGCGCGATCCATCCCGATCGCATCGCCGCCACGACGGCGGCTTCTTCGAGCTCGCCGACGTCCGGTGACGACATGTGGATGCGATCGCTCACGTGGTCTCCAGGTCGATGTCCAGCGGCTCGATGATCGCCGTGTCGTTGTTGCGCGGCTCCGCGAACAGCCGCGCCTTCCAGCCGGCCTTGTCGAGACGCTCCGGCGGGATCGGCTCGGCGCGCGTGTGCGAGACCTTCGGGTGGAACGGCCGCTCGAGTCTCTCGCGGTCGCCCACGAGCTCCTCGTGCAGCTTCTCGCCGTTGCGGAGGCCGGTGAAGACGATCTCGATCGTCTTGCCCGACATCGCGATCATGCGCTTGGCGACGTCGAGGATCGACACCGGCTCGCCCATGTCGAGGATGAGGACCTCGCCGGCGCGTCCGACCGCTCCGGCCTGGATCACGAGCTGGCACGCCTCGGGGATCGTCATGAAGTAGCGGGTGACATCGGGATGCGTGACGGTCAGGGGCCCGCCCGACTCGATGAGCGCCTGGAACGTCGGCAGCATCGATCCGCGGCTGCCGATGACGTTGCCGAACCGCACCGAGAGGTAGCGCATGCCCGACGTCTCGCCCGCCCAGGCGGTGATCTTCTCGGCCACGCGCTTGGAGTGCCCGAGCACGCTGGTCGGATTGGCGGCCTTGTCGGTGGAGATGTTGATGAAGGTGCTGACACCGGCGAGCCGTGCGGCCTGCACCACGTTGAGGGTGCCGAGGACGTTCGTCTTCCACGCTTCGTCGGGATACTGCTCCAGCATGGGGAGGTGCTTCAGCGCCGCGGCGTGGAAGACGACCTCGGGCCGCCGCTCGCGGAAGATCTGAGCCAGCGTGTCGGGCTCGCGGATGTCGGCGAGCACGACGTCGTTCGTGTGCAGCAGTCCGTGCCCGGAGGTGCCGATCTGGGCGAGCTGCAGGCCCGTCTCGTCGCGATCGAGCATGATGAGCTCTTTCGGACCGAACTTCGACAGCTGCCGGCACAGCTCGGAGCCGATCGAGCCGCCTGCGCCCGTCACGAGCACGCGGCGCCCGGTGATGTACCCGGCGATCAGCTCGACGTTCGTGTCGACCGGATTGCGTCCGATGAGGTCTTCGATGCTGATGTCGCGCAGATCGGAGGGCGATTCCTCGCCCGACTTGATGTTGATGATGCTCGGGGTCACCGACACGCTCATGCCGGCGGCCTCCGCGCGGTCGGTGAGTGCGCGCAGCTGAGCGCCGTCGGCGCTGCCGATCGCGACGACGAGAACGGTGGCGCCGGTGCGGCGGGCGGCGTCGACGATGTCGGTGGTGCGACCCACGACCGGGACGCCGCGCAGCCGCAGGTTCTTCTTCGCCGGGTCGTCGTCGAGCAGACCCACCGGGCGGATCGGCGAGCTGGGATCGGTGAGGATGCTGCGCACGACGTTGTCGCCGAGGTAGCCCGCACCGGCGATCAGCGCCGGCTCGGCCTCCTCGCCCGGCTTGCGCGTGCGGTCGGTCAACAGACGTGCCAGGTACCGGACGCCGAACATGGTGAGCAGCACGAACGGGAAGGCGAGGAAGATGGTTCCGCGCGGGATGCCCACCGCGTTGCCGAAGAGCATCGTGAAGATCGAGAGGAACAACGACTCGCTCGTCACCAGCAGGGCGAGGGTGCGCACCTCCTCGAACGACCCGTAGCTGTGCCGACCGCGGTAGATGGCGAACTGGAGGCCGAGGACGATCTGGATGGCTCCCGCGATCGCGGCGAGCACCAGCGTGGCGAGCCACATCTGCGCGGTCATCGCGAGTTCGAACCGGAGCGCGACGGCGGCGACCACGCCGATCCCCCATGCCAGCGCATCGACACCCGCTGCGACGACGCGGCGTCGCTGCTGCGCGACGGACACGCTGGCGATCGGCTCCCCCACCGTTGTCACGACGTCATCTCCTCCGGCCGCACGACTCTGCACGGCGCTCTTTCCTGGTTGTCCGGCCGTTTACAGCCTCTTCATATGCTGGCATACACTTCTCCGGGTCGGCTCACGCCCGCGGCGCACGCCTGGGAGTCACGGCCGCGGCACGTCGACGCCGATCGCCGCCTCGGCCACCGCCGGCTTCGGCGACGTGCGGAACACGACCCAGTGGTACAAGGCGAAGCGCACCACCACGACCGTGGCGATGCTGACGAGGTTGACGATGTTCACCGCGATCGCCCCCGGCGGCCGCCCGAGCAGCAGGTGGACGGCCTCCACGCCCGCCCAGACGAGCGCGGCGCCGAGCGCCGTGCAGGCGACGTTGGCCGCCAGGAAGAGCACCAGCTCGCTCCATCTGCTGCGTCGGTCGCGGTGGCGGAACGTCCATTCCCGGTTGCCGAAGTACGCGTTGACGAGCGCCACCGCCGAGGCGACCAGCTTCGCGACGACGACGTTCCATCCCAGCCCGTAGACGAGGAGGTTGAACACGGCGATCTCGATGAGCGTGCTCAGCCCGCCGACGATGAGGAAGCGACTCCCCACGCGCGCGACGCGCCGGATTCGGGAGGGTTGATTCACTCGACTAGGCTACTCGGTGCGCGCCTGCGAACCTGCGCGTCGACTCAGCGCCCAAGGACCTCCGTGCACTTCACCCACGTCGCCATCGTCATGCCCGCCTTCAACGAGGTCGAGGGCATCCGTGGCTTCGTCGACGAGGTCCGCGAGAACGTGCGTCCGCTGGCCGACCGGGTCACGTTCCATGTCGCCGACGACCGATCGACCGATGCGACCGCCCAGGTGTTCGACGACGTCGACGACGTGACGGTCGAGGTGCAGCCGGTGAACCGCGGGCACGGGCCCACGGCACTCGCCGCCTACCGCGCCGGCCTCGCGGCCGAGCCCGAGGTGATCGTGCACGTCGACGGTGACGGCCAGTTCCTCGGTGCCGACTTCACGCGCCTGCTGACCGCGTTCGGTGCGACCGGTGCCGATGTCGTGCACGGCGTGCGCGACGGCCGGACCGACCCGTGGTACCGCAAGGCGCTCACGGCATCCGTCGGCACGCTGATCGCCGTCGCCGCCGGCCGGCGCGTCCCCGACGTGAACACCCCGTTGCGGGCCTACCGCCCCGACGCGCTGCGCCTGCTCGTCGACGCCACCCCCACCGCCGCCACCGTGCCACACGTGCACTTCTCCCTCGCCGAGGCGCGGGCGGGCTTCGCGGTGCGGTACCTCCGCGTCGCCAGCATCCCGCGCCGCGGCGAATCGACCACCGGCACCATGTGGGGGCGCGGCAACGGCCTCAGCCTCCCCCCGAAGCGGCTGCGCTCGTTCGCACGGACCGCTCTGGCCGAGGTGTGGACGCTGTCGTTGCGTCCCGCGGCCCCGCTGCGCGGCATCCGTCGGCCGGAGCGCGTCGCGCGATGACCCGCGGGCGCACGATCCTGTTCTGGGCGCTCGCCGCCGCCCTCCTCGTCGGACACGTGATCGTCGCCTGGCACAGCCTGGTCGTGTGGCGCTTCTGGGAGGACGAGGCGTTCAACCTCACCGTGCCCCGCAACCTGCTCGCCGGACTCGGCTACTCCAGCGACGGCGCGCTCTCCGGCTCGACCATCACTCCGTTCGACCCGCGGATCTCGACCGGACCCGTCGTGCTGCTGCCGGTCGCCCTGCTGCTGGCGACCGGAATCGACCCCGTGCTCGCCGCACGCCTGATCCCCCTCGCCTACTGGGCGCTGCTCCTCGCGGGTCTCGCCCTGATCGGGCGCCGGATCGGCGGCCGCTGGGCGGCGCTGCTGGCCGTCACCGTGCCCCTGGCGTTCACCGCCGGCGCGGGCGTCTCGCCCATCCAGGGACCGGCCGACCTCCTCGGCGAGATCCCCGCAGGGGCGCTGCTCGTGTGGGCGCTCGTCGTGCTCCCCCGCCGTGCGTGGCTCGCGGGGCTCCTGGTCGGTCTCGCGATCCAGGCGAAGCTCATCGCACTGCTCGCACTGCCCGCCTTCGCGGTCGCACTGTGGGTGCTCTCCGACGGCACCGGATGGCATCGTCTGCGCGACCTGCTGCGCCGCGCGTGGCTCCCCCTTCTGGGCGTCGCGGCGCCGACGCTGCTCGTCGAGCTGGCTGCGCTCGTGTCGCTCGGCACGTCGGGCTTCATCGATCACCTCCGCGATCTCGTGCGCTTCGTGCGCAGCGGAGGACAGGGCGACGCCGACACGACCGTGCTGCAGAAGATCGGCACGCTGGCCGACTCCTGGTCGGTGCCCGCGGTGCTCGCCCTGCTCGCCGCCGTCATCGCGGTCGGTCTGGCCGTCGCCGGGGTGGTGCTCCGGTGGCGCACGGCGAGCGAGTCGGAGCGCCTCGTGATCGCCTACGCGCTGGCCGCCCTCGTCGGCGCGCTCGCCTTCGTCGGCTGGTGGGCGACCGCGTCGCGTCTGCCGCTCTGGGTGCGGCATCCGGCACCGGGCGTCTTCGCGTTCTTCCCGATCATCGCTGCCGTCGCCGTCTGGGCGATGATGCGGATGCCGGCGCGCCCGGCCGCGCGCGTCGCCGGGGCCGCCGCCGCGGGGGCGATGGCGCTCGTCGTCGCCGCCGGAGCCGCAGGGCACGTGGCCGCATCGTTCGGGCCGCGCGAGCTGCTGACCCTCGACCAGCAGCGCGCCGGTGTCGCCCCCTTGGCCGAATGGGTGGCCGAGAACGACGTCGAATGGCTCGCGGCCGACCCCTGGGGTGCCGCGGTCGCGCCGATCGTGCTGACCGGCGCGCACGTGGGCCTCGTCGACGCCGAGGCCATGCGCGAGCATCCGCGGCTGACGGGCCTCGCGTGCAGCACCGAGACCCTGGCCGACAGCGGCTACTTCCGCATCTGCGCCGCCCCCTGAGGCGTCAGCGGGCCGACACTGTCGTGCGGGCGGCTGCGGTCAGAGGGCGAGGCGCTCCTGCACGACGCCCGCCAGACGATCGGCGTAGGCGCGCACCGACTCGGCGTCGGCGGCCTCGACCATGACGCGCACCAGCGGTTCGGTGCCCGATTTGCGCAGCAGCACGCGGCCGGTGTCGCCGAGCTCCGCTTCGACCTCACGCACCGCCTGCTGCACGCCTTCGTCGTCGGCGACGCGATCCTTGTCGACGTCGCGCACGTTGACCAGCACCTGCGGGTAGACCGTCATCACCGAGGCGAGCTCGGCGATGGTCTTCTTCTGACGCGCCATCTCGGCCACCAGGTGCAGGCCGGTGAGGAGGCCGTCTCCGGTGGTCGCGTACTCGCTCATGATGACGTGGCCCGACTGCTCGCCACCAAGCGCGTAGCCGCCCTCGTTCATGTCCTCGAGCACGTAGCGGTCGCCGACCGCGGTCTGGCGCACGGTGATGCCGTGCTCGCGCATCGCGACATGCAGGCCGAGGTTGCTCATCACCGTCGCCACGAGGGTGTCGTCGGTGAGGTGGCCGCGCTCCTTCATCGAGATCGCGAGGATCGCCATGATCTGGTCGCCGTCGATCACGTTGCCCTGCGCGTCGACCGCGAGGCAACGGTCGGCATCGCCGTCGTGCGCGATGCCGATGTCGGCGCCCAGGCGCACGACCGCCTCGGCGAGGTTCTCGAGGTGCGTCGAGCCGACGCCGTCGTTGATGTTCCAGCCGTCGGGGTCGGCGCCGATGACGGTCACCTCGGCCCCGGCGTCGCGGAACGTCTCCGGGGAGACGCCGGATGCCGCGCCGTGCGCGCAGTCGAGCACGACGTGGATGCCCTCGAGCCGGTTCGGCAGCGAGGCCAGCAGGTGCACGACGTAGCGGTCCTCAGCATCCGAGAACCGGTCGATGCGGCCGACGCCGGCGCCGGTGGGGCGCAGCATCTCGCCGGCCATCGCGGCCTCGATGCGCTGTTCGACGACGTCGGGCAGCTTGCGTCCGCCCCGGGCGAAGATCTTGATGCCGTTGTCGGGAGCGGCGTTGTGCGACGCCGAGATCATCACGCCGAAGTCGGCGTCACGGTCGGCGACGAGGAACGCGAGCGCGGGCGTCGGGATGACGCCGGCCTCGAGCACATCGACACCGGAGGACGCCAGGCCTGCGGAGACGGCGGCCGTGAGGAAGTGTCCCGAGACCCGGGGGTCGCGGGCGACAACTGCGGTGAGTCGCTTGCCTTCGGCTTTGCGAGCCTCCGCAGTACGGCCCTGGCCCAGGACGACGGCAGTCGCCTGGGCCAGGGTGAGCGCGAGGTCGGCGGTGAGGATGCCGTTGGCGAGTCCTCGTACACCGTCCGTGCCAAAGATCGGCATCGGCGCAGTGAGCCTTAGCGCTTCGAGTACTGAGGCGCCTTGCGGGCCTTCTTGAGTCCGGCCTTCTTGCGCTCCTTGACGCGGGCGTCGCGCGAGAGGAAGCCGGCCTTCTTCAGGGTCGGACGGTTGTTCTCGGCATCGATCCCGTTCAGTGCACGGGCGATGCCGAGACGCAGCGCGCCGGCCTGGCCCGAGTCGCCGCCGCCCGAGATCCGGGCGATGACGTCGTACGCACCCGCGAGGTTCAGGGCGGTGAAGGGGTCGTTGATCAGCTGCTGGTGCAGCTTGTTCGGGAAGTAATCCTCGAGCGTGCGGCCGTTCACCGTGATGGTGCCCGAGCCGGGGACGAGGCGCACGCGGGCGATGGCCTGCTTGCGACGGCCCACGGCGGCGCCCGGCACGCTCAGCACGGGACGGGGAGCCGCCTCGACTGCTTCGGTCTCGGGAGTCGAGGTCGAGAAGTTCTGAAGGTTTTCGGTGGTGTCCTGGATGTCAGCCACGAGTATGTCCTTAAGTCTGTACGGCGCTTACTGGGCGACCTGGTCGAGGGTGTACGGCTGGGGCTGCTGTGCGGCGTGCGGGTGCTCTCCACCCACGTACACCTTGAGCTTCGACAGCTGCTGGCGGCCGAGGCTGTTCTTCGGGAGCATGCCACGGATGGCCTTCTCGACAGCACGGACCGGGTTCTTCTCGAGGAGCTCGGCGTAGTTGACGGCCTTGAGCCCGCCCGGGTAGCCCGAGTGGCGGTAGGCGATCTTCTTCTGGAGCTTCTGACCGGTGAGCGCGACCTTGTCGGCGTTCACGATGATGACGAAGTCGCCCGAGTCGATGTGATTGGCGAACGTCGGCTTGTGCTTGCCACGCAGGAGCGTCGCGGCGTGGGAGGCCAGGCGTCCGAGAACGACGTCGGTGGCGTCGATGACGACCCAGTCGCGCTGGACTTCGCCAGCCTTGGGGGTGTAAGTGCGCGTCACGATAGTGCTGCTTTCTTGTGTCGAACGGAGAGGTTCGTGAATCCCACTCCGGGGTGGTTCGTCGTCTCGGGCTCATCGAGCCGGGAACACGCCAGTGGAGGGCTCACGTTCGGATGTGCGTCTCCCCCGCAGTGAGAGGAAGGGCACCAAAGAAACAGCATACGCCACCTGGTGCCCTTCCCCAAATCGTTCCCGCGTCAGCCGTCGACCCCCTCGATCCGCTGACCGCCGTCGACGAGGTACGCGCCCGCATCGACCGCTCCGACCGACGACGCACGCAGCGCCAGCGAGACCGTGCCGTTCGGCAGGACCATGCACTCGTCGGATACCGCGGTGTAGCCCGCCGGGGCAGCGTCCTCGGGGAACAACCTCTTGCCGGCTCCCACGACGACCGGGAACTGCAGCAGACGCACCACGTCGACGAGCCCGGCGTCGTGCAGGGTGCGCGCGAGCCGCCAGCTGCCGTGAATCTGCAGCTCGCCGTCGGACGAGCCCTGTTGCTTGAGGGCTCTGACCTGCTCGACGACGTCACCGCGGAGCACGGTGGTCGGCCCCCAGGCGGCATCCTCATCGGACAGGGTGTCGCTCGCGACGTACTTGGGCCATGTGTTGAGCGCGGTCGCCACGAGGTCGTCGGGATCGGTCACCTGCGACCAGTAGGTCCGCATCATCTCGAAGGTCCGGCGACCGAGCAGGATGGCCTCGGCGCGGCGGAACCACCCGTTCACGACCTCGTCGGAGGCATCCGTGACCAACGGCACCAGCCACCCGCCTCGATCGAAGCCGTCGGTGGTGTCCTCGTCCGGTGCGCCCGGACCCTGCATGACCCCGTCGAGGCTGATGAATGTGTTGACGCTGAGAAGCACGACTCCTCCAGAGATCCAACGGCCGCGGACTGTCCGCGGCGATGCGACGCTACGCCGACCATGGTCGATCGGGCATGTGCCGGAAGTCATCTCCGTCGCGTCGACGGCGCCCCGAATCAGTTCGGGGTGACCGTCACGAGGATCGGACGGTGATCACTCGAGCCCTGAGGGAGGGTGGTGATGCGATCGATGTCGAACCCGGTCGAGGTGGCGAAGTCGTAGTGCCCCCGGAACACTCGGTACCGCGTGTAGGTGTGGTCGTCGCTCAGTGTCAGCGCGTAGCCGTGATCGCGCACGGCCTGACCGAGGTTCTCTTTGAAGACGGGGTAGTTGTAATCGCCCACCATCAGCTGAGGCAGCCCGTCGCCGAGCGTCGCAAGCTCGGTGAGCGCGGCGCGGATCTGGTGCCGGCGCAGCGAGTTCAGCGCGGTGAGAGGCGCGGCGTGGAACGAGGCGACGATGAAGTCGCGGCCGGAGTCGATGTCGTGCAGCCGCGCCCCGAGCACCCGCTCGTGCGCCGGCTTGGCGATGCGGTCGTGCAGGGACTTCTTCAGTCCGAGCACCCGGATGCCCTGCAGCCGGAACGTGCTCTCGCGATAGAACAGGGCGATCCCGAGCCGGTTCCCCTGCGTGGCATCCGCCAGCGCCAACCCGCCGATCGTGGTCGGCAGGTCGGCGACCCTGCACTCCTGCAGGCACAGGATGTCGGGGTCGTGCTCGCCGACGAGGGCCGCGAGCTCGCCGGCCGCGCGGTGCTTCTGGAGGTTGTACGAGATGACCTTCATGACCTCCCCCACGCTACTCGCGATCGCTGTGGACCAGCTCCGTTCGCGGCATTCCGTCAGTCGACGACGCCCCGCCGCGCCCGGGTCTGCTCCGCGCGCGACGACAGCAGCTCATCGGCCGGATATCCCACCTCGGTGAGCGTGAGGCCGCGGGCGGCGAGCACCTTGAACTCGCTCGTGCGGGCGAGGGCGTCGCGCAGCACGACGAGATCGTCGACGTCGAGGCGCCCCTCGCCCACCGCGGCGCAGGCGCCGACCAGGGCGCGCACCATGCTGTGGCAGAAGGCGTCGGCTTTCACCTCGGCCACGAGCACGCCGTCGGGATCGCGGGACCAGCGGTAGTCGAGGAGCGTGCGGATGGTGGTCGCCTCCTCGCGCGGCTTGCAGTAGGCGGCGAAGTCGTGAAGGCCGATGAGAGTGCGCGCTGCAGCATCCATCGCCTGCTCGTCGAGAATCCCGCGGATGCTGGTCGTGTCGATGCGCCGGAGGGGATCGTACCCGGCCTGCGCGTCGGCGAGGCGGTAGCGGTACCGCCGCCACACGGCCGAGAACCGGGCGTCGAAGCCGTCCGGGGCGATCGACGAGCGTGTCACCGTGACATCGGAGTAGGCACCGAGCACGCCACGGACGCGTCCCGCCAGGCCGTCGGCCGGATCGTCCGCTGTGCGCCCGCGCCGAGCCGACGCCCGCTCCCACTGCTGATCGTCGAGGTCGACGTGTGCGACCTGTCCGCTGGCGTGGACGCCGGCATCCGTCCGTCCCGCGACGACGAACTGCACGTCGGAGCCGACGATCCGGGCGAGAGCGGCTTCGAGCGTGCCCTGGACGGTACGGAGGGTCGGCTGCTTCGCCCAGCCCCGGAAGTGGGTGCCGTCGTAGGCGATGTCGAGCCGGATGCGCACGGGCCCAGCCTACGCCCGCGCCCCGTCCGGCCCCCGCCCGCGCCCGCCCCCGCCCGCGCCCTCCCGCGCCCGCGGCTGAAGGGAGGAACACGCCGGTGAGTGCGCGTTCGCACCGGCGTGTTCCTCCCTTCAGCGACGCCGCGACGGGCGCGCGCGCGATGGCCGTGGGTCAGATGCCGCCGTCGATCGAGCGGATGGTGACGCTCGGCTCGTCGGGGACCATCACCTGGGTCTCGCGGTTCAGGCTCTCGCCACGGAAGAATCGCTTTGACCGCGGGAACAGGTACCAGACGAACATCAGCACGAGGCCGAACGCGAGCGAGCCGATGCCGATCACGAAGGTGCCGCCGATCCCGAACAGCACCGTGTAGCCGTAGTCGACGTCCCACATGTCGATGGCCGACTGCACGAACGCGCCGGTGAGCATCAGGCCGCCCAGCAGCGGGAAGATCCCCTTGAAGAAGAGGTCTCGCGCCGAGCGGGTGAGGTCCTTGCGGAAATACCACACGCAGGCGAAGCCCGTGATGGCGTAGTAGAACGCGATCGCCAGACCGAGCGACAGGATCGAGTCCTGCAGGATGTTGTCGCTGATCAGCGTCATGCCGACGTAGTAGGCGACGGCCACGACACCCATCACGATGGTCGAGAACGACGGCGTCTTGTATACGGGATGCACGTCTTTGAACTTCGCCGGCAGCGCCCGGTACACGCCCATCGCCAGAGTGCCGCGAGCGGTCGGGAGGATGGTGGTCTGGGTCGACGAGACGGCGGAGATGATCACCGAGACCACGAGCACCCAGCCGAAGGGGCCGAGCAGGCCGTCTTTGATCGCGAGGAAGAAGTCGTCGGCGTTCGCCTCGTTGCCGAGGCCCGTGCCGGAGTCGCCGAGACCGGCGTACATCATGGCGGCGATCGTGACGGCCACGTACGTGAAGAGCAGGATGACGGTGGTGAGCAGCGCGGCACGACCGGGGATGCGCTTCGGGTCCTTCGTCTCCTCGTTCAGGGCGAGACAGGTGTCCCAGCCCCAGTAGATGAACAGCGCCAGGAGGATCGCCTCGGTGAAGCCCGACCAGTCGGTGAAGGCGAAGGGGTTGAGCCATTCGATGTCGAACGGCGTCGGGTTCGGGGCGGCTCCCGTGAAGAACTGCCAGAGAGCGGTGACGACGAAGATCGCGAGGGCGAGGTACTGGATGCCGAGCAGAATGTTCTGGATGCGTTCGCCGATCTCGACACCGCGCCAGCTGACCCACGTCATCGCGGCGATGAAGATCACGGCCACCACCACGACCCGCCAGTCGTTGTTCTCGAGATCCTGTCCGACGAGCGACCAAAAGTACACAGAGGCGATCTGGGCGAGATTCGCGAGAACCACCATGCCGGCCACCGCGACGCCCCAGCCGCCCATCCACCCCACCCACGGGCCGAACGCCTTCGTTCCCCAGGTGAAGGTGGTGCCGCAGTCGGGCACCGCGTTGTTGAGCTCGCGGTAGGCGAAGGCGATCAGGAGCATCGGCACGAAGGCGATGATGAAGGCGATCGGCGCCTGCGCGCCGACGGCGAGCACCACGAAGCCGAGCGTGGCGACCAGGGAGTACACCGGCGCGGTCGAGGCCAGACCGATGACGGTCGAGCCCCAGAGGCCGAGCGTGCCGGCTGCCAGTCCTTTCCCGTCGGGTCGTTCGAGATGGATGGGCGTCGTTGCTGCCATGCTCAGAACAGTAGAGCTCCTGCGCTTCTCGCGTCAATCGTTTTCTTCTCGCGACGGATTCCGTGGACTCTACCGGCATCGGCAACGGAATCCGCACGACCCTTCGCCGACCTGTCCATCGCAGACCTCCGTAAACTTGCGCGACCGACGGCGGGACGGCGGCTCGATCTTGCAAGGCTGCACGAGTTCGACAATACTACGTAGTACTTTGCCTCGATGGAACGGAGAGAGCATCGATGGTCGCCGCCGGCACGGGCGTTCGAGCGGACGCGCACATCCACCTGTTCACCGGCCTCCGGCACGAGCTCGACGACCACCGATCGGACCTTGCTCGATACTCCTCCGCGCGGGCTGCCGCCGGGATCCGCAACGCCCTCGTCGTGGCCTACGAGGGCGAGGCTCGCTTCCGAGGGAACTCGGATGCCATCGCCGATGCCGCCCAGGCGCACCCCTGGATCCATCCTCTGGCGTGGATTCCCGACGGCTCGGCATCCGACGCTGCCGCCTCGCGTCGCCGGGATGAGTTCGCCGGGCTCAGTCTCTACCTCACCGACGAGCGTTCCCGACGCATGTCGGAAGCCGCCACGCTGCGGCGCCCTCTTCGCGGTCGCATCCTGAGCGTCAACGCCGAGCCGCGCGCGCTCCGCGACGCCGCTCCGCTGCTGCTCCGGGTCGACGAGGGTCCGGTGCTCATCTCTCACCTCGGCCTGCCCGGCCCCGGCGCCGTCGACGTCGACACCGCCGCATCCACCCTCGAGCCCCTTCTCGCGCTCGCTGCCGCGCCCCACGTCTTCGTGAAGCTGTCGGGGCTCTACGCCATCGAGCGCTCCTTTCCGCATTCTTCGGCCGAGGCGGCATTCCGCGTCGTCCTCGACGCCTTCGGTCCTGACCGGATCGTCTGGGGGTCGGACTTCCCGCCCGTGCTCGATGCGATCCCCGAGCAGCATCTGTTCGACGTTCCGCCCTGGGCTGCGTCCCTACTGCGACCCACCGAACTCGACTCCGTGCTCGGAGGCACCCTCACGCGCCTGCTCGTCGAAAGCGGTCGCCGCCCGTCCACCGATGACACCACCCAGGAGCCGACATGACCGTCACACCCGTCCCGCTGCACACGCACCGCGCCCCCGCCCCGGTCGGCCATTACGCGCAAGGACTGCGCATCGGTGGGCTGCTCGCCCTCTCCGGTCAGGTGGGTATCGACGCGACCACCGGTTCCCTCGCCGACGGCGTGGCCGCACAGACCGCGCAGACCCTCCGCAACCTCGAAGCCGTTCTCCGCAGTGCGGGACTCGACCTCACCGCGGTGGTGAAGACGACCTGCTTCCTGGTGGATCTGTCGTCGTTCGCCGAGTTCGATCGCGCATACGGCGAGGTCTTCGGCGACCATCGCCCGGCTCGCAGCACCATCGCCGTGGGCCTCGCCCGCGACTATCTCGTCGAGATCGAGGCCCTCGCAGTCGTGCCGGACTGACCGCGACCCGAGGGGGCCGCGCTCCCCCGGGTCGCGTCTCCGCTCAGCTCACCCGAGTCGCCTCGTCGTGGACCGACGAGTCGCCGACGGCCGCGACATCGAGACGGAACTCCGTGATGCCCGCGTGGACACGCAGTCCGATCTCGGTGAAGGCGCGCCCGTGGCGCAGTACGGAGCGTCGCGCGACCTCATCGCCGTCCGCCTCCACGGTGACGGCGGCATCTCCGGCGACCAGGACCGCCAGGTCGGAGATGTCTTCCGCAGAGCTCACGCGCAAGACCCAACCGTCATCCTGCTCATCGAGTTCGATCGCCACCCCTCGCCGGGCCCTCTCCCATCGTTCGATGCGATCCGCGAGCCACCACTGCATGCCCCGCGCCCGTGCCGCCTCGGCGACTGCGACGACCGAATCGCGCGTCTCCTCGTCGCGTTCGATATTGCCGCCGTGGAACAGGAAGTGCGCGACGCCGTGCACGGCGACCGCCTGATCGAGGATCGGCTCGGCGATCGTGCGGTGAGCGAACCAGGCGAGATCCTGACTGTGCAACGGCATCTCGATCACGCGCCCGAGCTCCTGCCCTCCCTCGTGATCGATCAGCGGACGCCAGAGGTGGGCGGTGCCGAACGTGAAGCCCGCGTCACCCTGCTTGCTGGGACCACGGGTCTGGTCGAGACCGATCCCGAGTCGGTCGCACCACTCGTAGAACTCGGTCCAGCCCTCCCAGCGGGTGTAGTGGTTCTTGTTCGAGGTGATGGTCGCGCCGGTGAGATTGCGGACCCAGGCGAGCTGGGTCGCCATGTTCTCGAAGCCCCACTCGTCCACGTCGGTGTCGTGCATGGCGTTGTAGTGCAGTGCCTGCTCGTGCCCTGCCGCGGTGATGGCCTCCACCACCTCCGGCGAGTAGCCCCCGGGATGGCACTGACACCAGGCCACGCGAACGTCGGCGGCATCGAAGGCGGCGAGCGCGGCGCGTGCGTTGGAGTCGCGATTCAGGTCGGAGTCGCACGACATGTGCGCGACGGCATCGAGACCGGCAGGCCAATAGTCGACCCGCACGAAGGGAAGGGCGAGCTCCGCATACGCGTCGGCGAGCGAGCGACCGACGAGGGCTCGCCAGAGGTCTGCGTGCGGCACGGTGAAGATCGGGGCGGCGACGCGGGGCGAGCGTCCGCCTTCGTAGACGGCGCCTGCCGGAGGTACCGAACCGTCGGGCAGCCGGCGATCGCTGTAAGGAAGGGCGAGGCCCTCGTCGGCCCGCAGGATGTCATCGGCGCGCGGGACGGATCCATCGGGTGCGGCGGGGCCCTTCCCCTCGACCGGCCATCCCTGCTGGATGCGGACGATGCTCTGCCACGGGTCGGCACCCCAGATCTCGACCCTGCCCTCCCCGCAGGGCACCAGCACGGCGGCAGCGCCACCGTCCGCCCACTCGGCGAGCGTGTGCGCCGTCGTCGCTGTGACGTCGAGCCGCCGCCCGCCGTGTGCGTACACGCCGGGATGACTGATGGGAAGACCGGGCACGGATTCGGCCGGCCGGACGTACCCCTCGTCGACCAGGATGCCGTCGGCGACGCCCAGCGCGTCGCCGAGGTCGCCGGCGCCGCCGTAGGTGATGACGGCCCCACCGGAGCGGATCCACGCGACGACGGCGTCGCGCTCGGCCTCCGCGAGGACCGGTGCTGAGAGGAAGACCAGCGGGGCGCGACGGCCGGCGACATCATCGATCAGGCCTTCCGTCACGTCGACCGCGATTCCTGCGTGGGCGTAGACCTCGCGCGCGTACACGGTCCAGTCGATCCCGCCATCAGGAAGTGCGCTGCCGGTGCAGATCGCCAGAGCTACAGAGGAAGACATGCTTCGCCTTTCAGTACTACGTAGTTTCATTGCAGATTACAATCCGAAGCGCACGGTCGCAATCACGCGCTCGGCGCCTCAGCCGTGCGCGCGAACAGACGCGCGATCCAGCCCTCGCGGGCTGTGCGGACCGTGGCTGACAGCCGTGACTCGGGTGCGCTCGGCGCGAAGCCGTGGAAGCCTCCGTTCCACACGTGGAGCTCGGCTTCGCCGCCCGCCCGCCACAGACGGCTCGCGAAGGCGACGACCTCGTCGCGGAAGACCTCGGCCGATCCGACATCGAGGTACACCGGAGGCAGTCCGCCGAGATCGCCGACCCGTGCGGGCACCAGCTCGTCACGCGCGGCATCCGACATCCGCCCCAGATACGCCTCCCACCCCATCGCATTCGATCCCCGATTCCAGGGATGCCGGCCCGCGTACTGCTTCGCGGAGGCCGTCTCGTTGCGGTCGTCGAGCATCGGCGCCTCCAGCATCAGACCGGCGGTCGCGGGAAGCCCCCGGTCTCGGGCCGCGACGGCGACGCTGGCCGCCAGCCCTCCCCCGGCGCTCACTCCTCGGAGGAGCATCCGACCCGGCCCCACGCCGAAGGACTCGGCGTTCTCCAAGCACCAGGCGAGCGCCGCGAGTGCGTCATCACGGGCCGCAGGCGCCGGATGCTCGGGGGCCAGGCGATACGACGTGGAGAAGACCACGGCGTCGAGCTCCGCTGCCATCGGCAGCAGCTCGTCGAGCCCGGACAGCGCTGTGCCGGCGATGAGACCTCCGCCGTGGATCGTGAAGATGCCCGGCCGGCCGGCACCTCCGGCGCCGTAGACGTCGACAGACGTCACGACGCCGTCGTGCTCGACCTCCTGCCGCTGGTGGGGTGTGCGGTGGCGGGCTGCGATGTCGGCGGCCTCATCCGACGGGGGATCACTTCGGCGCAGCCAGGGGATGTCGTCACGGGTGAGATCGCGGAGCAGGTCTGCCGGCATCGCCGCATAGACCCGCTCGAGCTCAGGGTCGAACGGCACGACGGGCAGACGGTCGTTATCGGTGCGGGTGTGGTCGTGATTCACAGGTCCTCCTCATGCGAGACGATCGAGCGGGACGCGGCCGTGTCGACGGCGGCGTTGAATGCGGTCAGCGCGTCGGCCACCGCACGGGCGATCACGGCGAGCGCTCGCTCGCCATCAGCGGCGGAGCCGGCGGCGGGGTCGTCGGAGAAGCCGCGCGACTCCGCCCACCCTGCGGCGGATTCGACATGGAAGTCCGGGTGGTAGTGCGTTCGCGGAGCGGGCGACCAGGAGCGTCGAGGCGCGTCGACGCTCGCTCCCAGCGCGCGCATGACCGATGTCTCGAACGCCCCAGCGTGCCCGGGCACCTCACCCTTCTGCTGGAAACCGGCGCGATCGAGGTCCGCCCACGCGATCGACCAGTACGAGCCTGCGCCCACCACGGCCCCCGAGGCCGTGCCCGCCTCCCGCGCGGCGACGATCACCAGGTCTTCGTTCCCGCCATGGCCGTTGAGGATGAACACGCCGCGGAAACCCGCCGCGAGCAGACTCGCGCACGCCTCGCCGAGCAGACTCAGCACCGTGGACGCGGTCAGGGAGATCGTGGCTCCGAAGGGGAGGTGATGAGGCGAGTATCCGAATGGAAGCGTCGGTGCGACGATCACGTCGACGACGCCGTCGAGCAGCTCCGCAGCCCGCTCGGCCACATGGGCCACCACGAGGTGATCGGTCCCAGTCGGAAGATGGGGGCCGTGCTGCTCGGTCGCCCCGATCGGAAGCACGGCGATCGCGCCGGGGGCTCGCCGCCCGATCTCAGTGCGGTCCAGAGTCGCGAGTGCGTGGGAGCGGCCGGTCACGAGGCGGCCCGCCGCTCGTTCCGCGGGCGCGGGTTCCAGCCCAGCAGATCGCGCGCCTCGCGGCGCTCCGCCGGCCGCGCGTCGATATCGCCCGTGATCGAGAAGGCGCGGAAGTGCTCCAGATCGACCACCAGAGCACGTTCGAACGCCATCGCGACGTCGCTGGCGGCCGTGAGCCACGGGCGCGTGGTGTGGTCGCGCTCCCAGACGTCGTCAGGCACGGGTTCGCTCAGCCGGAGGGAGACGACGTCGAGGCCCCATGCCGACGAGCGTGCGCGACAGAGGTCCTCGCCGAGCCGCTTCGTCAGGCCGTAGGTGTCGCACGCGTCGGGTACCGGCGGGTCGAAACCCGTCGGCAGCGCCGGGAAGGAGCGGAAGACCGACATCGTGCTCGCGTGGACGAAGCGTCGCACGCCCGCCGACGCCGCCGCGCGCAGGGCGGAGTCGAGCCCCCACAGATTCAACTCGAAGTGCGACCGCCGCCAGCCCGGCTCGTGGTCGCCCCAGTCGCTCTTGCGTCCCATCGCGAAATAGACCACCGCGTCCTGCTCGGCCGAGGCCTCGAGCAGCTCATCCTCATCGACGGCGTCCACGCGGATCCGCCGGATCGACGATGCCGAGTCGCCGGGGCGGATGTCGGCGACGGTCACGTCGTGTCGCTGCGCGAGATGCGGCACCACGAGACGCGCGACGTCGCCGCTCCCGCCCAGGACGAGGATCCTCATGGCCGCCCCATCCGGATCCGGGGCATCCTCGACGCGCACCTCATTCCCACACCGGGGATGCCGCGGCCCGGCGGTAGAGGCGATCGAACTCGTCGGAGCCGTCGTCGACGCGCACGGAGAGGTTCGCACCGCGCTGCTGCGGCGGCATGTTCCACCGCTCCCGCGCCTCGTCCCACGGTTGACTGATCTCGGCGTAGTGCCGCACGTGACCGCTCGGCAGCGAGAAGCTCACGAGCTTGCGCGGGTACTCCGCCCGATACGGGGCGTCGATGC
This sequence comes from Microbacterium martis, assembly GCF_047246685.1. Classification (NCBI taxonomy): domain Bacteria; kingdom Bacillati; phylum Actinomycetota; class Actinomycetes; order Micrococcales; family Microbacteriaceae; genus Microbacterium; species Microbacterium martis. Next base: position 308,797 of record NZ_JBFOKT010000001.1, on the reverse strand, counting down.
GATAGCGCTCGACGGCATCGCGGTCCAGCTCCACGCCCAGTCCCGGCCCGTCGGGCACATGAAGATACCCGCCGCGGATCTCATGGGGTTCGACGATCAGATCGTCGTCGTACATGTTCAGGCAGGTCACGGCCGGCCAGCGGGCATGCGTCATGACGGCGCCCAACTGCGCCGACAGCGCGGTGGTGAGCCCCGTGCCGACCGCCTGCAGCCAGAAGCTCTTGTTGAAGCCCGCGCACATCGACGCGTAGTGGAGCATCCCGGAGACGCCGCGCGACGCGACGACGAAGCCGTCGACGGCATCCTGCCGGATGTGGTGCGGGAACGTCCACGGCAGGAGGTGCTCGGCGAGCGGCCGCTCGATCTTCTCCCGCAGGAGGCGCATGCCCTCGATGTCGTCGAAGTGGATCGGCGACTCGTACATGCCGACCCGCTCGTACCGGTCGAGCTGGCGCAGCACCTCGACCGCATCCCCCTGGGTCTGCAGCATGCCGTTCCAGTCCAGGTCGATGCGATAGTGGGCGGGCGTCACCGCGCTCACGGCCTCGACCTGCTCGAAGATGTCGAACCACGGTCTCGCCTTGAACTTGTGCGTGACGTATCCCTCACGCAGCGCGTCCTCGGCCTCCGCGGCGAGGATCTCGGGCGGCGACTTCGTGTTCCACCACGAGATCGGCGCCCACTCGCGCACCTGCGGCATCGCCAGCAGAGCTCGCAACGGCACACCCATTCCCTTGGCGGCCGCGTCGTAGAGGGCCATCTGCAGCCCCGCGCCGAGGGAGTCGTCCGCCATCCGCTCCGCCGGAGGACGACCCAGGACGCTCGCGGTCGCCTCCTCGGGGACGCGCGCCCAGGTGTAGTGCAGGAGTGTCTCGCCGATGCCGATGATCTCGGGATCGTTCGTCATCACCTCGACGACTTCGACGATGCCCCACTGCCCGTTGAGGAGCTCGCTCCACGGACGGCTGCGCTCCCGGAACGGCACGCGGATGACCGTGCGCTTGACGTCGGTGACCTTCAGTGTCGCCATGACTTCCTCTCCGATCCGCTGCGATGCGGCTCGGAACCAAAGTACTACGTAATACTAGAAAACCTCAAGAGCCGGAAGCGACTGTGCCCGTCGTCAGCGGACGGACGACTCCCGGACCTCGAGGCTGAGGGGCAGCATCTGATCGCGCGCGGGGGCAGCCCTGCCGTTCAGGCCGTCGACGACGATGTCGACGGCGCGGATCCCGTAGGTCTCGCCGGGCACGCGAACCGTGCTGAGCTGGGGGACGAGGAACTCGTCGATGCGGTATCCGTTGCATCCGATCAGGGCGATATCGCCCGGGATGTCCATCGACAGATCCTTCGCCGCCCGGATCGCTCCGATCGCCATGTCGTCGTTGAAGGCGAAGAGTGCCGTCGGGCGCTCTGCGAGAGGAAGCTGCAGCAGTCTGGTGGCTGCGCGATACCCGCCCTCGTAGTTGGGTACCGCCTCGGCGACCAGCGCATCCGAGACCACCGCCCCGCGTTCGGCCACGGCCTTGACGTATCCCTCGTATCGCTCGCCCTTCTCGTCGCGGTGCCCGGGAGGGGCGAGGAAGCCCACTCGCGAATGCCCCTGGTCGATCAGGTGCGAGGTGGCCATGAAACCGGCCGACACCAGATCGATGCGCACCGATGGGATGAGCGGATGCGGAGAGGGCAGGCCGACGATGACCATCGGCACCCCCTGCTTGGCGAGCTTCACGGCCTGCTTGCGCGAAGCGTCTTCGATGGTGCAGAACACGAGCGCGTCGACGACCCCGCGCGCGGCGAGGTCGAGCGCCGACGCCTCGACATCCGCCGATCCGCCGGGGAGCGACAGGAGCTGGTAGCCGCGTTCCGCCGCCGTGCGCCGCCCCGCCATGACGAGATCGATCGCGTGCTGGCTGTAGAAGTTCAGCACCATCCCGATCATCATGCTGCGACTCTGCCGAAGGCTCCGGGCGGCGTGGTTGGGGCGGTAATCGAGCTCGGCAGCCGCCTTCAGCACGCGATCCCTGGTCTTCTCCGTGATCCGCGCCCCGGCCTTGCCGCCGCGGAAGACCAGCGAGACGGTGGTCTGAGAGACGCCGGCTCTCGCCGCGACATCGACGCTCGTCGCGCCACGCACATTCTCGGACACACGACCTCCACTTCTTCGGCCGACGCGGGACGTTGAGGGTCGATCTGCCTCTTGCGCTCCGGCACCACTAATCCTACAGTGCAGTACTACGTAGTCAGTACTACGTAGTTTTGCTTAGGCGCGCCGTATCACCGGTGATGTGCGATGTCCGGTTCCCCACGGCGGAAACACGGAAGGCGAACGACTCTTGACCCCTACGACCCACTCCCCCTCTGCATTCGGCGATGGCGCCGGTGCTCTTCAGACGCTCGGCGGCGTCGAACTCGACCGGCGTCGGTTCCTCCAGCTCAGCGCGATGACCGCCGGCGCAGCGACCCTGCTGAGCCTGACGGGCCCGGCGCCCTCGGCCAGGGCCGACACGCCGATCGCTATCCCCAACGCGGGCTTCGAGACCGTCACGGCCGGCAAGCCCGCCCAGTGGACCTCCACCGGCAACGGCGCCATCGCCTCGGTCTCGACGCCGGTCCACGGTGGATCCTGGTCGGTGTCGGTGGACAGTCCGAACGCCACGACCACCGGAAGCATCCGAAGCGCGTACGTGGCCGCTTCGCCCGACACGGTGTATCGCGCGGCGGTGCAGGCGTGGAGCGTCGCCGGGACGTCTCGGCTGTACATCGAGTTCTGGAACTCGACCAAGGCGACGCGTCTCGGCATCACCCAAGGCCTCAGCGCCGCCATCGGAACGTGGGAGGAGATCATCACCGCGATGAAGTCTCCCGCGGGCACCGCCTTCATCACGATCCTGCTCGACCACGACCGCACCGCACCCGGCCTGAGCTACTTCGACGACGTGGTCCTGACCCAGCTCTCGGGGCTCATGCCGATCCCCAACGCCGGCTTCGAGGTCGCCTACGGCACCGCCATCGGCAATTGGAACGTGGTCTCCGGCGGAGAGATCGCCACCAGCACCGCCGTCGCGCACGGCGGCACCCGAAGCGGCCGGCTCACCAGCAACAACGCCGCCGTCACGGCCAACACCATGCTGCGCAGCGCCTATATCCCCATCGAGCCCGACACCAACTACGAGGCCTCGATGTGGGTGTACAACGCGCCGGGCACCGGAATGGTCTACCTCGAGTTCTACACCGCGACGAAGTCGCGCATCCTCGCGCTGCGCGCTGCGGCGTACGAGGTCCGGGAGTGGCAGCAGGTGGTGGTCCGCGGCAAGTCGCCCGCGAACGCGGCCTTCGCCACGATCAGCCCTTACGTGGGATACCCGAGCCCCGGCACCGTCTACTTCGACGACGCGGCGCTCACCGAGATCAGTGACGAGACACCGCGCACGTTCTCGCTCGTGACGCCGGGCTATCCTCGTCTCAATTTCACCGCCGCCGAGATCCCCGCGTTGCAGGCGAGGGCGGCGAGCACCGCAGCGACCCCGCTCGGACCGACGGGCGCGCAGCTCTGGGGCAACGTGATCACCGCCGCCGACGCGTTCCTCACCGAGACCACGTTCCACACAGGACTCGCGATCCCGCTCGATCAGTCCGACTGGCCGACCGGCAGCGCCAGCCCGTACTGGACCGCGATCTCGCGGCTGGTGCAGGAGCGCATGGAGACGCTCGCGGTCGCCTACGCGGTGACCGGCGACACCGCATACCGCGACCGGCTGTGGACGGCGTTCGTCGAACCGCTCTGCGGCTTCTCGTCGTTCCAGGACGTGCTCTACCCGGGTGGCTATTCGACGCTGTCGACCTGTCACCTCACGTTCGGCATGTGCCTCGCGTTCGACACGATCCAGGGGACGCTCACGAGCACGCAGCGCGCCCAGGTGCTCACGGCGATCGAGGACCTCGGTGCCGAGCCCATCTTCAAGGATGCGATCAACAACGACGACGGCAACGGCATGGGGCTGCGCGCGGCAGGACTCGCGACCAGTGGCTGCATCCTGCTGGGGCAGTCGACCCGGGCGAACGCGTACCTGACGCGCGCGACCGACCTCATGGAGACCTGGCTCGATTTGCGGATGACCTCGGGTCAGATGGAGGGCCACCTGTACCTGGGCTACGTGACCGAGGTCATGTACCGGGCAGCCGACCAGGTCCGGCGGACGACCGGCGAGACGTACGCCTTCGATCACGAGTTCACCACCGACGTCATCATCCCCTACGCCATGTACTTCCTCGCTCCCGGCGGTGCCGGCATGGCACCTGTGGGCGACACGATGCCGTACACGATGTACCAGATCACGATGGGGATGCTGAACGCCGACACCTCAAACGCGTACCACGGGTACGCCGGCTGGTACCTCGGCGAATCTCAGCCGGATGCGACGACCCTCGATCGGTTCCTGACCAGCAAGCCGGGCGGAGCGGTCGCATCCCCCGACGACCTCCCACCGTCGTGGGTGAGCGAGGACTGGGGCTGGGCAGCGCTTCGGTCGGGATGGGACGAGGAGGACGCTCTGCTCGCCTTCATCAGCAGCCCGTCCAACCTCGAGCACACCCATTTCGACGCCAACCACTTCGTCATCGCGACGAACAAGACCTGGATCGTCTTCGATCCCGGCTACCAGGTCCTGTCCTCCGGCCCGCTCAACTCCTTCTCGAGCGGTTTCGTGCACAACACCCTGCACGTCGACGGAGGTCCGCAACGCCAGAAGGGCGGGGGGAAGCTCACGAAGAAGCTGCTGTCGCCCGCTGTCGACGTCGTCATCGGCGATGCGACGAAGGCGTACGACCTGTCGCTCTCGGTCGCCACGCGCGAGGTCTTCTACATCCGCCCCCACTACTGGGTGATGCGCGATGTGGCGGCCTCGTCGACGAGTCGCACGTTCGAGTGGAGCCTCTTCCCGGGCCCCGGGTCGACGTACGGCGTCGACGGCACCATCGTCTCCCCCGGCACGTACACGGGAAAGACATTCAACGTGCAGCGGGGCCGAGCCACCCTGAACGCCACTTTCGCGGGCAACCGCAGCATCCAGATCGCGAACTACCCCGGGGCCGAGGAATTCCCCGAGGTGGCCGAGGTGGCGGTGGGCACGGCGACCAGCATCCAGTCGGTCGCCGTCGTGCGCGCCACGCCCTTCGACCGCCCCGGAACGTTCGACGCCGAATCGCTGCTGCCGGCGCAGGCGTCGTCCGGCAAGAGAGTGGGAGTGCGCTACATCACCGGCGTACCGGCGGTCGAGTACGCGAGCACCACCGTCGGCGACTACATCACGCTCCGGTTCTCCGTGCCGACCGCGGGGAGCTACGTCCTCGCGGCGCACATGCTCTGCCAGCCGGGGGCCGGACAGGTGCAGTTCGCGGTCGACGGCGTGAACGTCGGATCGACCTTCGACGCGTTCGCATCCCGCCTGCTGCTGAAGAAGGCCCCGATCGGAACGGTGAGCCTCTCGGCGGGCACGCACGACCTGAAGATCACCGTCAGCGGCAAGAACGCCTCGTCGGGCGGATGGCAGATCGGCGTCGAGGCGGTTCAGGCGCTCAACGCATCGGCACCGGCGGTGAGCCCGTTCAACCCGGTGTGGCCTGTGACGCAGATCACGGGAACCGGTGCGACGGGCATCGAGGTCGCCCGCGATGTCCCCTCCGCGATCACCGACCGACTGCTGTGGCGTACGACGACGGGCTCCGTATCGGGATCGGGCGTCACCTTCACCAGCGACTCCGCCGTGGTGAGCACCACGGCGGCCTCGCTCGTCGAGCGGTACGCGCTCATCAACGGCACGGCGCTCGCCTTCGGGTCGCAGACGCTCGTGTCCGCCAGCGGGGCGTGCACGATCTCGGCGCAGCTGGGCACGGGCAGCACGGCGGGCGTCGACGGCGGGTTCGCGTCGACAGCGGCGCGAACGGTCTCCGTCCACAGCCGCGTCGGTACGCCCGTCAAGGTCGACGGCGCCACGGTGAGCGCGACGTGGAACGCGACGACCAAGCTCGTGCAGTTCAGCATCCCTGCGGGCGAGCATTCCTTCACGATCGGCTGAGTCCGCACGACAGCACGATGGCCGCCTCTTCCGAGAGGCGGCCATCGTGCTGTGCGAGCGGGGGCGCGCAGGTCAGGCGTATGCGTCGTGGACCTTGCGGACGGCGGCGATCGTGTCATCGACATCCTGCTCGGTGAGGTTCTCGTTCGCGGGAACCACCACCAGGTCGCTGCCGACCAGTCGTTCCGCCACGGGGCAGTCGCCCCAGTGGTAGCGGGCGGACCCATCGGGCCGTCGCAGGGGGAACCCCGTGCTGCCGTAGACGCGCTCCTCCATGAGCGGCGGCATCGCGTACAGGGGCACGCCGAGATACCCCCCTGCCGGAACACCTTCGGCCGTCATCGCATCGGTGAAGGTGCGGTAGTCGATGCCAAGGCGCTGGGTGTCGAGGAACAGCGGGAAGAACCAGAACGTGTGGCTGCCCGGGGTGGCGTTCGAGGCGAGGCGTAGCCCCTCCAGGTCGTCCAGACCCGCCAGGAGCCGGCGACCGATGGAGCGCCGGTCCTCGATCACCTGCGGCAGCTTCTGCAGCTGACACCGGGCGACGGCGCCGGTCAGCTCGTTCATCCGATAGTTCATGCCGAAGAGCGCGCTCGAGCGCACACCGGTCTCGCGCGGCCACCCTTTGTCGGCGAACAGGCGCATCCGCTCGGCGATGGCCGGGTCGTCGGTCACCGTGAGTCCACCGTCTCCCGCCGAGATGTGCTTCGCCTGCTGAAGGCTGAAGCACCCGATGTCGCCGCGGGTGCCCGCGAGACCCTCGCCGCCGGGAGGCACGGTCAGGTACGCCTGTGCGCAGTCCTCGATCACGGTGATCCCGCGCGGACGGCAGTAGGCGACGATCGCGTCGACGTCGGCCGCGCCTCCGAACATGTGCACGACGATGACCGCCCGAGTGCGCGGAGTGATCACGCGCACCACCGATTCGAGGGTCATGCACGCCGTGAGCGGATCGACGTCGGCGAAGACCGGCACCGCGTTCGTCGCGACGATAGCGGCAGCCGTGCCCCAGTCGGTGATCGCCGGGAGGACCATCTCATCGCCCGGATCCGGGTCGACGGCCGCCGTCGCGAGATGGAGCGCCGAGGTGCCCGAGGTGCTGGCGACGGCGAACCGTGAGCCGATCAGGTGCGCGAACTCCTCCTCGAGCGCCGACACCTCGGTGCCGCCGACGCGCCACAGCCGACCCGAGTCGATCACGCGGGCGAGCGCTCGCTTCTCCTCGGCGCCGAACCGGCGCCCCGTGGCCGCGGTCCAGTCGGGCATCGGTGCCGACCGGACCGGCCGTCCGCCGTCGATCGCCAACCTGCTGAGAGCGGCATCAGGCAGAGGCACGCGCGGACTCCTTCCGAACGGGCAGCACGGCCGCCAGCAGTTCGCGGGTGTACGGGTGGCGAGGCCGGGCGAACAGCTCTTCCGCGGGCCCGATCTCGACGATGCGACCGTTGTGGATCACGGCGACATCGTCGGCGACCCGCTCGACCACCGCGAGATTGTGAGAGATGAAGAGACACGTCAGCCCAAGATCGTCCTGGAGCTCCTGGAACAGCTCGAGGATCTGCGCCTGGATCGACACGTCGAGCGACGAGGTCGGCTCGTCGCACACGAGGAACTCGGGTGACAGCGCCAGTGCCCTCGCGATCGCGACGCGCTGCTGCTGTCCGCCGGAGAGCTGGCGCGGATACAGGTCCGCGTGGGCCGAGGTCAACCCGACGCGTTCGAGAAGGCGGATGCCTTCGGCGCGTCGACTCGACTTCGTGCCGGAACGAGCGATCCGCAGGGGTTCGGTGACGTTACCGACGACGGAGTAGTGCGGCAGGAGCGATCCATATGGGTTCTGGAACACCATCTGCATGTTCCGGCGCACAGCGGTGCGGTGCGCCCCGCGAAGATGGGCGATGTCCTCCCCCGCGAATCGGACCAGCCCCTCCGTCGGCTCCTGCAGACCCATGACGAGGCGCGCGATCGACGACTTCCCGCTGCCGCTCTCGCCGACCAATCCCAGCGTGCTCCCCCGTTCGATCGTGAACGAGACCCCGTCGACCGCCCGGACGACACCGGCGCGGCCTCGGAAGTCCTTGACGAGGTCTACGGCCTCGATGAGCGGCTCAGCCATGCGTGCCCACCTCCTGAGCGAGTCGGTCGATCTGGTCGGGCGCGATCACGGGCCGTGAAGCGTCTTCGACGGGAGGACCGTCGTCGACCGGCGTCGTCTTCGTCGCCCGGCGCCGGCGTCCTTCTCCCAGTTCGATGTTCGCGTCGAGCAGACGCCGGGAGTACGGATGCTGCGGACCGGCGATGAACGTCTCCATGTCGCCGCGCTCGACGGCCTCTCCGTTGAGCATGACGACGACGTCGTCGCAGAAGAAGCGGGCGACACCCATGTCGTGGGTGATCATGATGGTCGTCGTGCCGGCGTTCTTGAGCTCGCTGAACAGTTCGAGCACCTGACGCTGCACGGTGACGTCGAGCGCTGTCGTCGGCTCGTCGGCGATCAGCAGGCGGGGCCGGGTGACCGTGGCCATGGCGATCATCGCCCTCTGCCTCATTCCTCCCGACAGCTGGAACGGGAAGAGGCGGATGCGCTTCTCCGGCTCGGAGATCCCGACGTCGCCGAGCGCTCTAACGGCACGCTTCTGTGCTTCGCCGCGCTTGCAGATGCCGTGCCACACCAGGTGCTCGGTGAGCTGCGTCTCGAGCGTCAGCGTGGGGTTGAGGGCTTCGGAGGAGTTCTGGAACACCATCGCGATCTCCGCCCCGCGGATGCGCCTCAGGCGCGCCGCCGGGAGCTTCAGCAGATCGTTGCCCCGATACAGGGCCGAACCCGACGTCACCCGGGCGGTCGAGGGCAGAAGCCCCAGGAGCGCACGGGTGGAGATGCTCTTGCCGCTCCCGCTCTCCCCGACGATCGCGAGCGCCTGTCCCTCGTGCAGCTCGTACGAGAGGCCGCGCACGGCGTGCAGCGGCTCCGGCGACCCCGGGAAGGTGACGGACAGATCCTTCACGGCGAGCAGAGGTTCGTTCATGCGAAGTCCTTCGTGTCGAACGCGTCGCGGATGCCGTCGCCGAGCCACGTGAACGCGAACAGCGTGAGGGCGAACAGCGTCGCGGGCCAGAGGAGCAGGTGCGGAGCCGCGCCCATGTAGTGCAGCCCGGAGGTGATCATGTTCCCCCACGAGGGAGTCGGGGGCTGCACGCCCAACCCGATCAGGGCCAGTCCGGCCTCGGCGATGATCGCTGCGGGGATGCCGAAGCTCAGGGTCACCAGAAGGGGCCCGAGCGCATTGGGAAGGATGTACTTGACGGCGATCGTCAGGCCGCTCGCGCCCATGGCCCGCGCGCCCTCGACGTACTCCCGCGCCTTCAACGACAGCACCTGGGCACGCACCAGTCGCGCCTGCGTCACCCACGACGCGATCCCGATGGCGATGATCACGGCGATGACGCTCCGGCCGAGCACCGTCACCATGATCACGGAGAACAGGTAGGCGGGGAACGCGTACATGACGTCGGTGAAGCCCATGAGGGCCTGTTCGGCGCGACCGCCGATGTAGCCGGCCGCGAGACCGATGAGGATGGCGAGGACGAGAGCCGTGAGCTCGGCGCCGAAGGCGACGAGGAACGCCGTACGGAGGCTGAAGATCATGCGGGAGAGGACGTCGCGTCCGAGTTCGTCGGTGCCCAGGAGGTGTCCGGGGGTGAACGACGGAGCGAGTTGCGTGGTGTAGTCGATCTCGTCGTACCCATACGGAGCGATGACCGGCGCGGCGATCGCGACGACGATGAGCGCCACGCAGAAGACGAGGCTGCCGACGGCGAGACGATGACGTCGGAAGCGCTGCAGCGCGTAGGTCCACTGGCTGGTCGCCTTGACGGGGACCGTCGACCCGGGGACGCGAAGTTCGGTGATGCTCATCGTGCTCTCCTCGCCTCGACGGCCAGTTTGGACCGGGGGTCGAGCACGCCGTAGGCGAGATCGACCGCGATGTTGGCGAGCACGAGGATCAGCGCGAAGAACAGCGCACTCGCCATGAGCAGCGGCATGTCCCGGTTCGCCGCTGCTCCGGCGAAGTACTGCCCGAGACCGGGGATGCCGAAGATCTGCTCGACGAACACCGTGCCGGTCATGAGCGCTGCCAGGAGCGGACCGACGACGGTGACCAGAGGGATCAGGGAGTTCCGCAGCACGTGCCGGAGGATGACGATCCGCTCGGGACCGCCCTTGGCGCGAGCGGTGAGCACGTACTCCTCGCCGAGCGTCTCGACCACGCTCGATCGCACGTAGCGCGCGAGGACGGCCGCCGGGCCGATCGCCAGGGCGATGACCGGCAGGACGGCGTTCTCCGGCCCCGTCCATCCGCCGGAGGGCAGGATCTTGAAGAACACCGAGAACACGAGCACGAGGAAGACGGCGACGAGGTAGTTCGGAACGCTGAAACCGAGCGTGACGATGAACATCACCGTGTGGTCCCACACCGAGTTCCGCCGGAGGGCCGCGAGGGTGCCGACGGGGATCGCGATGAGGAGGGCGATCGCGACCGCGAGCACCGCGAGGGCGAACGAGATCGGGAACGCCTTGGCGATGATCTCCTGCACGGTGAGGCTGGGGTATTGATACGACGGCCCCATGTCCCAGGTCAGAACGCCCTTCATGAAGAGGAGGTACTGCATCCATACCGGAGTCCCCTCCCCGTATCGCGCGTCGAGCTCGACGGCGACGGCATCCTGACCAGCGGTGCCGATGCCGGTGGCACCGCTGGTCAGGCGCTGGATGTCGGCGAAGTTCCCAGGCGCGAGCTGCAGCAGGGTGAACGTGATCAACGACACCGCGAGCAGGACGAGGACGAGTCGGAGGAGCCGGCTGCCGACGAACTGAGCAACACGCATGGTCTTCTTCGCTTCCGTGGATTACTTGTAGGCGATCGTCTTGAAGTAGTACCACTGCGACGCACGCGGGTGGACGCCCGTGAGGTCGGCGTTCGCAGCGTAGTACCCGTTGATGTAGACGAGCGAGTAGGCGAGGAAGGTCTTGTCGCGCACCTCGGCGGCCTCGTTGAAGAGCGACACCTGCTCGTCCTCGTTCGTCGCCATCCGCGCTTCGTCGGCCAGCTCGGCGAACTCCTTCGCCTCGTCCGACGCGTTCTCCTTGAGGATCGCGGCGAGCTTGGCGCTCTTGTCTCCCGCGGCCAGCGCCGTATCGGCCTGCACGTCCAGGTACTCCTGGTATGCGCCGGCGGGCATGCTGAACGTCTGGATCACCGTGGGGTTCCACAGCGTGAGAACGGTCTGCGACCAGGTGGGCTGACCGCCGAAGGCCCCGGCGTAGAAGCCGACGTAGTCGGCGGGCTGCACCTCGAAGCGCTTGGTGGCCATGACGCCCGCCTCCTGCGGGTCGACGACGACCGTGATGCCCAGGTTCTTCTTCCAGGCATCCACGACACCGTCGAGCATCGGCAGCGCGGGATCGGCGCCGTTCGCGAGGATCTTCAGCTCGGGGAAGCCCTGCCCGTCCGGATAGCCGGCATCCGCGAGGAGCTTCTTGGCCCGCTTGACGTCCTCCACGATGCCGAGGTCCTCGGAACGGCCAGGCACGGTGTCGAACACCAGCGAGTCGGCCGGCGTGGTTCCCGGCTGGATGGTGGCGAGGTTCTTGCGGTCCAGCGCGAGCGAGAGGGCCTCACGGATGCGCACGTCTTCCATGAGGGGGTTCTGGCTGCGCAGGATGCCCAGGTACTGGTAGTAGTTCGACTCGACCGCGAGCAGCCGCTTCGACAGTTCCGGGTCCTGCTCGAAGCGCCGGATGTCGCCGGCCTGCGAGACGGCCGTGATGTCCACCTCGCCGTTCTCGAAGGCGGCGGTACCGGCGGCGAAGCCCTGCACGAGCTTGACGTTGATCTCGTCGAGCGCCACGTTGCCGGCATCCCAGTACTCGGCGTTCTTGACGAGCTTCATGCTCGCGTTGACCTGCCAGGCGGTGATCGTGAAGGGTCCGTTGGAGACGAAGTTCTCCGGGTCCTGCCAATCCTCCGGATGCTCCTCCAGCGATGCCTGCTGCAGGGGGAGCATCGAGGGGTGCGTGAGGCCGAACAGGAAGCCGGGCGTCGGGGAGTTGAGGGTGAACTCGATCGTGTGCTCGTCCTCGACCTTGATGCCGACCTCCGACCAATCGGTGATCGTTCCGGCGAGGAACTCCTGCGCGTTGACGATGTTCTGCGACGGCTGGTAGGAGTTGGCACCGGTCGTGACGCCGGTGTCCGCCGTCGCCGGCGAGAGCAGACGCTCGTACGTCCAGGCGAAGTCCTGCGCGGTGACGGGAGTGCCGTCCGACCACTTCGCGGTGTCCCGCAGGTGGAAGGTGTACACGGTGCCGTCCTCGTTGACGTCCCACGACTCGGCGACGGCCGGCTGCACGTCGTCACCCGCGTCGTTCTGGACCACGAGGCCCTCGAAGATGCCGGCTGCGTCGAACCACATGCCCTGGGTCACGATCTGGGGATCGAGGTTCGGGAAGTTGCTCCACTCGATGGTGATGCTCGTCTTGCGGGCGGGTGCGTCGTCATCCGGCTGACCGGCGAAGCAGCCGGTCATCACGGAGACGACGACCGCGGCCCCCAGACTCGCGGCGAGGATTCGCCTCATTCGGGATTGCTTGACCACGAAAGCTCCTTTGCTGATGCGGTGTGCCGACCGGCGGCCGCTCGTCCGCCGGGTGGCGTCGTGACGCGGCGGGGCCGGATCGGCTGGTGAAGGGAAGGATGTCAGAGTTGGTACTACGTAGTAAAAGATAGCAGGTCAGAGAATCGGGTGCAATGGTCGGCTCTCGACGAGACGCACCGGTCGACCTCCTTCCGTCAGAGAGCGACGGATCGCCGCGGCGATCTCCAGCCCGTGAACGGCGTCCGCGACGCTGATCACCGAAGAGGCCGCTCGCGCCAGAGCGCAGCGGACGAATTCCTCCCATTCGGCCTCGAGCGCGGAACGCAGCCCCGACCCGTCGCGCACCTCCACGCGGTCGATGGCTCGATCGCCGTAGGCCGTGAGGCGGTCCTCCCCCGCCCCCGGCTCCAGCGCCCAGCTGGCACGAACGTGGTGCAGCCGCCCCGAGTCGCTGCGCAGCTGTGCGACGACGGTCGGATCGGCGGAATCGTTCCGCGTACCGGAGGCCGTGACCTCCACGATGTCCTCACCGCCGAGCCACAGCACGAGGTCGAGGTCGTGCACCATGGTCATCGAGACAGGGTCCGCCGAGGGATAGGAACGACGGTGGTCCCTTCCACGGTGCCGTTCGGCCGAGATGCTGACGAGATCGCCGAGCTCACCCGCGGCGAGACGGCGCGCGAGCGCGACGTACGGGGCCGAGAAGCGCAGCACGTGCGCGGGCATCACGACGGCGGATGCCGAGAGCGCACGAAGACGTTCCAGCCCTGCTGCGTCGTCTGCCACCGGCTTCTCCACGAGCACCGCCGCACCCATTTCGGCCGCCGCCTCGGCCAGGACGACGTGCGACGGACTGGAGGATGCGATGCACACGGCTTCGGGTCGGAGCCGACGCACCATGTCCGCCGCATCGTCCGACCACGCCGTCACACCGGTCTCGGCGGCGACAGCGCGCGCCACAGCACGACGACTGTCCGCGACGCCGACCACGCGGAGGAGGGGGTGGGCGAGTGCGACCTCCAGGTGCCGGCGCCCGAACCGGCCGAGACCGATGACGACGACGTCGATCGTCTCCGATTCCCGCGCGGGAGCGGCGGCGTTCACGGGCGGACGGAAGTCAGGCGCCGCACGGCATCCGCGATCCGACCCGAGTCGGGAAGCACCGCGTCCTGCAGCGATGGAGCGGCCGGCATCGGCAGATCCGGAGTGCCGAGACGAACCACGGGCGCGTGCAGCGCGTCGAAGCATTCCGCGGCGGCGCGCGCGGCGATCTCCCCGCCGAAGCCGCCGGTGACGTTGGCCTCGTGCGCGATCAGGAGGCGCCCGGTGCGGCGCACCGACTGCGCGACCGTGTCGAAGTCCAGCGGCGAGAGCCATCGCAGGTCGATCACCTCCGCCGATACCCCCTCGTCTTCGAGGCGCTCGGCGGCCGCAACCGCCTCGTGCACCATGCGCGACCACGACACGATCGTGACGTCGCGACCCGGTCGTACGATCCGGGCCTTTCCCATCTCCTCGATCGGAGCTCCGAGGCGGACCGCCCCTTTCATCGGGTAGAGCATGCGTGCCTCCAGGACGACGACCGGATCGTCGGCGACGACCGCCGAGCGGATCATGCCGTAGGCGTCGTCGGCCGTCGACGGCACGGCGATCCGGATCCCCGGGGTATGGGCGAGATACGCCTCGATGGAGTGCGAGTGCTGAGCACACGCCCCCGGTGACGACCCCTGCTGCATCCGGATCACGAGCGGAGCAGTCCAACGCCCTTCGCTGGTGTAGCGCGTGTTCGCGATCTGGTTGACCAGCTGATCCATCGCGACGAAGAGGAAGTCGGCATACATGATCTCCACGATCGGTCGCAGTCCGGTCATGGCGGCGCCGAGGGCCATACCGAGGAAGCCGGTCTCCGAGATCGGCGTGTCGAAGATCCGGTTCGAGCCGAAGTCGGCGTGCAGCTTCTTCGTCGCGCCGAACGGACCCCCCGGGATCGCCACGTCCTCGCCGAAGATGACGGTGTCGTCGCGCTCCTCGAGCGCCCATCGCAGAGCATGATTGACCGCTTGCACGGTGCTGAGCTCTCGCGTGTCAGGCGTGGACATGGCGGGTGACCTCCTCGGGGTCGGGCAGGGCGATGGAGCGTGCGTGGGCGATGTGGCCGGCGATCTCGTCGTCGACCTCGCGATAGAGCGCATCGAGACGGTCTCCGTCGCCCGCGGCATCCCGCTCGCGACGGATTCTCGCCAGCGGCTCGTCGACGAGGGCACGGGCCAGCTCCTCACGGTCGCGATAGTGCTGCACGTCGCCCGAGTAATGCCCTTGCAGCCGGACCGTGCGCGCTTCGATCAATGTCGGGCCGGCACCGGACCGGGCGCGCTCGACGGCCGCACCCGCGGCGTCGGCGACCGCATCCGCATCATTGCCGTCGATCGTCACGGCGGGGATCCCGTAGCCGTCGCCGCGCACGGCGAGACGGGACACACGCACCATGTCGTCGATCGGCGTCATCTCCGAGTAGACGTTGTTCTCGACCACGACGACGAGCGGCAGGTCGAGCACCGCAGCGAGATTCAGCGTTTCGTGCACCGCACCCTGGTTCGTCGCGCCGTCACCGATCGATACGACCGCGACGGCGCCGGTCGCGAGCCGTGCCGCCGAGAGCGCCGCGCCCGCCGCGATGGGGACGCCCGCTCCGACGATCGAGTTCTCACCGAGGAAGGCGCGCGAACGGTCGCTGAAGTACGGGGAACCTGCTCTGCCGCCCGACAGCGCCGAGCCTCGCCCCATGAGCTCGGCGAAGATCTGCGCAGGGTCGACTCCGCGCGCGAGCGCCCAGCCGTGCCCGCGGTAGGTCGCCGCGACCGGATCGTCGGCGCGCAGCACGCGGGCCACTCCGACCGGGATGGCCTCCTGGCCGTTGCACAGGTGTATCGATCCGGGGATCTCACCCGCCGTCTTGAGCGCAGCGAGCGCCTCCTCGAATCGTCTGATGAACACCATCAGACGTATCTCGTCCCACGTGGTCATTTCCCATCTCCCTTCGGAGTCTCCGGATCGGTGCGCTCGGCGAGCACCGAGGTCGCGAGTGCGGCCAGCGCCTCCACGGCCACCCCGACGCACTCTTCGTCGACGGTGAAGTCCGCGGCATGCAGCGGCGCGGCCGGAACACCGCGAGTGGCCACGCCGAGCTTGAAGTAGAGCGAGGGGCCGAGGGCGGTGAGCAGCGCGAAGTCATCCGTGGTCATCGGCGCATCCTCCATCCGGACAACCTCCGCGACACTCGGCAGCACTCGTCGCCCGAGAGCGACCATGCGCGGATCGTTCTCGACCGCCGGCATCGCGTTGGCCCAGTGCACGTCGACACCGATGTCGAACTGGCGCGCGACGCCGTCGCATACGTCGGCGACGACCTCGCGCATCCGGCGGCGCACGGCGGCATCGGTCGTGCGGATCGTTCCCGTGGCCGAGGCGGAGGCGGCCAGCGCGCTCTGACTCGACCCGCCGACGATGGTCCCGACGTTGATCGCAACGATATCGCCGGCGTCGCGTCGCCGGCCGACCGCGAGGTGCACACCGGTGACGATGGCAGCGATGGCGACCACCGCGTCGCGCCCCTCGGCCGGACTCGCCGCATGAGCCGACCGTCCTCTGACCACGACCTGGAACGCGTCCTTGGCCGCCATCGCGATCCGATCGTCGATCCCGATGACTCCGGCCTCGAGCGACGGCCAGCAGTGCAGACCGACGACAGCGTCGTAGGACGGCGCGAGGACACCCGCTTCGAGCACCGCCTCGGCGCCGGACCGCTTGCCGTAGGGGACCTCTTCAGCGGGCTGGAAAAGCGCCGAGACGGTGCCCCGCTCGGGAGGGTTCTGCGCGAACCTGATGAGAGCTCCGGCGACAGCTGCCATGTGGACGTCGTGACCGCAGGCGTGCGAGACTCCCTGCGTCGCCGACCGGATCTCGTGCTCGGCGGCCTCGTCGACCGGATATGCGTCCAGATCGGCACGCAGCAGCACGTGCGGCCCCGGCCGCTCGCCCTCGACCGTCGCCAGGATGCCGGTGGTCGCGACGCCGGTGATCGGTTCGAGGCCCGCGTCCCTCAGCACGGCCGCGAGCGCATCGGCGGTGCGGAACTCCTCGAATCTCAGTTCTGCCGTGCGGTGCAGCGTTCGCCGCAGCGACCTGATGCCGATCAGGAACGATGCATCGTCGGCGCTCACGTCAGCACCGCCCCCGTGGCGTGCGCCTGCTCCACGACGAACGCGATCGCCTCGTCACGGCGGTCCGCCGGCAGGTGCTCGACGATCAGCGCGGTCGGCCCCGGAAGGCGTGCAGCCTGAGCGAAGAATGCGGTGAAATCGAGCAGTCCCTCCCCCGGCGCTGCCTCGTCGATGCGGCACACGAGTTCGTCGGCGACCACGACGTCCTTGACGTGACAGGAAGGCCCGTAGCGCGGCCCGACCACGTCCAGCATCCGCTCCATGGCGAGGGCGTTGCCATACACCTCGCCCACCGAGCCGAGCAGGTTGACGGGATCGAAGTTGGCGACGATCGCGGGCGAATCGACAGCGTCGAGCACGGCCCGGATGGTCACGGGATCTCCCATCGTGGTGAGTTGATGGCATTCGATGGAGTACATGACGCCCGCGTCCTCGGCCATCGGGGCGATGAGGCGCAGCTCGTCGATCAGCCGGTCCACCGTCTCGGGGTGATGGTTGCGCGGGTCCGGTGCATAGAACGATCGACCCGGAGCCTCGGCCGTCGTCCCGCAACCGGAGGCGATCATCCCGACCGCCAGTTCGCGTCCGAGCTCGAGCGCGTCCCTGACTTGATGCCGGGTCACGGCACGACGCCGCGCGTCGGGATGCACGAGGTTCGCGTTGAGTCCCGCATACTGCGCGATCGCGATCCCGGCATCCGCCAGGCGCCCGCGCAGCGACGACGCCCTCCGCGCGACCTCGTTCGGCGGGGCGAAGAACCCGGTGGCGATGCAGCGGATGCCGAGTGCGCTCCACTCCCGCAGGAGTTCCTCGTCGATCGCACGGTCGTCTCTCGGTATTCCGGCGTTCGCCAGGCCGAGCATCATCGTCTGCGTCACGAAGGGGCCTCCGGGTCGGTGCGTCCCCAGGGTGGAACGCGAACGAGGTAAATGGAACTACGTAGTACTATGCATGTCAAGTCCCACGTGCAGGAGGAGTTCGACGATGACATCACCAGCCCCCACGACGCTCGGCCTGACCGGCCGCAGCATCGTCGTCACCGGCGCGGCGAGCGGTATCGGAGCGGCGACCGCCGCATTCCTCGCCGCCGCGGGAGCAAGACTCACCCTCGTCGACCTCGATCCCGAACGGTTGCAGGGCGTGGCTTCGGGGTTCGAGAGCTCGTCCGCGCCCCTGGTCGTCGGCGCCGACATCGGCGACGAGGGCTCGGTCGCGCGGGTGTTCGCGTCTGCCGTTGAGACCTGGGGCGCGGTGGACGGTGTCGTACATGCCGCGGGGATCATGCGCGATCAGCGTCTCGACATCCGTGAGCTGCCCCTCGCGTCGTGGTCGGCGCTGCTGAAGGTCAACCTCACGGGCTCGTTCCTCGTCGGCCGCGAAGCCGCCCGCACGCTGGGCGAGGGCGGCGTCCTGGTGCTCGTCGGATCAGGGGGCGGATTCACCGGCCCCAGTGGATCCATCTCCTACGGTGCGAGCAAGGGAGGCGTGCAGGGCCTCGCGCTCACCTTGGCCGAGCAGCTGCGACCCCGCGGCATCCGGGTGCACAATTTCTGCCCGGGCATCGTCGACACGCCACTCGTGGCCGCGTCTCTCGCCGCCGGCGTCCGCAATGGCGGATCCGCTGAGGACGCGGCGCGCATGCGCCTCTCGGCGACCGACCCGACCGACGTCGGCGCGGCGATCGCCCTGCTGCTATCACCCCACGCCGGCGCTCTCACCGGCGCAGTGTTCAGCCGATGAGCGACCGCCGGCGCGAGTCAGCCGTCGCCGATGCGGAAGACCCGGGGAGCCCACAACGGCTCGCCGGCCGCGTCGGCGACCTCTTCGAAGAGGTGCGCGAGGCTCGCACCCCAGATCGCCTGCAGAGGGGACCGCTGGCACGCCGCCTCCGCCTCACGAAAGCCTGCGCGCGTCCGGAAGGTCGTGATCACGAGCTCGCCGCGCCGGAAGATCGAGTAGTCGTAGAAGCCCGCGTCGCTCATCATCTCGACGATTCCTGGGAGGATGTCGCGGTGCCGCCGATCGTACTCCGCCCCGGCGCCGGGCCGCAGCCGGTACACCAGGCAGAGCTGCTCGTCCGCTGCCGCCATGCCGATCCCCTCCCTCTGAGACGTCCGCGGCCCTTTGTACCACGACGAGTCGTGTTCCTCCGGGCACGAGGAACCGGAGCGACGTCTTGATCTCCGACGCACCCGACTACGCCGCTCTCGGAGTCCGGCGAGTCATCAACGCGTCCGCGATGCAGACCAGCCTGGGCGGCTCGCTGATGCCGGCCCCCGTCCTCGCCGCGATGACCGAGGCCGCACGATCCTTCATCGATCTTGACGAATTGCACGACAGGGTGGGCGAGAGCATCGCATCGCTGACCCGCAACGAGGCGGCCTGCGTCGTGAACGGAGCAGCCGCCGGAGTCATGATCGCAACAGCCGCCTGTCTCTCCGGCGGCCGCGGGGACCGCACCTCCGCGCCCCGCGACGTCGTGGTGATCGACGATCAGCGCAACGGCTACCTCCTCGGCGTCGAGGCCGCCGGAGCGCAGATCGTCGGTGTGCGCAGCGAGACCGACCTGCGTGCGACGATCGGCGACCGCACGGCCTGCCTGCTGCTGTTCGCCGGCGAGCCATGGGAGTCGGTCGCGCCGTCGCTGCCCGGACTGATCCGGGCAGCTCGGGACGCCGGCGTGCCGGTCGTGGTCGACGCCGCCGATCAGATACCGCCCTTCGCGTCGACCTGGCGATACACGCGAGAGCTGGGCGCGACGGCTGTCGTGTTCAGCGGCGGGAAGGGGCTGCGCGGTCCCCAGTCCACCGGTCTCGTGCTGGGCGACAGCGCGCTCGTCGCGGAGTGTCGCAGGCTCTCGCCCCCGCGGTTCGGCATCGGGCGCACCAGCAAGGTGGGCAAGGAGGAGATGCTGGGCATCTTGGCGGCCGTGGCTTTGGCGGCCGATCGCGACGAAGACGCCGAGCGGCAGCGTCTGGAGGAGAGAGCACGACGGATCGCCGAGGGGCTCCGGGGAATCGCCGACGTCGTCGTGATCGAGAGCGACCGCTCGCACAGCGGACAGCCGGTGCCTCGCGTCATCGTGACGACGTCATCGCGACGGATGCGTGACCTCGCGGTGGCCGCCCTCTGGGAGCAGGATCCCCGGATCGCCGTCCTCGACGAGGGAGATCGCCGGATCTCCGTGAGTCCGCAGCAGATCGACGACGGCGACCTCGACCACGTCATCCGGCAGCTGCGCAGCTCTCTGGAGGACGCGCGATGACCGCGACGATCCGCGCTGGTCTGTGCTCGGTGTCGCTCCGCATGCTCGACGCGGAGCATGTCGCCGAGCTCGCGGCACGCGCTGGTCTCCACACCATCGAATGGGGCGGCGACGTGCACGTGCCGCCCGGCGATCTCGAGCGCGCGGCGAAGGTGGCTCGGCTCACAGCGGCGACGGGTCTGCGCTCGTGCTCCTACGGGTCCTACTTCCGGGCGGGAGGGGATGAGCCGTTCACGCCGGCCCTCGACACGGCGTCCGTCCTGGGGGTCGACCGCGTGCGGGTCTGGGCGGGGTGGGTGAGCTCGGCCGCGGCGACGGGGCCCGAGTGGACGACGGTCGTGTCGCGACTGCGCGACGCGGTCGACGAAGCGGGCGAGCGCGGCATCCGACTCGCCCTGGAGTTTCACGCGAACACTCTTTCCGACACCGCGGAGGCGACTCTTCGGCTGCTGAGCCACGTCGACCGCGCCGCGCTCTCGAGCTACTGGCAGCCGCCCGTCGGCGCGTCGGGCCGACGGGCGATCGAGGGGTACCGGGCACTCGCAGGCCGCGTCAGTGCGCTGCACGTGTTCTCCTGGTGGCCCGCGCAGGAACGGCTGGCGCTCGACGCCAGGAGCGGCCTGTGGCAGCCGCTGCTCGCGGAAGCCGCATCGTCGGCACGGCCGCCGGAGGACGCGCTCCTCGAGTTCCTGCCCGGCGATGACCCTTCGCTGCTCGCCCGCGAGGCGGCGACGCTGCGCCGCTATCTGGGGCGACCGCGCACCTGAGCACTCACAGTGCACTCCAAGCTTCAGAGTGCAACATTGCACTTCATGGGGCAAGGTGCACTTTCCGTCCGCGAGAAGCGCAAGCGTGAGACATCCCGCGCGCTCATACGAGCCGCCCGCCGTCTCACCGCCGAACGGGGTTTCACCGGTTTCACCGTCGAAGAGCTGTGCGTCGAGGTGGGCCTCTCCCGGCGCACCTTCTTCAACTACTTCGAGAGCAAGGAGAACGCGGTCTTCGGCTTCGCCGTGATCGATTCGCGGCAGGAAGAACTCGAGGCGGCGTTCCTCGCCGACGACGGCGAGGTGCTCGACGACTTCATCCGACTCACCGTCGAACGGTTCGGGCTGTTCGATCCGCTCGAAGACGCGGCCGAGCTCTTCGCCCTCGTCGAGCAGGAGCCGCGACTGCTGAAGGCGGCCTTCGAACAGCTGGCGAAGAACGAGCGCCGCGACATCGATCTGATCGTGCGCCGCACGACCGGCGTCGCCGACGCCGAGCTCCGCGCCGAGGTCACCGTGCATGCGGTCGGCGCCCTCGTGCGCCTCGCGATGGAGCAGCTCCTGCACCACCACTCCCCCGCGAGCTTCGAGGACCTGCTCGTGCGTCGCCTCGACCTCGCCCGCACCGTCTTCTCCCCCTCGCCGAGATCCCTGTCACAGAAAGCCGACTGATGTCCGTCACCACCACGAAGGATGCGCCCTTCCTGCTCACGAAGCGCCGCATCTGGATCATCTTCAGCGCCCTCATCGCCGGCATGCTGCTGTCGAGCCTCGACCAGACGATCGTCTCCACCGCGATGCCCACCATCGTCGGGCAGCTCGGCGGCGTCGACCACCAGGTGTGGATCACCACCGCCTACCTCCTGGCCACCACCATCGTGATGCCGATCTACGGCAAGTTCGGCGACGTCCTCGGACGGCGGAACCTGTTCCTCGTCGCGATCGCCCTCTTCACCCTCGCATCCGTCGGCTGCGCGTTCGCCACGGACTTCTGGATGTTCGTCACCTTCCGCGCCCTGCAGGGGCTCGGCGGCGGGGGACTGATGATCCTCTCGCAGGCGATCATCGCCGACATCGTGCCCGCCAACGAGCGCGGCAAGTACATGGGCCCGCTCGGCGCCGTCTTCGGCCTGTCCGCCGTCGCCGGCCCCCTGCTGGGCGGCTTCTTCGTCGATCACATGACGTGGCAGTGGGCGTTCTACATCAACATCCCGGTCGGGATCGCAGCCTTCATCATCGCGCTCGTCGCGCTGAAGCTGCCGAGCAAGAAGGCCGAGAAGCCGATCGACGTCTTCGGCGTGATCTTCCTCTCCATCGCCACGACATGCCTCATCTTCTTCACCGACTTCGGGGGCGACGCGGAGTTCGGCTGGGACTCCCTGGCCACCTGGGCCTGGGGTGCGGGACTGATCGTCGCCGCGACCGCCTTCGTCATCACCGAATCGCGGGCTCAGGACCCGATCATCCCGCTGAGCCTGTTCCGCAACCCGATCTTCGTCAACGCCACGGCGATCGGCCTCGTGCTCGGCATCGGCATGTTCGCGGCGATCGGCTTCGTGCCGACGTTCCTGCAGATGTCGTCCGGCACCTCTGCCGCGGCATCCGGTCTGCTGATGATCCCGATGATGGTGGGCCTCATCGGAACCTCGATCTTCTCGGGCATCGCCATCTCGAAGACCGGGCGGTACAAGATCTACCCGGTGCTGGGAACGATCATCACCGGGCTCGCGATGGTGGCCATGACGACGCTCGCGGCCTCGACGCCCATCTGGCTCATCTGCGTCTTCCTGTTCTTCTTCGGCGCGGGGCTCGGCCTCATCATGCAGGTCGTCGTCCTCGTCGTCCAGAATGCGGTCCCCGCGGGAGAGATCGGCACGGCGACGAGCACGAACAACTACTTCCGCGAGGTCGGGGCGTCGCTCGGCACCGCGGTGTTCGGCACGCTCTTCACGACCCGCCTGACCGAGAACCTCACCGGCGTCTTCGCCGGCGCCGGCGCCTCTCCGGATGCCGCGTCGGATGCCGCGTCGACGATCGACCCGGCCACCCTGAGCACGCTTCCCGACGAGGTGCGCGAGGGGATCGTCACCGCTTACGCCGACGCCCTGGCACCGGTGTTCTGGTACCTCGTGCCGTTCATCGTGCTCGCCCTGGTGCTCTCGCTCTTCCTCAAGCAGATCCCGCTCTCCGATCAGGCCGGGCTCGTCGCGCGCGGCGAGGCGATCGGCGGCGAGGAGGCGGAGCGCCGTGAGGCCGAGCTGCGCGCAGCGGGCCGTTCGGCCGGTCGCGTCGATTCGGAACCCGTCGGCGATCCCGGCATGACGCCCGCGTCGAAGGACTGAGGCAGCCGGCGGTCGGGACCCCGGGCGCGCAGCGCTGTCAAGGGGGTCCTGCCCCCGGCGCATCGGAGGCATCCTTCAGATGGGGACAGTCAGGAGAATGATGGAGCCCGAGGCAGCCCAGCGGTTCGTGCTGACGCAGGTCAGCCCGGACGCGTGGGCGATCCACGACATGCACTACCCGGAGGGCGACCACCGCCGACTCGTCTGCCGCATCTACGAGCACACGCCGATCGAGGTCGAGGTGCTGTGGATGCGCGACGTCCCGCTCGCACCGCGGTACACCTCTGTGCACGAGGTGCTCGAGTCGGTGACGCACTTCCAGGGGGCGAAGCGGGCGACGCGTCCGATTCCGATCCCGCATCGGCCTCCCGCGACCATCCGCCGCGACCGGCGCTGACGCTCGCCGCTCTGACCGGAACCCCGCCGGGAAGGCGATCAGGAGTTGCTCGACCCCGACGAACGGTCGGGCAGGTACGGTTCGATCGCGGCGGCGAGCTTGGCCGGGGTCATCGACTGCAGCCAGATGCGGCCGGGACCGTGGATCTCGGCGAGGAAGAGCGAATCCCCGAAGAACTTGTTCTTGATGCCCTTGATCGACGTGAACTGCAGGTCCATCCGCGCATCGAACATCGCGAGATGGCCGGGATGGATCAGCAGCGACTGGCCTGCGGCGAGCGTGTACTCGGTGATCTCGCCGGCGAGCTGCACCCACGCGGTGCCCGATCCGGTCAGCTTCTGGAACACCACCCCCGCGCCACCGAAGATGCCGGCGCCGAGCTTCTTCTGAAGCCCGACCGAGACCTCGACGTCGGCGGTGCTCGCCGTATACGAGCCGGCCTGCACCATGAACCGGTCGGCGGCGTCGATGTCGATCTGTCGGATGGTGCCCGGCAGCTGGGCGGCGAACGCGACGAGACCGCCCTGGGCGGGTGCGGTGTACTCCGTGAGGAACAGCTGCGCGCCGCCCAGCACGCGCTTGAGGCCGCTCATGAAGCCGCCCTGCCCTCCGGTCCCGTGCACCGTGGAGGTGTCGAGGGCGAAGCCGGGCGACATCCATGCCACGTCTCCGCCCTCCGCGACGATCCGCTCGCCCGCCTCGAGGGTGAGCTCGAGCACGGGCATGGTCGTTCCTGAGATCGATGCCTTCATGCGTCCGAACTTAGACGCCGGGTCGGTCTGCCGCCAGACCCGCGATCACGACCCGGCGGACGTCTTCTCCGGCCACCCCGTCACGACGACCTTGCCGATCGTCCGCGACGCCTCGACGATCTCGTGCGCGCGACGAAGGGTGGCGGCATCCAGCGGCGTGAGGTGCGTGGTCATCGTCGTGCGGATCACGTTCTCGTCGACCAGTGCCGACAAGCGCTCCAGCAGGTCGTGCTGATAGTGATCGGCGGGATCGGTGACCGGGCGCGTGAACATGAGCTCCCAGTGCCACGTCACGCTCTTGCCCTTCAGGGCGTCGATGCTTCCTCCGGTCTCATCGATCGAGACGACCTCGCCGCGGGGCCGGATGACGTCGGCGATCGCGCCGACGTTCCCGGGCGTGAACGAGGTGAAGACGTAGTCGACGCCGCCCGGCGCGAGGGCCGACACCTCGCTGGCGAAGTCCCGTCCGACCACGTGATCGGCCCCCATCCGCCTGACCCATTCCGCCGACTCCTCGCGCGAGGCGACGGCGATGACGGTCAGCTTCGTGAGGGCCTTGGCGAGCTGGATGAGCAGCGAGCCCACACCGCCTGCCGCGCCGATGACGAGCAGCGTGCCCTCGCTGTCGGCGTCGAGGCGGAGCTTGTCGAACAGCGCCTCCCACGCCGTGATGGCCGTCAACGGCAGCGCGGCGGCATCGGCGTCGGACAGCGAACGGGGGGCGTGACCGACGATGTTCTCGTTCACGAGGTGGTAGCGCGCGTTGGTGCCGGGTCGATCGATCTGTCCGGCGTAGAACACGCGGTCGCCCACCGCGAAGCGGGTCGTCTTCTCGCCGCGCGCCACCACGGTGCCGACGGCGTCGTAGCCGAGGATCCGCGGATCGCCCGAGGTGGGCGATCCCGCCCGCACCTTGACGTCGACGGGGTTGATCGAGACGCCGTGCACCTCGACCAGCAGATCGCGGCCCGTGGGCGAAGGCACCGGAAGCGATAGGTCGGAGAGCGACGAGGGGTCGGAGACGGGTCGGCGGCCGCGTGCGCCGATCGCGGGCATGAGGTCAGGAAGCGAGGTGATGTCATGTGCCATGTCGGTCACGCTATCCGAACCTCCGCAGTTACCCGCAAGCGCCCCAAGTATCCGATGGGTACTATAGACGGATGCCGACCGCGATCACCTGCAGCACCGACGCGCCCCACGACGTCTACGACGCCCAGTGCCCGTGCCGGGGAGTCCTCGACCTCTTGGCCGACAAATGGAGCGCACTCGTCATCGGCGCGCTCAGCGAAGGACCCCAGCGCTTCGGGATGCTGAAGGCCCGTCTGCAGGGGATCAGCCCGAAGGTGCTCACCGCCACGCTGCGACGGCTGGAGGCGCGCGACCTGCTGGAGCGGACCGTCTACGCCGAGGTTCCGGTGCGCGTGGAGTACTCGCTCACCGAGCTCGGCGTCGACGCCGAAAAGCCCCTGCGCGCGCTGCGCGGATGGGTCGAGGCGAACATCGAGCGTTTTCCGCCAGCCGACTGACGCCGGTCGTCAGCGCGCGAGAGCGTCATCGCGGTGACGACCATCCACGCCAGCGTGCCGACGTCCATCGGCACCCAGCTGATCACAGCAGATGCAGGTCGAGATCACGGATGCAGGTCGATTCGGCGGGTTTCGACCTGCAGATGTGATTCCGACCGACGGATTGACCGACCAAGACCGGATGCCACAACCGGATGCCGGTCGTCAGCGCGCGAGGAGCGTCACCGCGGTGACGACCATCCACGCCAGCATGCCGACGTAGATCAGTCGTTCGAAGAGGCCGAACAGCCGCCCCAGCGGCGACAGCAGCGGAGCGGCGAGGGTGAGCGCGCTCGCGGCGGTCATGAACCAGCCGAGAGCCGTGCACGCGACTGCGGCTCCTTCGAGACCGCCCGTGGCTCCGAACGCGATACCGGTCATGAAGCCGCCGACCGACGCGGCGGCGAAGGCACCGAACGCCAGGAGATTGTGCGCACGGCCGGTGCCTGAGCGAGGGGCGCCGTCGCCGTCCATCGGCACCCAGCTGATCAGGGCACGCGCGGCGGCCAGCACGAGAAGCGCGACGACCGCGGGCACGGCCGATTCGACGTCAGCGACGACCAGACCGAGCGCGAGAGCAGCTGCGCCGAGAGCCGTCCCCAGCGTCTGCGCGCGATAGAGCCCGCGATACCGCGAGATGCCATAGGCGCTGACAGGGTCGCTGAGCGGTGAGAGCCCGGTGGGGAGGGCGTGGAGCCGGAGCAGGCTCCCGAGCGTCATCAGTACGCCGAGCA
This sequence comes from Microbacterium martis, assembly GCF_047246685.1. NCBI lineage: Bacteria > Bacillati > Actinomycetota > Actinomycetes > Micrococcales > Microbacteriaceae > Microbacterium > Microbacterium martis. The sequence continues at coordinate 282,021 of NZ_JBFOKT010000001.1, read as the reverse complement.
ATGCGATCGCCATCAGCAGAATGAGCATGTCGTCTCCCCCGTCATCCTCGCCAGAATATCGGTGAGCGGTTCCGCGAGCCGACGACGCCGCATCGACGCTCCGGCAACGTGCCGTTCGGGCCACGAGCGGCTAGCGGGATGCTGTTCGTTTTGTTCAGGCGCAAACTTTCGCCAGGGGATAATCCGAGCGAGAAGTGGGCACACCAGCGCAACCCACATCTCAGAATCCGCCCGCAGATCCAGACATGTATGCAGGTGCGCAGGCCATGTCAGGCGCCTGAACCTCAAGCTCCCGATCCGCGCGCGAACACTGCGACGTCCCGGGAAATCTGAGACAGCTGCTCACCCAGGTCGATGGTGAGGTCGCCCTCGACAACCCAGCCGTCATTTGCTCGGTCGAATCTCTCCCGGCGAACGGTCACGTGCAATTTGAGGCGCCCGTCGGTGTGCTCGGCGTCGAGGACGAGGTCGCCCTCCATCGACTGCCACGTCTTCGAGCCGCTCCAACCCCGCCAGTGCGCTTCGAGGTCAGCGAAGAATGCGGCGAGATCGCCGAACCCGTCCGACCAGTGCTGCTCGATCGTGGTCGCGGCAGTCATCCCCTCGAGGGCGAGTCGAACGGTCGCCCGAGTCGGCGTTCCGCTGTCGGGTGCGCCCATGATCTCAAGGAACTCGCTGTTGGTTCCCACTCGGGCAACTGTCATCGGACAATCATGGCGGATTCGTGCGGTCTGCATGTCGGCTGCCGCCGTTCTCTTGAGGGAGTGAGAGCGCGGCAAACACGGGCCGCAGACGACAAAACCCCCGGAATACCGGGGGTCTCATTCTGTAGCAGGAGCGGGGCTTGAACCCGCGACCTCACGATTATGAGTCGTGCGCTCTCACCAACTGAGCTACCCTGCCGCACGGCATCCGCACTGCAGATGCGAATACTGCGAGCCCCGAGTCAGGATTGAACTGACGACCCCTTCCTTACCATGGAAGTGCTCTGCCACTGAGCTATCGGGGCGTGCTGCCCCTCTCGGGGCAACCACACGAGAATACCATCACTGTGGCGTCCTCATGAAATCACGGTGGTCAGTACGAGTACCGACCGGCGTTCGCGCGGAGCCAGGGCAGCGGGTCGATCGTCGAACCGTTGACGATGAGCTCGAAATGCATGTGCGCTCCGTAGGAACGGCCCGTGTTGCCGGTCTTGCCGACGATGTCGCCGACCTTCACCGTCTGCCCCTGCGTCACCTGCAGCGAGCCGTACTGCATGTGCGAGTAGTGGCTCGTGATGACGCTGCCGTCGATGACGTGGTCGATGTAGACGGTGACGCCGTAGGCCCCGCCCTGCTCGGTCGCGATGCGCACCGTGCCGTCGGCGATGGCCTGAACGGGCGCCCCGTTGCCGGGCACGAAGTCGATACCCTCGTGCAGACGGCCGCTGCGCATGCCGTAGCCGTAGCTCATGCCGACGCCCACAACGAAGGGCCACTGGATGGCCGCGTCGGGGTCGTTGGCGAAGACCTCGCCGGAATAGTTGATGCCCTGCTCGGCCGCGACCTCGACGAGCGACATGGTGCTGAAGTCGTCGGCGCGGGCCAGTGAGCCGTTCTGCACTCCCGAGGGCGCGACGAAGGCCTGGATCTCGTCGTCGGCGGCTCGCGTGCCGCCGTCGGCGGATGCCGCGACCAGCGACGTGGAGGCGACAGCGTGTCCGCCCACCGCGGCGACGGCCTCGGCGGGGAGCGTCATCGAGACGGCGAGGAGCCCGGCGATCCCCATCACCCCGACGGTCGCGCCGGCGGTGACGATCTTGCGGATGCGACGGGGTCGCGGCGCCGCGACGTGCGACGCGGCCGCGTCGGTCGAGGACGCGTCGTCGGCAGGGCCCGCGAAGGCGGTGCGGGCCTCGTCGGCCTGCGACGTCGCGGATGACGACGGGAGCGGTCCGGCGGTGCGGAAGGCGCGGGAGGCTCGCTCGAAGGCGTCGGCGTCGTCTGCGACCGGCTCGGATTCCGCGGCGGGCATCTCGTCGGATGCCGGAACGGACGGGGCATCGACAGCCTCGGCGGCGGTGTCGGCGGGGGTCGCGGTGTCCGCGGGGGCGGCGGTGCCCGCGGCGGCGGGCGCGTACGCGGGGGCGGCGGGAGCGTCTGCCGGGACGAGGGGCGCGTCCACGATGGGGGCATCGACGTGCGCGCGCTCACGGGCGGCACGGCGGGAGAGGGGTGCGACGGCGGCGAGGGCGAGAACGGACTCCACTGCCAGGGCGGTCTCCGTCGTTCCCGCCGCGGGGGCCTCGGAAGGCGCAGTGCGGAGTCGGCTGGTCCGGCGCGTGGGCACAGGGGCAGCCTGGGGATTCTCGAAGGGCAAAAACGTATCTCTCGGTCGTGCGTCGAGCGGGGGGCGCTGTCTCAGGCTCTCACCTTCGGGCGGTGAAAGTAACGAACTCATAAACCCTATCCGCATCCTCCTGGGAAAGCCATGAATCACTCCCGTATCTGGTCGAGGAGGGCGAGCAGCCTTGCGTGCACGTCGGGACCGGCGGCGATCAGCAGGGGCCGGGCCGAGCCGACGTCGTGGCGCGTGACCACACCGCCCGCCTCATGCACGAGCAGTGCTCCGGCGGCGAGGTCCCACGGCTGCAGACCGCGCTCGAAGTAGCCGTCGAGCCGCCCTGCGGCGACGTAGGCGAGGTCGAGCGCGGCAGACCCCGATCGTCGCAGGTCTCGCGCCATCGACATCGCACGGCGGACCGCGGCGAGGTCGCCCTCATGCGTCGCAGGGTCGTATCCGAAGCCGGTGGCGAGCAGCGCGCCGGCCGGAGTGTCGGAGGTCGCGCTCAACCGCGTCTCGCCCACCCAGGCTCCGTGGCCTCGCGCCGCGGTGAAGATCTCTCCGAGCGCCGGGGCGTGCACCGCGCCCGCCAGCGCCTCCCACGACTCAGGAACGGGTTCGCCGCGGACGGCCGCGATGCTGACGTTGTACGCCGGCATGCCGTAGGCGTAGTTCACGGTGCCGTCGATCGGATCGACGACCCAGGTGATGCCGCTGGTGCCCGACCCGGCACCGGACTCCTCGCCGAGGAAGCCGTCGTCGGGACGGGCCGCGGTCAGTCGCCCGCGGATGAGCTCTTCGACCTCACGGTCGGCCTCGGTCACGATGTCGGCGATCGACGACTTGGTCGCCGCGAGATGCACGCCTTCGCGTCGCCGCCGGAGCGCCAACTCACCCGCCTCACGGGCGATGCCGACCGCGAGGTCGCGAAGTTCGAGTTCGAGACTCACTGCGCCGGGGGCTGGGGAGCGGGCGGCGGCGGCGGGAAGGCCGCCGGGTCGACCGGCTGCGGAGCCTGCGAGGCCGAACCGGAGCCGGGTCCCTGCGGCGCGGCAGGCGCCGGCGGGATGGGGGGCGCCTCGTGCGGGGGCGGCTCATGCGCGGGCGGGCCGGCCTGCTCGTGCGGTGTCGTCGGCTGCGCGTACGTCGGCGCGGAGGGCGGGGCGAACTGCGGCGCCGACGGCTGCCCGAACGCGGGCGCCGGCTCGGGTGCGACGGGCGACGCGGCGACGGTCGGCGGCAGCGCATGCTGCGCCGGAGCCGCACTGGGGTAGCCCGTGTAATACGCGTTCCAGTCGGGCGAGCCGTCGGCCAGCACGGGCAGCGGGGTGATGCCGTCGGCGTAGGTCGGCCACGACGGAGCCGAAGCCACCGCGCCAGCCGGACGGGGGGCCTTCTTCGGCGCGAACAGGGCGTTCAGCAGCGGGATGAGCGTCGTGCCCACCGCGGCGAGGATGGTCAGCGCCACCACGATGCGCCAGTACAGCTCTCCGTAGTCGAAGCTGTGCGGGAACGCGAGGAAGAACACCAACAGAGCCACGAGCGCCGTCAGGAACACGAGCGTGACGATGTAGATGACACGCGTGAACGTCGTCACGTGACGGCGGGCGGCCGGCGTGAAGAGCCGCACGTGCAGCAGGCCGAGCTGCAGGATGCCGATGACGAGCAGCAGCTGGAAGAACCGCTCCGCCCCGGTGAAATAGGCGTCTTCTTCGGGAAGCCAGATCTTGACCGCGCCGACCAGCAGCGCCACGATCCAGGTCACCATGCTGGCGAGGGCCAGCCAGTCGGGCCGGTTCGGCGCGAGCCCCGCCTCGAGGATCGCGATGCCGGCGAACGCGGCCAGGAGCAGGATCGTCAGGAAGGCGCGACCGATCAGTCCGTCCTGGTCGCCGATCAGCACCCAGATGACGCAGACGAGCGCCGCGGCGATCAGGGCGCCGATGGCGATCCAGATGGCCCCCCGGATGAGCAGCGACATGTTCTTCTTCTCACCCTGCGTCGTCGGACGCGGCGTGACGTCGGGCTGGGACATGGCCATCCTCTCGTTGAGCGGCAATGCCATCATCCTGCCACGGGCGGGGCCGGTTGCCACGGCATCCGAACCGTCCTGGAGAACTCGTTCGCAGATCGGTACCGGTGCAGGAGAAGTCAGCCGGCGCGATTGGCCGAGGCGGCGGCGAAAGCGGCGATGCGCGCCTGCGCATCGGGCGTCTCGAGCGCGGCGCCGATCGACCGCGCCTCTTCGCTCAACTGCTCGACGAACGTGCGCTCCGGCTGCGAGCGCACGAGGCGCTTGGCCTCGCCGTAGGCGTCGGCGGCGCCCGCCAGCCAGAAGCGGGCGATCTCCTCACCCCGCGCGCGCACGAGAGACGCCTCATCGACGCCCTCGGCGGCGTCGACGGCTTCGGCGACCAGTCCCCACTCCACCGCCTCCGCTGCCGAGAGCAGGCGATCCTGCAGCACGAGCTGGAGCGCGCGCCGCTGACCGATGGCCCGGGCGAGCTGGGCCGAGACGGAGAGATCGGGCGTGAGTCCGATGTTCGCGTAGAGGCTGCCGAGCTTCGACCGCGAGCCGACGACGGCGTAGTCGCTGGCGAGGAGGATGCCGAGCCCTCCGCCGGCCGTGGTTCCGTGCGCAGCCGCGACGACCGGGACGGACGACTCGGTGAGAGCACGGATTCCGCTGTTGATCACCTCGGCGAGCGCGGTGATGTCGGCTCCGGAGCCGCCCATGGTCGCCATGTCGATGACGTCGCCGCCCGCGCAGAAGGCGGGGCCGGTCGCGTCGATCAGGATCGCCCCGACGTCGGCCCGCGACACCGCTTCGGTCGTCGCACCCCTCCAGGCGTGCGCCAGGTCGGCGTTGAAGGCGTTGAGGCGCGACGGACGGTTGAGCGTGAGCCGGGCCATCCCTTCGTCGACGGTGAACAGGACGGCGTCGCTCATGGCTTCTCCTTCGAGCACGGAACGGGTGGGTCCAGCGTAATCGCGATCAGCTCTGCTCCCAGACGCGCGAGACGAACGTCTCCATGCGCCGCCGCGTGCCGTCGAGCCGGAAGTCGACCTGTCCGGGTGAGCGGACCTCGTTCGGAGCGAGCGGATGCGCGAGCCGCACGTTCTCGTGACACGAGAGGTCGGCGCAGATGTAGGTGCCGAACGAGTCGCCGCGCCGCCCCGCCTCCCCCGCGCGGCGTGCGGAGAGCAGCGCGACCTGGTTGCCCGGCTGCATCGTGTGGCAGATGTTGCACATCCCCGACCGCACCCTGGCCGGGTCCGATGCGCGCAGCACGACACCGACGACGACGCCCTCGTGCTGGATCAGCACGTATCCCCGACGCGCGGCGCTCGGGTCGCGCCACGCGAAGAAGTCGAGGTAGTCCCAGTCGACGAGCACGAAGTCGTGCGGCATCTCCATCGTGCGCAGTTCGTCGGCATCCGCGTTGACGAACGATGCCCGGACTTCGGCTTCGGTGAGCGCTCGCATCACTCCAGTCTATGAACCGGCGGCCGCTCCGAGGCCGCCGCGCCCTCGTCACCGGCGTCGGCTGCCGCGCGGTCGCGGATGAGGAAGCCGAACCCGAAGGCGATGAAGAACATCAGTACGCCGTACACCGCTGCCGGGAGGCTCAGCTCGACCGATCCGAGGACGGACTGCGCGATGACGATCGCCAGCGTCGCGTTGTGGATGCCGATCTCGAACGACGAGGCGACGGCCTGCCTCCTGCCGACCCGCAGCCATCGCGGGACCAGGAAGCCGATAGCCAGGCTGATCAGGCAGAACAGCACCGTGATGAGCGCCAGCCGGGCGACGTTGTCGACCAGGAGGCTCCAGTTCGACGCGACCGCACCGGCGATCACCACGATCAGGATGACGACGGATGCGATGCGCACCGGCTTGTCCATCGCGGCGGCGAAACGCGGCCAGAACCGGCGCACCATCATGCCGACCGCCACCGGCAGGAGCACGATCGCGAACACCTCGAGCACCTTCGACCACTGCAGACCCAGACGGTCGTCGAACGGCTGGAAGTAGGCGATCGCGAGGTTGGTGATGAGCGGCAGCGTGATCACGGCGATCACCGAGTTCACCGCGGTCAGCGAGATGTTCAGCGCGATGTCGCCGCGGAACAGATGGCTGTAGAGGTTGGCGGTCGTGCCGCCGGGCGATGCCGCCAGCATCATCATGCCGACCGCCAGGACGGGCGGCAGCTGGAACGCGAGCACGAGTCCGAAGCAGATGGCCGGCAGCAGCACGAGCTGACAGAGCAGTGCGATGATCACCGCCTTCGGCTGCTTCAGCACGCGGGCGAAGTCGGCGAGGGTGAGGCTGAGCCCGAGTCCCAGCATGATGATGCCGAGGGCGACGGGGAGTCCGATGGTGGTCAACGCTGATCCCATGGCACTCAGTGTGACGGATGCAGGGCCTCGGTGTCACGGACTATCGCGACGGGAACGGACAAGGGCCCCGCATGCGCGAGGCCCTTCCGGAGTGGTGGCGAGTGAGGGATTCGAACCCCCGAAGTCGAAGACGGCTGATTTACAGTCAGATCCCTTTGGCCACTTGGGTAACTCGCCAGAGCGCACCCGCCCGACTTGGCAGCCAACCGGGGGCACGAAGATCCATCATACCCGCCGGATGCGGGCGCAAGAAATCGGAGCGTCAGCTGCCGAACACGCCGCGGTCGCCCTCGGCGAGCGATTCGGGTGTGCGCAGCAGACCGCCCTCGGCGCGGCATGTCGCGGCGGCGATGTCCATGGCGCGGATCAGCAGTGCCGTCCACTCGTCGAGGTCGTCGGGGCGGCCTGACACGAGGCCGGCGGCGACGGCGGCGAGCGTGGCATCACCGGCGCCCACCGTGTCGACGATGCGCCCGGGGAGCGACGAGATCGGGGCCTCGACGGTGCCGGCATCCGTCTCGAGCACCGCACCGTCGGCACCGGCGGTCGCCAGGACCGCCGCGGCTCCGCGCTCGCGCAGGCGGGCGCGCAGCGCATCGAGATCGCCGTCGTACAGCACGGCCGCATCGTCGGCCCCGACCTTCACGATCTCGGCGCCGACGGCCACGCGCTCGAAGCCCTCGACGAAAGCGGCGCGATCGTGCAGCATCCCCGTTCTCGGGTTCGGATCGATCGCCAGACGCGCGCCGTGGGACGCCTCGACGAGCGCGTCGACCTCGGCGGAGACATCGAAGGGGAAGCAGCTGATCGCCACGAGATCGGCGGCGGCGATCGCCGCGCGCGCTTCGTCGGAATATCGGATGCTGCGCTGCTGCGCCGCGTCGTTAAAGACGTACTCCGGTTCGCCGTTCGCCGCGCGCTGCACCACCGCACGAGAAGACCCGCGCGGCGCCGGGGTCTCGATCAGCTCGACGCCATGATCCGACAGGTATTCGCGGATGTGATCGCCCGCGTCGTCGTCGCCGACCATCGCGATGAGCGCTGTCGTCACGCCGAGGCGCCGAAGGCCGACGGCGACGTTCAGGGCGGCGCCGCCCACCAGCTCGCGCACACCCGATCCGTCGCGGATCTCGTCGATCAGGGCATCGCCGATGACCACGACGGAACCCGATGAGGAAGTGTCATTGCTCATCCGCCGACCCTACCGCGAGACGGCGCTGCCGGCAGGCCCGCGCGCTTCCCCTCGCCGGCGGCGGAGCACGCTACGGTGTGGCCATGAAGGCACGACTCCTCGCATCCGCCGCCGCCCTCGCCCTCCTCGCCGCCCTCACCGGGTGCGGCGCCGGGGCGGATGGCTCAGGAGGGGCGTCGAGCTCGCCGAGCCCGTCGTCCGATGCGACGGAGAGCCCCGGCGCGACCACCGGCCCCGCCCCCAGCCCGTCGCCGACCGCGAAGGGCATCGCGCTCCCGACCGACTGTCGCGCGATCCTCTCGGAGGACGTCCTCGATCAGCTCGACGGCATCCCGCTCAACGACGCGGCCTTCGGCCCCTCGGGCGTCGCCGCCGACGGCAGCCTCACCTGCAACTGGGCCGACCCCGCCGCCGACACCACGCGACTGACGACGACCATCTCGAAGATGAATCGCGGCCCCGCCCTCGACATGCTCAACGCCCTCGCCGACACCGAGGGGTTCACGTGCTTCACGCCCGACGACGGGACCCGTTGCGAGAAGACCTGGCAGAACGAGCAGTACCCCGTGACCGACGGCCGCACGCTCTTCTGGCGTGAAGACGTCCTGATCGACACGCGCTACTCCAACCTCGCCCCCTCCGGCTACACGTCGAGCATCGTGGAGCACATCTTCGGCTAGGCGCGGCATCCGCACACGACGAAGGCCCCGGGCTGATGCCCGGGGCCTTCGTCGTGTGCTTCGCTCGTCAGTTGTACGTGCCCGGCGTGATGTCGTCGGTCGAGAACGCGTCGAAGTCGACGTAGCCGAAGTCGCCGTCGGCGTACGCCCCGTCGGATGCGAAGATCCGGTTCGGGTAGCGCTCGCTCTTGGCTTCCTCCGTCGCCTCGACCGTGACGTCGCGGTACTTCGAGAGACCGGTTCCGGCGGGGATGAGCTTACCGATGATGACGTTCTCCTTGAGACCGACCAGCGGGTCGCGCTTGCCCTGCATGGCGGCCTCGGTGAGCACGCGGGTCGTCTCCTGGAAGGAGGCGGCCGACAGCCACGACTCCGTCGCGAGCGACGCCTTCGTGATACCCATCAGCTCGGAACGACCGGATGCCGGACGCTTGCCCTCGGCGACAGCCTCGCGGTTGATCGTCTGGTAGCGCTTCAGGTCGACCATCTCACCCGGGAGCAGGGTCGTGTCGGCGTGATCGACGACGGTGACCTTGCGGAGCATCTGACGGACGATGACCTCGATGTGCTTGTCGTGGATCGGCACACCCTGCGACCGGTACACGCCCTGCACGCCACCGACGAGGTAACGCTGCACCTCGCGGGCGCCCATGACGCGCATGATCTCCTTCGGGTCGAGCGTGCCGACCTGGAGGGGCTGACCGACGGTGACGTGCTGGCCATCCTCGACGAGGAGCGTGGCACGCTTCAGCACCGGGTAGATGACCGGCTCGTCGCCGCTGTCGGGCGTGAGGATGACCTTCTTGCCCTTGTCGGTCTCGTCGATCGTGATGCGGCCGTCAGCCTCGGCGATCGGGGACGCGCCCTTGGGGGTACGCGCCTCGAACAGCTCCTGCACGCGGGGAAGACCCTGCGTGATGTCGTCCGCCGATGCCGAACCACCGGTGTGGAACGTACGCATCGTCAGCTGGGTACCGGGCTCACCGATCGACTGGGCCGCGATGATGCCGACGGCCTCGCCGATGTCGACGGTCTTGCCGGTCGCGAGCGAGCGGCCGTAGCACTGCGCGCAGACACCGACGGCCGAGTCGCAGGTCAGCACCGAGCGCACCTTGATGCTCTCGACGCCGGCCGCGACCAGCTTGTCGATGAGGACGTCGCCCACGTCGTCTCCGGCTGAGGCGACGACCTCGCCCTTGCTGTCGACCGCGTCGGAGGCCAGCGTGCGGGCGAACACCGAGTTCTCGACGTTCGCGTCGCGCACCAGCTCGCCCTGCGAGTTCGGCGCGGCGATCGGGAGCTCGAGGCCCTTCGACGTGCCGCAGTCCTCCTCGCGGATGATGACGTCCTGCGAGACGTCCACCAGACGACGGGTCAGGTAACCCGAGTCGGCGGTACGCAGCGCGGTGTCGGCCAGACCCTTACGGGTACCGTGCGTCGCGATGAAGTACTCCGCCACCGACAGGCCCTCGCGGTACGAGGAGATGATCGGACGCGGGATGATCTCACCCTTGGGGTTGTTCACCAGACCGCGCATACCCGCGATGTTGCGGATCTGCAGCCAGTTACCACGGGCGCCCGACGACACCATGCGGTTGATGGTGTTGTCCTCGGGGAAGTGCTCGCGCATCGCGGCCTGCACCTCGTCGGTCGCCTCGGTCCAGATCTTGATGAGCTCCTGACGACGCTCGGCGTCGGTGGTGAGACCCTTCTCGTACTGCGACTGGACCTTCGCGGCCTGCTTCTCGTAGCCGGCGACGATCTCGGCCTTGTTCGGCGGGGTGAGGATGTCGCTCAGCGCGACGGTCACACCCGAGCGCGTGGCCCAGTAGAAGCCGGCATCCTTGATGCGGTCCAGCGTCGCGGCCGTCTCGACCTTCGGGTACTCCTCGGCCAGCTTGTTGACGATCTGCGACAGCTTGCCCTTGTCGGCCTGCTCGCGGACGAAGGGGTAGCCCTTCGGCAGCGCGTCGTTGAAGATCGCCTGACCCAGCGAGGCGTCGACCAGCCCGTGCTTCTCGTAGCCCTCGGGAGCGTCGCCCTCGAGGAACGTCAGACCCGGGATGCGGATGCGGACCTTGGCCTGCAGGTCGAGGGAGCCCTCGTCCTTCGCCAGGAGCGCCTCGGCGACCGAGCCGAACGCGCGGCCCTCACCGGCTGCGCCCTCCTTGACCGTGGTCAGGTGGTGCAGACCGATGATCATGTCCTGCGAGGGCAGGGTCACCGGACGGCCGTCGGACGGCTTCAGGATGTTGTTCGACGCGAGCATCAGCACGCGGGCCTCGGCCTGAGCCTCGACCGACAGCGGCAGGTGCACGGCCATCTGGTCACCGTCGAAGTCGGCGTTGAACGCCGCGCAGACGAGCGGGTGCAGCTGGATGGCCTTGCCCTCGACGAGCTGCGGCTCGAAGGCCTGGATGCCGAGACGGTGCAGGGTGGGTGCGCGGTTGAGCAGCACCGGACGCTCGCGGATGATCTCCTCGAGCACGTCCCACACCTCGGGGCGGGTGCGCTCGACGGCGCGCTTGGCGGCCTTGATGTTCTGCGAGTGACCGAGGTCGATCAGGCGCTTGATGACGAACGGCTTGAAGAGCTCGAGCGCCATCTGCTTGGGCAGACCGCACTGGTGCAGCTTCAGCTGCGGGCCGACGACGATGACCGAACGGCCCGAGTAGTCGACGCGCTTGCCGAGCAGGTTCTGGCGGAAGCGACCCTGCTTGCCCTTGAGCATGTCGCTCAGGGACTTCAGGGCGCGGTTGCCGGTACCGGTGACCGGGCGACCGCGGCGGCCGTTGTCGAACAGGGCGTCGACGGCCTCCTGCAGCATCCGCTTCTCGTTGTTGACGATGATCTCGGGGGCGCCGAGGTCGATCAGACGACGAAGACGGTTGTTGCGGTTGATCACGCGACGGTAGAGGTCGTTCAGGTCGGAGGTCGCGAAGCGACCACCGTCGAGCTGCACCATCGGGCGCAGCTCCGGCGGGATCACCGGCACGACGTCGAGGACCATGGCGGCCGGGCTCATGCCGGTCTCGAGGAACGAGTTGACCACCTTGAGCCGCTTGATCGCGCGGATCTTGCGCTGACCCTTGCCCTCGGAGATCTGCAGGTGCAGGTTCTCGGCCTCGGCCTGCAGGTCGAAGGCCGCGAGGCGACGCTGGATCGACTCGGCGCCCATGTAGGCCTCGAAGTACTGGCCGAAGCGGTCCTGCAGCTCGTGGAAGACGTCGTCCTCCGGGCGCAGCGCTCCGACCTCGAGCGTGCGGAAGTCCTCCCACACGCGCTCGAGCTTCATGATCGCCTCGTCGGCACCCTTGCGGATGAGCGACATCTCCTTCTCGGCGGCGTCCTTGACCTTCTTCTTCTGGTCGGCCTTGGCGCCTTCCGCCTCGAGGGCGGCGAGCTCCTCCTCCAGCTTGGCGAGGCGCTCCGCGATCTTGGCGTCGCGGCGGTCGCCGAGCGTCTTCAGCTCGAGGCGGATGTTGTTCTCCTGCGTGCCCAGGTCGCGGTGACGAGCTTCCTCGTCGACCGAGATGACCATGTAGGCGGCGAAGTAGATGACCTTCTCGAGGTCCTTCGGCGCCATGTCGAGCAGGTAGCCGAGGCGCGAGGGAACACCCTTGAAGTACCAGATGTGGGTGACGGGCGCGGCGAGCTCGATGTGGCCCATGCGCTCACGGCGCACGGAGCTCTTGGTGACCTCCACGCCGCAGCGCTCGCAGACGATGCCCTTGAAGCGGACGCGCTTGTACTTGCCGCAGGCGCACTCCCAGTCGCGGGACGGACCGAAGATCTGCTCGCCGAACAGACCGTCCTTCTCGGGCTTGAGGGTGCGGTAGTTGATGGTCTCGGGCTTCTTCACCTCACCGTACGACCACGCGCGGATGTGGTCTGCGGTGGCGAGGCCGATGCGAAGCTCGTCGAAAGTTGTGGACTCGAGCACTAGTTCTCCTGTGTCGGAAATTCTTTGTTGAGAAGTCTGGGCTTCGACAGGCTCAGCCACCCGGTGGGCCCTGATGCCAGAGACGTGGGTCCCTGTGCCAGAGACGTGGGTCCCTGAGCCTGTCGAAGGGTTAGATCTCGTCGATCGAGGCGGCCTCGAAGCGGCTGGAGATGTTGATCCCGAGCTCTTCCGCCGCGCGGAAGGCCTCGTCGTCGGTGTCGCGGAGGTTGACCAGCGTGCCGTCGGCCGAGAGCACCTCGACGTTCAGGCAGAGCGACTGCATCTCCTTCATGAGCACCTTGAACGACTCGGGGATGCCGGGCTCCTGGATGTTCTCGCCCTTGACGATCGCCTCGTACACCTTGACGCGGCCGAGGATGTCGTCGGACTTGATCGTGAGGAGCTCCTGGAGGGCGTACGCGGCGCCGTAGGCCTCGAGGGCCCACACCTCCATCTCACCGAAGCGCTGTCCACCGAACTGCGCCTTACCACCGAGCGGCTGCTGGGTGATCATCGAGTACGGACCCGTGGAGCGCGCGTGGATCTTGTCGTCGACCAGGTGGTGCAGCTTCAGGATGTACATGTAGCCCACCGAGATCGGCGCCGGGAACGGCTCACCCGAGCGGCCGTCGAACAGCTGCGTCTTGCCGCTGGAGTCGATCAGGCGCACACCGTCGCGGGTCGGGGTCGTCGAGTCGAGCAGACCCGCGATCTCCTCCTCGCTCGCACCGTCGAACACCGGGGTCGCGACCTTGGTGCCGGGAGCGGCCTCGAAGGCGTTCTCGGGCAGGCGCGCGGCCCACTCCGGGTTGCCTTCGACCTTCCAGCCCTGCTTGGCGATCCACCCGAGGTGGGTCTCGAGCACCTGGCCGAAGTTCATCCGACCCGGGATGCCGAGCGGGTTGAGCACGATGTCGACCGGCGTGCCGTCGGAGAGGAACGGCATGTCCTCGACCGGCAGGATCTTCGCGATGACGCCCTTGTTGCCGTGACGGCCGGCGAGCTTGTCACCCTCGGTGATCTTGCGCTTCTGGGCGATGTAGACCACGACGCGGCGGTTCACGCCGGAGCCGAGCTCGTCGTCGCCGTCCTCGGCGTTGAACTCCTTGACGGCGATGATCGTGCCCTGCTCGCCGTGCGGCACCTTCAGGGAGGTGTCGCGGACCTCGCGGCTCTTCTCGTTGAAGATCGCGCGCAGCAGGCGCTCCTCGGCCGACAGCTCGGTCTCGCCCTTCGGGGTGACCTTGCCGACGAGGATGTCGCCGGGGCGGACCTCGGCGCCGATGCGGATGATGCCGCGCTCGTCGAGGTCCTTCAGGAGCTCCGGGCTGACGTTGGGGAGGTCACGCGTGATCTCCTCCTTGCCGAGCTTCGTGTCGCGGGCGTCGACCTCGTACTCCTCGATGTGGATCGACGAGAGAGTGTCGTCCTTCACCAGGTCCTGGCTGAGGATGATGGCGTCCTCGAAGTTGTAGCCCTCCCACGTCATGAACGCGACGAGGAGGTTCTTCCCGAGGGCCAGCTCGCCGTTCTCGGTGGCGGGGCCATCGGCGATGACCTCTCCGACCTCGACGCGCTCACCGGCCGAGACGACGACCTTCTGGTTGTAGGACGTGCCCTGGTTCGAGCGGTCGAACTTGCGCAGGTGGTACTCCTGCGTTCCGCCCTCGTCGAGCATGACCACGACGCGGTCGGCCGAGACCTCGGAGACGACACCGGCCTTCTCGGCGGTGATCACGTCACCGGCGTCGATGGCGGTGTAGCCCTCCATACCGGTTCCGACGAGCGGCGAGTCGCTGCGCAGCAGCGGCACGGCCTGACGCTGCATGTTGGCGCCCATGAGCGCGCGCTGCGCGTCGTCGTGCTCGAGGAACGGCACGAGCGAGGTCGCGACCGACACCATCTGGCGCGGCGAGACGTCGATGTAGCCGATCTCCTCCGGGAGGAAGAGGTCGACCTCGCCGCTGCCGCCCTTGGGGCGCGCGAGCACGTGGCTCTCGCGGAAGCGACCCTTGGCATCGAGCGGGGCGTTGGCCTGCGCGATGTTGAAGTCGACCTCCTCGGATGCGGTGAGGTAATCGATCTGCTCGGTCACGACACCGTCGACCACCTTGCGGTACGGGGTCTCGATGAAGCCGAAGGAGTTGATGCGCGCGAAGGTCGCGAGAGCACCGATCAGACCGATGTTCGGGCCTTCCGGCGTCTCGATCGGGCACATGCGCCCGTAGTGCGAGGGGTGGACGTCACGGACCTCGACGCCGGCGCGGTCGCGGCTCAGACCACCGGGGCCGAGAGCCGAGAGGCGGCGCTTGTTGGTCAGACCCGCGAGCGGGTTGTTCTGGTCCATGAACTGCGACAGCTGCGAGGTTCCGAAGAACTCCTTGATCGCGGCGACGACGGGGCGCACGTTGATCAGGGTCTGCGGCGTGATCGCCTCGATGTCCTGCGTGGTCATGCGCTCGCGGACGACGCGCTCCATGCGCGAGAGACCCGTGCGGACCTGGTTCTGGATCAGCTCGCCGACCGCGCGGATGCGACGGTTGCCGAAGTTGTCGATGTCGTCGGTCGCGAGACGGATCTCGGTCTTCTTGCCGCCGCGGATGCCGGTGAAGGTCTCCTCCGTGCCGGCGTGCAGACGCACGAGGTACTTGATCGTCGCCACGATGTCTTCGACGGTCAGCACCGACGAGGTCAGCGGAGCATCGAGGCCCAGCTTGTGGTTGATCTTGTACCGGCCGACCTTGGCGAGGTCGTAGCGCTTCGGGTTGAAGTAGAAGTTGTCGAGCAGCGCGCGGGCGGCCTCGGCGGC
This sequence comes from Microbacterium martis, assembly GCF_047246685.1. Taxonomy (NCBI): domain Bacteria; kingdom Bacillati; phylum Actinomycetota; class Actinomycetes; order Micrococcales; family Microbacteriaceae; genus Microbacterium; species Microbacterium martis. Next base: position 266,671 of record NZ_JBFOKT010000001.1, on the reverse strand, counting down.
GACCTGCTCGCCCGGACGGAGCTTGCGGTAGATGTCGCGGAGGGCGTCTTCCTTCGTGACGATCGTGTCCTTCGCGAGCGTCTCCTCGATGGAGGTGTAGCCGGCGAACTCGGCGAGGATCTCCTCGCTGGTCATGCCCAGCGCCTTGAGGAAGACGGTCACCGACTGCTTGCGCTTGCGGTCGACGCGCACGCCGACCTGGTCGCGCTTGTCGATCTCGAACTCGAGCCAGGCGCCGCGGCTCGGGATGACGCGCGCCGACACGATGTCCTTGTCACTGGTCTTGTCGGGGGTCTTGTCGAAGTAGACACCGGGCGAGCGCACGAGCTGCGACACGACGACGCGCTCGGAGCCGTTGATGATGAACGTGCCCTTGTCGGTCTGGAGCGGGAAGTCGCCCATGAAGACCGTCTGCGTCTTGATCTCACCGGTGAGGTGGTTCATGAACTCGGCCTCGACGTAGAGCGGGGCGGCGTAGGTCTTGCCGCGCTCCTTGCACTCGTCGATCGAGTACTTCTCCGGCTCGAGGTACGGGTTCGTGAACGACAGCTGCATCGTCTCGCCGAGGTCCTCGATCGGAGAGATCTCCTCGAAGATCTCGCCGAGGCCGCTGTTCTCGTTGACGTCGGTGCGACCGGCGGCCTTCGCCTCGGCCACGCGCGCCTTCCAGGCGTCGTTGCCGACGAGCCAGCCGAACGACTCGGTCTGCAGTGCGAGAAGGTCGGGGACCGTCAGCGTGTCGGAGATCTTGGCGAACGAAAGACGGGATGCTCCGCGTCCGTTCTTGGTGGTGGTGGATGTGGATGCGTTGGGAGCAGCAGCCAAGGGAATAACCTCCGTGAGCCCCGCAGGGCTTCTCGATTCCTTTGTCGTCAGGTGGAGTGTGCGCTCAGAAGCTCAGACGAATGCCGACCACCATATGAGGGCATGGAGAAGCGAGCGCAACTACCAACTATAGACGCGATTGTGCGACATGGCAAGCTCAGTCCTTGACCAATTCCGGATGCTGCGGTAAAAGCCCCGACTCACGCCGCCGAGGGATCGATCAACCGGAGTCCCTCGAATCGCGCGAGCCCCCGGTCGAACGACGCCAACGTCGCTCCGTGCTCGATCGCGAGGGCGGCGTGATACGCGTCAGGCACGTCGTTGCCTCGCGCCCCCGCCTGTCGCACCAGGCGGTCGAAGATCCGCCAATGCCGCTCGCCCGGGCGCAGAATGCGCGTGCCCGGAGCGTCAATCGCGTTTCGGCAGGCATCCATCGCCGTGCCGGGATCAGACGGCGGGTCGAAGACCTTCGGATGCGTCAAGAGCCGCACAGCGCCAGACAGAGCGAGTTCTGAGACGCCGATCAGCTCCCCCTCTGCACGGCGTCGTGACATCCACTCCGTGACGAATCGGTACTGCGGATGCCCGATGCGCAGGGCCGGGATCCAGAGATTCACGTCGAGCAGGATCACAGATCTTCCATCAGTTCGAGCATGGCCGAGTTACTCCGCCAGTTGACACCCGGGCGCAGACCTCGGTCTCCGGGAACCTCGACGGCTACGTCCGCCCAGGAGAAGTCGACGACGGGCTTCTGCCGCTCAGCCAGATACTCGCGAATCGCATCATCGACGACGTCCCCGAGAGACGCGTGCTTCCTGCTGGCGATCACCTTGATCTCGGCGAGGAGGTCATCGTCGATGTTGACTGTGGTGCGCATGCTTCAACGATACGCGCATCATGATGCGTCGTCAACGCATCACGATGCGGGCAGGCGACCTCGGACTCAGGAGGCGATGTTCAGCTCGTTGCCCGGGATCGAAGCCAGGAGCTTCCGCGTGTACGGATCGCGGGGGTTCGTGAAGATCTCCTCCGACGACGCCGCCTCGACGAGCTTCCCGTCTTTCATCACGCACACGTAGTCGCTGATGAGACGCACGACGGCGAGGTCGTGCGAGATGAAGAGATAGCTCAGGCCGTATTCGCGCTGCAGGTCGCCGAGCAGCCGCAGGATCTGGTCCTGCACCAGCACATCCAGCGCGGACACCGGCTCGTCGCACACGATCAGATCAGGCGAGAGGGCCAGCGCCCGCGCGATCGCGACGCGCTGCCGCTGCCCGCCGGAGAGCTCCGAGGGGTAGCGCCGCAGCATCGACTGCGGCAGCGCCACGTCGTCGAGCAGCTGCCGCACGCGCTTTCGCCGATCGGCACCGCTCCCGCGCCTGTAGAAGTCCAGCGGCTCGGCGATCAGCCGCTCGATCGTGAACATGGGGTTCAGGCTCGAGTACGGGTCCTGGAAGATCGGCTGCACGCGCTGACGGAAGTTCTTCGTCTCGGCGCGGCTCAGCGACGCGATGTCCTTGCCCTCGTAGCGGATCAGCCCGCTCGTCGGCTCGATCACCTTCAGCAGCATCCGGGCGGTGGTCGTCTTGCCGGAGCCGGACTCCCCCACGATCGCCACGGTCTCGCCGCGCGGGATCGCCAGCGACACGTCGTCGACCGCGACGAAGTCGTCCTTCTGACCCCGCACCGGATACACCTTCGTGAGGTTCTCGATCTCGACGATGTTGTCTCCCTTCGACAGGCTCAGGGACCCACCCTCATGGGCTGCCGAGCTCGTCGGAGCGTCGGCATCCGACCGGTCCTCGACGGAGAAGGCCTCCGGCCGGAGCCGCGCGACGGCCACCGACGGCGCCGCCTTCACGAGCGACTGCGTGTACGGATGCTGGGGATCCTCGAGGATCTGACGCGCAGCGCCCTGCTCGACGACCTTGCCGCGGTGCATCACGACGACGCGCTCGGCACGCTCGGCCGCGAGACCCAGATCGTGCGTGATGAGGAGCACGGCCGTGCCGAGTTCGCGCGTCATCTCGCCGATCTGATCGAGGATGGTCTGCTGCACCGTGACGTCGAGCGCGCTGGTGGGCTCGTCGGCGATCAGCAGCCGCGGCTTGCAGGCGAGGCCGATCGCGATGAGCGCGCGCTGCCGCATGCCTCCCGAGAACTCGTGCGGGTACTGCCGGGCGCGGCGCTCCGGATCGGGCAGTCCCGCGGCGGTCAGCGCCTCGACGACCTTGGCCTGCACGTTCTGCCGGGTGGCGAGTCCGTGCGCCAGCAGCGTCTCGGCCACCTGCGTGCCGATCTTGGCGACCGGGTTGAGGTTCGACATCGGATCCTGCGGCACGAGTCCGATGTCGCGCCCGCGGATCATGCGCAGCTCGTTCTCCGATGCGTGCGCGATCTCGCGCCCGTCGAGACGGATGCTGCCTGCCGCCACCTTGCCGCCTCCGGCGAGGAGGCCGATGATCGCCATCGCGGTCGTCGACTTGCCCGACCCCGATTCGCCCACGATCGCGACGGTCTCGCCCGGCCGGATCTCGAGGTCGACGCCCTCGACGGCGTGCACGACGCCGTCCATGGTGGCGAAGTCCACAGCCAGGCCCTGGACGGACAGCAGCGGTTCGGCCGGCATCCGGTTCTCCCTCTCGGCGCGGATCGCGCCCTCGTCGTGCGCCATCATCGTGCTCTCGTCCGGGGGTCCATGGCTTCGCGGAGGGCTTCTCCGAGCAGCGTGAATCCGAGGGCGGTGACGGCGATGCAGATGCCGGGCAGGAACGCCAGCCAGGGGGCGATCGCGAGCTCTGCCTGCGCGTAGGTCAGCATCCGGCCCCACTCCGCCGTCTCGGGGCGCCCGCCGCCGAGGCCGAGGAACGACAGTGCGGCGGCGTCGATCACCGCGGTGGCGAGGGTGAGCGTGCCCTGCACGATGACCGGGCCGATGGCGTTGGGCAGCACGTGCGACATCGTGATCCGGCCGCGGCCGAGGCCGAGGGTCTGCGCCGAGAGCACGTAGTCGCTGGACCGCTGCTGCAGCATCGAGGCGCGCAGCAGGCGCGCGAAGATCGGCACCTGCGAGGCGCCGATGGCGATCATCACGGCGAACGGGGTCTGTCCGAGGATGGCTGCGATCGAGACGGCGAGCAGCAGGTTCGGCACCGACAGGATGATGTCGACCACGCGCATGATCACGGTGTCGACCCAGCCGCCGAAGGTGCCGGCCAGGAGTCCCAGCAGCATTCCGCCGACCAGCCCCATCGCCGTGGAGACGACACCGACGAGCAGCGACGCCTGTGCACCCCAGATCAGCTTGGAGAGCACGTCACCGCCGAAGCGGTCGAGACCCAACGGGAACTCCGGCAGTTCTCCCGGACCCGGGATGTGAGTGGGCGTGATGTTCTTCGCTCCGGGAAGCGCGGTCTCGGGGTACGGGGCCAGCAGCGACGCGAGCGCCGCGACGAGCAGGAACGCCAGGACGATGACGGCGCCGATCCAGGCTGTCGGATTGCGGCGGATGCGACGGAACACGTCACGCCAGAAACCGCCGGAGCCGCCCTTCAGGTCGGACTGCGCGATCGCGACGGTGTCGATGACCCCGCCGCTCTCGGCGCCCGGGCCCTGCGCGGGAGGGAGTGCGACGCTCATGACGCGGACTCCTTTCGTGCGATGGAGGAGGAGATCACTGCACCCTCACTCTCGGATCGATGAAGCTGTAGGAGACGTCGACCGCCAGGTTGATCAGCGCGTACGCGATCGCGATGAAGATGATGAATCCCTGGAGCACCGGGAAGTCCCGCGTGAAGATGGCTCGCGCCAGGAACGACCCGATGCCGGGGAACGCGAACACGGTCTCGGTGAGCACCGCGCCCGAGATGAGCAGACCGGTCTGCAGACCGATCGTGGTGATGACGGGCAGCATCGCGTTGCGCAGGATGAATCGGCTGCGCAGGGTCGAGGCGCCGACGCCCTTCGCCCGTCCGGTGCGCACATAGTCGGCGTTCTGCACCTCGAGCACGCTGGCCCTCGTGATGCGGACGATGATCGCCAGCGGAATGGTGCCGAGGGCGAGCGCGGGAAGGATGAGGTGCAGGATGGCGTCCCACGAGGCGTCGAACTCGCCGGTGATGATGCCGTCCCACACGTAGAAGCCGGTGGGATGGGTGGCGTCGATCCGCGGATCCTGTCGGCCGTCGGAGGGCAGCCAGCCGAGCTGCACCGCGAAGACGTACTTCAGGATGAACGCCAGGAAGAAGACCGGAATCGTGATGCCGACGAGGCTCAGCACGACCGACGCGTGATCGGTGAACCTGCCGTGACGTCGGGCCGCCCAGTATCCCAGCGGGATGCCCACGCCGACGGCGAAGATCAGCGCTGTGACGCTCAGCTCGATGGTCGCGGGGAATCGTCGGAAGAACTCCTCCACCACGGGGCGGCTCGTCTGGATCGAGGTGCCGAAATCGCCCTGGAGCAGTCGCCCGACCCAGACGAAGTACTGCTCGATGAGCGGCTTGTCGAACCCGTAGAGCTCGTTGACCCTGGCGATCGCCTCCGGTGTCGCCTTCTCGCCGAGGAGGGCGACCGCCGGGCCGCCGGGAAGAGCCCTGACCCAGGCGAACAGCAGGATGCTGAGACCGATCAGCGTGGGGATGAGGAACAGCAGTCGCCTGCCGATGGTGCGCAGCAAAGAGATCTCCGATGATCGGATGCGGCGCCTTCACGAGCCCCTTCGACAGGCTCAGGACCCGAGTGGGTCGCTGAGCCTGTCGAAGCGCTGACAGCCCGAGACGAAGGACGCCCCGTCGGTCAGGTTGGACCTACTCGGTGAGGACGATGTCGGTGAAGACTTCGTCGTTCACGGGGCTGGCCGGGTAGCTCTTCACCCGCGGGTCGAACGCCAGTGTCGGAGCCGGGTGCGCGAGCGGCACACCGGGGATGAACTGCGCGACCTCCTCGTTGATCGCCTCGTACAGCGGGGTCTGCTCCTCGAGGCTCGGCACACCGCGTGCCTCGGCGAGCTTCTGGAACAGCTCCGGGTTGTCGAAGCCCCACTCCGAGCTCTGCTGACCGAAGAAGACGCCGACGAAGTTGTCGGTGTCGTTGTAGTCGCCGGTCCAGCCGAGGAGGTGGATGCCGTGATCGGAGGTGCCGGTGGTGCGGTCGAGGTACTCGACCCACTCCTCGGACACCGGGGTGGTCTCGACGCCGACCTCGGAGAGCTGCGACGACAGGACCGTGAAGATCTGCTCGGGGTCGGGCATGTACGGACGCGACACGTTGACCGGGTAGTTGAAGTCGAGCGCCAGCGGGTTGGACTCGTCGTAGCCCGCCTCGGCGAGCAGGGCCTTGGCCTTCTCGGGGTCGTAGTCGTACGTCGTGACTCCGTCGTTGTAGCCGTTGACCACGGGCGGCACGAACTGCGTCGCCTTCTCGGTGCCCTCGGGGAGCACCTGGCTGATCAGGGCGTCCTTGTCGATCGCGTACGAGAGGGCCTCGCGCACCTTCGGGTCCTGCAGCTCCGGCACCGCCTGGTTGAACGCCAGGTAGAGGATCGTGAACGGCGGACGCGACACCATCGTGAAGCCGTCGTCCTCGAGCGCCTTGGTGTCGGCGGGACCGACGAGGTCGTAGCCGTCGATCGAGCCGGACTCGAGCGCCTGACGGCGAGCAGTCGGGTCGTCGATGGTGCGGAAGATGATCTCGTCGACCTGCCCGGCCTCGCCCCAGTAGTCGTCGTAGGCGGTGAGCGTGACCTGCTCGCCCGGGGCCCACTCCTCGAACTGGTAGGGACCGGTGCCCACCGGGTGAGCCGTGGCGTACTCGGAGAGCTGCGGGGCCTCGGCGGTGCCGCCCACCTCGTCGGCGCCGAACTCGGACATCGCCGACGGGCTCTGCATGCCGAAGGCCGGCAGCGAGAGCGACGGGATGAATCCGGCGAAGGGCTTGTTCAGTTCGATCGTCACCGACGACTCGCCGTCGGGCGTGCACGACTTGTAGACCGCATCCGCCGGGTTCGAGGCGTAGCCCTTGAACAACTTGTTGTAGTAGTAGCCGAAGGCCTCAGACGCCGCGAGGCCGGTCCAGTTGTACCAGCGGTCGAAGTTGACGCAGACGGCCTCGGCGTTGAACGGGGTGCCGTCGTGGAACGTGACGCCCTCCTTCAGCGTGAAGGTGTGCGACATGCCGTCCTCCGACGACTCCCACGACTCGGCCAGAAGCGGCGCGGGGTCTGCGGTGCCCGGCTCGGTGCCGACGAGTCCCTCGAAGATCTGGCGGGAGACGCGGAACGTCTCGCCGTCCTGCGCGAAGGCGGGATCGAGGCTGGCCGGGTCGGACGAGGCGGCGAAGACGAAGGTGCCGTCGACGTCGCCCGAGCCCTCGGCGCCGTCGTCTCCTCGTTCGCTGGCGACGCATCCCGCGAGGACGAGCGCCGCGAGCGCCGCTCCGGTGACGGCGACGAGTCCTCGCCGCCGGCTGACTGTGTGCTGCATGGTGTGACCTTCCCTGTAGGGCGTTCCCTGCACGCGCCGGTGGCCTCTTCGCCCCGGAGCGGTGATTCCACCGACGCTACCCAGCGGAACCACAGATTCCAAACACCCGCGTGTCTCGATCCGGTATCGACGACTCCTCCCCCGGGGCGATCCGGTAGTGTCCAGATCGTGCCCGACTCCTCCCCGCTCGCCGTCTGCGTCGGGGAGGGCATGGTCGCCCTCGTCCCCCTCACCGCGCAGCCGTTGGAGGACAGTCGCACGTTCCACCGCTCCCTCGCCGGTGCGGAGTGGAACACCGCGATCGCGCTCGCCTCGGCCGGCATCCGTACCGCCGTCATCGCCCGCGTCGGCGATGACGGATTCGGACGCTTCCTCACTTCCGAGCTCGACCGGCACGACGTCGACGCCTCGGCCGTGGAGATCGACCCGGATGCTCCGACCGGACTCTACGTGAAGGAACTCGCGCCGCGCGCCGACGGTGCCGTCGAAGGCACGATGCACTACTACCGCGCGGGATCCGCCGGCGCCGCGCTGTCGCCGACCACGCTCGAATCCGCCGCGGCATCCGCACTTCTGAGCGAGGCGGCGCTCGTGCACACCTCGGGGATCACTCCGGCGCTCTCTCCGTCGGCGCGAGCGGCGCAGGAGGCGATCTTCGCGGATCGCCGCCCCGACCGCCTGGTCAGCTTCGACGTGAACTGGCGTCCGGCGCTGTGGCGCGAACGCGAAGAGGAGGGGACGACGCTGCTCGCCGACTTCGCCCGCCGGTCCGACGTGCTGTTCTGCTCCCGTCCCGACGCGCAGGCCGTGTTCGGGGCCGCCGATCCCGACGCGCTGCGCGCCCTCTTCCCCGAACCCCGCTACCTGCTGGTCACCGACTCCGGCGGCGCGGTGGCCTTCGACGGCGTGGAGCGGGCGGCGAGCGCCGCGCTCGACGTTCCGGTGGTCGAGACGATCGGTGCCGGCGACGCCTTCGCCGCGGGCTTCCTCGCCGGGGTGCTGACCGGGCTGTCGCTCCCGGGCAGCCTCGCCCGCGGGCATCGCATCGCCACGCGCGCCCTTTCGAGCACCCGCGACCACGTCGACTGACCGCTGCCCGAGCCCCGGGCTCGCCATTGGGCGGAGAACTCCGCGATGGGCGGAGCCTGGGCGCCCGGACTTCCTCCCCACGGAGAGAGGTCCTCCGGAGCGAACTCAACGGCGGCGGCGCGGAGCAGCCGCGTCGTGCGTCAGCTGCAGCGGAACGGCGACGGGCTCACCGCGGAGCTGCACCACCCGCACGAACAGCACGTCGACGAGCGCGAGCTGGGCGATGCGGCTCGACATCGCCGCCATGCGGAACGGCGACTCGTGCGCGTGGGTGAGCAGCACCACGTCGGCGGCGAGGGCCAGGGTCGAATCCGCGGCGCTGGTGACCGCGACCGCCAGCGCCCCGGCATCACGGGCGACCTCGAGCGCGCGCAGGGTCTCGAGCGTCTCACCGCCGTCCGAGAACGCGATGGCGACGTCTCCGGCGGTCCGCAGCGCGGCCGTCGTGACGGCGAGATGCGGATCGGGTGAGTGCGCCACCGAGCATCCGATCCGAGCGAGCTTCAGCTGAAGGTCCTGTGCGGTGAGCGACGACGCCGCCTGGCCGAACAGATCGATGTGGCGGGCGGCGACGACGGCCCGGGCGACCCGGTCGAGAGCCGCTGCGTCGATCGCCAGCGCCGTCTTCTCGATGGCGTCGATCTCCATGGCGGCGATCTTCGCGGCGATGGCGGGCGGCTCGTCGTCGGGATCGATGGCCGTGCTGTCGAGACCGAACCGTGCCTGCTGCGCCTGCGCCAGCGTGACCGTGCGCGCGACCGCGACGCGAAGCTCGCGGTACCCGCTGAAGCCGAGCGTCTGCGCGAATCGGGCGACCGTCGACAGCGACGTCCGGCAGAGCTTCGCCAGGTCGTTGATCGCGAGGTCGACCACCAGGGTCGGGTCGTCGAGGATCGTCTCGGCGACGCGCGACTCGGCAGCGCTCAGCTTCGGCAGCGAGCGGCGCACCAGCGCGAGAACGTCAGCGTTCATGTCGTCGGGCCCGTCTAGGCGGTGGTCGGGGTCTTCTCCGGAGGAGCGTAGCGGCCCAGGAGCAGTTCGCGCGCGATCTCCGCGCCCAGGCGGCTCGCCGCCGAGACCTCGACGGTCGGCAGCGGAAGCGGATGCCGGGCCGGCAGCCCCACGTTCACGACGACCGCCTTCGGATCGCGCGCGGCGGCACGCTCGACGAGGGCGCGCTGCGCGGCATCCGCATCGGGCCGGTCGATGAGCAGCACCGTGGTGCCCGACGCCGCGACGGCCTCGGCGATCGCGCGGTCCTGGTCGGTGATCGACGCCGTCGCCACATCGACGCGCGCGCGCGACCCGTCGACGGCGAGCGCGGCCGAGACGTAGTCGGCCGCGCTGTCGACGGCCAGGGTCGACCGTCGCCGCGCGTCGATCACGTCGAGGCGACCGGTGGGATCGGGCAGGCGGTCCGAGACCGTGACGGCGCGCCGGAGGATCGAGGCCGCGTCGTAGCCGCTGTCGGGTTCCGATCCGGTTCCGGCCCGGCTCCGCAGCTTCTCCGCGAGCGCGGCGACTCGGGCGGCGGCGTCTTCCACGCGCTCGCGCGACAGGGACCCGTCGCGCAGCGCGCGCACGATGCCGTCGCGCGCCGCGAGGAAGTCCCTCCGGTCCTGGTCGGGGAGGGCGGCGTCGCCCGGATTCGTCGGATTCCCGATGCACAGCAGGTCGGCCCCGGCGGCGAGCGCACGGGCAGCTCCCCCGCCGATGCCGACCGACTCGCGGATCGCCGCCATGTCGAGAGCGTCGGTGATGATCACGCCGTCGAAGCCCCACGAGCGCAGCATCCCTAGCACCCTCGGGTTGAGCGTGGCGGGCGCGTCCCCCCAGGCCGGCACCACGATGTGAGCCGTCATGACGGCATCCACCCCGGCTTCCACGGCCGCGCGGAACGGCTCGAGGTGCACGCGTTCGAACTCGGCGATGTCGAGCGCGATCTCGGGCAGGTCGTGGTGCGAGTCGAGGTGGGTGTCGCCGTGCCCCGGGAAGTGCTTGACGCAGGCGGCGACAGCCGCATCCTGGATGCCGTCGACCGCCGCCACCACGTGGCGGGAGACCAGGTGCTCGTCGGAGCCGAACGAACGGACGCCGATCACGGGGTTCCGCGGATCGGTGTTGACGTCGGCGACGGGGCCGAGGACCACGTTCGCGCCGACGGCGCGCACGCGTCGCGCGAGCTCGGCGCCGGTGCGCTCGGTCGCGACCAGATCGTCGAGCCCTCCGAGCTGCGCGGCACCCGGAACCGTCGACCCGGTACCGGCCTCGAGCCGGGTGACGCTGCCGCCCTCCTCGTCGACGCCGATCAGGGCGTCGGGATTCGCCGCCAGGATCGCCGCGCTGAGGTCGGCCAGCCCTGCGCCCACGTTCTGCCCGAAGTACACCACGCCGGCGAGACCGTCGCGCAGTTCGTCGATCAGCCACGCCGGCGCCTCGGTGCCGAGGAAGCCGGGCCAGAGCACGCCGTTGGCGAGTCGCTCGAGCTCGTCGGTCATCCCTTCACCGCTCCTGCGACCATGCCGGAGGCGAGACGGCGCTGCACGATCACGAAGAAGATCATGACCGGCACGGTGATGATGGTCGACGCGGCCATGATGCTGCCCCAGTCGTTGGAGTACAGGCCGAAGAACGACTTCAGTCCGATGGAGACCGTGTACTGGTCGGTCTCGGCGCCGAGGATCGTCATCGCGAAGATGAACTCGTTCCACGCGGTGATGAAGCTGAAGATGCTCGTCGCGACGAGACCCGGCATGACCAGCGGCAGCAGGATGGAGCGGAACATGCGCCACCAGCTCGCGCCGTCGATGTAGGCCGCCTCTTCGAGCTCGACCGGGACGGCCGCCACGAAGCCGCGCAGCATCCAGATGCCGAACGCCAGCGAGAGTGCCACGTACACCACCATCAGCCCCAGGATGCTGTTGAGCAGCCCGAGACTCTTGACCTGCAGGAACAGCGGGATGACGAGCGCTTCGAGCGGCACCATCTGCACGACGAGGATCATCATGAGGATGGTCGTGCGGAATGTGAAGCGGAAGCGCGCGACGGCGACCGCGGCGAGCAGGCAGACCAGGGCGCTGACCAGCACCGTCACGAGGGCCACGATCGCGGAGTTGCGCAAATAGGTGCCGAAGCCGCCCTCGGTGAGGACGAACGCGAAGTTGTCGAACGTGAACTCCTGCGGGAGCAGCGACTGCCCGCCGCTGGAGGCCTTCTTGTCGAAGGCGCTCGACACCATCCAGTAGACCGGGAACAGGGTGAAGATCAGAACGGCGGCGACCGCGATGCCGATGCCGATGCGCGAGCGGAGGGATGCGCGGGGGTTCACAGCTCGTCCTCCTTCATGAGCGACCGGATGTAGACGATCGTGATGCCGATCAGCACGAGCGTGAGCAGCACAGCGAGCGCGGCGCCGAAGCCGTAGCGGTTCTGCCCGAACGACTCGACGTACGACCACACGCCCAGATTGAGGACCGAGCGGTTGCCGCCCGAGCCGCCGGGCATCAGGTACACCTGCGCGAAGACCTTGAAGTCCCAGATGGTCGACAGGATGATGACGACCGAGAAGACCGGCTTGAGGGTGGGGAAGATGATCTTCCAGAATCGGCGCCAGGCGCCGGCGCCGTCGAGCGCGGCGGCCTCGAGCATCTCCTTCGAGACGCCGAGGAGCCCCGCCAGCACCGTGATGGCCACGAACGGGAAGCCGTGGTGCACCACGTTGAGGAGGACGATCGCGTAGAAGGTCCACTGGTTCGTGAACCAGTTGACGGGATCGTCCATCAGACCGAGATCACGGAGCACGCTGTTGAAGATGCCGCGGTCGGCATCGAAGATGAAGGTCCAGACGTAGGTGCCGGTCACGGCGGGCATCGCCCAGGCGACCATGATGCAGCTGGAGACGATGACGCGCCACGTGGTGCCGAGACGGGCCAGGAGCAGCGCGACGAGGGTGCCGACCGCGACGGTGGCGAACACCGCGACGGCGGCGAAGCCGACCGTGTTCGGCAGCACGACCGTCCACAGCGTCGGGTCGGTGACCGCCTCGACGTAGTTCTCGAGACCGATCCAGTTGTACTCGCCCGTGTTGATCTCGCGCAGACCGTAGTCCTGCAGCGAGTAGACGAACACCTGGACGAGCGGCCACAGCATGAGCACCGCGAGGATGGCCAGCCCGGGCGCGAGGAGGAGCCACGGGCGGGCCGCGACGATCGAGAGACCGCGTCGCGACCGCCCGCCGGCCACGGAGGCGGAGGAGGACTCCGCCTTCGTGGCCGGCAGCGGCGGTTGCACCATCGTCATGACGAGGAGACGTCCTTACTGGTTGAGCAGGTCGGTCATCTCGGCGGCGGCATCCTTCGTCGCGGTGGCGACGTCCTTCTGCCCGCTGAGGATCGCCTGGATCATCGCGTTGGTCGTCTTCTTCGCCTGCACGGCGCCGAAGTTCGGGGTGACGGGGACGGATGCTCCGCCGTCGACCATCTGCTCGGCGAAGGGCGCGACGAGCGGGTCGGTCGAGGCCAGCGCCTCCTCCATCGCCGACTGGACGCCGGGGAAGTAGCCGGTCTCGTTCGACCACTGCTCGGCGAACTCGCCGGTGGTCATGAGCTGGACGAACTCCCACGCGAGGTCGGCGTTCTCCGTGGTGTTGAACACCGACAGGTGCGATCCGCCGAGAACCGACGGGGCGATGCCGCCGTCTTCACCGGGGATGACCGCCGCGCCGATCTTGCCCTCGAGGTCGGGGTTGGCCTCGACAAGCGCCTTCGGCGTCCACGATCCCGACAGCATCATCGCGACGTTGCCCTGCGTGAAGGCGTCGCGGAGATCGGTCTCCTTCCAGGTGGTGGCGCCGGCCGACGAGAAGCCGTGCTCGGTGGCGAGGCCGGTGTAGAACTCGATGCCGGCCTGCGATTCGGCGCTGTCCAGCTCGCTGGTCCACTCGCCGCCGTCCTGCGTGGCGATCTCGCCACCGGCGCCCCACACCCACGGGTACACCTGGAACTCGGCGTCGCCCGGGACCGGGAACGGCAGCATCTCGGGCTTGGCCGCCTTGATGGCCTCACCGGCGGCGATGATGTCGTCCCAGGTCTTCGGGGCCTCGAGACCGAGCTCCTCGAACACGTCGGTGCGGTAGACGATCGAGCGGACGCCCGCGTACCACGGCATGCCGTAGAGCGCGTCGTCGTAGGTGCCGGCGACGGCGAGGCCCTCGACGAGGTCGTCGCGCAGGCCCTTCTCGGCGTCGACGTACTCGTCGAGGGGCTCGAGCGCCCCCGCGTCGGCGAACTCAGCGGTCCAGGTGGTGCCGGTCTCGGCGATGTCGGGGGTGGTGCCGCCCGCGATCGAGGTCACGAACCGGTCGTGGGCGTCGGCCCACTGGATCTCCTCGATGGTGACCGTGGCTCCGGTCTCCTCTTCGAAGGCCTCGGAGACCTTGTCGTAGAACGCGGTGGCGTCGGGGTTGGTGCCCTTCATGATCCAGACGGTGAGCTCCTGGCCCTCTCCGTCGGTGCTGCCGCCGTCGGTGCTTCCGCCGGCGCAGGCCGCGAGGCCCAGCGTGGCCGCGGCGCCCAGCGCCACGACCGGAAGAATGCGCTTGTGCATCAGGGATCTCCTCTTCGAAATGTCTCCGGGCGGCATCGGCTGCCCCGGATAGGAAAAAGTATCCACGACTAACTAATTCGCTGCAAGTTACTCTCATATTCGTCACGCGCCCGTAACATCGCCTCCCCCGTAGGCTCGAGACCATGGGACGGGCGCGATCGAGAGACACCGAGCATCCGCAGACCCGCCTCGACCACGGCGGTATCGCGAGCGTCGTGCCGTCGGAGTTCGGAGGCGGATTCGAGCTCGTCGTCGACGGCACCCCCCAGTCGCACGTCGACCTCGAGGACCCGACCCACCTGCACTTCGAGTACGTCGTGCGCATGGGTGCTGTGATCGATCAGCTGCCCCCGGGGCCGCTCACCGCCGTGCACCTCGGAGCGGGAGCGCTCACCCTCCCGCGCTACGTCGAGGCGACTCGGCCGGGCTCACGGCAGCAGGTGATCGAGCTCGAGGCGCCGCTGGTCGCGCTCGTCCGCGAGCATCTGCCGCTTCCGCGCGGCGCCGGCATCCGCATCCGCATCGGCGACGCGCGCGAGGGGGTGGGCCGACTGCCGGCGGCGCTGCGGGCGCAGTGCGATCTCGTGGTGTCGGACGTGTACTCGGGCGCCCAGACGCCCGCGCACCTGACGAGCCTCGAGTTCTACCGAGAGGTCGCGGCGCTCCTCACCCCGGCGGGCGTGCTGCTCGTCAACGTCGCCGACGGACCCGGGCTGGCCTTCGCCCGCCGACAGGCCGCGACCATCGCCCAGGTGCTGCCGGAGATCGGCATCCTCGCCGACACCCAAGTGCTCAAGGGGCGGCGCTTCGGCAATCTGGTCGTCGCGGCATCCGCCTCTCCCCTCCCCACCGAATGGCTGCCGCGGATGCTCGCCGCCGGCCCCCACCCCGCGAAGATCGCCCAGGGCGCCGAAGTGCGCGACTTCGTGCAGGGAGCGCGCATCGTCACCGACGGCGACGCCACCGCTTCCCCGCGCCCCGACGCCTCGCTCTTCCTGCGCTGACGCCCGGCCCGGCGCGGTGCGGTCCGGTCACGTCCGGTCCGGCTACACCCGCTGAAAGAAGGAACACGCCGGTAAGAAGACCCCGCGCCCGGCGTGTTCCTCCCCCGAGCGACCGAGGCGACGGACGGACGCACCGGCCCGTCCCGGTCACCCCCGCCGAAAGAAGGAACACGCCGGCAACAAGGCCCCGGGCCCGGCGTGTTCCTCCCCCGAGCAACCCGGCCGCGGACGGTCGCACCGGCCCGTCCCGGTCACCCCCGCCGAAAGAAGGAACACGCCGGTAACAAGGCCCCGCGCCCGGCGTGTTCCTCCCCCGAGCAACCCGGCCGCGGACGGACGCGCCGGGCCGTCCCGGCCACCCCGCCGAAAGAAGGAACACGCCGGTAAGAGGGCCCCGCGCCCGGCGTGTTCCTCCCCCGAGCGACCGAGGCGAGCGGGCGGGCGAGCCGGCGAGACGAGCGAGCGCGGGCGAGGCGAGGCGAGCGGGCGAGGCGAGCCGAGCGGGGCGAGACGGAACGAGGTCGGATGCCGCGGGCAGGGCGCGCCGCCCCGACGACGAGGCCCCCGCCGGGCAGACTGGACGGGGACGCTGCGGAAGGAGAGCGATGAGTTACATCCAGGGATACGACCAGGAGACCCTCCGCGAGCTGGTCGATGCCGGCGAATGCGCGGCGCGCCTCGCGGAGATCGAGTCGCAGCGGAGTCTTCCCGCGCTTCTCGAGCGCGTGTGGCTGCTGAAGGTGCTCGGCCGTCTCGATGAGGCGCTCGTGCTCGCCGACGAGACCGTGCGCCAGGCGCGGATGGCCGGAACGCGGAAGGACGTGCTCCGAGCGCGGGTGCTGCACGCGACGATCCTGCAGTATCGCGGCGCCCACGCCGCTGCCGAGCAGGAGCTCGCGACCTGCGCCGACGAGGCGGAGGGACAGCGGTGGCTGTCGATCGCCGCGTTCGCCCATCACCATCACGGCAAGAACGCCTACGACGCCGGCGACTACGAGACCGCGCGCGAGAGCTTCAAGCGCTCGCTGTTCCTGCGGCGCGAGGCCGGTGCCGAGGACCGCGACCTCGAGACGGCGCTCCTCGCGATCGAGGCCGCCGAGCGTCGACGCTCGACGCAGCTCGTGGCGGGGTGAGCCGACCGACTCATCCCGGTGTCGGTGGCATGGCTTAGCCTGAGCGCATGGCGGAACTCGACCGTGTGCGCATCTGGGGTGAGGCGCTGATCCGGATGCACCTCGACGACAGCTGGTCGTTCGACTTCGACCATGCGAAGCGTCGGGCCGGGCTCTGCGACTATTCGAAGAAGCGCATCACGGTGTCGCGGTACCTCGCAGCGCGCTTCGACGACGACGAGATCCATCAGGTGCTGCTGCACGAGGTCGCGCACGCGCTCGCGGGTCACACCGCCGCGCACGGTCCGTCATGGAAGCGCATCGCCCGCGACCTCGGCTACGTCGGCGGCACCACGCACCGGGGCGAGACAGCCGTCGAGCTGGCGCCCTGGGTGGGTCGATGCCCGTCCGGGCATGTGACCTATCGTCACCGCCGCCCCACGCGGGCGACCTCGTGCGCACGGTGCTCCCGCACGTTCGATCCGCGGCACGTGTTCGCCTGGACCCGGCGGGAGATCACCAGCGAGACGCGGCTCGCCGCGCAGGTGTCGCGCTGATCGACCGATCAGCCGTTCGCCCCGCCCGAGTCCGCCCCGCCGGACCCCGCCCCGCCGGACCCCGCCCCGCCCGAGTCCGCCCCGCCCGAGTCCGCCCCGCCCTCCCCTGCAGTGCGCGTCCCCCGACGACGTCGCAGCAGCGCGGCCACCCCGCGCCACCCGAGCAGCAGCACACCGACGACGATGGTCGCGACCACGATGAACGGTGCTTCGGCCGTGTCGCCGCTGGCGACGCGCACCAGCATCCCGCCGCCGACCGTCACGACCCACACGACGACGCCCCAGAGCAGAGACCACGGCCGCCGCGGTCTGCCCGGCAGCAGCGCCGCGACGAGGTGTCCCGCCAGCAGCGCCACGAGGAAGGGCCACGCGGTGAGCAGGAAGCCGCCCGGATCCTCATCATGAGAGGCGCGACCGATCGCGGCGAACACGAGCACGAAGACGGCGTCGCCGACGACGGCGGGAAGGAACCTCATCGGTCGACGGCCCGCCGCTCGAAGCGCGTGAACACTCCCTCGCGCAGCACGGGCACGACGTCGAGCGCGTCGAGCTCGGCGGCATCCTTCGTGGTCGTGGGCTCCAGGCCGGATGCCTCCATTCGTGTCGTCGCCTCGACGCCGGCGTCGATCTCCCGTGCTGATCCGCTCGCGCTCAACAGATGCCGCAGCGCCCGCCGCAGGGCGCGGAAGCCCTCGGCGGCCACGGCCGCATCGGGCGCGGTATGGTCGATGCCCAGATCGGTGAGGGCTGCGACGATCGCCCCGGCGCCGAGCTGATCCTCGACGGCGAAGCGCACTCCGCCCGCGGCATCCGTCTCGCCGGCTGCGATGATCGCGACCGAGGTTCTCGCCTGACGCTCCTCCTGCACGGCCTGGATCGCCCGCGCGACGGCCGAGGCGTTGCGGAGGCCGCCCAGAAGCACCGTGGCCGTGGGCGCGGCGGCGGCGGCGAGCGCCGCCCCGTTGCGCGACCACGTGAGCGAGTCGGCCAGGGCCACCTCGTTACCGGATGCGACGGCGTCGGTCACCGTCGACGAGAACCGCAGCACGTCGACCACCACGACGATGTCGGCGGGAGCCAGGCGGTCGAGACCCGCGGCACCCCAGTCGAGGCGGACCTGATACGTGGACTGATCGAACGGTGACGGCATCCGACCAGCCTAGAGGCGACCCGCCCGCGACGGGATCAGTCCGCGGCGAGCGCTTCCACGGGAGCGATGCGCGTCGCCAGACGCGTCGGCGTCGCGGCGGCCACGAGGGTGAGCACCGCCGTGGCGACGACGATGATCGCGACCGGCACCCACGGCACCTGCGGCACCACCAACCCCGCCGGCTCGAAGTCGGGCAGCGTCGGAACGGCGCCCAAGAGCGACTGCGCCGCGATCCACCCATAGGTGATGCCGAGCACGAGTCCGGTGAGGGTGGCCGCCACCGTGATGTGCGTGGCCTCCAGAAGCACCATGCGACGCACCTGGGCGTTCGAGAGGCCGATCGACCGCAGCAGGCCGAGCTCGCGGCGCCTCTGCACCACGCCGATCGTGAGCAGGTTGACCAGACCGACCGCGGCGATCACCGCCGACACCGCGACCAGCACCATCATGATGGCGGCGAACGCGTCGAACGGGGCGAAGAACTCCGGCGGGATGTCGTCGGTCGTCTGGCGCATCATCAGCCCCTTGGCCGATTCGAGCGCGACGGCGAACATGGTGACCAGCGTCACGCCCATGACGACGCCGATCGCCATGCGCGAGGAGCGCTCGGGATAGCGCAGTGCATTCTCGGCCGCGAGGCGGGCGGTGGCGCTCGAGCCGAGGAGGCGTCCGACCAGGCGCAGGACGGGCGGCATGAACATCACCGCTCCGAGCGCGAGTCCGGTGAACGAGAGGATGCCGCCGAAGAAGGCCACCGCCACGCCGACAGGACTCACGAGTCCGATGACGACCCCGCCCGCGAGCAGCACCGCACCGCTGATGAAGAGCACCCACGCGCCGACGTGCCGGCTGCGGCGGCCTGCGACCTCGTCATGGGCGCGATCGACCGATCCGCCGAGGGCCTGCAGCGGCGTCACGGTCAGCACCCGTCGCGATCCGGCCCAGGCTGCGGCCCAGGTGGTGAGGGCGACCCCGATGACCGGCAGGGCGATGAACGGCTGGGCGAGGGAGAAGCCCGACGGATCGCCGTCGATGAGCTGGGCACCGATGTGCACGCCCACGGCGGCCAGCACGAGGGCGGTCAGCAGACCGAGGAGCGCGCCGATCACCCCGACGACCAGTCCCTGGCGGCCGACCTCGGCGCGCTGCGAGCGGGCGCTGGCGCCGATGAGACGCAGCAGGGCGATCTGCCGCGTGCGCCCGGCGATGATCGTGGCGAACGTGTTCGCGGTCACGATCGCGGCGACGTAGATCGCCACGGCCGTCAGGAGCACCGAGAGCAGCCCGACCACGAAGGCGAGCGTGCCGCTGTCGCCGATGAACGGATCGGCCTGGAGCACCGCCGCGATGTAGGCGGTGACCTCGACGAGGATGACACCGAAGGCGGCCGAGAGCGCCGCCACGAGGATGCTGGCCCCCATGCCGCGGTCGCGGAGCCACGCGAGGCGAGGACCGGCGGCTCTCGTCGCGGGCACGGCGGTCGCGACGGCGGTCATGCCGCCACCTCGGTGGCCAGCATGTACGCCGAGATCTGCTCGGCGGTCTGACGCGGGTGATCGGCGACGATGCGGCCGTCGCCGAGATACAGCACGCGGTCGGCGTGGCTCGCGGCGACGGCATCGTGCGTGACCATCGCGATCGACTGGCCGTGCTCGCGGCTGGCCGTGGCGAGCAGTTGCAGCACCTCGCGCCCCGTCTGCGAGTCGAGGTTCCCGGTGGGCTCGTCGGCGAAGACGAGGTCGGGGGCGGTGGCGAGGGCGCGGGCGATCGCGACCCGCTGCTGCTGCCCGCCGGACAGCTGGTGCGGGCGATGGCTCAGTCGCGAACCGAGGCCGAGCGTCTGGATGAGTCCGTCGATGCGCGCGCGCTCGGTCACACTCGGACGACGACCGTCGAGCTCGAACGGGAGCATGATGTTCCCCAGGGCGTCGAGGGTGGGCACGAGGTTGAACGCCTGGAAGATGAAGCCGACGCGACGTCGGCGGAGGATCGTGAGTTCGAGGTCGCCGAGACCCGTGATCTCGGTGTCTCCGATCCAGACCCGCCCCTCCGTGGGGCCGTCGAGGCCGGCCATGATGTGCATCAGTGTCGACTTGCCCGAGCCCGACGGTCCCATGATCGCCGTGAACTGCCCGCGACGGATGCCGACGCTGACGTCGTCGAGCGCACGAACGGTCCCCTCGCCCGAGCCGTAGGTCTTCTTCAGGTGCTGCACGCGGGCGGCGAGCCCGAGGTCGGTGGTCGTGATCTCCATGACATCGACGCTATTTCCGCGACCCGGCGCCGCGCGTCGGCCGAGGGACGCATCCGCGTACATCGGAAGGATGATCGCGCACGGCGTCGGATCGGCGGATGCCGTCAGACGAGGCCGTGCTCGAACGCGAACACGACGAGCTGCACCCGATCCCGCAGTGCGAGCTTGGTCAGGATGCGGCTGATGTGCGTCTTCACCGTGGCCTCGCTCAGGAACTCCCGCCCGGCGATCTCGGCGTTGGACAGTCCGCGGGCGGCGAGCGCGAAGATCTCCTTCTCCCGATCGGTCAGGTCGGCGAAGTGCGACGGCACGGGCTTGGGCGCGGCGGCGAAATGCGCGAACAGTTCGCGGGTGGCGGCGGCCGCGATCACGCTCGACCCGGAGTTCACGGTGCGGATCGCCGCCAGCAGGAACTCCGGGTCGGCGTCCTTGAGCAGGAAGCCGCTCGCTCCCTGCCGGATCGCGCGCGCGGCCGCCTCGTCGAGGTCGAACGTCGTGAGCATGACGATGCGGGGCGGGTCGGGCCGCGCGAGGATCTCGGCGGTGGCGGTGAGGCCGTCCATCACCGGCATCCGGATGTCCATCAGCACCACGTCGGGCCGCGTGCTGCGCACGACCTCGATCGCCTCCTGCCCGTTGCCCGCCTCGCCCACGACCTCGAGGTCGGGCTGCGAGGCGACGAGCATGCGGATGCCGGCGCGGAACAGCGCCTGGTCATCGACGAGGACGACTCTGATCATCGCGCCTCTCCCCGCTCGTTCATCTGCAGCAGGTCGAGGGAGCCGGCGCCGTCGACCGAGGCCCCGATGGGGAGGGAACCCTCGACGACGAACTGCCCGCCACGGCGTTCGGCGCGCAGGACGCCGCCGACCAGCTGCGCCCGCTCGCGCATGCCGATCAGCCCGTGGCCGTCGGTCGACCCGGTCGCGTCACCGTCGACCGTGTTGCGCACGACGATGTCGACGCGCTCCGGCAACCAGGCCAGGTGCACGTGGACGGTGCCGTCGCCGTGTCGGATGGCGTTGGTCAGCGCCTCCTGCAGGATGCGGTACACCGCGAGCTGGATCGCTCCGGGCGGCTCGCCCGGCGGCATGGGGTCGACGGTGACGAACGGTTCGACGCCGGCCTGGCGCACCTGGGCGAACAGCGTCTCGAGGTCGGCGAGCGTGGGCTGTGGTCCGTCGCCCTGGCGGTGACGGAGCTGGGTGAGCAGCATCCGCACGTCGCTGAGGGCGGCGCGGGCCGTCTGCGCGATCGTTCCGAGCGCCTCGGAGGCCATCTCGGGCTTCACCGCCGCGGCGTATCGGGCGCCGTCGGCCTGCGCGATGACGACCGCGAGCGAGTGGGCGACGACGTCGTGCATGTCGCGTGCGATGCGCACCCGCTCCTGCTCCTCGGCGGCGAGCGACTCGGCCTGCAGCTGTGCCGTGCGGGTGCGTCTCGCCCTCAGCACGACGCGCCACAGCAGACCGCAGACCCAGGAGAACCCGAGCGCGAGCACGGCGACGAGCAGCAGCAGCACGCCGGTGTTCAGCTGCTCCCACCCGATGCCGGGGCCGAACGAGACGCCCTCGATGAGAACCATGTAGGCGGCCGCGACCGCGCCGCCCAGCAGCACCGAGCCGAATCCCCACCAGAGCTCGCGATGCGTGCCCCAGGCGGCCGTCGCGTACAGGACGAGGAGGATGGCGACGTCGATCGGCAGCGGGCCGAATCCGACCGACATCTGCACGATCGCTCCCGCCCAGGCGGCGGCGAGAGCCAGACCGGGGGCGAGGCGCCCGATGGCGACGCCGCCGAACATGAGGACGCCCGCGAGAAGGACTCCGCCGACGCTCGTCCCCTGCACCACCGAGCCGCCGGTGCTCGGACCGTACAGCACGATCGACACCGGAGCGAGGACGAGGAAGAGCAGCACCGCCCCGACGATGTCGAGGATCAGCGCCGCGCGCGAGAGCGGGCGGATCACTTCTCCCACGCTACGCGAGCGACCCGCCGACCGGCATCCGTCGAGAGATGTATCCCGCCGGGTGTCGAGTCAGGCCCGGCAGATGATTTCGCCGTGCGGCACGAGGAACCATCCGTCGCCGTCGTCGGCCCAGCGCTTCCAGGCGTCGCTGATCTCGCGCAGATCCGCGCGAGTCGCCATCTCACCGTCGACGAGCTGTCTCGCCAGAGCGGACTCCAGGATGCGGTCCGCCCACATGCCGCCCCACCAGGCGCGCTCAGCGGGCGAGGCGTAGCTCCACACAGAGGCCGTCGCGGTGATGTCATCGAATCCGGCCGCGCGCGCCCAGGCGAGCAGGCGGCGACCGGCATCCGGCTCTCCGCCGTTGGCCCGGGCGGCCGCGCTGTACAGCGCCAGCCAGCGATCGAGCTCGGGCAGCAGCGGGAACCACAGGAAGCCGGCGTAGTCGGCGTCGCGCGCGGCCACGATGCCGCCCGGCACGGCGACGCGGCGCATCTCCCGGAGGGCCTGCACGGGATCGTCGACGTGCTGCAGCACCTGGTGCGCGTGCACCACGTCGAAGGTGTCGTCGGCGAACGTCAGCGCGTGCACGTCTTCGACCGAGAACTCGAAGTTGTGCAGGCCGCGCTCAGCGGCGAGGTCACGCGAGAGCGACAGGGCCGCCTCGTCGATCTCGGTCGCCGTCACCCGCGAGACGACACCGGCGAAGTCGGCCGAGATGGTGCCCGGTCCGGCGCCGATGTCGAGCAGGTGCGTCGAGGCGTCGAGATGCGGGCGGAGGTAGGCGGCGGAGTTCGCGATGTCGCGCACGTTGTGCGATCGGAGGACGGACTCGTGATGTCCGTGGGTGTACGGGGCCATGCGCTCAGTCTGGCAGGACCGCGCGGTCAGCGAAGGCCGGCCACCACGCGCCGGACCGCCTCGCGGTCGGGCTTGCCCGAGGGAAGCGTCTGCAGCTCGTCCACGAGGATCAGCCGCGTGGGCCGCGCGTGCCGGCCCAGAGCCTCGGCGACCGCGTCTCGCGCGTGCGACAGCTGCTCGGCCTCACTGCGTCGCAGCGCCTCGCCACGCGGGGCCACGATGACCGAGGCCTCGCCCCACCGGTCGTCGTCGACGCCGACCACGACCGCCTGATGGAGGCCGGGAATCGTGCGCACGACGCGCTCCACCCGGTCGAGCGAGATGTTGATGCCGCCCGAGACGATGACGTTGTCGGCGCGGCCGTGCACCCGCACGACGCCGTCGTCGACGAGGCCCAGGTCGCCCGTGCGATACCACCGGATGCCGTGCTCGTCGCGCACGAACGTGCGAGCGGTCAGCGCCTCGTCGTCCAGATAGCCCTCGGCGAGCATGGGGCCCGCGATCCGCAGCTCACCGTCGGACACGCGCACCGCGGCGACGTCGAGCGGCACGCCGTCGTACACGCAGCCGCCGCTCGTCTCGGTCGAGCCGTAGGTGCGCACCAGGTGCACGCCGAGGTCGGCCGCGCGTTCGCGCAAGGGCTCCGCGAGCGCCTGACCACCGACGAGGATCGCCCGATAGGCGCGCAGGGCGGCGCGCACGGCGGCGTCGTCGGCGGCGGCGTCGAGCAGGGTGGCCACCTGCGCGGGCACCAGCGACGTGAAGAGGTCGGGAACGCCGGTCGACTGCGAGCCGGATGCCGGTCGCAGCATCCCCAGCGTCGCCTCGGCGAACGCGTCGGGCGAGAAGCGGCCGCCGAGGGTGGCGGGTTCGGTGCCGGCCAGGATCGATCGGACGAGCACCTGGAGGCCCGCGACGTACCCGGCCGGCAGCGCCAGCAGCCATCGTCCGCTGCCGATGCGGGTCGCCGTCGCCTCGGCGCTCGCGCGCAGCGCTTCGGCGCTCAGGGCGACGCGTTTGGGGATGCCGCTCGAGCCGGAGGTCGCGATGACGATCGCGACGCCGTCGGGCACCGAGCCCGGGGTGTCGGCCAGCATGCCGAACCCCAGCGCTGGGCCGCCTTCGAGCGCGTGCCGCAGCGCGGGCTGCAGCAGGGCCGGATCGTCGGCATCCGTCGGAATGAGTGCGGTCATCGCGCCGATTCCGCGGGGTCAGTAGTGCCAGGGGAACGACGACCAGTCGGCGTCGCGCTTCTCGAGGAAGGAGTCACGGCCCTCGACGGCTTCGTCGGTGCCGTACGCGAGTCGGGTGGCCTCGCCGGCGAACACCTGCTGGCCGACCAGCCCGTCGTCGACGGCGTTGAAGGCGAACTTCAGCATGCGGATCGCCGTCGGCGACTTGGTGAGCACGGTGCGCGCCATCTTCAGGGCCTCGCGCTCGAGCTCGGCGTGCGGAACGACGCGATTCACCGCGCCGGCTTCGTAGGCGCGCTGCGCGGAGTACTCCTCGGCGAGGAAGAACACCTCGCGCGCGAACTTCTGTCCCGTCTGTCGGGCCATGTACGCCGAGCCGTATCCGGCGTCGAAGCTGCCGACGTCGGCGTCGGTCTGCTTGAAGCGCGCCTCCTCCGCCGACGCGATGGTCAGATCGCACACCACGTGGAGCGAGTGCCCGCCTCCGGCCGCCCAGCCGGGCACCACCGCGATGACGACCTTGGGCATGAAGCGGATGAGACGCTGCACCTCGAGGATGTGCAGGCGGCCGACTCGGGCGCCCGCCTTGTCTCGCTGGGCCTGGGTCCCTGAGCCTGTCGAAGCCGATTCCTGGGTCCCTGAGCCTGTCGAAGCCGATTCCTGGGTCCCTGAGCCTGTCGAAGGGTCGGAGTACTGGTAGCCGTCGCGTCCGCGGATGCGCTGGTCGCCGCCGGAGCAGAACGCCCAGCCGCCGTCTTTCGGGCTCGGCCCGTTTCCGGTGAGCAGCACGGCGCCGATGCGGGGATCCTGCCGGGCGATGTCGAGGGCGCGGTAGAGCTCGTCGACGGTGTGCGGGCGGAAGGCGTTGCGCACCTCGGGGCGGTCGAACGCGATGCGCGCCACTCCCCCGTCGTGGGTGACGTGCGCGGTGATGTCGGTGTAGTCCTCGGCGCCGGGCGCGAGCGTCCACTCCGCGGGGTCGAACAGATCGGAGACGGATGCACTGGTCACGGCATCCAGCCTATTCCCCGCCCCGCGGGCACGGCGGAGCGCCGCCTCTCCGCGAGAGACGGCGCTCCGATCGGACTGCGGTCACCGGGTACGCGCGCGGAAGGTCTTCCACCAGCCGTCGATGATGTCCCAGACGACGATGCCCGCGGTCACGACGGCGAAGACCACGGTCACCACCCGGAAGATCCCTCCCTGCGCGGCGGCGCCGGCGTTCGCCTTGGCGAGGTCTTCGGCATGCTCGGTCGCGAGGAAGTGCAGGAACTCGGGGTTCACCAGCTGCCCTGAGACGAGCAGGTAGAGGGCCGGGACGCCGAAGGCGAGCGCGAGCACCGTGTTGACGGTCGCCAAGGGCACGCTCCAGCGACCTGCGCGATAGACGGCGACGGCGAGGATCAGTTCGGCGGCCATCACGACGAACAGGGCGGTGATCCACCACGGCCACAGCTCGGGATTCAGGAGGGGAAGCGCCTCGCCGTCGGGGCGGAGGAAGCCGCGCAGCGAGTCCCACAGGATGGCGGCGGCCCCCAGCACGAGGAAGATGATCGAGCCGATCATCTCGGACAGTCCGGCGCGGTTCTCGACGACCTCGGGCAGCTGATCGACGCTCCAGGCGGTCACCGGCACCGGGACGGTGCGCTCGAGGACGGCGAACACGAGCGTCGTCCAGAATCCGAGGTTCACGATCACCTGGAGGATGACGACGACGATCGCGCCGATCGTCTCGCCGATGGTGGCGAACTCGAGGACCTTCGCGATCGCGATGCCGACAGCGGCACATGCGGGGACGATCCAGAGCAGCAGCTTCAACAGCCGCCACCAGACGAGGAAGTAGCGCGGACCGATGAGATGCAGAGGTCGATCGGCATAGCCGGCGGCGAGGATGCCGGGGTCGCCGAGCTCGCTGAGCACGGCGCGCTCGGCGACCTCGCGCGGCTCGCCCTGGTCGACGCGGGCCTGCACGGCGTCGGCGATCGACGCTTCGAGCTCGGCGCGCACGTCGGCCTGGGCGGCGGCGGGAAGGCTGCGGATCGTGGCGTCGACGTAGCGGTCGGTGAGGGTGGCGGTGGCGGTCATGTCAGTTCTCTTCTTCGGTGAGGGAGGCGATGGCGGTCGTGAGGGAGCGCCATTCGTCGGTGAGGGTGTCGGCCAGGCGGATGCCGGCGGCCGAGGTGCGGTAGAACTTGCGGGGCCGTGCCTCGTCGGTGTTCCACTCGCTCGTGAGGTACTCCTGCTTCTCGAGCCTGCGCAGAAGCGGGTACAGGGTGTTGGCGTCGGTCGCGAAGCCGCGACGTTCGAGGTCTTCGAGCAGTCCGTAGCCATAGCCCGCGGTGCGCAGCAGCTGCAGGCAGGCGAGCACGACGGTGCCGCGCCGGAGCTCCTGCAGATGCGTGTCGAGCGTCTCGTTCATGTCGGTCACATTACTGTGCCTCACACACTATTGTCAACGACACGATTATGTGACGCGGCAGAGCCCGGGAGTACGGTGACGGGATGGGCATGGAGATGATCCGCGTCGATCCGTTCGACGATGGCGCGGTCGACGACTGGTGGTCCGCCTACGCGCACGCCGAGCGCGCCGATCGCGGCGCGAAGGCCGTGGTCTGGACGCGCGAGGAGAGCCGCAGCGAACTGCAGCAGGAGTCGAGCGTGGTCGACCGTCGCGCCTACCTCCTGCGCGCGGGCTCGGTCATCGTCGGCTCAGCCGGCATCGGTCTTCCGCGGAAAGACAACACGCACGTCGCGCACCTGTCCGTCAGTGTGCCGCCCGCGCACCGGCGTCGCGGCTTCGGCTCGGCCGCCCTGGCGTTCCTCGAGGCCGAGGCGGCGGCATCCGGTCGTCGTGTCGCCCACGGCCAGACCTCCTGGCCCTACGCGCTCGGCCCCGACGGCACGGGTTCCCCCGGTCGCGAGTTCGCGCGTCACCACGGCTACGCACTCGCGCTCGGAGACGTGCAGAGCCGCCTCGACCTGCCGCTCGATCCCTCACTCGTCGACCGTGTGACGAGAGACATCACGAGCGCCGTCGACGGATATGAGATCCGCAGCTGGGTCGGCCCGGTGCCCGACGATGTCGTCGAGGGCTGGTCGGTGCTCGATACGTCGATCGAGACCGAAGCCCCCAGCGGCGACCTCGAGATCGAAGCAGCGACGCCCGACGTGGCGAGCATCCGCGAGAACGAGGACCTGCTCGAACGACAGGGCCGCACGTCGTTCGGGACCATCGCGCTCGACCGTGCCGGCGAGGCCGCCGCCTACACGCAGCTCGTCGTTTCGAGCGCCGACGGCAACGCCTATCAGTGGGGCACGCTGGTGCGCAGGCCCGACCGCGGCCACAAGCTCGGCACCGCGGTGAAGGTCGCGAATCTGCGGATGCTGCAGCGCACGGCACCGCAGACCCGCACCGTCTACACGTACAACGCCGAGTCGAACGCCCACATGCTCGCGGTCAACACGCTCCTGGGCTTCTTCCCGAGCGAGCGCATGGGCGAGCTTCAGAAGAGACTGAGCTGACCCGGCGGCGTATCGGGAGACGGGGACCATCCACCGGGCACAATGAACTCATGCCTCCCGCGCTCGCAGATCTCACCGCCTCGGCCCGTGTGGTCGCCCTGCCGATGCACACGCGCTTCCGCGGGGTCGACACCCGTGAGGCGCTGCTCTTCGAGGGTCCGGAAGGGTGGGCGGAGTTCTCGCCCTTCGTCGAATACGACGACGACGAGGCGGCGACCTGGCTCGCCGCGGCGATCGACTTCGCGTGGCGCCCGCAACCGGCGCCGCTGCGCGACCGGATCCCGGTGAACGCGACCATCCCCGCGATCGACGCCGCCCGGGTGCCCGACGTCCTCGAGCGGTTCGCCGGATGCCGGACCGCCAAGGTCAAGGTCGCCGAACCCGGACGAACGCTCGCCGACGACGTCGCTCGCGTCCGTGCGGTCCGCGAGACCATGGGCCCGGAGGGGCGCATCCGCCTCGATGCGAACGGTGCCTGGAACGTCGATGAGGCCGAGCACGCCGTGCACGCTCTCGCCGAGTTCGACCTCGAGTACGTCGAGCAGCCGTGCGCGACGGTCGCCGAGCTCGCCGAGCTGCGCACGCGCGTGAAGTACATGGGCATCCCGGTCGCGGCCGACGAGAGCGTGCGCAAGTCGTCCGACCCGCTCGCCGTCGCGCGCGCGAAGGCGGCTGACCTGCTCGTGATCAAGGCCCAGCCGCTCGGCGGCATCAGGCACGCCCTGCAGATCGTCACCGCAGCGGGGCTTCCCGTCGTCGTGTCGAGCGCGCTCGACACCGCGGTCGGTCTGTCTCAGGGCGCGGCGCTGGCCGCGGCGCTTCCCACCCTCGACCACGACTGCGGGCTCGGCACGGCATCCCTCTTCGTCGACGACGTGGCCGACCGGCGGCCGGTCGACGGAGCGATTCCCGCTGAACGCGTGATTCCCGATCCCGACGCGCTCACCCGCCTGGCGGCATCCGCCGAACGGCGCGAGTGGTGGCTCGACCGCCTCCGCCGCTGCCACGAGGTGCTCGACCGGCGGGACTGACGCGCTCCCCTACCCGAGGAGCAGCTGCACGAGACGACCGAGCTCCTCGCTGTCCGAGCGCCGCAGCTGCTCGGCGTCGTGGCCGGCCATCGCGCCGCGCACGGTGATGCCCTCCCAGACGATCATGAGCATGCGAGCGGCCGACTCGGCGGGGATCCGCAGCTCGAGTGAGCTCGCCTCGACGATGTCGGTCACGATCGTGGCGATGCTCGACACCATCTCGCGCTCCTGGGCGAGGTACGCCGCACCGAACTGCTCGTCGCGCAGGGCACGGATGCGGATCTCGCTCATCAGCATGACGCCCGGGCGGTCGTCGCCCCCGGCATCCATGATCTGCTGCACGAGGTCGACGGGGTCGCAGTCCTCCACGAGTCCGCCGTCGGCGGCGATCTCGTCGACGCGCGTTCGCACGGCGTTCACGCGCTGCTCGGCGACACGACCGGCGAGCATGAGGAACAGCTCGTCCTTCGACTCGAAGTTGGAGTAGAACGCGCCGCGGGTGAAGCCCGCGCGCTCGCAGACGGTCTCGACCGATGCACCCTCGAGCCCGACCTCGGCGAAGACCTGGGCGGCGGCATCGAGGAGACGGGCACGCGTGTTCACGCGGCTGCGGGTCGCAGTCGTCGTCATCGCATCCTCCTGACCCCTCATTCTCACATCGCGTCCCCAGACTTGGGCACGCGGACCACTTTACGATACAACTATGTATCGGATACAGATCTGTATCCAACCTGCATCCTCGGAGGAGCCCCGTGTCCACACTGCTGTCCTCGCTCGGCCGCTGGTCGTTCCGGCACCCGTGGCGCGTCCTCGTGTCGTGGCTGCTGGCGCTCGGCCTCGCCGGTGCCGGCGCCCTCGTGCTCGGCGCCGGGACCGACAACACCTTCTCGATTCCCGGGACCGAGTCGCAGGCGGGCCTCGAGCAGCTCAACCGCTCGTTCCCGCAGGTCAGCGGCACGAGCGCGCAGATCGTCGTCGTCGCGGCCGACGGCGACTCGATCGTCGATGATCCGTACCGGGCAGACATCGAGGATGCCGTCGAGCAGCTCGCGGATCTCGACGACTCCGTGCTCTCGGCGACCTCCCCCTTCGACGAGAACGTCCGCGGCATGGTCGACGACGACGAGACGGCGGCCATCATCCGGCTGCAGTTCGACGGGCAGTCCAGCGACATCGGCGATCAGACGAAGGATGATCTCCGGGCCGTCGTCGCCGACCTCTCCGACGAGCTCCCCTCCGGATCCGAGATCGCTCTCGGCGGCGACCTCTTCGCGACCTCGATCCCCGGCGTGACGCTGACCGAGGCGGTCGGCCTGCTGATCGCCCTGCTCGTGCTGATCGTGACGTTCCGCTCGTTCGTCGTCGCCGGTCTGCCTCTGCTCACAGCCGTGCTCGGCGTCGGCATCTCGATGGCGGGCATCTTCGCCGCCACCGCCTTCGCCACCGTGTCGTCGACGACCCCGCTGCTGGCGCTCATGCTCGGACTCGCCGTCGGCATCGACTACGCCCTGTTCATCATGGCCAGGCACCAGGACCAGGTGAGAGCCGGCACCGACCCCGAGGAGTCCGCATCCCGCGCGGTGGGCACCGCCGGCTCGGCGGTCGTCTTCGCGGGAGTCACGGTGCTCATCGCGCTGATCGGGCTCGGCTTCGCCGGCATCCCGTTCCTCACCACGATGGGCGTCGCCGCGTCCGTCGCCGTCGCCATCGCCGTGGCCATCGCCGTCACGCTCACCCCCGCTCTGCTCGGCTTCATGAAGGGACGAGTGGTCGGGCGACCGCGTCGGGTCCCGAAGGCGAAGAAGGGCCAGGCGACCGCTGCTCCGCGCGGCGGCTTCAGCGACCGCTGGGTCGCCGGTGTCACGAAGCGGCCGATCCTCGTGTCGCTCGCCGTGGTGATCGGACTGGGCATCGTCGCGGTCCCCTCGCTCAGCCTGAACCTCGCGCTCCCCAACGCGGGCGTGCTGCCGAAGGACTCCGAGGCGCGGCAGAGCTACGACCTGGTCGCGGAGGAGTTCGGCGCCGGATTCAACGGGCCCCTGATCCTCACCGGCACGATCGTCACGAGCACCGATCCGCTCACCCTCATGCAGGACCTCGGCGACGAGGTCGCGCGCATCGACGGCGTGAAGGAGGTCGCTCTCGCCACCCCGAACGAGACCGCTGACACCGGCATCGTGCAGATCGTTCCCGAGACCGCGCCCGACGACCCGGCGACCGCCGAACTCGTGCGCGAGCTCCGCGCGCACCACGACGAGTGGCTCGACGAGTTCGGCGTCGATCTCAAGGTCACCGGCTTCACGGCCGTCGGCATCGACATCTCGGACCAGCTCGGTCACGCCCTGCTGCCGTTCGGCGTCTTCGTGATCGGTCTCTCACTGATCCTCCTCACGATCGTCTTCCGGTCGCTGTGGGTGCCGGTGACGGCCGCCGCCGGATACCTGCTGTCGATCGTCGCCGGGTTCGGCGTGGTCGGAGCGGTGTTCGCGTGGGGCTGGTTCGCCGACGCCCTGCACGTGGCGAAGGTCGGTCCGATCATCAGCTTCATGCCGATCATCCTCATGGGCGTGCTCTTCGGCCTGGCCATGGACTACCAGGTGTTCCTCGTCTCGCGCATGCGCGAGGACTACGTGCACGACCCCGCCCTTCGACGGGCTCAGGGACCGGGCCCCGAAGCCCGTGCCGACCGACGCGCAGCGGCTCTCCGCGCCGTGCGCAGCGGGTTCACCGGCTCGGCCAAGGTCGTCACGGCCGCAGGCCTCATCATGTTCGCCGTGTTCGTCGCCTTCGTGCCCGAGGGCGACTCGTCGCTCAAGCCGATCGCGCTCGGCCTGGCGGCCGGTATCGCGATCGACGCGTTCCTCGTGCGCATGACGCTCATCCCCGCGCTGATGGCCATCCTCGGCGAGCGCGCCTGGCAGATCCCGGCCTGGCTCGAGCGCATCCTGCCGAGCGTCGACATCGAGGGCGAGGCGGTCGAGCGCGAGCGGCACTTGGCCGACTGGCCCGGCGACGACTCGGTGGTGGCCGCCGACGACCTCACGATCACGGATGCCGGCATCCACGCCCTGCATCTGCGGGTGCCGCCCCGCGGATCGGCCGTGGTCACCGGATCGTCGGCGGGCGCGCTGCGCGTGCTGGCGCTGACCCTCGCGGGGCGCATCACCCCCGACGGCGGTCGCCTCCGCGTGGCCGGACACCTGCTGCCCGGCCGCGCGGCGTGGGTGCGGGCGCACGTCGGGGCCGTGATCGTCTCGGATGCCGAGGGCACGGCATCCGAGCTCACCGAGGCGCTGCGCGGGCGCCCCCCGCTGCTCGTGATCGACGGCGTCGACCGCCTCGCGCGTGCCGAGCGCGATCAGCTCGCCGCGCGTCTGCGCGATGCCGACCCGACGCTCGCCGTGGTGCTCACCGCGCTCTCCCCCGAAACGGCACTCGCCGTGCTCGAGGCGGCCGCCCGCCCCACCCCCGCCCCCACCCTCATCGCCGAGACCCCGGCTTATCGCCGAGACCCCGCCCTCCTGACGTCAGCAGCCGGGGGTCTCGACGCGAAGTCGGGGTCTCGGCGTGACGACGACACCACCACCGAGGTGAACGCATGACCCGCTCGCTCACGCCCCGCCGCTCGCTCACCTGGCTGACGATCCTCGGCATCCTGCTGCTCCCGGCGGCGATCGGGGGCATTCTCGTCGCCGCGCTGCAGAACCCGACCGAGCGCCTCGACTCGATGACCGCCGCGATCGTCAATCTCGACGACCCCGTCGAGATCGACGGCCAGGTCACCCCGCTCGGCCGCCAGTTGGCCTCGGGACTCGTCGAAGGATCCGACGACCTCGACTCGAACCTCACGTGGGTCATCTCGAACGAGGAGGATGCCGCCGACGGACTCGCCGACGGCACCTACCAGGCCGTCATCACGATTCCCGAAGACTTCTCGGCCGCCGCGACCTCGGCGGGCCAGGCGATCTCCGACGGGGGCGGCTCGGTCGAGCAGGCCACCATCCGGGTCACCACCCCCGACGACGGCCTCGTGGCCGACGACCTCATCACCAGTCAGATCGCGAACGTCGCCGCCTCGAGCATGGGCACGATGCTGTCGGAGGCGACGACCGACAACATCCTCGTCGGGTTCACCACGATCGGCGACCAGATCGGGGAGGCCGCCGACGGCGCCGTCCAGCTCGCCGAAGGAGCGCGGGATGCCGCGACCGGCGCCGCCGCGATCCCCGAGGGCGCGACGCAGCTCGCCTCCGGTGCCTCCCAGCTCGGCTCCGGCGCCTCGACGCTCGCGTCGGGACTCGACACCGTCGCCGGGAAGACGCGCGAGGCCGCCGCGGGCGCCGCGCAGATCGGCTCGGGGCTGACAGCCGGAGCCACCGCCCTCGAGCAGAACGTCGGCGGCACGCAGCAGCTGGTCGGCGCGGTCCAGTCGGGGTCGGCATCGGCGGGCACCGCGGCCGCGCAGACAGCCGCCCTGGCTCAGCAGCTCGGCGCGCTCGCGGCGTCCTGCTCGCCCGCGACCGCGGGCCAGGAGCTGTGCGACCAGCTCGCCGAGGCCGCCGATGGCGCCGCGACCGCGGCGACCTCGGCCGGCACCGCCTCGGGCGTTCTCAACAGTGATCAGGTCGCGGGCGGCGTCGCCGCCCTTCCCGGGACGTTGTCGGCCCTCGCCGCGCAGCTCGGTCAGGCGGGAGCCGGCGCGACGCAGCTCGCCGGCGGACTCACGCAACTCGCCGACGACGGCATCGGCGCATCGGCGACCGGGGCGCGGACCCTCGCGACCGGCGCGGGTCAGCTGTCGAGCGGCGCGACCGACCTGGCGACCGGGGCCACCGAGCTCACGACGGGCCTCGACAGTCTCGCCACCGGCACCGGCGACCTGGCCGGAGGACTGCGCACGGCATCCGACTCCCTCCCCTCGTTCAGCGACGCCGAGTCGACGTCTCTCGCGTCTGTGATCGCCGACCCGGTGACCGCCGAGGGTGCGGGCGACACGATCTTCGGACCGACCGCGATCCCGCTGCTGACCGCCGTCGTGCTGTGGTTCGGAGCGCTGGCCTCGTTCCTCGTGCTGCGCCCGCACACCGCCCGCACGCTCACATCACGCCGCTCCTCCGCGGGCCTCGCGCTCCGCGGCTTCGCACCGGCGGCGGCGATCGGTGCCGGGCAGGGTGTGCTCGTCTCACTGATCGTCCAGATCGTGGCCGGGTACGACGCCGCGACCTGGTGGGCGTTCGCCGGTATGGCCGTGCTCGCCGGGGTGGCCTTCACCGCGGTGAATCAGGCGCTCGTCGCCGTTCTCGGCGGACTCGGCCGGTGGGTCGCGGCTCTCGTCGGCGTCCTCGCCATCGCGACCGGACTGGTGTCGACCGTGCCCGAATGGCTCGCAGCCATGGGGGCGGCTCTGCCGACGGCATCCGCCTTCTCGGGTCTGATCGCCGCGAACGGAGCAGCCGCGGCCGCTCTCGTCGTCTGGGCAGTGCTCGCCCTGGTCGCGACGACGCTCGCGGTCGCGCTCCGACGCACGACGTCGGTGAAGGCGGCTCTCGCGACCGCCTGAGCGGACGCAAGCGGCTCGGGTCAGCTCAGTCCCGAGTAGGCGTGCAGGCCCTTGAAGAACACGTTCACGATCGTGAAGTTGAAGATCACGGCCGAGAAGCCCACGATCGCGAGCCAGGCCGACGGGTTGCCGCGCCAGCCGCGGGTCGCCCGCGCGTGGATGTAGCCGGCGTAGATGACCCAGATCACGAAGGTCCACGTCTCCTTGACGTCGAAGCCCCAGAAGCGGCTCCAGGCGTAGTAGGCCCAGATCGATCCGGCGATGAGCGTGAAGGTCCACAGGATGAAGCCGATGATCGTGAACCGGTAGGCCATGCTCTCGAGGCGCTCGGCTGCCGGGAAGGTGCGCAGGAATCCGGGTCCGGTCTTCGCCGCGCCGTCGTGCAGCAGGCGCTCGCGGCGCGACTGCATGAGCTGGATGACCGACAGCGCGAACGCCAGGGCGAAGAATGCCGTCGCGAGCGACGCGACGAACACGTGGATGATGAGCCACACGCTCTTCAGCGGGTCCATCAGGGGCGAGACCTCGACGTAGAAGTTCGTCGCGGCGAGGCCCAGCAGCACGACCACGAGGCCGGTGATGAACGTGCCGAGGAAGCGCAGGTCGACGCGCGTCAGCACGACGAGGAAGACGGCGACGATCAGCAGGGTGCCGATCATCGCGAACTCGTAGAGGTTCGCCCACGGAACCCGACCGGCGGCGATGCCGCGCGCCAGCGTCGCACCCAGGTGGAAGACGAAACCGAGCACCGTGAGCGACGTGCCGATACGCGCCATGACGAAACGCGGCGGCTTGGGCCCGGCATCCGCCACGATGTCGCCTCGGCCGGAGGCGCCCCGGCCGTCGGCACCGACCAGCGCCGGCTCACGCACGGTCTGAGCGGCGGCCGACACCTCGGAGCGGCGGGCGAGATCGAACGCGTAGGCCACGAAGGCCGCCGCGTAGATCGCGATCGCCGTCCACAGCAGGATCGGCGAGATCTCGTTGAGGTCGAGCATGGTGTCAGTCTACTTTCGGGATGTCGGATGCCGGGGGCCGCGGGTCTGCCGAGCGACCCGCATCGTCCGGCGCGGGGCGCGCCGTCGTGCCGCCCGCTGAGTCGAGCAGCCGGGCGTGACCGGCGACGAGTTCGTCCACGGCCCCGGCCAGCGTCGGGTCCTCACCACGGGCGAGAGCTGCGTACTCGAGGTGCACGGCGCCGTCGCGGGCGGTGGCCTTGACCCACACGCGGCGTCGCGGCACGAACAGGGCCAGCATCAGGCCCGCCAGCGCGAGGATCGCGAAGCCGAGCACGAACGGCCCGGAGTCGTCGCGGTGGATCTGCAGCGACGCGAATCGCTTGACCGACTGCGAGGCGTCGGTCGCGCCGGCGGGTGACTCGTCTTCGAACGTGATGGTGCCAAGGCCGTTCGGCAGGTCGGCCGTCGCCCCCGGGCTGAGCTCGATCGACTCCTTGCCGATCGCGCGGCCGGTGAGCTGGGTGAGCTCGGTCGTGTCGAGCACGTAGACCGAGCGCGGCACGCCGTCGTTGACGCCGAGGTCGCCCTCGAAGACGTCGAGGGTCAACAGCGGGTTGACCAGGTCGCCGTAGGCGGAGGCGATCGTCCCTTCCGCGCCCGTCGCCGCCGTGGGGTAGAACAGCGCACGGATGCCCAGCTGCTCCGGCATCCCGTCGGTGATCTTCACGATGCCGAGCGAGAACATGTTGGTGTCCTGCGGGAGGAAGGGCACGCTGC
Source organism: Microbacterium martis (assembly GCF_047246685.1). Classification (NCBI taxonomy): domain Bacteria; kingdom Bacillati; phylum Actinomycetota; class Actinomycetes; order Micrococcales; family Microbacteriaceae; genus Microbacterium; species Microbacterium martis. The sequence continues at coordinate 230,722 of NZ_JBFOKT010000001.1, read as the reverse complement.
CGGTGAAGACGACGTCGCCGGCGGCGTTGCGCACCGTGATGGTCGGTGCGTAGCCGTTGCCGAGCAGGAAGATGTCGTCATCGGCCACGGCGAGCGGCTCGTTCACCTTCACCGCGCCGCTGCGCTCCTCGCCGTTCTCCTGCACGGTCACGTTGGCCGAGAAGTCGCCGGCCTGCCCCGAGCCGGGCTCGCCATAGGGCTGATAGGTCACGTCGAAGGAGTCGAGCCGCATCGAGTACGGTGCGAGCGCGTCGTCGCCGACGAAGCGACCGCGGTTCATGGAGTCGTAGTCGATGAGCGTGTTGGCGAAGGTCTCGCCCTCGACGAGGACCCGCTGACCCGTATACGAGAAGCCGCCGCCGATGCCGACCGTGATGAGCATCCCGACGAGCGCGAGGTGGAAGAGGAGGTTTCCGGTCTCGCGCCAGTAGCCACGTTCGGCCGAGACCGAGAACGTGCGCGCGCGGTCGTAGCGCTCGACCCGATAGCCCAGGGCCTTCAGCTGCCGGGTCGCGACGTCGACGGCGCCGGATGCCGCGGCTTCCGCCTGGGTCCCTGAGCCTGTCGAAGGGTCCCGCACGACCGCACGGTAGTCCTCGAGGCGCTGCAGCCTCGCGGGAGTGCGCGGGGGACGCGCCCGCAGCGCCTTGGCGTGGTGCTTGATGCGCGGGATCACGCAGCCGACGAGCGACGTGAACAGCAGCAGATAGATCGCCGAGAACCACGGCGACAGGTAGACGTCGAAGAGCTTCAGCGCATCGAGCACCGGGAACAGGTCGGGGTTGTCGCGCTGCCACTGGGTGACGCCGTTCGGGTCGGCCATCCGCTGGGGGAAGATCGAGCCCGGGATCGCCGCGATGGCCAGGACGAGCAGCAGGATGAGCGCCGTGCGCATCGAAGTGAGCTGACGCCAGCCCCAGCGCAGCCAGCCGACGACGCCGAGTCGCGGCTGAGTGATGGAGTCGTCGCCGTCGACGTGGTCGGACGGGCGAAGCGGGTCGGTGGTGGTGTCGCTGGTCACGGCATCCTGGTTCTTCTTCTCAGAGCGGGAGGAGGACACTGCCCATCACCGCCGTCAGTCGCGACATGATGTCGGTCCAGATCCCGGCGACCATGAGGATGCCGAGCGCGATGAGCAGGACGCCGCCGATGATGTTCACGACGCGGATGTGACGGCGCAGGAAGCCGACCGTCTTGGCCGCCCACCCGAAGCCGAGGGCGACCAGCAGGAACGGGATGCCGAGGCCCAGGGAGTACGCCAGGCCGAGGAAGCTGGCTCGGACGGGATCGCCCGCGTTGAACGACAGCGCCACGATCGCGCTGAGCGTCGGCCCCATGCAGGGCGCCCACCCGATTCCGAGTGCGACGCCGAGCAGCGGAGCACCGATCACGCCGTACTTCGAGTCGACGTGGAAGCGCAACTCGCGCTGCGCGAATCCGAAGAGTCCGAGGAAGACGAGGCCCATGAGGATGATGACGACGCCCAGGATGCGGGTGATCAGGTCGCCCCACTGCAGCAGGAACACGCCGACCGTGCCGCTGAGGGCGGTGATCGCGACGAACACGATGCTGAACCCCAGGATGAACAGCAGCACGCCGATCAGCAACCGTCCCCGAGTGGCCACAGCAGGTCCCTGAGCCGAAGTGGGTCCCTGAGCCTGTCGAAGGGCGCCCGCCCGCGGCGCGACCGCACCGCCGAGGAAGCCGAGATACCCCGGCACGAGAGGAAGAACGCAGGGAGAGAGGAATGACACGAGTCCGGCGAGCATCGCGACCGGGACCGCGAGCCACAGCGCGCCGGTCCCGATGATCTCTCCGGGGTTCACGGCGTTCCTGCGACGGTCATGACGACTCCGCGAGCGCGTCCTTGACGAGCGTCGAGAGGATCGAGGTTCCGTCGATCGGACCGATGATGCGGGCGGCGACCCGGCCCCGCGTGTCGAGCACGAGGGTCGTGGGTGTCGCGGCGATCGGCGTGACCTCGGCGAACGCGAGCTTCGCCTGCGCCGTGTCGGCGTCGATCAGGCTCGGGTACGTGATGCCGTACTCCTCCGCGAACGCGATGGCGGTGTCGGCCTGATCACGGGTGTTGATCCCGACGAACGAGACGCCGTCGTCTTCGAACTCCTGCCAGACGCTCTCGAGATCCGCGGCCTCCACACGACAGGGGGCGCAGCCCGCGTACCAGAAGTTGACCACGGTGACCTGGCCCTCGAGGTCGGCGCTGCCGAGCTTCTCGCCGGATTCGGTCACTCCGCTGAAGTCGACGGGCTCACCGCGTTCGGCCTCGGGAATCTCGACGATTGCTCCGTCGGCGGCGACGTACCCCGTGTTGTCCCCGCTGAGGAACGACTCGCTGACCGGGTCGGGCGCGCAGGCGCTCAGACCGATGGCGACCACCGCGGCGAGCGTGGCTCCGGCGGCGCGGCGGGGAAGCCGGGCGCGGAAGCGGCGGCCGCTGCGGATCATCCCGTCGACGCACGCAGGGACCTGGTTCGCAGATGGCACGATTCCCAGTTTACGTGCGCGTTCCTATGCATGGGATGCACGGCGGACCCGCCGATCGCACCGCGTTTCGTCTCGTCGCTGCGCTCCTCGCTCGACGACCGGGGAACGTCAGACCGCGCCGACGTCGACGGCGCCGCCGGTCGCGGCCGGCTCGGCGTACGCGACCTCGCGCCAGACGTCGCCGACCCGCTCGAACGACGTGACGCTCGACAGAGCGCAGCGCCGCGTGCGCGGGTCGTGACGCAGCGGCAGACCGGCGACGCGCAGGTGCGTGATCCAGATCGGCGCCTGGTGAGAGACCATCACGACGTCGCCGTCGGCCGCCGCATCCCAGGCCTCATCCATCACGCCGAGCATGCGCTCGGCGATCGAGGCGTAGGGCTCTCCCCAGCTGGGCAGGGCGGGCTGGCGCAGATGCCACCAGTTCAGCGGATTGAGCAGAGAGCGTCGCATCTGGGTGCCCTCGAACACGTTCGTCGGCTCGATGATGCGGATATCGATCTCGGGCACCAGATCGAAGCGCTCCGCGAACGGCTCGGCCGACTCCTGCGCGCGCTCGAGCGGTGACGAGTACAGCGCCGTCACCGGTCGGTCGAGACCGGCGACGTACTCAGCAGCCGACTGCGCCATCCGCCGCCCGGCCCTGCTCAGGTGGTAGTCGGGCAACCGCCCGTAGAGGATGCGCCGAGGATTGTGCACCTCGCCGTGGCGGACGAGATGCACCCGGGACGCCGGCATCGTCAGACCCTGCTGTATCGGGCGTCGCCGAAGCCGAGGATGAGGTAGCCGATGTAGGGGAAGACGAACAGGAGGAAGAACGAGAAGAGTCCGCCCTTGCCGAAGCGCTCACCGAGCTTGATCGCGACGATGATGCCGAAGACGATGTTGACGAGCGGAATGAGGTAGAGCAGGGCGAGCCAGCCCGACATCCCGGCGATCTTGACGAGGAAGACGACGTTCACGATCGGGATGATGGCGAGGATGCCGGGATACCCGGCCTTCGTGAACACCTTCCACAGGCCGATGGCGACGAGGATGTAGAAGACCAGAACGATCAGCCCCGTGGTCCCGGAGAAGATCGATGCGTACAGGTCGGAGATGCCGTTGGTGTCCATGGGGCGCCTTTCTGTCGTGGCGATCCTACTGACCGATATGCCACCGGCCGGGGAGGCGATGCCCGCCCACGTAGAATGGGCGGGTTCGCCATTTCCCAGATCAGAAGGAATCCTCCGTGCTTCGCACCCACTCGGCAGGCTCGTTGCGAGCCGAGCACATCGGTCAGACCGTCACCCTCACCGGGTGGGTCGATCGCCGTCGTGACCACGGAGGAGTCGCTTTCATCGATCTTCGGGATGCGTCGGGCATCGCTCAGGTCGTGATCCGCGACGAGGAGGTGGCCCACCCGCTGCGCAATGAGTTCGTGCTCCAGGTCAGGGGTGAGGTCTCGCGCCGCCCCGACGGCAACGAGAACCCGAACCTGCCCACCGGCGAGATCGAGCTGATCGCCTCCGACGTCGTGGTTCTCAACGAGTCGGCTCCCCTGCCGTTCCAGGTGTCGACGGCTCTCGCCGAGACCGAGAACGTCGGCGAGGAGGCCCGCCTCAAGTACCGCTATCTCGACCTGCGCCGCCCCGCCGCGGCATCCGCTCTGCGACTGCGTTCCGACGTGTACAAGGCGATCCGCGACGTGCTGCACGACGAGGAGTTCACCGAGGTCGAGACGCCGACCCTCACGCGCTCGACGCCGGAGGGCGCTCGCGACTTCGTCGTGCCCGCGCGTCTGCACCCCGGCAGCTGGTACGCGCTACCCCAGTCGCCGCAGCTGTTCAAGCAGCTGCTCATGGTCGGCGGTGTGGAGAAGTACTTCCAGATCGCCCGCTGCTACCGCGACGAGGACTTCCGCGCCGACCGTCAGCCGGAGTTCACCCAGCTCGACATCGAGATGAGCTTCGTCGAGCAGGAAGACGTGATCGCCCTCATGGAGCGGCTCGTGGTCGCCATGTGGAAGACGATCGGCGTCGAGGTGCAGACCCCGCTTCCGCGCATGACGTACGCCGAGGCCATGTCGAAGTACGGCTCCGACAAGCCCGACCTGCGCTTCGGCCTCGAACTCGTCGAGGCGACATCGTATTTCGCGGAGACGCCGTTCCGCGTGTTCCAGGCCGAGTACGTCGGCGCCGTGCGGATGCCCGGCGGTGCGAGCCAGCCCCGCAAGCAGCTCGACGCCTGGCAGGACTGGGCCAAGCAGCGCGGCGCGCGCGGCCTCGCGTACGTGCTCTTCAACGAGGATGGGACGCTGGGCGGACCGGCTGCCAAGAACCTGTCGGATGCCGAGCAGGCGGGCCTCGCGGAGTTCGTCGGCGCCGAGCCCGGTGATTGCGTGTTCTTCGCCGCGGGTGCGACGAAGGAGAGCCGCGCGCTGCTCGGCGCCGCGCGCGTCGAGATCGGCCGTCGCCTCGGCTACCTGAACCCTGACGAGTTCGCCTTCACCTGGGTCGTCGACGCGCCGATGTTCGAGCCGGCGTCGGATGCGGTCGCCTCGGGAGACGTGGCCGTCGGTGCGGGCGCCTGGACCGCCGTGCACCACGCGTTCACCGGCCCGAAGCCGGAGTTCGAGGACACGTTCGACACGGACCCGGCATCCGCCCTCGCCTACGCGTACGACATCGTGTGCAACGGCTCGGAGCTCGGCGGCGGATCGATCCGCATCCACCGCGAAGACGTGCAGAAGCGCGTGTTCGAGGTCATGGGCATCAGCGACGACGTCGCCGCGGAGCAGTTCGGATTCCTGCTCGACGCCTTCAAGTTCGGTGCGCCGCCCCACGGCGGCATCGCGCTCGGCATGGACCGCGTGCTGCAGCACCTGTCGAAGACGGAGTCGATCCGCGAGGTCATCGCCTTCCCGAAGTCGGGCAACGGCTTCGACCCGCTGACGGCGGCTCCCGCGCCCATCTCGGCCGCGCAGCGCGCCGAGGCCGGCGTCGACGCCGAGCCGGAGGATGCCGAGGCCTGACGCGCCCCTGGGTGCCTGAGCCTGTCGAAGGGCCCCTGGGTCCCTGAGCCTGTCGAAGGGCCCTGGGTCCCTGAGCCTGTCGAAGGGCCCCTGGGTCCCTGAGCCTGTCGAAGGGCCCCTCACGGATGCTTCGACAAGCTCAGCAACCCGCGGGCGCCGTCAGAGGGCGAGACCCATCGCGGGCATGATGTTCTCGTTCCACACGTCGACGCCGAGCTTCGCGATGAGCCCGATGACGACCACGAGGAACACGACGCGGATGAATCCCGTGCCGCGCGAGATGGCCATGCGCGACCCCAGATAGCTTCCGGCGACGTTCGCCGCAGCCAGGATGCCGCCCAGCAGCCACAGCACCGACCCGTGCGGGATGAACAGCAGCAGTGCGCCGGCGTTCGTGGCGAGGTTCACGATCTTCGCCTTCGCGCTGGCCTGCAGGAAGTCGTAGCCCAGCAGCGCGACGAGGGAGATGACGAGGAACGTCCCCGTCCCCGGTCCGATCATGCCGTCGTAGAACCCGATCACGAGTCCCGCGAGCCCCGCCATGATGTGGTGCTTGTGGCCGTGGAACCGCAGCCGGGTGGCGGCGCCCATCTGCGGCCGGAACGCGGTGAACAACGCGACCGCGAGCAGCGCGACGACGATGATGGGCTTGAACGCGGCGGCAGGCAGCAGTGTCGCCACCGCTGCGCCGCCGAACGACCCGGCGAGCGCGATCGCCGCCATGGGCAGTGCCGTGCGGATGTCGGGCTTCGCCCGCCGGTAGTAGGTGACGCTGCTCGTCGCGGTGCCGAACACCGAGGCGAGCTTGTTCGTCGCGAGCGCCTGGATCGGCGCGATGCCCGGTATCAGCAGCAGGGCGGGCAGCTGCAGCAGACCGCCGCCTCCGACGACGGCGTCGATCCATCCGGCCGCGAACGCCGCGACGACGACGAGGATCAGCACCCCCCAGGTGAGCTGCTCCACCCCGAGTACCGTGCCGATGTCCACCCGTCCATGATTCCAGAGACCGCGACCGTCCCCGACACCACGGCCGCAGCATCCGCCCTTCCTCCCCCTCGCCCCTGCCGAGCAACCGCCGAGCTCCACCGAAGGATTGGTGCGCTTCCGAAGGACGAATCGCGCTCTTCGCTCCTTCCGGAGCGCTCTTCTCCTTCTGAGACGCTCAGCGACCCGTTACCGCCACCGCGCCGTCACCACGCGTTCACCCGTGTCGGGAGCGTCGGCAACCTGGCGCCCATAGTGTCCTCTCGCAACCCCGCACCGGCGACCCGCCGGTCACCCGAGAGGACCCACATGGCTCGTATCACCCGCCGCGCGCGCATCGGCGCCGGCATCGCCCTAGCCGCCACAGCCGCACTCGCACTCTCCGCCTGCTCCGGCGCAGCCGACGCCTCCGCCGGAGACGGCGAGGGGACGGATGCCGCCGCGGCCACGTCCCTGGCCGATTTCGGAACCTTCGCCGACCTCGAGGCCGCCGCAAAGGCCGAAGGACAGCTGAACGTCATCGCGCTCCCCCGCGACTGGGCGAACTACGGCGAGATCCTCGACCTGTTCGCCGAGCGCTATCCCGAGATCACCATCAACGAGGCGTCGCCCGACGTCTCGAGCGCCGAGGAGATCCAGGCCGCCGAGACCAACAAGGGACTCGACACCGCTCCCGACGTCTTCGACCTGGGGCTCACCGTCGCCCTGCAGAACACCGACGTGTTCGCCCCGTACAAGGTGGAGACGTGGGACGACATCCCCGACGCTCTGAAAGAGCCCACCGGCCTGTTCGTCGGCGACTACGGCGGGTACATGTCGATCGGCTACGACTCGTCGAAGTACGACGCCCCCACCTCGCTCGACGATCTGAAGGGAGCCGACTACAAGGGGGCCGTCGCCCTCAACGGCGACCCGACGCAGGCCGGCGCAGCCTTCGCCGCGGTCGGTCTCGCGACCGTGCAGTCCGACGGCACGCTCGACGACTTCCAGCCGGGAATCGACTTCTTCTCCGAGCTGCAGAAGGCCGGCAACCTCCTCAAGGTCGATGTGACGACCGCGACCGTCACGAGCGGCGAGACCCCGGTCGTCTTCGACTGGGACTACCTCAACGCCGCGCACACGGCCGACAACGAGAACTGGGAGGTGGTCGTGCTCGACGGCACCGGTTACGCCGGCTACTACAACCAGGCGATCAACAAGGACGCCCCGAACCCGGCGGCCGCGCGCCTGTGGCAGGAGTTCCTCTACAGCGACGAGGTGCAGAACCTGTGGCTGAAGGGCGGGGCACGTCCGGCCCGCATGGAGGCCATGACCGAGGCGGGCACGATCGACGCCGATCTCGCGGCGGCGCTTCCGGAGGTCCCCGCCGAGACCGTCGTCCCGACCGAGGAGCAGTCGACGAACGCCGGCACCCTGCTCGGCGAGAAGTGGGCAGCGGCGGTCCAGTGACCGTCCTGACCGAACCGGGGGTGGATGCCGCGGCATCCGCCCCCGTGCTCCCCGCCGGGCCTTCGCAGAACGCGAGGGCCCGGCGGGGCGCACCGTCGTGGGCCTGGCTCGGCCTCGTCCCGTTCGCCGCCTACGTCATCCTGTTCCTCGTCGTCCCGACCGTCCTCTCCGTCGGCTCCGGGTTCTTCACCGAAGACGGCACCTTCACCTGGGGCGACGTCGCGGCCCTCGGCGATCCGGTGGTCGTGCAGACCTTCGCGAACTCGGCCGGCCTCTCGCTGCTCACCGCCGTGGTCGGCGCGATCGTGGGCGCCCTCGTCTGCTACGCCCTGCTCGGGATGAACCCCGAGGGCGCGGTGCGCTCGACGGTGGATGCCGCCGCCGGAGTGCTCGCCCAGTTCGGCGGTGTCATGCTCGCCTTCGCCTTCATCGCGACGATCGGCATCCAAGGTGTCGTGACCGTCTTCCTCCAGGACGCTCTCGGCATCGACATCTACGCCGGCGGCACCTGGCTCTACGAGCTGCCGGGCCTCGTGCTGCCCTACATCTACTTCCAGATTCCCCTCATGGTCATCACATTCATGCCGGCGCTCGCGGCACTGAAGCCGCAATGGGCCGAGGCGAATCTCACGCTGGGCGGCACGCGCGCGAGCTTCTGGCTGCGCATCGGCATCCCCGTGCTCGCGCCCTCGTTCCTCGCGAGCCTTCTGCTGCTCTTCGCGAACGCGTTCTCGTCGTACGCCACCGCGGCCGCGCTCGCGAGCCAGGGGTCGCAGATCGTCCCGCTGCAGATCCGCACGGCGCTCACGAGCGAGACCGTGCTCGGGCGGGAGAACCTCGCCGGCGCCCTGGCGCTCGGCATGATCGCGGTCGTCGGGGTCGTCATGGCCCTCTCGTCGCTCATCCAGCGGCGGGCCGCGAGGTGGCAGTCGTGAACCGCCTCGCCCCCTCGCTCGCCACCCGGTGGATCATCGGCATCGCGCTCGGCCTGTTCTTCGCGATCCCGCTCGTGTCGACGTTCCTGTTCACGCTTCGCGACACCCGCGGAGGGATGTCCCTCGAGCGCTGGGCCGCACTGTTCGACCCCGCCGCATCCGCCGCCATCAGACCCATCTGGACCGGTCTGGGCAACTCGCTGGTGCTCGCCGTGGTCACGGTCGCGATCGTGCTCCTCCTGCTCGCGCCGACCATGATCCTGGTCGACCTGCGGTTCCCGAAGCTCCGATCCGCGCTCGAGTTCGCCGTGCTCCTCCCGATCTCGATTCCGGCAATCGTGCTGGTCGTCGGTCTCGCTCCGATCTACCTGCAGATCGGCCGCGGCCTCGGCACCGGGACCTGGACGCTGGCCTTCGCCTACGGCATCACCGTGCTGCCGTTCGCCTTCCGCTCGATCCAGGCCTCGATCGACGCCGCCGACCTGCGCACCCTGTCCGAAGCGGCCCGGTCGCTGGGCGCGGGCTGGCCGACCGTCGTGCTGCGGGTGCTCGCACCGAACATCCGTCAGGGCCTGCTCGCGGCATCCCTCATCTCGATCGCCGTGGTGCTCGGCGAGTTCACCATCGCCTCGCTTCTGAACCGCCAGGTGTTCCAGACGGCCATGGTCGTCGTGCAGAAGCAGGATCCGTACGCTCCGGCGATCTTCACCCTGCTCGCACTGCTGCTCGTCTTCCTCCTGCTCCTCCTCATCGGCCGCGTCGCCCGCGGCACCGGAAAGGCCCGCCCATGACCCTCGATCAGGCTCTCCCCCGCACGGCCGACAACGTGCTGCTCGCCGAAGCGGGCGAAGGCACCCGCGTCGAACTGCGCGGCATCGTCAAGAGCTATGCCGGAAATCGGGTGCTGCACGGCGTCGACCTCGACATCGCCCCGGGCGAGTTCGTCTCGCTGCTCGGCCCTTCCGGCTGCGGCAAGACGACCCTGCTGCGTGTGCTCGCGGGGCTGGAAGGAGCCGACGACGGCGCCGTGCTGCTCGGCGGACGCGATGTCTCCCGCGTGTCGACGAACAAGCGCGACATCGGGATGGTCTTCCAGTCGTACTCGCTGTTCCCGCACCTGCGCGTGGTCGACAACACCGCCTTCGGCCTGCGTCGCCGCGGCGTCGGACGGGCGCAGGCCGCCCAGCGCTCCCTCGACGCCCTCGCGCTGGTGGGGCTCGCGGACTTCGCCGACCGCTACCCGCACCAGCTCTCGGGCGGGCAGCAGCAGCGGGTCGCGCTGGCGCGCGCGCTGGTGACCGAGCCGAAGGTGCTGCTGCTCGACGAGCCGCTGTCGGCGCTCGACGCCAAGGTGCGGGTGCAGCTGCGCGACGAGATCCGACGCCTGCAGCTGCGCCTCGGCATCACGACCGTCTTCGTCACGCATGACCAGGAGGAGGCGTTGGCGGTCTCGGACCGCATCGCGGTGATGGATGCCGGGCGCATCGAGCAGATCGGCTCCCCGGAACAGCTCTACACGACGCCGTCCACGGCGGGTGTGGCCGCGTTCGTCGGTCTCTCGAGCGTCGTCTCGGGGGTCGCCGACGGCGATCGCGTGATGGTGTGGGGGCAGGCGCTTCCCCTGCAGACGCCCGCCGACGGCCCGGTCGACGTGTACCTGCGACCCGAGAACGTGTCCTTCGCCTCGGAGGCGGATGCCGCGACCGACGCTCTCGTCGAGGAGAGCACGTTCCTGGGAAGCATGCGCCGGACGCTGGTGCGCACGGAGGCGGGCGAGCTGGTGCGGGTGCAGCACGCCCCCGGCATCCGTCCCGCCTACGGCGACCGCGTCCGCATCGCTGTCGCACCGGAGCCGGTGGTCGTGCATCCGCGCGGCTGATGCTCGCCGGCGTCGATCCCGACACCGGCTCGGCGAGCTACAGCACGCGCGAGAGGAAGTCCTTGGTGCGCGGGTGCTGCGGGTTCCCGAGCACCTCGCGCGGGTCGCCCTCTTCCACGATGTAGCCGCCGTCCATGAAGATCAGCCGCGAGCCGACCTCGCGCGCGAAGCCCATCTCGTGCGTGACGACGAGCATCGTCATCCCCTCGTCGGCCAGCGAGCGCATGACCTGCAGCACCTCGCCGACGAGCTCGGGGTCGAGGGCCGACGTGGGCTCGTCGAACAGCATCATGTCGGGATTCATGCACAGCGCGCGGGCGATGGCGACGCGCTGCTGCTGACCGCCGGAGAGGTGACCCGGAAAGGCGTCGGCCTTCTCCGCCAGGCCGACCCGAGCCAGCATCGCGCGCGCGACGTTCTCGGCCTCGGCCTTCGAGCGCTTCTTCACACGCTGCTGGGCGATCGTCAGGTTGCCCATGACGTCGAGGTGCGGGAACAGGTTGAAGCTCTGGAACACCATGCCGATGCGCGTGCGCACACGGTCGATGTCGACGTCGGGATCGGTGATGTCGATGCCCTCGATGAGCACCTTGCCGCCGGTCGGCTCCTCGAGGAGGTTCACCGACCGCAGCAGGGTCGACTTGCCCGAACCCGAGGGTCCGATGATGCAGACGACCTCGCCCGCGCTGACGGTCAGATCGATGCCCTTGAGCACCTCGTTGTCGCCGAAGCTCTTGACCAGCCCCTGCAGGTCGATCGCCGGAGCGTGAGTGTCGATCAGGTCGGTGATCATCGCTGCCTCGCCATCCGTCGTTCCAGCCACGCGCTGAAGCGCGTCAGGGGGATCGTCACGATCAGGTACAGGATCGCCGCCATGATGAGCGGCGTTCCGTTGGCGTTCTGGGTGGCCGCGTCACGGGCGAAGTTGGTGAGCTCCTTCGACCAGATGAAGGTTCCCGCCACGAAGAGCAGCGACGTGTCCTTCAGCAGGAGCACGAACTCGTTGGTCAGCGGCGGGATGATGATGCGGAAGCCCTGGGGGACGATGATCCAGAACGTGGTCTTCATCGGCGACATGCCCAGCGAGCGGGCCGCCTCGGTCTGCCCCTTGGGGACGGCCTGGATGCCGGCGCGGATGGTCTCGGCCATGTAGGCCGACGCGACCAGGATGAGTCCGACGAGGCCGAGCACCACCGGCCCGCCGAGCTTCGTGCCCGGCACCCCGAGGCCGATGGGGAGGATGAAGGCGATCGCGAAGATAGTGAGGATCGCGGGAAGACCGCGGAACAGCTCGATCCATGCCGTCGCGATCCATCGGAACGGACCGATGCTCGAGAGCTTCAGCAGCGCCAGGACGACGCCGAGCAGCAGCCCGCCGACGAAGGCGACGGCCGTGAACCAGAGCGTGTTCACGAGCGCCGTCGTCAGGATGCCGGGGAGCATCTTCGCCGCGACCTCGGGGTTGAAGTACAGCGTCGCGATCCTCGCCCAGTCCGTGCTGACGATCAGCCAGACGGCGACCGTGATCAGCACCACGTAGACGGTGTACCGATACAGCTTGCTCTTGGTGGTGCGCCTCAACGCCATCGTCAAGGTCCTCTCGACCCGCCGTGCCCGCCGCTTACTTCGCGGTGAAGTACGTGTCGTAGATCGTCTGGTAGTCGCCGCTGTCGCGCAGCTCCTGCAGCGCGCCGTTGACCGCCTCGAGGAGGGCGTCCTTCTCGCCCTTGGCGAAGGCGAAGCCGTACGACTCGCCGGTCTCGTACTCCTCGACGATCTCGTAGGCGCTGTCGGCCTTCTCGTGCTCGAGGTTCACCGGCTGGTCCTGCAGGATGGCGTCGATCTGCCCGGCCTGCATGGCCGGCCACAGCTCGCCGTCGGACGGGTACTGCACGATCTCGGCGCCGGTGGCGTTCTCCTGGGCGTACGCCTCACCCGTGGTGCCCTGCTGAACGCCGACGTTCTTGCCGCCGAGGTCGTCGATCGAGGCGATGCCCGAGTCGGTGCGCACCAGGAGCGACTGCAGCGACTCGTAGTACGGGTCGGAGAAGTCGATGTTCGCCTTGCGCTCGTCGGTGATCGTCATCGCCGACGCCCCGATGTCACAGGTTCCCGCGGCGAGGGTGGTTCCCGACTGCAGCGCGTCGAACCCGACGTCCTGCACCGACAGCTTCAGGTCGAGCTTCTTGGCGATCGCGTCGAGCAGGTCGATGTCGAAGCCGGTGTAGCCGGTGCCGTTGTCGCCGCCCTCGAACTCGAAGGGCGCGTAGGGGATGTCGGAGCAGACGGTCAGCGTGCCCGCCTCGATGAGGCCGTACTCGTCGCCCGCGCCCGAGTCGCCGCCGTCGGAGCCGTTCCCGCCCGCGCTCGTCGCGCAGCCGGAGAGGACGAGGGTGGCGGTCGCCGCGAGGGCGAGACCGGCGAAGATGGTGCGACGGTTCATGTCGGCTCCTGTGAGACGAGGGCGAAGAGGCCCACGGACGTTAGGTGATCATCTAAACATGCGCCCCGTCGCCGCGACCAACGAGAGGCCCGTCCGGCGGATCACATTTGTGTTGCAAGTGCAGGTCGGGCCCTCGACACCGGTCGGGACCCGGGTTCAGACCTCGAAGTCGACCGCGACCCGAGAGGCGACGACCGAGCGGACGAACGCGACGACCTCTTCGTGTGCGGGATGGACCTGATACTCCTCGAGCGCTTCGATCGATGCGAAGTCGGCGACCAGCGTCGCGTCCCAGTTCGCACCCGGGTACGCCATGTTCGCACCGGCCGAGATCGACAGCAGCTGGGGAACCACTCCGTCGAGTGCGTTCAGTCGGCGGGCGATCTCCTCCGCCTGCCGTGCGCGCTCCGCCGGGTCTTCCGTGGCGAGCTTCCAGCTCACGACGTGCCTGATGGTCATGCGTCCTCCATGCGCTCGTTCGGCTCGTCGGCCCGGATCGCGTCTTCGAGAGCCGCCCGCAGCCGGTCCGGCGACACCCGCCAGTGGCCGTGGAGCTCCCCGTCGATGAGCACGACGGGGATCTTCTCCCACCAGAGGTCGTACAGCGCCGGATCGTCTTGGATCGACGCCTCCACGATCCGGATCCGCTCCGCCGCGGCATCCGGCATCTCGGCGACGACGGCGTCGATCACGTCGGATGCGACGGAGCAGAGGTGGCAGTCCGGCTTGCCGATCAGGGTCAGCGTCGTCACGCCGACGGAACCTCGACCGCGCGCCCCTGCGCGATCCACTCGCCGGTGCCGCCCTCGACGTTGGTCACGTCGTATCCGCGTGCTTCGAGCGCTTCGGCGACGCGGGCGGAGCGACCGCCCATCTGGCAGATGACGTCGAACGCGCCGTCGGGCAGCTCGTCGAGCCTGTTCCCGATCTCGGACATCGGGATGTTGACGGCCCCGGGCACGTGACCGGACGCGTACTCGTGCGCCTCGCGCACATCGACGAGGGGCGTGCCGGATCGCTCGGCGAGTTCGGTGACGGTGATCGACTTCATGGCGTCCTCTCGGCGGTGCGGAGATGCGGGCGGAGACACAAAGCGCCCGTCCGAAGACAGGCGCTCGTGTCTGGCCGCTTACTTCTTGTTGCGGCGCTGGTGGCGAGTCTTGCGAAGCAGCTTGCGGTGCTTCTTCTTCGCCATGCGCTTGCGGCGCTTCTTGATGACAGAACCCACGGAAACCTCACTAAGTCAGCGGCTGGGTGTCGCGCGAAGTCGGACACCCGGGTAACGGGCACGGAAAAATGCCTCGGATCAGTCTAGCAAATCCCGGCAGCCGCTCTGCGCCGCGTCACTCCTCGACGTTCTCCGTCACGAGGAAGCGCCAGACCAGCGCGTGTCCGAGAGCGACCAGAACGATGAGCAGGAGCGCCTCGATCTGAATGCCGGTGAGGCCGAGCGGCGCCACCAGCTGCGGCGCGACCCCGATCACGGCGATCGCCACGTACAGCGCGACGGCCGCGATCTGGGTCCACAGGATGGTGGCGGGGGTGCCGTCGCCCCGGGCGCGCGAGATCAGTCGGACCATGGACGCGCCGCCCACCACGGCGACCACGACGAACGACAGCCGCCACAGCAGCGGGTTCTCGGTGCCGCCCACCTGAGCGAAGAGCCCCATCATCGCGGGCAGGAGGAAAGAGAGGTAGATGCCGCCGATCGTGCGGCGCATGGCGGGGTTCGACGTCCAGTCGCGACGGGAGCGGACGACGTTCCACCAGAGACCGGTGAGGGTGAAGCAAGTGGTGGAGAAGAGGGCGTAGAAGGTGCTGACGTCCACGGCTTCTCCTCGTCGTCAGCCGATGTCGGCGATCGGACGCTGGAGCGCCTCGGCGACCGCGGACTCCGGCACACGGTAGCTCCGGCCGAAGCGGATGGCGGGCAGATCGCCCGCGTGGACCAGTCGGTAGACGGTCATCTTCGACACGCGCATCAGTTCCGCGACCTCGGCCACCGTCAGGAACCGGACGTCAGGCACTTCGGGCATCCCACGTACCCCTTTCTCGATGGAGACACTCTATGGGGTACGTGGGACGCGTGTAAACCCATGTGGCTGCTGTGATCAACGCTGTCCGACGACAGCGAACGCGCGCACCGGGAACGTCCCGAACGCGCGCACGGCCGGCGGTGCCGCTGTGAAGCGCGCGCCGCGCGCCGGAACCGCGTCCAGGTTCGTCAGATGCTCGACCACGTGCACACCGGCAGTGAGAAGGATGCTGTGCGCCGGGCGCTCGCCACCGCTCTCGGTGTCGTCGATGTTCAGGGAGTCGATGCCGACGAGGCGGACGCCGGCGTCGACGAGGAAGCGCGCGCCGTCCTCGGTCAGGAACGGCGCGCCCGCGGCGTACGCCGGCGTGCCGAAGTTCCGGCTCCACCCGGTGTCGAGGAGCACGGCGGTTCCGCGGAGATCGCGGTCGGCGAGAGTGGCGGAGCCGATCCCCCGGCCACCTGCGCTCCACGCGTCGCGGAGGTGGAACACCTCGGCCGGCAGGTCGACGAGCGTGTCGAGATCGAGCGCCGCCAGGTCGGCACCCTCCGCGTAGCGGTGGAAGGGCGCGTCGAGGTAGGTGCCCGTGTTGCCGATCATCGTGATGACGTCCATCGCGAACTCGGTCCCCGGCGCGTACTTCGACTGCGAGTCGCGCCGCGTGAGGTAGGAGGTGATGGTGGGCGCCGGAAGACCCGGGTAGGTGATCAGTCCCTCCTCGATGGGGTGGCTCAGGTCGATCACCCGCCGCGCGATCTCCGGAGCGCGGGTGTCGACACCGCGGCTGCCGCGATGCGCCTCCTCGACGATCCGCAGGTCGTCGAGCCGCACCTCGCTCACCAGCGCCAGCCCGAGGTGGGCGACCAGCAGGCGACCGATCTCGGCCGACGACATGTCGGGGCTCGGCAGATCGAGCCGGAAGCCCTCGCCGTTCATGCCGCCGCCATTGGCGAAGGCGATCGTGAAATCGAAGTGGGCGCGGTGCTCGGTCGTCATCCGTCCATCATGGCAAGGGCCGGCAGCACGGAGATGCTCAGACCGATCTCCTGGATTTGGCAAGGCGTTCGCCGGCATCGCGCCGCGCCTGGCGCTCGATCTTGCGCGCGTCCCTCAGCGCCTTCTCCGCCTCGCGCACCGCCTTCTGCGCCTCCCGCAGCCGGCGATCCCCCGCGAGCTCGGCCGGGTCGAGAGCGACCCAGGCGTCCACCGTCGCATGCGGTTCGCCGCGATCGAGGTCGGAGATGTAAGCGGCGACACCGTCGAGCACCCGGTCCACGGCGAACCGGAACGGGTCGGCGGGCGATTGGAACACGTCGTCGTCGACGGCTCGGCGGAGCGCGGGGAACTCGTCGGCGGTGATCACCCGGTCGTAGAGCGTCGCTTCTCGCAGCGCCACCTCGCTCGGACTGAGACCGGTGCCCCGGCCCTGCTCGGTGTAGCCCGCCTGGACGATGCCGCACCACCGCGCGTCACCGGTGATCGCCAGCGCGACGGCCATCCGCTCGTCCGCCGTGAGCGGCGTCTCCTCCAGAGCGGCGAGAGAGGCGTCGAGCCAGGCCGAGCTGTTCGGCGTGATCGGTGAGCCCGTGATGGGCAGCGAGAGCACCCACGGATGCCGCAGATAGAGGAGGACCTGCTCTTCATACAGGGCCACCAGCTTCTCGCGCCATCCCGTCGCTTCGAGATGGCTCTCCGGCGGCAGACCGGTCGCCTGCTCCTGCATCAGCAGCAGCAGGTCGTCCTTGGCGCTGACGTAGCGGTAGAGCGACATCGGGGTGAAGCCGAGCTTCGCGGCGACCGCCGCCATCGACACCGCCCCGATCCCCTCGGCATCGGCCAGCTCCACGGCGGCTTCGACGATCTTCTCGACGCTCATCTCGCGCTTCGGACCCCGCTGCGGGTCGGCGGCCACGCCCCACGCGAGTGCGATGCCGCGGGGAAGCTCCGGAGGCTCCACATCCGTCATGCCCTCATCCTACTTCTGTTTATTTTGTAAACAGTGTATTACCGTCATACACACTTGTTTACGGGTTACACAGTGACCGTCTCAGAAAGGAAGCGGATGGAAACCGCCATCGAAGTGCGCGGCCTGCGCAAGGCGTTCGCCGACAGAGTCGTCATCGACGATCTCGACGTCGCCGTCGGCACCGGCGAGGTCTTCGCCCTCCTCGGCCCGAACGGTGCCGGGAAGACGACCACGATCAACATCCTGACCACGCTCACGCCGCCCGACGCCGGCACGGCGACCGTGGCGGGCTGGGACGTCGCGCTCCACGGCACCGAGGTGCGACGCCGGATCAGCCTCACCGGCCAATCCGCCGCCGTCGACGACGCGCTGACGGCGACCGAGAACGTGGTCATGTTCGCGCGCCTGTCGGGGCTCGGACGCACGGCGGCGAGACGGCGGGCCGCCGAACTCATCGCGCAGTTCGACCTGACGGATGCCGCCAGGCGAGCCGTGCGCACCTTCTCCGGCGGCATGCGCCGTCGGCTCGATCTCGCCCTGAGCTTCGTCGTCACCCCCGAGGTGCTCTTCCTCGACGAGCCGACGACCGGCCTCGACACCCGCAGCCGACGCGACGTCTGGGACACGGTGCGGATGCTGGCCCGCGGCGGCACGACGGTGTTCCTCACGACCCAGTACCTGGAAGAGGCCGATCAGCTCGCCGATCGCATCGCCGTGCTGCACGACGGCCGCATCGCAGCCCTCGGCACCCCGGCCGAACTGAAGTCGCGCATCGGCGGCGACACGGTCGAGCTGCGCGACGACCGGGGCGAGCTTCTGCGCGAGATCCCGACCGACGGCACCGTCGCCGACCTGCGGCGGGCTCTCGACGTCCTCGACGAGCAGAGGGCGCACGGCACGGTCACCCTCCGCCGTCCCACCCTCGACGACGTGTTCCTCGCCGTCACCTCCGCCGCCGTGTCGACCACCCCCACCATCGAGGAGCTCGCATGACCATCGCCTCCGCCGCGGCATCCGTTCCGGCACCGCCCCTCCCCCGTCCGCGTCTGCGAGGACTCCGCGCCGAGGGCATCTTCGTCGGTCGCAGCCTCCGCCAGTCGCTCCGCGACGGGGAATCGCTGCTCATGGCGATCATGCTTCCGGTGATGCTGATGCTGATGTTCACCTGGGTGTTCGGAGGGGCGATCGATCCCTCGGGGGCGTACGTCGACTACGTCGTTCCCGGCATCATCCTCACCTGCGCCGGATTCGGCGCGTCATCGACCGCGGTCTACGTCGCGGGCGATATGCGCACCGGCATCATCGACCGGTTCCGCACGATGCCCCTCCGTGCGGGAGCCGTGCTGACCGGGCACGTCGTCGCCAGCGTGCTCAGGAACCTCGTGGCCACGGCGATCGTCATCGGGGTCGGCGTGCTGGTCGGCTTCCGTCCGCGCGCGACGGTGTGGGAGTGGATCGCGTTGACGGGCCTGATCGCCCTGTACATCCTCGCGATCACCTACCTCTTCGCCGCCATCGGCCTGGCGGCGCGAAGCCCCGAGGGCGCGAACGGCTACGGTTTCGTGCTGCTGTTCCTGCCGTACCTCTCCAGCGCCTTCGTGCCCGTCGCGAGCATGCCGGGCTGGCTCCAGCCGGTCGCCGCGCACCAGCCGATCACGCCGATCGTCGAGACGATCCGGGGCCTGCTCTCCGACGCGCCGCTGCAGGGCGACCCCTGGTGGGCTCTCGGCTGGTGCCTGGCGATCCTGCTGATCGCGGCCGTCTGGGGCGCGTGGCTGTTCCGCCGCAAGGCCGCCCGCCGCTGACACCGTGACGGGAGCCGGGGCGATGGCCGAGCCTCAGGCTCCGAGGCGCTTCAGGGCCGTGGCGACGACGTGCTTCGCCGACGCCGCCGCGCGGCCGACGACCTCGGCCGCGTGCGCGGCGCTCTCGGGGAGCGGCGCCACCGGGTAGGCGATGTCGGGCGCGTCGTCGCCGTAGGCGTCGACGAGGAAGGGCACCAGCCAGTCGTCGACCACCTCGAGAGGTTCGACCGACAGGCTGTAGAAGCGACGCTGACCGTCTTCGCGCACCGAGACGAGCTCGGCGTCGCGCAGCACCTTGAGATGCTTCGACACGGTCGGCTGGCTGATGCCGAGGTCGGCGACGATGTGGCTGACGCTCGTTCCGGACTCGCCTTCCGACGTGCGTCGCAGCAGGAGCTGGAGGATGTCTCGCCTCGTACCGTCTGCGATCACGTCGAAGATGTCCGTCATGCAGATCAGGGTAGTCGTCCCCGGCACGGAGTACCATGACGAAGGCTCGGCGAAGGACGCCGTGTGAGCGCCCCGCACGGGTACGCGCAGGATGAAGGAGGACGCGATGTCGGGCATCGCTTCGGCGTCGTCTCCTCGCGAGCGCCTCGAGGGCGTGGTCGGCTGGGCCAAGCACGTCGTCACGTCGTCTCCGTCGCGATTCGCGATCGTCGTCTTCGCCCTGCTGATCCTCGTCTTCACGGCTCTGCTGTCGTTGCCCATCGCCTCGGCGAGCGGAACGGTGACACCCCTCAGCGACGCGCTCTTCACCGCCGTCTCCACGATCTGCGTCACGGGACTCGCGACCGTCGACATGGCGAACCACTGGTCGCCGTTCGGTCACGTCGTGGTGTTCGTGGGCGTCAACATCGGCGCTCTGGGCGTGCTGACCCTCGCGTCGCTGATGGGCATGCTCATCTCACGCCGTCTCGGGCTGCGGGCCAAGCTGATGGCCGCCGGCGACACCAACCCGCTGCGCGCGCACGGCGGGGTGGTGAACGAGAGCCAGACGGTCCGTCTCGGCGAGGTCGGTCAACTGCTCACCACCGTCGCACTCTCGGCGTTGATCATCGAGGCGTCGCTGGCCGCTCTGCTCTACCCGGCCCTCGTCATGGCGAAGGTCGATCCCATCGCGGCGCTGTGGGAGGCGCCGTACTTCGCGGCCATGGCCTTCACCAACACCGGCTTCGCGCCCAACGACGGCGGAGTGGCGGTCTTCGCCGACGACTACCTCGTGCTGTTCCTGCTCATGGTGGGCGTGTTCCTCGGCAGCATCGGGTTCCCGGTCATCTACACGCTCGCCAAGCACGTGTGGCACGTGAAGCGCTGGTCGCTGCACACCAAGCTCACCCTGGTCACGACCGTCCTGCTGTTCGTGGTCGGAGCGGCGGTCTTCCTGATCCTCGAGTACGACAACCCGAGGACCTTCGGGTCGATGGACGCGGCGGACACCACGTTCCAGGCGTTCTTCCTGTCGGCCATGACCCGGTCGGGCGGATTCAACGTGATCGAGATGGACGACCTCAACGGGTCGTCGCTGCTCGCCGCGAGCATGCTCATGTTCGTCGGCGGCGGATCGGCGTCGACCGCCGGCGGGATCAAGGTCACCACGCTCGCCGTGCTCGCCATCGCCGTCTGGTCGGAGGCGAAGGGTCGGCAGTCGGTCGAGGTGTTCGGCCGCCGCATCCCGAGCGACGTGCAGCGCGTGGCGCTCAGCGTCGTGGCCTGGGGAGCGACCATCGTCGCGCTCTCGACGATCGTCATCGCCCAGATCACCAAAGACGACATCAGTCACGTGCTCTTCGACGTGATCTCTGCTTTCGGCACGGTCGGTCTCTCGACGGGGCTCACCGCGAGCCTCCCCGACTCCGGCTCGTACGTGATGGCGGCCACCATCTTCATGGGCCGCGTTGGTACAGTGACACTCGCCGCGGCAGTCGCCGCGACATCGCGATCGCAGTATTACTCGCTGCCCGTGGAAAGGCCGATCGTTGGTTGAAGTCCTCCGTGGCGACGCGCCCGTCCTCGTCATCGGTCTCGGCCGGTTCGGCGCCGCCTGCGCCGGAGAGCTCGACCGTCTCGACCGTGAGGTGCTCGCGATCGACGACAACCTCGAGCTCGTGCAGAAGTGGTCCGACCGGGTCACCCACACCGTGCAGGCCGACGCGAAGAACATCGACGCGCTGCGGCAGATCGGGGCCGGCGACTTCCAGGTGGCCGTCGTCGCCGTCGGCTCGTCGATCGAGGCGTCGGTCCTCATCACCGCCAACCTCGTCGATCTGAAGGTGCCGCAGATCTGGGCCAAGGCCGTGTCGCAGTCGCACGGCAAGATCCTCGCCCGCGTCGGCGCGAACCACGTCATCTACCCGGAGCGCGAAGCCGGCGAGCGCGTCGCCCACCTCGTGAGCGGGCGGATGCTCGACTTCATCCGCTTCGACGACGACTTCGTGCTGGCGAAGATGTACCCGCCGAAGTTCATCCGCGGCGTCGGCCTCAACGAGTCGGGTGTGCGCAGCAAGTACAAGGTGACGGTCGTCGGCGTGAAGAGCCCGGGCAAGCCGTTCCGCTATGCCGAGGCCGCGACCATCGTGACGAACCACGACCTCATCATCGTGTCGGGAACCAACAGCGACATCGAGCGCTTCGCGTCGCTCGACCGCTGACCGGCGTCGCCGCTCACGCCCCGGCGGCGAGCTCCCGTGACCGGGCGAGCGCGGCGGCTGCGGCATCCGCGAACGTGCGGTCCAGGCGCGCGTCCTGCAGCACGGCGATGGCCCGCTCGGTGGTGCCCTTGGGGCTCGTGACGCGGCGGCGCAGTTCGGCAGGGTCGTCGCCCGAGGCGTCCAGCAGAGCGGTGGCGCCGATGAAGGTCTGCTCGGCCATGAGTCGGGCGTCGGCATCGTCGAAGCCCAAGCCGATGGCCGCCCGCGTGAACTCCTCGATCAGCAGGTACACGTAGGCCGGTCCCGACCCGGAGATCGTGCCGAGCGCGTCGATCTTCGACTCGGGCACCTCCACCACCACGCCGACGGTCTCGAACAGCCGACGCACGATCGCCCGATCGTCGGGGTCGGCCGACGCGCCGGCGGCGAGACCCGTCACTCCCCGACCCACGGTCGACGGGGTGTTGGGCATCGACCGGATGACGCGGGCCTCGTGTCCGAGCACCGACGCGAAGGCCTGCAGGGTGACGCCGGCGGCGAGGCTGACGACGATGGCGTCGGGCGCGAGGTGCGGGGCGATCTCTGTCAGGAGGTCGGGCACCATCGCCGGCTTCACTCCGACGAGCACCACTCGCGCGTCGGCGACGGCATCCGCGTTGCCGTCGGGCCGTTCGGCGAGGGCGATGCTGGTGACGCCGTCGAGTCCGGCGAGGGCCTCGGCCTTCTCGACCGTGCGATTGGTCGCGGTGATGCCGCCGTCGACGCGCATGCCCGACGCGAGCACGCCGCGAAGGATCGCGCCGCCCATCGAACCGGCACCGAGGAAGGCGAGGGAGGGAAGCGCGTCAGCCATGTGGTCATCCTACGGCGGGCGCTCCGGCATCCGTCGACGACCAGATCTAGACTCGTGCCATGAGTGCATCCGGAGGCAGCAAGGCCATCGTCGCGGCGTTCCTGGCGAACCTGGGAATCGCTCTTGCGAAGTTCCTCGCGTGGGCGCTCTCGGGATCGGCGTCGATGCTTGCCGAGGCGATCCACTCGGTGGCCGACTCGGGCAACCAGCTCCTGCTCATGCTGGGCGGACGCAGGGCCCGGCGCGAAGCCGACCGCTCCCACCCCTTCGGCTACGGCCGCGAGCGGTATGTGTACGCCTTCGTGGTCTCGATCATCCTCTTCTCGGTCGGCGGACTGTTCGCCATCTACGAGGGCGTCGAGAAGCTGACCCACCCGCACGAGCTCGACCGAACCTGGTGGTGGCTGCCCCTGGCCGTGCTGGCCGTCGCGATCGGTCTCGAGTCGTTCTCCCTCCGCACCGCCGTCCGCGAGAGCAATGTCGTGCGCGAGAAGGGCCAGTCGTGGGTGTCGTTCGTGCGCCGCTCGAAGGCGCCCGAGCTTCCCGTCGTGCTCCTCGAGGACGTCGGGGCCCTGACCGGTCTCGCCTTCGCGCTGCTCGGTGTCGGACTCACGCTGATCACCGGCAACCCGCTCTTCGATGCGCTGGGCACCGTCATGATCGGCGTGCTCCTGGTGCTGATCGCGATCGTGCTCGGTGTCGAGACCAAGAGTCTGCTCGTCGGCGAGGGCGCGACCCAGGCCGACCACGATCGCATCGTCGACGCCATCAACGCCGGCGACGAGATCGAGAAGATCATCCACATGAAGACGCTCTACCTCGGCCCGGACGAGCTGATGGTGGCCGCCAAGATCGCGCTCAACGCCGACAAGCCGCTGCGCGAGGCGGCCGACGACATCAACGCGATCGAGGCTCGCATCCGCGATGCCGTTCCCGTCGCCCGCGTCGTCTACATCGAGCCCGACGTCTACCGGCCGGCCATCGACCCCGAGCCCTCGACCGACGTGTTCGTGCTCAAGTCGTCGGATTGAGACGGCGCGGCCGGCCCGCGGTCAGCGCCGCTGCTCGAAGAACGCCCGCAGCAGCGCCGTGGCGGCATCCGCCTGCACCCCGCCGATCACCTCGGCCCGGTAGGGCAGCCGGCGGTCGCGCAGCACGTCGTACAGCGATCCCGCCGCTCCCGCCTTGTCGTCCCAGGCACCGAACACCACGCGGCCGATGCGCGCCTGAAGGATCGCGCCGGCGCACATGATGCACGGCTCGAGCGTGACCACGAGAGTGTGCCCGGTGAGATTCCAGGAGCCGGCGGATGCCGCGGCGCGGCGCAGCGCCTCGATCTCGGCATGACCGGTGGGATCGTGCGTGAGCTCGCGCGTGTTGCGCCCCTCGGCGACGATGCGTCCGCCGGCGTCGAGGATCACGGCGCCGACGGGGATCTCCGACGACGACGCAGCCTCCGACGCCAGCTGCAGGGCGCGCACCATGGCGAGATCGTCGGCCGCGGTCATGCGTCGAGCCTACGGCAGGGCGACCGGGAGGCCGAGGTGGGATGTCGTGCCCGGGCGACGGCGCGCATTAGCCTGTATCCATGCGTGTTCACGTCGCCGACCACCCCCTCGTCACCCACAAGCTGTCGGTGCTGCGCGATGCGCGCACGCCGTCGCCGGTCTTCCGCCAGCTCACCGAAGAGCTGGTGACCCTGCTCGCCTACGAGGCGACCCGCGGCGTCAAGGTCAGCCCGATCGAGATCACCACCCCGGTCACCACGACCATGGGCGTGAAGATCTCCGAGCCGCGCCCGATCGTCGTGCCGATCCTGCGGGCCGGACTGGGAATGCTCGAGGGCCTGGTCAAGCTGCTGCCGACCGCCGAGGTGGGGTTCCTCGGGATGGTGCGCGACGAGACGACGTTCGAACCGTCGACGTACGCCGAGCGGCTGCCGGAAGATCTCAGCGACCGTCAGTGCTTCGCGATCGACCCGATGCTCGCCACCGGCGGATCACTGGCGGCCGCGATCCAGTTCCTGTTCGACCGCGGCGCGAGAGACGTCACCGCCATCTGCCTGCTCGGCACCCCCGAGGGCGTCGCGGCGATCGAGGCGATGGCCGGCGACCGCGATGTCACGCTGGTGCTGGGAGCCCTCGACGAGCGCCTCAACGACAAGGGCTACATCGTGCCCGGGCTCGGCGACGCCGGCGACCGCCTCTACGGCACGGTCTGAGCGCTCGAGCCGCCTGAGACGACCAGACGATAGGCGCGTTCGTCGCCGAAGTGACGGAACCCTGCTCGGTGCAGGATCGGCGCGGAGGTCGAGACGCGGCCCTTGACCAGTGCGGTGATCGCTCCGAACTCGGCGCTCACCCGCAGCCGCTCGGCGAGGACGGCACGGTACGCCCCACGACCCCGGGCGCTCTCGACGGTGGCGGCGCCCCAGAGGCGGGTGAAACCGTCGACGATGGTGCAGCCGCCGGTGCTGACGGCGAGTCCGTCGAGGCGAGCGAGCACGCGCGCGTGGTCTCGGGCAGCGAGGCCCGCCTCCACCTCGTCGAGCTCAGTCCGGAGGCCCGCCTCGTCGAGCGGCTCCTGACCCCAGACCGGGACGTTGATGCGGTCGACCTCGCGTATCTGGTCGGGCGTGCACACCACCTCGGCCTGCACGTCGGGAGGCACGTCCACGACGAGTTCCTCGAGAGGCGCGGCGAACACGGCGACGGTGTCGACGTGCTCAGCTCCCCGTCGTCGGAGTTCGTCCTCGAGATCGGGGTCGTCGGAGGGGTTGGTCCAGAAGGTGAGGTGCTCCTCCTCCCAGTCCCGCGTGCGCTCGATGGCGTGATCGAGCACGGCGGCGGCATCGTACGGCGACCTCACCTGGGACCCCCGCACTCCCCCGCCGAACCGGGCCGGATAGCGCACGAGCTGGAGGTGCTCGCGTACCTGATCGCCGCCCCGGGGGAACCACACCCAGGCCGCGGAGGCGCGCAGCACGTCGTCGGTCGTGTGTGCCCGCGCCGTCATCCTGCGGCTCCGACGAGTCGGGCGAAGGCGCTCAGTCGGGCGACACCCTCGGGGGTGTAGGGCAGGTCGTCGAGCAGCGCCGGCGAATGGATCAGGTAGGCGACCGCCTGCGCGCGGGAGATGGCGACGTTCAGCCGGTTCTGCAGAAGCAGGAACTCGGGTCCGCGCGGTGCGTCGCGCCCGCTCGACGCGGCGAGCGAGGTGATCGAGACGACGGCCTCCTTGCCCTGGAAGTTGTCGACGGTGCCGACCGGCACCTCGGAGAACCCCGCATCGGCGAGCGCGTCGTGCACGAGCTGGCGCTGGGCGTTGTACGGCGTGACCACGATGATGTCGGCAGGGGCGAGAGGTCGGGTGGACCCCTTCTCGTCGTTGTCGGTGAAGGTGCGCCCCACCAGGTCGCGCACGAGGCGGACCACCTCGGCCGCCTCTTCCGGCGACTGTGTGGCGTTGCCGCGATGGCGCAGCGGGATCACGTGGAGACCGGCATCGATGCCCGCGATCGAGCGTCGTTCGGTTCCGGGTGCCGAGGCGAGCTGCCCCGCGTAGGCCAGCTTCGACACCGGCGCGGCGACGAGCGGATGCATCCGCCACGACGACGCCAGGAAGTACCCGTACTCGGGCCGGACCACGGGATCGCCGTCCATGACCCAGCCGAGCGCCGACGTGTCGACCGGCTCGGGATGAGCGCCCTGACTGACCTGCGGCAGTTGCTGCGGATCGCCGAGGAGGAGCAGCCTCTTCGCCCCCGCCGCGACGGCGATCGTCGATGCGAGGGAGAACTGGCCCGCCTCGTCGATCACCAGGAGGTCGAGTCCCGCTCGCTCGACGCGCTGCGTGTTGCTGAAGTCCCACGCGGTCCCGCCGACGACGACCCCCTCGTCTGCGTGGTCGGCCAGGAAGGCCGCCATGCCGTTCTTGGCGATCGCCGTGTACGAGATCGCCGCCCCGGCATCCTTCGGCGCCTTCGCGACGCGCGCCGGATCCACGCCGTCGGCGACCACGCGCTCGAGCAGCGTCTCGATGATCGCGTGCGACTGCGCCACCACGCCGACCCGGAATCCGTGCTCGTTCACGAGTCGGGCGATGACCTGGGAGCCGGTGTACGTCTTGCCGGTGCCGGGCGGACCCTGGACCGCGAGGTAGCTGCGGTCCAGATCGAGCACCGCGCGCACGATGGCGTCGATCGCATCGCCGTCGGCCGGAGGGATCGTCCGCCCCGACACGGTGCGCGGAGGGATGCGCCGGAGGATGTCGGTCGCAGCATCCGCCGGGAAGTCGGGCGCGGCGGCGTGGAGCGCATCGGCCCACTCGTCGATCGCTCCCTGCAGCGACACGACACGCGGTGGAGCGGCCGGGGTCAGCGCCAGAGGCAGCTCGTCCCACGTCTGCCCCTGCACGGCGGACTCGGTCACGAGGTAGCCGTCGTCGAGGACCTCGGTCACGGCGACCGAGTGCGGCACGTGCACGGCGCGCGACGGCACCTCGGTGTCGAAGGGAGCCGGCACCTCGTAGAGGGCGAACGGCTGCGCCCCGGGACCGAGCGTGGTGCCGGGTGACACCTCGCCGCGGATCTCGATCTCGCGCGACATCACGCGTCGTCCTTCGCCGATGCTCCAATCGCGGCGCACCGAGGATGCGGCGCGATCGACTCGCACGACGTCGCGCGTGCCGTCCCACATCGTGACCGGTTCGCGCAGACGCTGGAAATGCGAGACCCAGAAGCTCTTCGCCTCGCGGGGGAAATAGTCGATGGCGGCAGCCGCGAGCCGGTGCACGAGGCCGTCCTGCCCGGCGTCAGCGGCGCGCTCGGCGTCAGCGAGGAGAGCGATGGACCGCGGCGAGGGTTCGTACACGACTTCGTCGATCTCGTCGGGCGGTGCGGGTGTCACGCCTTCCTGTCGAGCGATGTCGATCAGCCAGTTGCGCAGTCGACGCGTCGAGACGCAGTCGTAGCGGTTGTAGTCGGCGAGGTCGGCCAGCACGGCCTCTGCCGCGGCGTCGTCTCCGGCGTCCGCGAGCTCACGCGCTGCGACGTACTGCACGATGGAGTCGTCGCCCTTCTGCACATCGCTCGTGCGGACGTCGTCGCCCATGTAGAGCGGTTCCAGCTTCTTGATCGAATACGACCGCGAGCCGACCCTGACGGTGCGGAGCACGAGGGGGTACAGGTCGACGAACACGCCCTCGCGCAGCAGGCGATCGACCTCGCCCTCGCGCACGCCGTGCCGCGCCGCCATGGCGACGAGGTGCGAGGTCTCGTACGGGGCGTAGTGGTAGATGTGCATGCCGGGGTGGGCCGCCCGGCGCGCGGCGACGAAGTCGAGGAACGACTCCAGGGCTCGGCGCTCGTCGGCGAAGGTGTGAGCCCACAGCGACGAGTACTGGTCGGCGTTGTCGACCCAGCCGAAGAGGTAGTCGATGCCCCAGTGCGCGTCCCCCTCGGCGGCGGGCTCGGTGTACAGCGGATCGCCCTCGAAGTCGAAGAAGATGTCGCCGTGACTGGGGAGCGGCAGGGTATGGATCGCCGGCGCGTAGTGCACCTCGTACGTCGGCGCGTCGTCGGCCTCGGCGCGGAGCTGCAGGGCGGCCTGGGCCCGGAGCGTCTCGAACGTGTCGGGATTCATCCCGGCCGGCGCCTCGGCGGCCGTCGCGAGCGCGTCGATCGTCTCGATGCCGGCCGCCCGCAGCCGAGCGCGCTGCACCGGACGCATGCGCGCGACCATGAGCAGGTCGCGGTGCGCGAGCACCTGCTCCTCGCACGTGGCGCATCGACCGCAGGCGACGATCTGCAGCTCGTCGCGGTCGTCGCCCCAGGCGAGCGGCCGACCGGCGGGGCCCTCCGCGATGCGCCGGTCGGCGATGAGCGCGCGCAGGCGCGCGCGGCGGACGTGGAACAGCGGAAGCAGGTCGTCGACGACGTGCGTGCTCAGGGTGCCGTCGCCGAGGATGAGATCGACCTCGTCGGAGCGCGGGATGCCGAGCCGGTCGAGCTGATCGACGTATGCCGCCAGCTGCATGAGTGCGGTCACCCGCGCCTTGCGAGCGAGCTTCGAGTCCTGGACGCGCCAGCGCCCCTGGTCGTCTCGTCGGAGGAAGTCGGCGAATCCCACGAACTCCTCGGTCGCGAACGCCGCCTGGAACACGACCAGAGCGTCGGACCCCAGCGCCTCGATCGTCTCGTCTGTGGCTGCTCTCAGCGCCTCGGCGTCGCTGGACGAGACCTTCTCGACCTGATGGACCCGACGGTCGCCGAGGTCGTCGACATAACGCGCGAGAACGGCGCGCTCATGCACGTCGCCGAGGAGCGCGGCGCGCTGGAGCGTCGCGTCTTCGGGCTCGTCGACGGCCGGCACGCGGCCGAGCTTCGCGTCGATCGCGCGACACCAGGCGAACTCGCACTCGGCAGCCGCCTTGAGGTCGCTGGCGCTCCAGATGACGCGCTGCGCCTCGGTGTCGATCCGCACGATGCTCCCGTTCTCTCGGATGCTTCGACACTATCCGCGGCATCCGACACGGGGAGAAACGGCTCGCGCCTCACCGCCACCAGTCGTCGTCGGGCGTCACCGGCAGGCGTCGCTTGTGCTCCGTCGCGAAGTACCTCGCCTCGATGCGCCCCGCGACCTCCGGATCGACGGGTCGGCCCTCGAGGAAGTCGTCGATCTGCTCGTAGGTGAGACCGAGCTCGTCCTCGTCGGCGCGGCCCGGCTGCCCGTCGAGCAGGTCGGCGGTGGGAACCTTCAGCGCCAGGCGGTCGGGGGCATCGAGGAACCGCAGCATCGCGCGCCCCTGTCGCTTGGTCAGTCCCGCCAGCGGCAGCACGTCGGCTGCGCCGTCGCCGAACTTCGTGTAGAAGCCGGTGACCGCCTCGGCCGCGTGATCGGTGCCGATCACCAGCAGCCCTTCGTGACCGGCGAGCGCGTACTGCGTCACCATGCGCAGACGTGCCTTGATGTTGCCGCGGTTGAAGTCGCTGACATCGTCGGTGACGGCCGCCTCGATGTCCTTCTCCACGCCGTCCACGCCGTTCTGGATGTTCACCTCGATCGAGCGGTCGGGTGCGATGAACGCCAGCGCCGCCTCGGCATCCGCTGCGTCGGCCTGGACCCGGTAGGGAAGCCGCACGGCGAGGAAGGTCGCCTCGCCGCCCTCGGCGCGCACCCGTTCGACCGCCAGCTGAGCGAGTCGTCCGCCGAGCGTCGAGTCCTGACCGCCGGAGATGCCGAGCACGAATCCTCGCGCCCCCGTGCTGCGGAGATAGTCGGCGAGGAAGCCGACTCGCCGGTCCACTTCGGTCTCGGGATCGATGTCGGGCCGGGCACCGAGGTCGTCGGCGATCTGCTTCTGCACTGTCACGGGATCCTCCACTCTTCCTTCGAATCAGTATCGCGCCTCCCGGGACGACCGGGGCGATCGGCGGCGGAGATCGGTCCCGGCATGACCTGACAGAATGGGGAGGTGAAGCTCCTCGTCGCCGCCCTCGCCTCCGAACTGTCTGCATTCCCGGAGGAGCTCGACGGCTTCGATCGACTGGTCACCGGCCCCGGCAAGCTCCAGGCCACGTACGCACTGACCCGTGCCCTCGACGCGCGCGACTACGACGAGATCGTGGTCGTCGGCACGGCGGGAGCGATCGATCCGACCCTGGAGTCGACGGTCCACGAGGTCGAGACGGCGTTCCAGCACGACGTCACCGACCTCGACGGCATCGCCGGACAGCACGTCTCGCTGCCCGCGCGTGTCACCACGGGGCGGACGGGGGTGCTGATCGCGACCGGCGACCATTTCGTCGACGACGCGGAGGTCACGGCGGTGATCCGTCCGAGCGGTGCCGCACTCGTCGACATGGAGACCTACGCCTACATCTGGGTCGCGGAGCAGTTCGGTGTGCCGATCCGCGTCTTCCGGGCCGTGTCGGATCAGGCCGAGGACGGCGCCCTCTCCGATTGGCGTGCGGCGGTGGCACGGTGCAGCGTGCAGCTTCGGGACGTCATCCGCAGCGAGTACGGCGTCTGACCGCGACGCTCGCCGCGAGGGATCGCCGCGATGCGGTCACCGCGTCTCGATGATGCTCGGCCCCTCGGCGGTCGCCCGAACGGTCAGCTGCGCGGGGATCTGCTCCTGCATGGCCTCGACGTGGCTGATCACTCCGACGGAGCGCCCCCCCTGCCGCAACTCGTCGAGAGTTCGCATCGCGACGTCGAGCGTGTCTCCGTCGAGCGAGCCGAAACCCTCGTCGATGAACAGCGTGTCGAGTCGGATGCCGCCGGCTCGCGCCGTGACGACCTCGGCGAGACCGAGCGCGAGCGCGAGGGAGGCGAGGAACGTCTCGCCCCCGGAGAGCGACTGCGGCGGGCGGGTCTGCCCGGTGAAGGCGTCGGACACCACGATCCCCAGACCGGATGCCGCGCCGCGGGCGGCCAGCGCGTCGGAGTGCTGCAGCTGGTAACGGCCCGTGGACATGTCGTGAAGGCGCCGGTTGGCCGCGCCGACGATCTCCTCGAGCTCGGCCGCGAGCACGAACGTCTCGAGAGTCATCTTGCGTGTGTTCGCGCCTCGCCCGGCGATGGTGTCCGCCAGGCCCTGGAGCACCTCGAACTCCTCGGCGGCGTCGGCCGTCTTCGCGTGCTCGGATGCCGCGGAGTCGATCAGCGACTCGAGTCTCTCGGCGATGCCCGCGGCGCGACCGGCATCGTCCACCGCCTGCAGCCACGCCGCACGGGCGGCCTCCGCGGCTTCTTCGGCGGGGGCGAGCTCGATCGGCTCCTCGGGCAGCGTGCGCAGCTCGAGGTCGAACAGGATCGCCCGCTCCTTCTCCCAGTGCACCGCGTGGTGGACGATCCGGGCATCGAGCGCCTCCTGCGCGGCGGGTGAGCGCAGCGCGCGATCGACCGCGTCGACATCGGCGAAGGACGACTCGGAGAGTGCGGCTGCGAGCGCGCTCTCGCTCTCGACTGCCCGTGCGGCCCGCCGCACGCGTTCCGCACGTGCGTCGGCGAATCGCCGTGCCGTGTCGACCTTCGTCTCGAGATCGGCCAGGCGCTCGGCGACCGTTGCGAACGAGCCGCGCGCTGCGGCGACGAGGGCCTGCGCCTCGGCCGCCTTGTCGGTCAGCACCGCCAGCCGCTCGCGGGCCGAGGCGAGCGCGGCGGCGTCACGATCGCGATCGCGCTCGAGCTCCTCGGCGCGCTCCATCAGTCGCTGCAGTCGCGTCTCGAGTTCCTCCTGCCGTGCGGCGGCGGTGACGCTCTGCGCGTGGGCGTCGAGAGCCGCCGCCTGGGCGACGGTGGCTTCGGCGACATCGAGGCCCTCCGATCGCGACTCCGCCACGGCGAGTTCGGCCGCGAGGGCGGCGAGCGACGACACGGCTTCCCGCTCGCTCGCGGCGGCCTCGTCGCGAGCGGACTCCGCCTCCGCGATGTCGTCGACCGACACCGGATCGGAGTGCGAGGCCGGATCGGGATGCTCGTTCGCGCCGCACACGGGGCAGGGCTCGCTCTCGCGGAGGCCCGTCGCGAGCTCTCCGGCCATGCCGTCGAATCGTCGCTGTCGAAGTCGAGCAAGCGCGGTCTGCGCCGCCGCATGCTCGGTCGTGGCGACGGTGAGCCGCTGGTCGGCGACCGTGCGCTGGGCTCGAAGCCGTTCCGCGAGCTGCGCGGCCGCGACACGGCTCTCGGCCACGGCCAGGGCCGTCTCCCGATCTTCCAGGCGATCGGCTGCGCGCCGTCCCTCGTCGCGCTCGGCCGTGACCGCGGTGATCTGCGCGGGGAGAGCTTCTCTCGTGGCCGCACCCGCCGCGATGCGGTCCGCGGCGCTCTGCACGGCGAGCTCGGCGGTGGCCGTCTCGGCGGCCAGAGTCGGCTCCTGCTCCTCCAGCTCTCGCGCGCGCTGCCAGCCGCCGCTCTCGCGGAGGCGTTCCGCCGCCCATGCCTCCAGATCGGCGACATCGCCGATGTCGAGGGCGTGCCAGTCGGCCTGGGCGGATCGCTCGGCGGCGCTCGCGTCGGCCAGCTCCGTCTGCGCTGCACCCCGTGCGGCGATGACCGTCCGGAGCCGCTCCGCCGCTCTCGCCTCGGCGAGCTCGACCCGGGCGGCGCCGATCGACGGCTCCTCCGCCTCGAGCCGGGCGATCGCGGCGCGTGCTCTGTCGCGTTCGACCTGCGCTCGCTGCTCCTCGCGCGAGACGGTGAGAACGGCATCGGCGTCGCGCGACCGCTTCTCCGCATCGAGGCGCTCCGAGGCGCGGCGCTCGGCCCGGTAGTCTGCGCGCGCCTTGGCCCGACGGAGCGCGTCGAGGCGGTCGGCCGTGGTCGCGACGACGAGGGGACGAGCGGAACCGTCGTCAGCGAGGCCGTCGTCGGCCGCGGCGCCGTCGGCCGCGACGCTGTCGCCGGCCTCGACACTGTCGCCGCCGAGGTCGGCGCTCACGATCAGCCGCTCCGCCTCATCCAAGCGGGCGGCGACGGTCGCCAAGCGAGCGCCGAGAGCGTGTTCCGCCGCGCGACGGCGCTCGTCGAAGCGCGACTGCACGTCTTCGAAGCGCTGCGTGCCGAACAGCCGTCGAAGCAGCGCCTGTCGGTCTCGGCTGCCGGCGAGCAGGAACTCCGAGAACCGGTTCTGCGCCAGCAGGATGACCTGCAGGAACTGCTCGCGGCTGAGCTGCAGGATCTCCTCGAGCTCGTGGGCGACGTCGACGGCCCGCGCCGCACGGCCCACCCACCCGGCGTCCGTCCACTCGTGGAGCGAGGCGGCGGCCGCCTGCTTGGTCATGCCACCGCCGCGCTTCGCCGGGCGCAGGTACTCCGGCGAACGCGTGACCCGGAAGCGCCCCGCCGACGCGCTGAACTCGACCATGACCTCGGAGATGTCATCGGGTTCGCAGTGATCGCTGCGGAGCCGTTTCTCACCTCCGTCGTAGCGGGGCACGCCCCCGTAGAGGCCGAAGCAGACCGCGTCGAGGATGCTCGACTTGCCGGCGCCCGTGCGGCCCGCGATGAGGAAGATGCCGTCGTCGACGAAGGCGTCGAAGTCGACGGTCTGGCGCGACCGGAACGGGCCGAACCCCTCGACCTCCAGACGGTGCAGGCGCATCTAGACGAGCGCCTCCGCGCGCACACGGTCGTCGAGGACCGCGTGGATGAGCTCGGTCTCGGTCTCATCGGGACCACGGCCGGCTCGCACGTGCTCGAGGAAGGCGCCGATGCGCTCGGCATCGGTCACCGCGGTGCGAAGTCGCTGCGCGTACGACCGCTCCTGCTCCGCCGGGGCCGCGAGAGGCTGGTGCTGCACCATCGCGCAGAACGGGAACCTCTCGCGAAGCCGGCGCATCGGCTCGGCCTGCGGCACCTCGTCGGTGTACACGGCGCAGATCCAATGGTCGGCGTGCTCGGCGACGATCGCATCGGCGAGGATCTCGGTCAGGAGGCCGGTGAGCGTGACCAGGCGGCGCGGCACAGGAAGGTCGAGCCATTGCACCGAGGCGAGACCGTCGGCGTCGAGGTCGACGAGCCACGAGCCGCGCGGCTTGTGCTGCTCGCCGAAGCTGTAGTGCAACGGCGCCCCGGCGTAGCGCACCCGGTGGGTGATCGCCTGCCGACCGTGGATGTGGCCGAGCGCGACGTAGTCGGGTCCGTCGAAGACGCTCAGCGGCACCACATCGAGGCCGCCCTGCCGAACCTCGCGCTCGAGCCCGGCCGTCGCGTCGACCCCCGCAGCGAAGCAGTGCGCGACGGCGACCGAGCGCCCGGGGTGCTCGCTCATGCCCGCCCGCACCAGGTCCATCGCGTGCGACATGGTCTGGGCCTGGGTGCGGAGCTGACGCCCCTCTGCGTCGCCCGCCGGCCAGTGCTGCCGCACGATCGCCGGTTCGAGATAGGGGATGCCGAAGAAGTGCACCGGCCCGTCCGCGTCGGCGATCGTCACGGGCACACCGACGGACAGAGGGTCGGTGAGCACGTGGATGCCCTCGCGCAGCAGGCGCGCCTGGAAGCCGAGTCGGGCCGCCGAGTCGTGGTTGCCGCTGGTCACGAGGACGCGCGCGCCCGTCTCGTGCAGGGAGACAAGCGCGTCGCCGAGCAGCGTGTACGCGGGACCCGACGGCGTCGCGGAGTCGAACACGTCGCCGGCGACGACCACGACGTCGACCGAGCGACTCCGCACCTGCTCCGTCAGCGCGGCGAGCACCTCGGCCAGCGCGTCCATGGTCGAGTGACCGTGGAACGTGCGGCCGATGTGCCAGTCGGAGGTGTGCAGGATTCGCATACCCACACGCTACGAACCGCCTCGGACATTCCGTCCGAGGCGTGCCGCCGAACGCCGGACGGGCTGCTCGCGGCATCCGTCCCGCACGGGCCGTCGACGTAACAGAACGTCACATCGGACGGCTCAGCGCGAGCGCAGCAGACGGGCGTGCTCCGGGTGGGCCGCGAACCACTCCGACACATACCAGCACACGGCGTCGACCTTGCGGTCGCCGCGCGACTCGATGTCGGCGACCGCTCCCTCGACGACCTTGCCCGCGTAGCCGTTGCCGCGGAAAGTCGGGACGGTGAAGGCGCGCGTCAGGGCGACGGTGCGGCCGTCGTCCCGATAATCGAGCACGCTCACGAGCTTGCCGTCGCGGGTGAGCGTGTAGCGCGATTCATCCTTCTCGTCGGTCAGGATGAACCCGCCGACGGTGCTCGAGATCGTCATTCGAGCAACGTTACGCCTGCTTCCCGGCCGTGCGGCCGTTTTGACACGGGGCGACACGATCGGACATAATCCCCCCATGACTACCAACGCAAGCCCTTTGTCCGCCCAGGAGGCGAACGGGACTGCCGGGATGATGATGCCCGGTCGCGTTGGCATGTGTTGCCGAATGTGTCGCTGAACGAACAGCCACCCCGCCTGACCTGATCCTCCGCCATCTGCGGGTTCAGAGTCTCCGAGCATCCACCCTTGCTCGCTCCCCCGGCTCCGCCCGGTCATTCATGCAACGCATCAGAGCCTTCTGCCGGCTCACGTCCTGAGGACCACATCATCATGTCGAACACCGCACTTCTCGAGCGCCCCACCCGCATCGCGCCGAACCGCACCGCCCGCCCGACGCAGCCCGAGTCGACTTCCGCGCTGAACGCCGCCGCCGACCTCCCCGCCGTCCGCTCGCCTCGCGGCTTCGCCCTCTACGTCGGACTCGACGAGATCAAGGCCGCCGAGGCCGGCGTCAGCCTCCCGCTCCTCGTCGACGCGCTCCGTCGCACACTGGCCGAGCTCGCCCCCGGCGCCGAGACCCACGCGACGGTCGCCCTCGCCCCGCACGGCTCGGGCGGTCGCGACCTCGACGTCGTGCGCCTCGCCCTGCAGGAGCCGGGCGCGATCGCTCGCACCAAGGCCGCGGCCGAGGACGAAGTCGCCGAGGAGGAGATCGGCGTCACCGTCGACATCTCCCGCAAGCGGGTGCTGATCGACGGCGACTCGGCGGCGTTCACCTACAAGGAGTTCGAGCTGCTGCAGTACCTCGTGCTCCGCGAGGGACGCACGATCGAGCGCAGCGAGCTCGTCTCGGCCCTCTGGCAGGCCCAGGACGACGAGACCCCCGGAGAGCGCACGATCGACGTGCACGTGCGCCGTCTCCGCGCCAAGCTGGGCCGCTACGAAGACATCGTCCGCACGGTGCGCGGCATCGGCTACCGGTTCGACCGGCACGCCGACGTGGTGATCCGCTACGGTCACGGAACCCCCTCGCCCGACCGCTTCTGAGGCCTCTGCGAGCACTGTCGGAACCGCGGCGTAGGGTGGGCGCATGACCCTGACGACGCCCGACACCGCTGCCCCCGGCGTGCGGAACCCGCGTCGGGAGGCGGTCTACCGGCCGCCGCACGCGTTCGACCTCCGGCGCAGCGTCGGCATGCTGCGACGCGGCCCGGGCGACCCGAGCATGGTGATCGAGGGCTCGGTCATCTGGCGAGCGCTCCGCACGCCGCTCGGGACTGCGACGCTCGCGCTCCGCGCCGTGGGCGACGAGATCAGGATCAGCGCGTGGGGCGACGGCGCCGGCGAGGCGATCGACCGCGTGCCCGCGCTGTGCGGCGACGGCGACGACCCGTCCGGTTTCGATCCCACCCACCACCCCCTCATCGCCGAGGTCGCCCGTCGCGTCCCCGGCATCCGCCTCGCCCGCACCGACGAGATCTTCGACGCCCTCGCCTGCGCCGTCCTCGAGCAGAAGGTCACCGGCCTCGAGGCGTTCCGCGCGTGGCGCCTGCTGGTGACGGCGTTCGGCCGACGCGCGCCGGGTCCGACTCCGCGGCCGATGCACGCTCCGCCGACGGCCGCCGAGTGGCAGCGGATCCCGTCGTGGGAATGGCACCGCGCCGGCGTGCAGCCGCCGCAGTCCCGCACCATCGTGCGCGTCGCCCCGCGAGCCGACGGCATCGCGCGGGCCCTCCTCGCCGCGCCGACCGGCGACGAACGGGATCGCGTGCTCACGAGCTTCCCCGGGGTCGGCCTGTGGACGTCGGCCGAGACCCGCCTCCGCGCCCTGGGCGACCCCGATGCCGTGAGCGTGGGCGACTACCATCTCGCGCACGAGGTGGGGTACGCGCTCACCGGCCATCGCACCGACGACGACGGCATGCTCGAACTCCTCGCCCCCTGGGCGGGGCACCGGCAGCGCGTCATCAGACTGATCTTGGCGAGCGGTGTGAGCGAGCCGCGCCGCGGGCCGCGTCTCACGCCCGCCGATCACCGGCGCCACTGAGATCGTCCCTCTAGGCTGTGACCATGTCCCGCACCGCGCTCCGCATCCTCGTCACCGTCGGCCTGCTGATCCTCGGCGTGGTGATCGGGCTGATCTTCCAGAACGTGTGGCTGGGTCTGCTGCTCGCCGCGATCGTGTGGCTCGGCTGGTTCCTCGGATACGAGTCGCGCCGCGGGAACAACGCGGGCGTCAACGACGAGGACCACGGCGTCGAGCTCTGAGCTCCGGGCAGGCGCTCAGTAGTAGACGGCGAGGGGACCGGAGGGGCCCTCGATGACACGCACCGGGGTGTCGAAGACGCGGGTGAGCACGGCATCCGTCATGATCTCGGCCGGAGGTCCGAATTCCACCACCGCTCCGTCCTTCATCGCGCAGATGTGATCGGCGTAGTGCCCGGCGAAGTTCACGTCGTGCAGCACGATCACGATGGTGCGCCCGAGCTCCTCGGCCGCGCGTCTCAGGTGCTTCATCATCTGCACGGCGTGCCGCATGTCGAGGTTGTTCAACGGCTCGTCGAGCAGCACGAAGGCGGTGTCCTGCGCGAGCACCATGGCGACGTAGGCCCGCTGGCGCTGCCCTCCGGAGAGCTCGTCGAGGTATCGACCCTCCAGCGCTCCCAGGTCGAAGAAGTCGATGGCCCGGCTGATGATCTCCTCATCGGCGCGGGTCAGTCGCCCCTGCGAGTGCGGGAACCGGCCGAAGCCCACGAGCTGACGCACCGTGAGCCGGGTGACGAAGTGGTTCTCCTGCCGCAGGATCGACACCACCTTCGCCAGATCCTTCGACTTCGTCCGGGCGACGTCGAGACCGGCGATCTCGATCGCCCCGGCATCCATACCGTTCAGGCGCCCGATCATGGTGAGCAGGGTGGACTTGCCCGCGCCGTTCGGCCCGATGAGCGCGGTGATCCCGCCGGCGGGGATGCGCAGATCGACGGGGCCGATGGCGACCTCGCTGCTGTAGTCCCGGCGGACGCCGTCGAGTGCGATCACAGTCGGCCCTTTCTGAGGATGACGATGAGGAACACGATGCCGCCGACCAGCTCGATGAGGATCGACACCATCCCCTGCGCGTAGAAGACGTGCTTCATCACGAGGAAGGCACCGGCGAGGATCGTGAAGGCGGTGAGGACCGCGACGGGGAAGATCAGGCGATGGTCATGGGTGTCGGCGAACTGGTAGGCGAGGGTTGCGACGAGGAATCCGAGGAACGTCATCGGCCCGACGAGCGCCGTTGAGGTCGCCATGAGGACGGCCACGAGGGTCAGCACGAGGAACAGCTCGCGTCGGTGGTCGAGCCCGAGCGAGCGGGCGGTGTCGGAGCCGAGCGCCATGAGGTTCAGACGCCGCGAGCGCAGCCAGAGCAGAGCCGACGCCGCGACCACGAGCGGAACGGCGAGCGGCAGATACGCCGGATCGGCGTTCGACACGTTGCCGAAGAGCCGTGCCGCGAGAACGTCGAACTCGCTCGGAGTGAGCAGGCGCTGCATGAACGTCGACACGGCGCCCAGCCCGCCGCCGATCACGATGCCGATCAGCAGCATGATCTGCAGATTGCCGTAGCGCCCCGAGAGCAGCCAGCCGTACAGCGCCACCGCGAGTCCCACCATGATCGCCACCTGGATCGCGAACTGGCCGATCCCCTGGATGGCGACGAGCCCCGCCACGCCGAACAGGAAGACCGTCGAGGTCTGCACGACGCGATAGAGCGACTCGAACCCCATGATCGAGGGGGTGATGATGCGGTTGCCCGTCACGGTCTGGAAGCTGACGGTGGCGACGGCCTGCGCGACCGCGACCAGCAGCATGACCGTGACGTCGGTGGCCCGGTGCTGCGCGATGCGCCAGAACCCCGGCGACCCCGCCGGCATCGGATTGCCCCAGGCGATCAGGCCGAAGCCCGATCCGACGGTCAGGAGCAGCAGGATGCCGACGACGACCAGGTACCGCCGACGCGCACGCGTCGTTGCGAGGGAGCCCGCGCTGCGCGCCTCGCGCGGGATCGCGGCCGTGCCCGCGCCGCTATCCACGGCGACGCTGCCGAAGGAGCAGGAAGACGAACACGAGGGCCCCCACGACGCCGAGGATCAGCGACACCGGCACTTCGAACGGCATGATGATCGTCCGGCCGATGATGTCGCAGACCGTGACGATCGCTATGCCGAGCAGGCACACCCACGGCAGGTTGCTGCGGAGATCGTCGCCGCGCATCATCGAGACGATGTTCGGCACGATGAGACCGAGGAACGGCAGGTTCCCCACGACCACGGTGACGACGCCGGTCGTCACGGCGATGAGAACGGTGCCCCACAGGATGACCCGGTTGTAGTTCACGCCGACGCTGGTCGCGATCTCCTCGCCGAGCCCGGCGATCGTGAGGCGGTCGGCGACCACGAAGACGATCGCGCCGACGAGGGCGACGATCCAGAGCATTTCGTACTGTCCGCGCATCACCGAGGTGAAGCTCCCCGCGAACCAGACGCCGATGATCTGCAGCGACTGCGTGGCGAGGGCGAGGTACGTCGAGACGGCGCCGACGACGGCTCCGAGCATGATCCCGACGATGGGGACGATGAGCGACGACTTCAGGGCGACTCGCCGGAGGAAGGCGAAGAACACGAGCGTGCCGATGAACGCCGCGAGCACGGCGCCGACCATCCGGAGCGTGAGCGACGGCTGCGGGACCAGCACCATCACGGCGAGGAGGCCGAGACCGGCCCACTCCGTGGTACCGGTGGTCGTCGGTTCCACGAAGCGGTTCTGGGTCAGCAGCTGCATGACCAGACCCGACATCGCCATCGCGGCCCCGGCCAGGACCAGGGCGATCGTGCGCGGAATGCGGGTGATCTGGAACATCTCGCCGCCGTCGTCGGCGCCCGCGATGTCGTAGACCCCGGTGAGCAGTGAGACGACGAGGAGACCGGCGACGACGAGCACGCCGATGAGGAGCTTCGCGTCGAAGAGGCGCCCGGCGGAGCGCGGCGTCGTGGCGGCGACGGTGGATGTCATGGGAGTGCCCCGGCCGTCGGTGGCCCGACGGCCGGGAAGGATCACCGGACGCTCTCGAGCGCGTCGGCGAGGTCGTTGAAGAACGTCGTGTATGTCTGGATGCCCTCGTTGAGGTAGGTGTCGGTCGGCATGTAGACGATCTGCTCGTCCTTCACCGCCGTGACGCCCGCGAGCGCTTCGGAGCCCTCGAGGATCTCCGCCGCCTGCACGTAGTCGGGGGTCTCGGCGGCGAACACGGCGTCACGATCGAGCACGAGGAGCCAGTCGGGATTCGAGGCGGCGATCGCCTCGACCGAGATCTCGTCGCCCTGGTGGTCGTCGGAGGCGTCGTCGACCTCGAGGGCCGGAGTGAGGCCGAGGATGTCGTAGACCGGCCCGAGAGAGCGTCCGACGGTCGGAGCCAGATAGCCGATCGATCCTCCCGAGGTGTTCACGGCCATCACCGTGTCGGCCTCGTCGTATGCCGCCCGAGCGCGCTCGACGGCGGCGTCGAAGTCGTCGACCAGCTCCTTCGCCTCGGCCTCCTTGCCGAAGATCTCGCCGAGAACGGTGGTCTGCCGCTTCAGTTCCTCATCGAAGGGCTCGCCCTCGCGCGGCTCGAGGTCGATGATCGTCGCGTCGGGGACGAGCTCGGCGATCGCGGCGTTGTGCTGGGTGAAGCGCTGACCGCTGATGATCAGGTCGGGTTCGACGGCGACGACCGCTTCGAGGTTCGGCTCGCTGTGCAGCCCGATGTCGACGATGGCGTCGTCGTCGATGTACGAGACCGTCTCGGGCATGAGGGCCACGGCTCCGGCCGCGAGCTCGACGCCCCAGTCCGACAGCGTCTGGAAGGTGCGGTTGTCGAGCGCCACGACGGACGCGGGCGGTGTCGCGATCTCGTGGGATCCGGTGTTGTCCTCGATCGTGACAGATCCGGCCGCCGCTTCGGTCTCCTCCGGTTCGGCGGCGTTGCCTGCGGCGCAGCCGCTGACGGCGAGAAGGCCGACGAGGCTGAGACTCGTCACGGCGAGGATTCTGGGCATGGACATGGAGGGACTCCTGTTCTGCGGGGATCGTCGCGCTCGCAATGGCGCCGGCACGAGCTGAGGGTGTCCTCACCTCGTCCTGATTAGGTTAGCCTTACTTTATGAGCAATGAGAAATCCCCGTTCCGGATCGAGCGTCGAGGGCTCGACCTCCGCTTCCGCTCCGTTGCGCTGAGCGCCCGTGAATGGCTCACTCCCGCCTACGTGCGCGTTCGCCTGACCGGGAGCGACCTCGCAGGATTCGAGTCGCTCGGAGCCGATGACCACATGCGCCTGTTCTTCCCCGCCGGCCCCGTCGACTCGGTCGAGGGGATGCGGGCTGCGCCGAGTCGCGAATACACGCCTCTCGCCTGGGGCGACGACTGGCTCGACGTGGAGTTCGCCGTGCACGGCGACGAGGGTGTGGCGGCGCCGTGGGCGGCCACCGCCCCGCTGGGTTCGGCGATCGGCGTGGGCGGCCCGCGCGGATCGGCGGTGATCGAGGGGGCACCGGGCTCCTGGCTCCTCGTCGGCGACGAGACCGCGATCCCCGCCATCCGGCGCTTCGCCCGGCAGATCCCCGCGGACCGCCCCGCCCGCATCGTCGTCGAGACGTCGGCATCCGATCACGAGGTCGCCGTCGATGCCCCCGTCGCCGTCGAGTGGCTGCATCGCGGGGATGCCGCGGCGGGCTCTGCGGTGATCCGACTCCTCGAGTCGCTGACGGCCGACGACGCGGTCGGCGACGATCCCTTCGTCTTCATCGCGGCGGAGCAGTCGGTGGTGAAGCCGGGACGCGCCCTTCTGACGCGGTGGGACATCGACGCGGGGAACGCCGTCGTGAAGGGCTACTGGAAGCGCGGCGAGGCGGAGTACCACGCACCGCACTAGAGACCATCCGCGTCGTTTGGAAGACTGAGCGGCATGGCTCTTCTGGATCACCTGGGCATCACCGTCGACGACCTCGAGCGCGGCCGCCTCCACACGATCGCGATGGATGCCGGGTGGACGGCCGTGCGCGACCCGAAGCCGTACCCCCGCTACTCCGAGGGCTACTACGCCTCGTTCGTCGAGGACGCCGACGGCATCCGCATCGAGTTCATGGTCAACGGAGCCGCCTGATCCGGCGTGACATCGGGCCACGTCGTGCCTCTTCGGCGTCACCGCGCCGGCAGCGGCTTCATTCCTGCACCGACGAGCACCGAGCCGCTCTCTCTCCACATCCGGGATGACCGATATCCTCGTGCGCCGCGCCCTGGCATACTCGCCGTGGAGGTGCGACGATGAGGGGGTGGGGTTCTTGAACGACGCGCAGATCTGGACGATGATCGGGTCGTTCGTCGCGCTCATGTTCAGCACTCTGACGGTCGTCTCGACCCTCTTCATCCGCGTTGTCCGCAGCGAGATCGGCGGCCTGCGCAACGAGATGAACGGGCAGATCGGCGGCCTGCGCAACGAGATGAACGGGCAGATCGGCGGCCTGCGCAACGAGATGAACGCACGGTTCGATGCGGTCAACACCCGCATCGACGGGCTCGACCGCGACGTGCAGGCGATCGTGAAGCGCACCTTCGGGCTCGACCGCGACTGACGCCGGTCCCGGCGGTCGACGAATCAGACCGCCGGCGCGGCCTCCGTCTCGGTGACGTGATCGGTGAAGGCCGTTCTCGGCACGAAAACAAGCAGGACGGCGGCCACGAAGGCCGTGACACCGCAGACGATCCAGACCGTGACGTATCCGGCCAGCGATCCGGCTGTTCCCTCCGCTCCCCCGGCGGCCGAGGTCACTCCGTGCAGCAGGGCGATGCCGAACACGCACGAGGCGATCGCGCCCCCGACCGTCTTCACGGAGTTCGTCAGCCCGGTCGCCACACCGGTCTGCGACGCGGGTGCCGCGGATGCCGCCGCCGCAGGCAGCGCCGCGACGAGCGCTCCCGACCCCAGGCCGGCGATGACCATGTTCGTGACCACCTGTGCGTACGAGTCGTGGAACGGCAGGAACAGCAGGAACCCGACGCCGACCAGCGCGGAGGCGCCCATGAGCGTCCGACGCGGAGAGATCCGCCGGGCGACGACCGGGAAGAGCAGGGCGCCGGTGATCATGGCGATGAGGTAGATCCCGATGATGAGCGACGTCGCGAAACCGGTGGTGCCCAGCCCGTAGCCGTACACGTCGGGATCGGTGCGAGCGAACGTCGACAGAGGAGCCTGGGCCCCGAGCACGCTGACCCCGAACAGACCGGCGGTGAGGAAGACGGGACCGAGGGCCGGCGAGCGGAACATGCTCACGTCGATGAGCGGGTCGTCGGTGCGGAGCTCCCACCGCACGAACGGGACGACCAGAAGGATGCCGAGCACCACGACCGTCCACGACCAGGGGTTCACGAGTCCGCCCTCGAGTCGGAGAAGGCTGAGCCCGCCGGTGAAGCACACCAGCGCGAGCGAGATGAGGATGAGGCCCACGGTGTCGAAGACGCCGCCGACGGGCTCGGGAGACTCCGTCACTCCGAAGAGGATCACGAAGAAGCAGATGACGACGAGCACGGCGGGGATCAGCAGCACCGCCGTGAGAGGGAGCACATCGACCAGCGCGCCTCCGGCGAGCGCTCCGAGGATCGCACCGCCCTCCAGTGCCGCGACGAGAAGTCCTGCCGCCGTCGCGGTGACCGACGCCCGCGCCTCCATCCGCCGTGATCGCGACCAGATGAGCGCGATCTCGAGGGGAAGCCACACGACGTAGAAGCCCATGAGCGTCCACGCCGCCAGGAAGACGCCGAACGAATCGGTGAAGGGCAGCACCAGCGCGGCGGCCGCCGTGAGGGCGGTGGAGATCAGCAGCATCCGCTTGTGGCCGATCATGTCGCCCAGCTTCGCGAACGCGGGGACCACGAGGGCCGACAGCATGAGCTGCGTGCCTTCGAGCCAGTTGACGTCGGCGTCGTGGATGCCGAGGTGGCGCGCGATGTCGGTCAGCATCGGCGTGTAGTACCCCTGCAGCACGCCGCTCGTGAACTCGACGAACGCGAGGAAGCCGACGACCGTCGCCAGGGCGCCGAGGGTTCGGGTGCGTGTCATGCGGATGACCTCTCGGTCGCGGCTCGGGGTGCGGACTCGGGCGGAA
The DNA here is from genome assembly GCF_047246685.1 of Microbacterium martis. Lineage (NCBI taxonomy): Bacteria > Bacillati > Actinomycetota > Actinomycetes > Micrococcales > Microbacteriaceae > Microbacterium > Microbacterium martis. The sequence goes on along the minus strand of NZ_JBFOKT010000001.1, from coordinate 186,310 downwards.
GGCCGGAGGAACCCGCCACCCGTTCGAGAAGAGCTCGGTGGAAGACCTCGCCCCGCTCGAGCGCGGCGATCTCGACGCTCTCGTCGACGCCGTGGATCGACGCGCGCTGCGCGTTGCTCATGTCGAGCGGAGCGAACCGGTAGACCGCCGGCGCGAAGCGATGGAAGTGACGGGAGTCGGTCGCCGCCATCATCACATACGGCACCGCGGGCACTCCCGGGTGCGAGACGGCGAGTGCGTCGGCGAGCGAGGCGAACTGCGCGTTGTCGGTCGGTGACTCGGGAGTCGGCTCACTCGCGTCGAGCACCCGCACCGAGACCAGAGGGTCGCGGATGCGGCGCCGCACGCGCAGGATCGTCTGCTGCACCGTCTCGCCGAGAGCGATCCGCAGGTTGACGGTGGCCGAAGCCTGGGACGGGAGCACGTTCGCCGCGGTACCGCCCGCCTGCATGGTCGCGGCGACGGTCGTGCGCACGAGGGCCGCGGGCTCTCCACCGAGAGCGGCGAAGAGCCGCGCTGTGAGCAGCGGAGCCGAGCCGAGCAGGCGCAGCAGATGCCGTGCCGGCCCGGGCGTCTGCCCGGCCAGCTGCGACAGCATCCGCAGGATCGCCTGGGATGCCCGCGGACGGAAGGTGTGCGGCCCGAGGCGATCGACCGCCCGTGCGACGCGGCCCACTGCGGTGAGCGCAGGCGGTGCAGAGGCGTGCCCGCCGGCGCCTCGGGCCGAGAGCCGCACCGTCATGATTCCCTTCTCGCCGACGCCGATCATCGCCGCACGGCCCGGCACGAAGGGCAGCGGCGCGTCGACCACGGCGCCGCCTTCGTCGATCACGAGCCACGGCACGACGCCGCGCTCGCGCAGGACGCGTGCGATCTCCTGCGCCGCGTCGCCCGAGGTCTCCTCGTTGCCGCCGAACGAGAGATAGACGTCGCGCGCGGGAGCGAAGCCCTGGGCGAGCAGGTTCTCGACGGCCTCCAGGACGACGATGAGCGGACCTTTGTCGTCGAGGGCTCCCCGCCCGTGCACCGACCCGTCGGCGATGACGCCGTCGAAGGGCGGATGCGTCCAGGCGTCGCTCTCGTCGACCGGAACGACGTCGTAGTGGGCCATGAGCACGACGGCTCCCTCGGATGCTGCGCGGTCGCTGCCCTTCCACCGGAACAGCAGTCCGAAGTCGGTGTGGCGTTCGAGCGTCAGACGTTCATGCGTGAGGGGATAGAGCTCGGCGATCAGCTGCACGAAGTCCTCGAACGGCTGCGCCCCTCGCGCCTCGAGTTCGGCGGAGACCGTGCGGAGCCGGATCATCTGCGAGAGCCGGTCGGCGATACCGGGGCGTACGGCGGCGGCGGACACAGCGGCGATGGAGGGCACAGTCGTCATCGTAGCCACCGCCGGGCGATCACCATTGCGTGAGCTTGTCGGGATTGCGGACGATCAGGACCTCCTCGATCCCCTCCTGCCCGACCACGAAGGAGATGATCGCGTCGGTCCGCCCGTCCCGCATCGCGCGAAGGGCGATACCGTCGGCGGTCTCGGCGAGGACGGACTCGATGCCGGGGGTGAGGCGCGGCACGCCGAGGAGGAACCGGGCCACCCGATCGGCACCCCGCACGGGTCGGAGCGCCGCGGAGACCTTGCCCCCACCGTCGGATCGGAGCACCACCTCGGGGCCGAGGACGGAGACGAGCCGGTCGAGGTCGCCGCTGGCGGAGGCCTCGACGAAGGCGCGCACAACGGCGTCGTGCTGTTCGCGCGACGCCAGAGAGGTGCGCCGCCTCTGCACCCGTCGCCGCGCGTGCGACGCCAGCTGACGCACCGCCTCCACGCTTCGCCCCATCGTCTCGGCGATCTCGGCGAACGGCACGCCGAACACGTCGTGCAGCACGAAGGCCACCCGTTCGGCGGGCGTGAGCGCGTCGAGGATCACGAGCAGCGCCATGCTCACCGACTCGTCGCGGGCGACCCGATCGAGAGGATCGATCTCTGCCGACCCCGCCGGAACCGACGCCAGAGGCACCGGCTCGGGAAGCCAGGGTCCCACGTAGCGCTCCCGCCGCGCACGGGCGGAGCCGAGCATGTCGAGGCACACCCGGCCGGCGACCCTCGTCAGCCACGCCGCCGGATTGCGGATCGCCGCCCGTTCGCCGGGAGCGAGGCGGAACCAGCGCACGAAGGTCTCCTGCACCGCGTCTTCGGCGTCGGCCACGGTCCCCAGCAGTCGGTAGGCGACCGAGAGCAGCGCGCCGCGCTCGGCCTCGATCGCATCGATCTGTTCCATCCCTCTCATTGTGGTGCTTCGCCGACGTCGAAGGCGTCTTGCGCGCGACCGACCGTGAGCGCAGACTGTCGTGCATCGATGTCGGCGCGGGAGGCATCCCGCTCAGCCCTGGAGTCGCTCATGCCGGATCTCAACCCGTATCTGTCCTTCCGCACCGAGGCGCGCGACGCCCTCGAGTTCTATCGGAGCGTTCTCGGGGGCGACCTCGAGATCAGCGTCTTCGGCGACTTCCCCGACATGGTCCAGGACGAGAGCCAGAAGAATCTCGTCATGCACGGACAGCTGAACACGCCGGACGGCCTCGTGCTGATGGCCTCGGACACCCCCGACGGCATGACCTACGAGAAACCGCAGGGCATCTCGGTGTCGCTCAGCGGGAACACGCAGGCGGTGACGCAGCAGGTCTGGGACAGGCTCTCCGAGGGCGCCACGATCACGATGCCCCTCGATGTGCCCCCGTGGGGCGGCACGTTCGGGATGCTGGTGGATCGCTTCGGCATCGCGTGGATGCTGCACGGCGACCCCGAGTGATCACGAGCCGCGAGACGCCCGCCCGGGCGCGGGAGGTCAGTGGAGCGCGTTCTCCTCGATGAAGGCGCGAAGCGCATGCTCGTCGTCCGGCATCTCGGTGACGTGCTGCGGGGCGTCGAGCATGGCGCGCAGCTCGGGCGCGTACGACAGCTCCACGCCGATGGCCTCATGGATCGTCTCGGCGAACTTCTCGGGCTTCGCGGTCTCGAGCACGAGCATGGGGACTCCCGGCTCGACGAACCGGCGCGCGACGTGCACCCCGTCGGCCGTGTGGGGATCGACGATCTCGCCCGATGACTCGTAGACGGAGCGGATCGTGGCGAGGCGGTCGCCATGGGTCGAGGTTCCGCTCACGATCCCGAACTCGTCGACGAAACGCGTCGACTCGGCCGAGAAGTCGAAGAACCCCTGATCCGCCAGCTCGCGCCACGCTCCCACGACGCGCGCGGGATCACGCCCGACCAGCTCGAAGATGAAGCGCTCCAGGTTCGACGCCTTCGAGATGTCCATCGACGGGCTCGACGTGGCGAGGGTCTGCGCTGCGCTGCGCGGCCGGTAGACGCCCGTGCGGAAGAACTCGTCGAGGACGTTGTTCTCGTTGGCGGCGAGGACCAGGCGGCGGATCGGCAGACCCATCTGCCTCGCGTAGAAGCCCGACAGGATGTTGCCGAAGTTGCCCGAGGGCACCGTGAACGACAGCTCGGTCCATCCGCCGGCGTCGGTCGCGCGCAGCCACGCCCAGAAGTAGTAGACGACCTGCGCGGTGATGCGGGCCAGGTTGATGGAGTTCACGGCGCCGAGGTGCTGGGAACGCTTGAAGACCAGGTCGCCGGCGAGGTGCTTGACGAGGTTCTGGCAGTCGTCGAAGACGCCTTCGACGGCGATGTTGTGAACGTTCTCGTCGTCGAGCGAGAACATCTGGGCGCGCTGGAACGCGCTCATGCGGCCTTGCGGCGAGAGCATGAACACCGCGACGCGCTCCTTGCCGCGCAGCGCGTGCTCGGCAGCGGAGCCCGTGTCGCCCGAGGTGGCGCCGAGGATGTTCAGCACCGACCCCTCACGCTCGAGTGTGTACTCCAGCGCCTGGCCGAGGAACTGCATCGCCATGTCCTTGAACGCCAGCGTCGGCCCCTCGGAGAGCCCGACCAGCGTGATCTCGTCGTCGATCGAGCGCAGCGGCACGACATCCGCGGGGAAGTCGGCGTACGCGGCGGCGGTCATCCGCGCCAGATCGGCGCGCGGGATGTCGGTGGCGAAGAGGCCGAGCACCTCGGTCGCGAGCTGCGGATACGTCAGTGCCCGCCACCGCTCGAGCGTCTCGCCGTCGACCGCCGGCATGTCCTGGGGCACCGCGAGACCGCCGTCGGGTGCCAGGCCCTCCAGCAGCGTCTCGCTGAACGTCTGCGGCTGCATGCCACCGCGGGTGGAGATGAACTGCACGTGGGCTCCTCGGGTCGGGTCTCGGCCACCTCATTCTCGCAGGACGACCGGGCACTCGACGACGCGATGACGGATGCCGGCCGCGCGACCGTCGGACGGAGTCAGATCCAGCCGCGCTCCTCGGCGATCAGCACGGCCTGCTGGCGTGTTCCGACCGACAGCTTGGCGAGGATCACCGACACGTGATTGCGCACGGTCCCCGGCGCGAGGGCGAGCGCGCGGGCGATCTGACCGGTGGTCTCGCCGCGTCGTCCCGCCCGCAGCACGTCGAGCTCGCGATCGGTGAGCGGCGATCGCTCATCGCTCAGGGCGTCGGCGGCGACCTCCGGATCGACGTATCGCCCTCCGGCGGCGACCCGGCGGATGACGGCCGCGACCTCGTCGGCGCCGCGGGACTTCGGCAGGAACCCCGCGACGCCGGATGCCAGCGCGCGACGCAGTACTCCGGGGCGCGCGTGCCGGGTGACGACGACGCAGCGCGTGGCGATCGCCCGGTTGAGGCGTTCGGCGACCTGCACGCCGTCGAGACCCGGCATTTCGAGATCGAGCAGGCAGATGTCGGGCTGCAGCCGCAGCGCCTCGGCGACGGCGGCCTCGCCGTCTTCGCACTCGGCGACCACCTCGATGTCGTCCTCCAGCCGCAGCAGGGCGGCGAGCGCGGAGCGGATCATGCCTTCGTCGTCGGCGAGGAGCACGCGGATCATCGGCCTTCCTCCTCGGCGGGCGGCACGGTGACGGTCACCGCGAACTCGTCCGCACCCCGATGCACCTCGAGACCGCCGTGCGCCTCGCGGATGCGGCGGCCGACGCCCTCCAGACCCGATCCCTCACCGTCGTCCCGCGCACCCGGCGCGACGTCGTTGACGATCTCGTAGCGCCATCCCTCCGTCGTCCGGAGCAGGGCGAGCCGCGCGCGTCGTCCCCCGCCGTGCCGGAGGACGTTCGTCGTGGTCTCGCGGATCACCGGGCCCAGATCGGACGCCGGCGCGGAGGCGGCATCCGGGTCGATGACGGCCTCGACCTCGAGGCCCGCGGCACGGAGCAGATCGCGCGCGTTGGCGAGCTCGTCGCTCAGCGGGACGGAGCGGAATCGGGTCGCCAGATCGCGGGTGCCCTGTCGGGCTTCGTCGACACTCAGCCGGGCGGCGTGGAGCTGCTGCAGGCCGGCATCCGGATCGCGCGGGAGAAGACGCTCGGCCAGTTCCAGCTGCAGCGCGATGACCTGGAGGTGATGGCCCTGGAGGTCGTGCACGTCGGTCGCGACGCGCAGTCTCTCCTGCGTCGCGGCGAGCCGCGCCTCCGAGGCTCTGGCGCGGTCCAGTGCCACCAGGACGTCCCAGAACCACAGCGAGCTGACGCTCATCGCGGGCAGCATGACGCTGTACACGAGCGGCAGGAACCACGGGGTCTCGGGATCGAGGACGCCGGTGCTCGCATCGACGAACGCGAGCGCCACGAGCAGCAGCGTCGCCGCGACGACGACGCGGAGGCGGATGCCGCGCTGCCAGTTGAGCAGCACGATCGACTGCGTCAGCGGCATCAGAGCCAGCTGCCAGCTGCCGACGGCCGCGCCGGCGGCGGCACCGAAGGCGGCAGCCACGAGCAGCGGCACGGTCAGACGCCGCCACGGCACTCCCGGCCCCGCGTCGGTGCGGTGACGGTAGTCGAGCAGCAGGAGGACCGTCGCGGCGCACCACACGAGACCGCCCGCGCCGATGACCCAGGGGACGGCGGCGCTGAGATCGGTCGCCGTCGACGTCACCGCCCACAGGCCGACGAGCATCACCTCGATGAAGAGCACCGCCGTCGCCGTGTACCACCAGGTGGCGCTGATGCCGCGGGACAGGTGGAGGGCGGCGGGGCTGGATCGCGCGGCGTCGGGCGCGGTTCGGCTGCTCACGATGAACACCCTACGGGGGTGACAGATGTCACGGGTGCGGCGTGCGATGCGCCGGGAACTCGGTGACGGCCCGGCACTCCCGCTCGGGGCCGGCAGGCGGTGGACTGGGATCACTGCGACGGACACGCCGATCGCACCGATCTCCGGGAGCATCCCATGAACCTCATCGAGACCTTCCAGACCTGGGTCGCCCAGGTCCCCGACCTCGTGCAGCCGCTCATCGTGGCACTCGCCGGCGCGATCCCCTTCATCGAGGGCGAGGGCGCGGCCACCATCGGCATCATCGGCGGCATCCACCCCGTCATCGCCGCCGCGGCGGCGATCGTGGGCAACTTCCTGTGCGTCGCCGTGCTCGTGCTGGCGAGCTCCGGGGCCCGCAGCGCCATCGTGAGTCGCACGCGCACCGACGCGCGCGTCCTCGCCGGGGGCGAGCCTGCTCCGGCGACCGAGCTCGATCGGGAGGCGGGCCGCCCGTCCGCACGTCGGCAGAAGTTCCAGCGCGCGTTCGAGCGCTACGGCGTTCCCGGAGTGAGCCTGCTGGGCCCCCTCCTCCTGCCGACGCAGTTCACCGCAACCATGCTCGCGGCGGCGGGCGTCGGAAAGGCACGCGTGCTGCTGTGGCAGGCGATCGCGATCATCGGCTGGACGACGGCCGTCGCCGTGATCGTGGGAAGCGCGGTGTACGCCGTCACGTGATTCGACGGACTCGCGTCATCATCTGCTCTCGTCGGCGTCTTGCCTATGACGAGAGCAGAGCCCTTTGGGGATATTCGGCTCGCTCGCGTCGAGCCGCGACCCCTCACAGAGCGGCTCCGCGGATGGGGTCCCTTTCCCCGGGACCCCATCCGCTCTCGTGTCCGGACGTCGCTGCGAAATATAGGAAATAGGAATATCGGTATATAGTCGCAGTACAGGGGAGGCGACGGCGAGGTCGCCGCATGACGTAGAGGGCACCCATGGACATCCCACCCGGAACCGCCGACGAGCCATCGGACGCACAGCTTCTCAGGCACAGCCGCAACGGCGACCGCCATGCCTTCTCGGAGTTGTGGCGACGCCATTCCCCCATCGCGGTCGCCTATGCGCGCAGCCTCGGCGCCGCGCCCCCCGATCCGGAGGACGTGGTCTCCGACGCCTTCCTGCGTATCCTGATGCTCCTGCGATCCGGAGGCGGACCCGAGGAGCGTTTCCGCCCGTACCTGCTGACCACCGTCCGCAACACCTGGCTGACGGCCGTCCGCAGGCTCCCGGCCTCGACGCCGTGGGATGAGGTCGACGCGCCGATCTCCGACATCGGAACCGTCGACCTCGACCGGATGGTGAACACCGCCGCTCTCGGAGAGGCCTTCCGCTCCCTGCCCGAGCGCTGGCAGCACGCCCTGTGGCTCAGCGAGGTCGAGCGGCTTCCGGCGCGCGAGATCGCCGCGGCGCTCGACGTGCGTCCGAACACCGCGGCCGCTTTGACCTACCGGGCGCGCGATGGCCTGCGGAAGGCCTGGATCGTCGCCCACCTGCGTCGGGCGCCGGCCGGAACCGATCACCAGCGCGTCATCGAACTGCTCGGGACCTACGCGCACGGCGATCTCGCCCCCCGGGCGTGCCGTGTCGTCAGCGACCATCTGGCGGGGTGCGGCTCGTGCCGCTCCGCGGCGGCCGAAGCGCGGCACCTCGCCCGCGCCGTCACGCTGGGCCCCCTCCTCGCCGGCGGCGCCGGCCTCGTGGTCGCCCCTGCGCTGTTCGCCGAACCTGCGGCCGCCGCCCTGACCGCGGCGACGGGAGCCGCCGGAATCGCGTCAGCGACGTCGGCGCTGCCGTCGCTCGCGGCGGCATCCGAGACGCTGACGCCCGCGCTGTGGGCGTCAGCCGCCAGCGTCGTGGGAGCCGTGGTCGTCTCCGGGACGCTGCTGCTCTCCGCGCCATCACCGCCCGAGGCGGTCGTCGACCCGGCGACCGTGGTGGCGACGTCGACGCCGCCCACGACCAGATCTCTCACCGACCGCGCCGCTCCGCCCGCATCCGAGACCCTCGCACCGCACGGTCCCGAATCCCCGTCGATCCCCGACGACGATCAGGCCGACGATCCGGTCGTCGAGACCCCCGGCCCGGAGATCGCGGACGAGGTCGGCGCGGTCGATCCGTCGCCGATCGTGCACAGCACGACAGAGACTGACGAGACCGCCGGCGTCGATGAGGCCGCGACCGACCTCGGTGCGCCCGTCACCGACGAGGTGATCGCCCCGTCACCCCCGGAGGAGGCGGATGCCGATCCGCAGGCGATGATCACCGCCCTGCCGCCACTGCCACGCTGGGGGATCGACGTCACGGTCTCATCCGACCCCGTCGCTCGCGGATGCCTCCCGGTCGTCACGGCGGCCCTCACGGGTCCGGCCGGGTCCCGCGCCGCGATCGCGATCGACTCCGCCGCTCCCCCGGTGGTCGTCACGCTGGACGAGACGGGCGCGTGGACCGGCATCCTTCCCCTGCCGCCCGCGAGCGGACGTCAGACGGTCTCCGTCCACGACGTCGACGCGAGCGGTGCGACGGGAGGGATGGTCGCGCAGACGGTCGTGCGGTTCCCCACCTGACCGGCGCCGCGGCCGCCGCCTCAGCCGAGCTCGTCGGCGCGCGACGTGACCTGCACCCGCGCGATCCGCCTCCGATCGAGCTCGGTGACGCGGATGGTCGCTCCTCCGACCTCGATGGTGTCTCCCACGACGGCGAGGCGTCCCAGCTGCTCGGTGACGACACCGGCGACGGTGTCGGACGATCCGCGCGGCAGGGCGACACCGGTGATCTCCTCGAAGTCCTGCAGATTGAGCCGCCCGTCGATCCCCCCGTCGTGCGAGAGGGCGTCCTCATCGTCGTACTCGTCGAAGATCTCGCCGACCACCTCTTCGACGAGGTCTTCGAGCGTCACCAATCCGTCGGTTCCGCCGTACTCGTCAACGACGACCGCGATCTGGTGTCCGTCGGCGCGCAGCTTCGTCAGGGTCGGCAGCACTCGGGCGGTGGAGGGGATGTACGGGATCGGCCGGACGACCGAGAGCAGCGGGCGCTCGGGATCGACCGCCGCGACCTCGAAGAGATCGCGGACGTGCACGAATCCGGTGATGTCGTCGATCGAGCTGTCCGAGACGGGGTACCGCGAGAACGGGAGTTCGCGCACCTGTGCGAGAGCGGCAGCCACGCTCGAGGTCTCGTCGAGCGAGACGACCTCGGGGCGCGGTCGCATGACCTCGCTGATCTGCCGTCCGCGCAGCGACAGGACGTCGTCGAGAATGCGCCGCTCGTCGTCGGGCAGCCCCTGGTGCGAGGCGACGATGTCACGGACCTCCTCGTCGGTGAGCTCGTCGCCGACCTTGTGCGGATCGCCCCCGAGGAGCCGTACGAGCGCGTTCGTCGAGACCGAGAGCAACCAGATGACCGGTCGCATGACCGTCGCGAAGCCGTTCAGCGCCGGTGCCACCGCGTACGCGAACTGCGCGTTCCGCTGGATCGCCAGCCGCTTCGGCACGAGCTCTCCGAGCACCAGCGAGAGATAGGCGATGACCAGCGTGAGCGCGAGGGTCGCGATCGTGAGCGCCAGCGGCGGCGCCACTCCCCACGACTCCAGCACCGGGGCGAGCGACGGGGCGATCGACGTCGCACCGTAGGCCGCCGAGGCGAAGCCGGCGACGGTGACGCCGATCTGCACCGCCGAGAGGAAGGTGTTGGGATTGCGGGCAAGGGCCGCCACCTTCGCGCCTCGACGTCCGCGCTGACCGATCGCGTTGATCTGGCTCTCGCGCAGCGTGACGAGGGCCATCTCGGTCGCGGCGAAGACGCCGCCGATCAGCACGAACACGACCACGAGGCCGACGTTCCACAGCAGGTCGCCCATCAGCGGGCGCCTCTTTCGAGAGCGGGGTGCGCGCCCGGGGTGGACCGGGCGCTCGTACTGTCAGGATCCGATGGGTCGGGGCAGCGCGAGGCGCTCAAGAACGCTCCTTGGTGATCTCGATGGTGGTGGTGGGGGGCGTGACGGATGCCGGCTCACGACGTGTCTTGACGAGGCTGGCCACCGTCGCGACGGTGATCGTGAGAGCGATGAACAGCAGAGAGAACCAGATCGGGATCTCGGGCGCCCAGAGCATCGGCTCGCCGCCGTTGATGAAGGGCAGCTCGTTGACGTGCATGGCGTGGAGCACGAGCTTCACGCCGATGAACGCGAGGATGACGGCGAGGCCCTGGGCCAGGTACACCAGGCGCTCGAGGAGTCCGCCGATGAGGAAGTAGAGCTGACGCAGTCCCATCAGGGCGAAGGCGTTCGCGGTGAACACGATGTACGCCTCGTCGGTGAGCCCGTAGATCGCGGGGATGGAGTCGACCGCGAAGACGAGGTCGATGAAGCCGATCGCGATGATCGTGAGCAGCATCGGCGTGACGAAGCGCTTGCCGTTCTTCACGACCGTGAGCCGGTCCCGGTCGTACTGGTCGGTGACGGGCAGGTGGCGGCGGACGAAGGTCATGAAGCGCCCGTTGGCGGGGTTGCTCTCATGGTGGCTGAACGCCTGACGGTAGGCGAGGAACAGCAGCAGGGCACCGAAGAGGTAGAAGATCCACGAGAAGTTCTCGATGAGCGTGGCTCCGACGGCGATGAAGATGCCGCGCAGGATCAGGGCGATCACGATGCCGATCATCAGCACCTTCTGCTGGTAGATCTTCGGAACGGCGAAGCCCGTCATCACGATCAGGAACACGAAGAGGTTGTCGATCGACAGCGCCTTCTCGGTCAGGTAGCCGGCGAAGTACTCTCCGCCGAAGGTCCAGCCGGAGAAGACGCCGATGCCGATGCCGAAGAGGACGGCCAGGCCGATGTAGAACGCCGACCAGCGGGCGGACTCGCCGATCGACGGCTCGTGCGGCTTGCGCACGTGCGCGAAGAACTCATAGACGAAGAACGCGATCGTGACGGCGATCGTGATGACCCAGATGAGTGGGGTGATTTCCACGTGAAGACTCCAGACTCGGGGCGCGACTGCGCCGCCAAAGTCTTCCCCATTCCTCGGTGGAACCGGTGGTCCGGGATGCGACGTGCACCCGTAATGACGAACTCACCGTTTCGGAGTACTCCCCTTGGTGAGACCAGTATACGGGCACTCGGCGCCCGCCACTCACTCGCGCGCGTGCACGGTGAGCTCGGAGCGCCTCCGATGACGTCGCATGAGGTCGGATGAAGCAATGTGACGCCGCAGGGCGTCGCGTGACGGACGAGGTGTGCATCGAGGGACGGCTCGGGATGATCGCTGGGACACCCCCATTCGACGAAAGGCACCCGAGTTCCATGAACGCACCCAGGACCCGCCGTGCGCTGACGACAGCCGCCACCGCGGCCGTGATCGCACTCGCCCTGTCCGCCTGCGGCGGCGCCTCGGTCGCCGCGCCGGCCGCCGACGCCGAACGCGTCGACGGCGGGACGATCGTCTACGCCCACCAGCAGGAGCCGCAGTGCCTCTTCGGCGGCTGGATCGAGCAGGCGTACATCTCCTACCAGTTCCTCGACAGCCTCTTCTCGCTGACGGAGGACGGCGAGGTCGTGCCATGGCTCGCCGAGGACTGGGCCGTGAGCGACGACGGCCTCACCTACACGCTCACCCTCAAGGAGGGCGTCGAGTTCACCGACGGCACCCCGGTGGATGCCGAGGCCGTCGCCTACAACTTCGACTACTGGGTCGATGGCGGCAACAGCACCGCCGCCGTGTGGCTCGGCGGATACTACGAGTCGGCCGAGGCCGTGGACGACCTCACGGTCGCCGTGCACCTCTCCCGCCCGTACACGCGCTTCGTCGAGAACCTCACCCAGGGATACTTCGGCATCCAGTCGCAGCAGGCGCTCGAGACCCGCACCGAGGAGCAGAACTGCGAGCAGCCGATCGGCTCGGGAGCCTTCGTCGTCGAGAAGTGGAACCGCGGCGAGAACGTCATCCTCGTGCGCAACGACGACTACACCTCATGGCCGGAGAACGCGAAGCACACCGGTCCGGCCTACGTCGAGAAGGTCGACTGGCGGTTCGTCGCCGACGGCGTCACCCGCGTCTCGGCGCTGCGCTCGGGCGAGGCCGACGCGATCTACGACATCCCGGCCATCGAATGGGCGGGGCTCGAGGGCGAGCAGTACGACCTGCACAAGTACGTGACCCCGGGCCGGCCTCAGCAGATCTCGTTCAACACGACGAGGGCGCCGTTCTCCGACGAGAACCTGCGCAAGGCCTTCATCTTCAGCCTCGACCGCGAGAGCATCGTCGACACGATCGGCCACGGGGTGATCCCGTTCGAGGGCAACGGCGGGGTGAGCAGGGCGACACCGGGGTACAGCGAGAAGGCCGCCGACTGGTACGCCTACGACGCCGACGCGGCGAACCGGCTGCTCGACGAGGCCGGATGGACCGAGCGCGACGACGACGGCTACCGCGTCAAGGACGGGAAGACCCTCGAGGTCGTGTTCCCCTACAACGCCGGCACCATCATCAACGCCGACGGCGCGTCGATCTTCCAGGCCGTGCAGGAGCAGGCGAAGGCCACCGGATTCAAGGTCGACCTCATCCCCGTGCCGCCGTCCGAGACCTGGGCGGGCACATACGCCGGACGCGACGCCTACGACATCTCGGCCGGGTACTGGACCTCGGTGAACGCCGGCATCCTCTACATCAACTGGCGCCCCAACACGGAGGCGAACCCCAACTTCGCCAACAGCGCCTTCTATGACGATCCCGCCCTCGAGGCGATCATCCTCGCCGCGAACTCCGAGCCGGATGCTGAGGCGCAGAACGCCCTGTACCAGCAGGCGCAGGAGTACATCGCCGACCACGCGCTCTCGTTCGGTCTGTACGACCGGCTGAGCACCCTCGGGGTCAACCCGCGACTGCGCGACGCCTGGCAGGAGCACGCACAGGGAGGACCGACGTTCTATGACGCTCACTTCGTCGAGTGACGCGCGACCGGCCGACCGGATCTCCTCCGGTCGGACGGTGGCCCCGAAGCCCACGCTTCGCCGCCTCCGACGCCTGGCGTCGAGCCTGGTCGGCGCCCTGGTCGTGCTGTGGGGCGCGGCCACCGCCGCCTTCCTCGCGCAGACCGCCCTGCCCGGCGATCGGGCGACCGCGATCCTCAACATCCGCACCGGCCAGGCGCAGGAGCGCACTCCGGCGGAGCTGGCGCCGATCGTCGACGCGTACGGGCTCGACCACCCGCTGGTCGTTCAGTATCTGAACTACATCGGCGGCCTCCTGCGCGGCGACCTCGGCACGTCTTATCAGCAGTTCCGGCCGGTGTGGGACCTCATCGGCGAGCAGTTCGGATCGACGCTCGTGCTCACGCTCACCGGCATCCTGCTCGCCTGGGTGCTGATGATCGTGTGGGTGACGCTCACCGCGGGTCGCGGCCCGCGGGTTCGGGCGCTGGGCTCGGCGGTCGACACCGTCACCGCCGCGCTGCCGCCCTACTGGCTCGGCATCCTGCTGCTGCTGGTCTTCGCCCTCACGCTGCGCTGGTTCCCCGTGATGGGCGGCAGCGGGGTCAACGGCATCGTCCTGCCCGCGCTCACGCTGGCGATCCCGCTCGCGGGATTCATGGGCCAGTCCGTCCGCGCCGAGTACGAACGGGCGCTCGATCAGCCGTTCGTGCTCAGCGCGCGGATGCGGGGCATGGGCGACCTCGGCATCCGCCTGCGTCACGTGCTGCGGCACGGGTCCCTCCCCGCCGTGACGCTCACGGGGTGGGCGCTCGGCGCGACCGTCTCGGGTGCCGTGATCGTCGAGCAGATCTCCTCGCGTCCGGGCATCGGCAAGACCCTCGTCGCCGCAGTCGGCGCGCAGGACCTGCCGGTCGTCACCGGCATCGTCGTGCTCGTCGCCGTCCTCTACGTCGTCGCCAATCTCCTGGTCGACGTCGTCTACACGCTCATCGACCCGAGGTTGAAGACGTCATGACCACCGCACCCCCCTCTCCGTCCCGCGCCCCCATCACGACGCAGGCGCGCGCTCGTCGCCGCCTGCGGCTGAACGGGTCGCTGCTCGTCTCGATCGTCCTCGCCGTGCTCTTCGCGATCGCCGCCCTCGCGCCGGGCGTGCTGGCCACCCACAGCCCGACGGCGCAGAGCTTCGCCGACGCGCTCCAGGCCCCGTCGCTCGCGCACTGGTTCGGCACCGACGAAGCGGGGCGCGATCTGTACAGCCGCGTCGTGCACGGCACCAGGGAGTCGCTGCTCATCGGCATCGGCGCGGCCGGGATCGCCCTGGTCGCCGCCCTCGTGCTCGGCTCACTCGCCGCACTCGGCGACCGCGTCACCGCGGCGATCGTGAACCGCGGCATCGAGGTCGTCTTCGCCTTCCCGAACCTCCTGCTCGCCCTGCTGCTCGTGTCGATCCTCGGGCCGTCGCCCTGGACTCAGGTCGTCGCCGTCGGGGTCAGCACGGCTCCGGGATACGCGCGCATGGTGCGCGGGCAGATCCTGTCGGCCAAGAACGCCGGCTACGTCGAGGCCGCCCGCGCGCTCGGTCACGGATGGTGGCGCATCCTCGGACGGCACGTCCTGCCGAACGCGATCCGCCCGCTCGTCGCGGTGTTCACGATGGCGATCGGTCAGTCGATCGTCTGGGCATCGGGGCTGTCGTTCCTCGGGCTCGGCGTCGCGCCGCCCTCCTCCGAGTGGGGGGCGCTGCTGGATGCGGGTCGGGCGAACATCCTGCAGGCGCCCTGGCTGACGTTCATCCCCGGTCTCGTCATCCTCGTGCTCGCGCTGACGGCGACGACGATCGGCACGCACATCCAGAACAGCCTCGAGAAGGGACGCTGACATGAGCGTCGTGGAACTCCCCGCACGATCCGCCACGCCTGCGGGCGCGACTGATCCTCGGTTGACCGTCCGCAACCTGCACGTCGGATTCACGCGCGACGGCGAGGCCCGCAGCGTCGTGCGCGACGTGTCGTTCACACTCGGCGCAGGGCGGTGCGTCGCGATCGTCGGCGAGTCCGGCTCGGGCAAGAGCGTCACGGCGCGAACGCTGGCTGGGCTCACCGGGCTCGGCGCGGTCGTCGAGGCGGAGGAGATCACCCTCGGTGGTGTGGATCTCGAGGAGCGCGCGGATCTCACCGCCCAGACCGACCGTTCGTGGCGCGGCATCCGCGGCCGGCGCATCGGATTCATCCAGCAGGATGCTCTCGTCTCGCTCGACCCGCTGCGCCCCGTCGGGCGCGAGATCGAGGAGGCGCTGCGGCTGCACGGCTGGCGCGACCGCGCGGCGCGACGACGGAAGGCCGTCGAGCTTCTGGCGGCCGTCGACGTGCCGCAGCCCGACCTCCGGGCGCGGCAGCGGCCGGGCGAGCTGTCGGGCGGTCTGCGCCAGCGCGCGCTGATCGCGTCCGCGATCGCGCTCGACCCCGAGGTGATCATCGCCGACGAGCCGACCACCGCGCTCGACGTCACGGTGCAGGCGCAGGTGCTGTCGCTGTTGAACGACGCGAAGACCCGCGGCGCGTCGATCATCCTCATCAGCCACGATCTGTCGGTGGTGGCGCAGCTCGCCGACGAAATCCTCGTGATGCGGGGCGGAGAGGTCGTCGAGCAGGGCGCGGCAGCGCAGGTGCTCGGTGCACCGCAGCACGAGTACACGCAGAGCCTGGTCGACGCCGTGCCGAGCGGACACACGCGCGGCGAGCGCCTCGCGCCCCAGCAGCGCCACGTGCCGAACCTGCACCTGGCGCGGCCGTCGTCCGGGGAACGCGGCGAACCGGTGCTCGAGGCGCGTGACCTGGTCAAGCGGTTCGTCGCCCCCGACGGCCGCCACAGCACCGCCGTCGACCACGTATCGTTCACCCTGCATCGCGGCGAGACGCTCGGGATCGTCGGCGAATCGGGGTCGGGCAAGAGCACGACGGCCCGCATCGCGCTCGCACTGGAGACAGCGGACGAGGGAGAGGTCCGGCTGCTCGGGTCGCCCTGGTCCGGAGTCTCCGAGCGGAAGCGACGTGCGCTGCGCCCCCGCATCGGCGTCGTCTACCAGGACCCGCTCAGCTCGTTCGACCCCCGGTGGAACGTCGAGCGCATCCTCCTCGACGCGATCCCGGCGGATGCCGGACTGACACGCCGCCAGCGCGAGCAGCGGGTGATCGACCTGCTCGCTCAGGTGGCTCTCCCCGCGTCGGTGCGGGAGCGCTTCCCCCTGCGGCTCTCGGGCGGGCAGCGGCAGCGCATCGCGATCGCGCGGGCTCTCGCGACATCGCCCGAGATCCTCGTGCTCGACGAGGCCGTGTCGGCGCTCGACGTGTCGGTGCAGGCGCAGGTGCTCGATCTCCTCGTCGACCTGCAGGACGAATACGGCCTCAGCTACCTCTTCATCTCGCACGACCTCGGCGTGATCCACCACCTCAGCGACCGCGTGCTCGTGATGAAGGACGGCCGTGTCGTCGAGGAGGGCGACGCCGAGCGGATCTTCCGCGAGCCCGAACACCCCTACACGCAGGAGCTGCTGAGGTCGCTGCCGACGCTGGAGGTGTCGAGCGGCGAGCAGGGCTGACGGCGATGTCGGAGGAGTGAGGCACCCTGGTGACATGATCCCTGGCTACGATCCCGATTTCCTCGAGACGGAGGTCACGATCCCCCGACCTCCTGGGCCGGTGCGCACGCTCTCGTACCCGCGGTTCTCGGTGCTGCTCGACCCGACCCGACGACTCGCGGCGGTGACCGCGGTGAACGTCGACGGCGCGCGCCTGGTCGACCTCCCGCGCCAGGGCGAATGGCGACTCGATCCGCGCGTCGACGCGGGCGCGCAGACGGGACCGGGGGTCTATGCGCGGAACGACCTCGACCGCGGCCATCTCGTGCGCCGCCGCGACCCGGGGTGGGGCGAGGCCGCCGAGGCGCGCTCGGCGATGGAGGCGACGTTCTTCTACCCGAACGCCGCTCCGCAGGCGGCCGGTTTCAACCAGTCGAAAGACCTCTGGCTCGGGCTCGAAGACCATGTGCTCGCCTATGCCGAGAGCACCGATCAGCGGCTGAGCGTGTTCACCGCGCCCGTCCTCGCGCCCGACGACCCGCCGTACCGCGGCATCCGCATCCCGCTCCGGTTCTGGAAGGTCGTCGCGTGGAGCACGCCCGGCGGCCTGCGCGCCACCGCCTTCGTCCTCGATCAGACCGAGCTGGTCGACACGCGTGACGGTATCGTCTCGGCGCCGCCGCTCGCCGGCTTCCGCACGTTCCAGGTGCGGATAGCCGAGGTCGCGGCGCTCACCGGTGTCGATGTCGGCGCTCTCGCGTCGGCCGATGTGCTGCGCGACGAGGGCGTGCATGCGGCGCAGTGGCGCCCGTTGCACTCCGACGGCGACATCGTGCTCTGAACCGTCGGCACCGGCGGGAACCAGGCGGGCGACCTCATCCCATCGGATGACGAGGATACGGCACTGAGCGGATGCCGCGCCGCGCGGTCGCGCGGAACGCTGGAAGCATGGCCCTCCTGCTCCCTGCGACCCGCCCCGCGGCACCGTCCACCGTCGCGGTGTCGTCGAACGCGATCCGCGACAACACCGCGCTTCTGCGCTCCCGCTGCGGCACCCCCGTGATGGCGGTCGTGAAGGCGGGCGGCTTCGGGCTCGGCGCCGTCACCGCGGCCCGCGCGGCCCTCGCCGGAGGAGCCGACGAGCTCGGCGTCGCGACGTGCACGGAGGCGATCGAACTCCGTCGAGCGGGCATCGAGGCGCCGATCCTCTCCTGGATGCTGCACGATGACGCCCCGATCCGCGACGCGGTCGCCCTCGGCGTGAGGCTCGCGCCCACATCGACGGCGCAGCTCGCGCGCGTCGCGGAGGCGGCCCTCTCGGCGGGCGTGGTCGCCGAGATCGAGATCGAGGTGGAGACCGGGATGAACCGTTCCGGCGCTCCGCGCGCGCAGTGGCGGGCCCTCTTCGAGGCAGCCTCCGCGACGCCCGGAGTGTCGGTCGCCGGCATCTGGACCCACCTGTCGGGTGCCGCTCCGGAGCATTTCACCGAGCCCCTCGCCCAGCTCGACGAAGCCCTCGCCCTCGCACGTTCCCTCGGCCTCGCCCCGCGTCGCCACGCCGGCGCCTCGCTCGCAGCCACGGTCGATCCGCGCACCCGGCTCGACATCGTCCGCCTCGGCGCGAGCATCTTCGGCATCGAGCCCGTCCCGGACAGGCCCGTCGGGCTGACACCGGTGGCCACCTGGGAGACCCGGGTCAGCCAGACGCGCGACGCCCGCGGCGGTCAGACCGTGGGCTACGGCCGAACGCCCGTGCACACCGCCACACGGCTCGCACTGATCCCGGTCGGATACGCCGACGGCATCTCGCGACGCGCCTCGGCCGACCGGCATCCGATGACCGTCTCGATCGGCGGTCGACGGTTCCCGCTCATCGGCGCGGTCTCGATGGACCAGTCGGTCATCGAAGCGGGCGACGCCCCGGTGATGCCCGGTGACCGAGTGGTGCTGCTGGGCGATCCCGCCCGGGGCGAGCCCTCGCTGTCGGAGTGGGCCGATGCTCTCGGCACCATCCCGCAGGAGGTGCTCACGGCGATCGGACCGCGGGTCGCGCGACGCGAGGTCGACGCATGAGCCGGGTGGTCGTGCTGTCGGGCGGGCAGAGCACCGAGCACGAGGTGTCGCTCGCATCGGGTGTCGACGCCGCCGCCGCGCTCGCACGGCGTCACCGCGTGACGAGCGTGCGCATCGATCGCGCGGGGTCGTGGTGGATCGAGGGGGCTGTCGCCGCGCACACCGCGTCGGAGGTGCTCGACGATCTCGAGCCCGACGACATCGTCTTCCCGGTGCTGCACGGCGGGTGGGGCGAGGACGGCGGACTGCAGCGCGAGCTGGAGGATCGCGGCATCGCGTTCGTCGGGGCCTCGTCGACCGCCTGCGAGATCGGCATGTCGAAGCTCGCCACGGCCCGGGTCTCGGCCCTCGCCGGAGTGCCCACCATCCCGACCCGGGTGATGCACCGCAGCGCCTTCCTCGCCGACCCCGATCTCGTCGTCTCGGCCCTCGCGCGCGTCGCGGATTGGCCGCTCATCGTCAAGCCCGAGGCCGGAGGGTCGAGCGTCGGCGTGGCCGTCGTCTCCTCCGGGCGGGCGTTGCGCTCCGCCCTCGACGATGCCTTCGAACTCGACCGGACGGCCCTGCTGCAGCCCCTCGTCGTCGGACAGGAGGTGAGCATCGGCGTGTGGAGCGGCGCGCATGGCGGGCTGCGCGCCACGGGCGCCTCCCTCGTGCACCTTCCCGATGGAGAGGCGGCCTTCACCTACGACCACAAGTACGCCGGCGCAGGCGGGTGGCTCGAGATCCCGGCGACTTTCGCCGACCGCGTGCTGAACGATCTGCAGTCCGCCGCTCTCGACGTCGCGGCCGCCGTCGGCGTGGAGGGGCTGGCACGCGTCGACTTCTTCGTCACACCCGACGGCATCCTGCTGAACGAGATCAACACCATGCCGGGCCTTCGCCGCGAGTCGCACTTCCCGCGCCTCGTCTCCGCGGCCGGCACCTCGTACGACGACCTCCTCGACGGACTCGTGGCCGGCGTCGCGGGCGCGAGGACGGCCCTCGTGCCGGGCGGTCGCGACTCTAGGCTGTCGTGATGAGCGATGCACTCGATGAAGGGCCGTTCTACCACGGCACGAAGGCCGACCTGCAGATCGGCGACCTGCTGACGGCGGGCTTCCGGTCGAACTACCGGCCCGAGATCGTGATGAACCACATCTATTTCACGGCGCTGCGCGACGGCGCCGGACTCGCGGCCGAGCTGGCGGCCGGCGAGGCGGAACCCCGCGTCTATCTCGTCGAGCCCACCGGCGCGTTCGAGAACGACCCGAACGTGACCGACAAGAAGTTCCCCGGCAACCCGACGCGCTCCTATCGGAGCCGCGAGCCCATCCGCGTCGTCGGAGAGGTGCTCGACTGGACCCGGCTGACGCCGGAGGCCCTGCGGAAATGGCGGGACACCCTCGCGGCGATCCGCGCCGACGAGCGCGGCGAGATCATCAACTGAGGTCGAGATTTCCGTGATCAAACCGTTGCATTCGTTACCTTGCCGTTATACAGTGATCACACGGTGAATGTTTGCTGTGGCATCCACCGCATGTGATTGCAGGACACTCTTGGTGCAAGGGACAAGGGCCGGTCGGTAGCCTCTCCGACCGGCCCTTTACCGTTCCCACTATCCTGTGACCATGACCGATCGCCAGCTCGCCCTGGAAGCGTGGGAGAGCCTCTTCCGCGCGCAGCACGAGCTGTTCGAGGAGATGGCCGCCGACTTCGATCAGGGCGAGCTCGCCCAGGCCGAATACGACGTGCTGCTCACCGTCACCCGTGCTCCCGAGATGACCGCTCGCCTCCGCGACGTCACCGCGAACATGCTGATCAGCCAGCCGAGCGTCTCACGGCTCGTCGACCGCATGGTCACCCGAGGACTCGTCGCGAAATGCCCCGATCCCGACGACGGCCGCGGCGCGCTGATCAGGGCGACGGATGCCGGAGCGCGCACGTTCCGCGCCCTCGCCACGGTGCACGGCCGCTCGATCGCGGCGCGCATGTCGCGCCTCGACGACGACGAGCTGCGCACCCTGCGCGACCTCGCGGAGAAGCTCCGCAGCGCCTGATCCCGGGCTCCCGTCCCCGCCGACCCATCTGGCAAGGTGGACGGTGAAGGCGCGCATCCTCGCGCGTCGGGGGAACAGGGAGGTCATCCATGGAGATCGCCGGAATCGTCGGCATCCTCATCATCGTCGGCATCGCCGTCGTCGCGCTCATCGTCATCCTGCTCATCCTGCTGCTGTTCGCACGCAGCTGGATCAAGGTCGCCCGGGCCGACGAAGCTCTCGTGATCTCCGGCCGCAAGCAGAAGGTGCAACGCGCGGTGATCACGCCAGACGGCTCCAGCCGGTCGGAGCTCGAGGACTCTCCCGTCACGGTCATCGTGAACGGCAAGTCGCTCGTGAACCCGATCACCCAGCGCCACGAGATCATCTCGCTGCGCTCGCGCCAGGTCTCGCTGAACGCCGAGGCCCAGTCGCTCGACAGCGTCACCCTCAACGTCGACGGCGTCGCGATCGTGAAGATCGGGTCCGACCCGCTGTACGTCCGGCGTGCAGCCGAACGCTTCGCGTCGCAGGACAAGGCCATCGAGCAGTTCACCACCGAGCAGCTCGAAGGTGCCCTGCGCGGCATCGTCGCCACCCTCTCGGTCGTCGAGCTCATGCGCGAGCGCAAGAAGTTCTCCGACCAGATCGCCGCCGACGTCTCGCAGGAGCTCGCCGAGCAGGGGCTCATCCTCGACTCGTTCCAGATCAAGGGCATCACCGACAAGGTCGGCTACATCCAGTCGCTCGGTGCGCCCGAGATCCAGGCGAAGCGCCAGCAGGCCGAGATCTCGCAGACCAACGCCGACCGCGCGATCAACCAGAAGAACATCGCCAATCAGGAGGCCAACCTGGTCGAGCAGACCGCGCTCGACACGAACACCGCCAACGCCAACGCCGGGATCGGCCGCGCTCGGGCCGAGGCCGAGCAGGCCGAGCACCTCGCGCGCGCCCAGGCCGAGCAGGCCGTGCTGCAGCAGCAGGCAGAGAACCGTCAGGCTCAGCTCGACGCCGACGTCAAGCGCGTGGCCGACGCGCAGCGCTACGAGGCCGAGACTCGCGCTCAGGCCGACCTGTACACGCGCGAGCGCGCCGCCGAGGCCGCGGCGATCGAGCAGGTGAAGCAGGCCGAGGCCCGCACCCGCATCGCGGAGCAGCAGGCGCAGGCCGACAAGGCCCGCGCCGACGGTGAGGCCGCCGCCGCGATCGCCAAGGCGACCGGTGACGCCGACGCTCTCCGCGCCCAGGCCGAGGCCGAAGCCGAAGCCCGGCGCCTGCGCGCCAACGCCGAGGCGGAGGCCATCCGCGCCGAGGGTGAGGCGCGCGCCGCCGCCGTCGAGGCCGAGGCCAAGGCCATCGCGTCGAACCAGGACGCGTTCCTCTCGCAGCGTGTGCTCGAGGTGCTGCCGTCGATCATGGCCGAGTTCGCCAAGGGCTACTCCGCCATCGGCAGCGTGTCGATCATCGGCGGCTCGGGCGACGACGGTGCGTCGACCGTGGTCGGAGCCGACAGCGCCAAGGCGCTGCGCTCGGTGTTCGACAGCGTGCACTCGGCGACCGGTCTCGACCTCGCCGGCATCATCCAGGGCCAGGCCGTGGGTCGCGGGATCGGCGAGGGTGTCGCTGCCGCGGCGCCCGCCCCGACGCGCACCCCGTCGCCGACGACGCCGCCCCCGCCCGCGCCTCCCGCGGCGAAGACAGCACCGCCCGCCGCGGCCGAGTAGCCGCTGCACCCGCGGATGCCGCGACCGAGACGGTCGCGGCATCCGCGTGCGGCGCGGGTCAGCGCGTGCGGCGGCGCAAGGTCAGCGAGGCCAGCACCAGCGCCCCGACGGCGAACGCGACCACGATGAGAAGCGGGCCGAACACATCCCACCCCTCGTCGCCGGCCGCGACCGCGTTGATCGTGTCGATCGCGTGGCTCAGCGGCAGCCAATCCGAGATGGCCTGCAGCACGTCGGGCATCTCGTCGCGGGGCATGAACAGTCCGCCGACGATGATCTGCGGGAAGACGAGAAGCGGCATGAACTGCACCGCCTGGAACTCGGTCTGGGCGAAGGCGCTGGCCAGCAGCCCGAGTGCGGTGCCGAGCAGGGCGTCGACCACGGCGACGAGACCCAGCTGCCAGAGCGGACCGTCGACATCGAGCCCGCACACCCCGACCGCGAACGACACCGTGACGAGGGCCTGCAGCAGCGCCATCGTCCCGAAGGCGAGCGCGTAGCCCAGGATGAGATCGGCCTTGTCGAGAGGCGTCGTCATGAGGCGCTCGAGCGTGCCCGACCGTCGCTCGCGCAGCGTCGTGATCGACGTCACGAGGAACATCACCACGAACGGGAACAGGGCGAGGATCGCCCCGCCGAACTGATCGAACACGCCGTCCTGGTCGCTGAACAGCCACGCGAACAGGCCGACCAGCAGGCTGGGTGCGATCAGCATGAGCGCGATGGAACGGGGATCGTGCCGCAGCTGGGCGAGCACGCGTCCGGCGGTGGCGAACATGCGGCGGCCGTTCACTCCCCCACCTCCTCGTGGCGCTCGCGCGCGTCGCGACGCGAGCGGCGCGTTCCGGCGCCGATGGCGCGATCGCGTTCGATGAGCGCGAGGAACGCGGCCTCGGGGTCCGTCGTCCCCGTGTCACGCAGAAGCGCGTCGGGAGAGGTGTCGGCGATGATCCGACCCTCCCGCATCAGCAGCAGGCGATCGCAGCGCAGTGCTTCATCCATCACGTGACTCGACACGACAAGCGTGACGCCGCGCTCCGCGAGGCCGCGGAAGAGCTCCCAGAGCTCCGCCCGCAGCACCGGGTCAAGGCCCACGGTCGGCTCGTCGAGCACGACCACCTCCGGCGCGCCGATCAGGGCCATGCCGAGCGAGACGCGGGTGGCCTGTCCGCCGCTCAGCGACTCCACGAGCTGGCCGCTCTGCGCGCGCAGCCCGACCTCGTCGATCACCCGGTCGACGTCGCCTTTCGGCGCGCCGAGCAGGGCGGCCACGTAGGCGAGGTTCTGTCGGACGGTGAGGTCGCCGTAGGTCGCCGCCCCCTGCGTTCCGTAGGCGACCCGATGCCGCAGCCGTCGCGAGCCGCCCGGCTCGCCGAGCACGGTCACGTCGCCCGACGCGATCCTCTGCACGCCGACGATCGAGCGCATCAGCGTGGTCTTGCCGCACCCCGACGGACCCAGCAACCCGGTGATCTGTCCGCGCGGGATCGTGAGGTCGACGCCGTCGAACACGTGCGTGCGCCCGCGACGCACGCGGAGCTGCGAGATCTCGACAGCGACGTTATTCATCATGCGATGAATTATGCGCGCGATGAGCGACCGCGTCAACGGGCGCCGGCATCCGCGGCTCAGTCGAACAGGTAACGCTGCACCGTGGGGCCGATGCGGCGCACGAGCTCGTCGACGGATGCCGCGGCGATGGGCGCGATCCGCAGGACGTACCGCGTCAGCAGCATCCCGCTCACCTGCGAGGCGACGAGAGTAGCGCGCAGCTCGGCATCCGGCACTCCGAGCGTCCGCGCGATCCGTCCGATGAGCTCGCGCGAGAGGAAGCCGGCGAGCAGCGGCGCGGTGACCCGGCTGCCGATCGCCGTGCGCATGAGCATGACGCCGCGACGGCGGATGTCGGGCTGCTCGAACGCCTCGAGGACGTAGCGCACCAGCCGATCGCCCACCTCGTCTCGCGGGCCCGCGACGATGGCGGGAACATCGACATCGGGACGCAGCGGAATGCCGACGGCCTCGGCGAACAAGTCGGCCTTGGTGCCGAAGTAGTGGTGCACGAGTGCGGAGTCGACGCCCGCTCGGGCCGCGATCGAGCGAACGGTCGCGCCGTCGTATCCCTGCTCACCGAACTCGTGGACCGCTGCCGCGATGATCCGCTCGCGGGAATCCGAGCCGCCCTTCGGACGGCCGCGCCGGCGCACGGGTCTCTGCTCGGTCATGCCCGCCAGCCTACGACTCCGGCGGCGGCGACGGTCGCGACGCTCGATCCCGTCGCTCTCACGGATCTAGGAGGTGCCGCAGATAGCGGCCGGGGGCGTCGAGGAACGAGCGCCAGTGGGCGACGATCTCCAGCTCCGCCCACTCGGCGGGCCGGATCCCCCACTCGCCGATCTCGAGGATGCGCGCTCCGGGCAGCGCGGCGAGAACGGGCGAGTGCGTCGCGCAGAGCACCTGCGCGCCGTCGTCGGCGATCCGACGCAGCACCGCCATGAGAGCGAGGGTCGAGGTGAACGACAGGGCGGCCTCCGGTTCGTCGAGGCAGGAGAAGCCGGGGCTGTCGAAGCGGCTCTCGAGCACCGCGAGGAACGATTCGCCGTGGCTCATCTCGTGGAACGAGACGTCGGGTCCACGCGTCGACGGGTTCTGCTCGAGGTAGGTGTAGAACGAGTGCATCGTCTCGGCGCGGAGGAAGAAGCCCCAGCGATCGGCACCCACCCCGCGCTGCAGACGGAGCCATTCCGACAGCGGAGACTCGGTGGCGCGCGTCGAATGGCGGGCCTGGCGCGAACCGCCCTCGGGCGAGAGCCCGTAGGCGACGGCGACACCTTCGACGAGGGTCGACTTGCCGCTGCCGTTCTCACCGACGAGGAACGTCACCCCGGGGTCGAGCCGGAGACCTTCGCGCAACACCTGCGCGACGGCGGGGATGCTCGACGGCCATCGCGCGTCGGGTTCGGGCGCATCGTCGGAGCGGAGCACCGCGACCACCGGCTGCTGCCGTCGCCGCGAAGCCATCGACACCCCGTCGTCGTCTCTCACTCCGGCCTCCGCTCCGCCCGCGACGGACACTACCGCAGACGACCGACACCGACGGGCGGCCGAGCGCCGGCATCCCTCAGCACTCGATGACGTTGACCGCCAGCCCGCCCTCGCTGGTCTCCTTGTACTTGGTCGACATGTCGAGCCCCGTCTGCCGCATCGTCTCGACCACGGCATCCAGCGAGACGTAGTGGCTGCCGTCGCCGCGCAAGGCCAGGCGGGCGGCCGTCACCGCGGTGGAGGCCGCGATCGCGTTCCTCTCGATGCAGGGAATCTGCACCAGACCGCCGATCGGGTCGCAGGTGAGTCCGAGGTGGTGCTCCATCGCGATCTCGGCCGCGTTCTCGATCTGGCGATTGGTGCCTCCCATCACGGCCGTCAGGCCGCCGGCCGCCATGGCGCAGGCCGAGCCGACCTCCGCCTGGCATCCGCCCTCCGCTCCCGAGATCGAGGCGTTCGCCTTGAACAGCGAGCCCAGCGCCGTCGCGGTCAGGAGGAATCGACGGATGCCGCGGCGGCGATTCGCCTCGGCGACGAAGGCACCGGTCGGCGGCTCCTCAGGTCGGTCGCCCGACGACCCGGGAGAGCCGTGGAAGCCGAGCAGCGCGCTGCCGACCAGCTCGCCGTAGGGGGTGACCGCGTTGCCCGCGCCGAGTCCCGAGTCGGCGAGGAAGCGCCACCAGTACATCGCGACGGCCGGCAGGATGCCGGCGGCGCCGTTCGTCGGAGCGGTCACCACGCGACCACCCGCGGCGTTCTCCTCGTTCACCGCCAGGGCGAAGGCGCCCAGCCACTCGCCCGGCAGCTCTCGATGCCCGCCGGCCTCGGTCTCCTCCAGCTGGGCGCGGATCGTGCCGGCGCGCCGCCTCACCTTCAAAATGCCGGGGAGGATGCCGTCGGTGTGCAGCCCCGCCTCGACGCACGCCGCCATCGCATCCCAGATGGCGTCGAGACCGGCGGCGACCTCCTCCTCGCTGCGCAACGCCGTCTCGTTGAGGCGGGCCACCTCGGCGATCGACAGCCCGTGCTCGTCGCAGAGCGCGAGCAGCGACGCGGCATCCGCGAAGGAATGGGGGAATCGGTGCGTCGCGATCGGGGCGTCCTCGCCCTCTCGACGGATGAAGCCGCCGCCCACCGAGTAATACGTGTCTTCGGCGACCACGGCGCCCTCGGCATCCCGGGCGGTGAGCGTCATCGCGTTCGGATGGCCGGGCAGTCGGGTTCGTGGGGCGAAGACGATGTCGTCCTTCGCGAAGGCGATCTCCCGGCGCCGGTTCAGCAGCAGCGGTGTGCCGGACGGGTACTCCGTCCAGGCGGACCGCACGTCGGCCGGGTCGCAGGTCTCGGGGGCGAGTCCGCGGAGCCCGGCGACGACGGCATCCGGGGTTCCGTGACCGATGCCGGTCGCGCCGAGCGAGCCGTAGAGCGTCGCCCCCACTTGGGCGATCCGGTCGAGCGCGGACGACGCGTCGAGCCGCCGCGCGAAGTCGAGCGCCGCCCGCATCGGCCCGACCGTGTGAGAGCTCGACGGCCCCACTCCGATGGAGAACAGGTCGAAGGCCGAGACGTACGCAGTCACCCGTCCAGGCTACGCCGCTTTCGCCGTTCGGTTCAGGATCGTTAACCCGCACGGAGGGCCCGCAGGTCAACCCCGTTCCGCGAGGAGGCGCCGCCGGGCAGAGTGGACGCATCGACCGAACGAAGGAGCGATCATGACGAGCGACACGCCGCAGACGCAGCCGGACCAGGAGGCTCAGCCGGGCCAGGAGCCGCAGGAGGAGCAGTCGACCTCGCCCGAGCCCGACCGACCGGTCGGCGAGGCGGAGACGCCGGCGCAGGCCGACTCGCCCGAGGAGGCCGACGCCGCCGAGGTGCCGAGCAATGAGGAGCTCGAGGAGCCCAGCACCGAGAAGGATCCGGGCGAGGAGCCGAAGGCGCCCACGCGTGACGAGCCCGAGCCCGACCACGAGGCGATCGGCATCGGCGTCATCGACACCGAGGAGCCGCAGGCCGGATGACCCCTGGGCGGGCCCTTCGACAGGCTCAGGGACCCACCTCGCTGGAGGCTCAGGGGCCCACCTCGCTGGAGGCTCAGGGACCCACCTCGCTGGAGGCTCAGGGACCCACCTGGCTGGATCGCTGAGCCTGTCGAAGCGCCGGGAGGACTATTCGACAGGCTCAGGGGCCCACCTGGCTGGGTCGCTGAGCCTGTCGAAGCGCCGGGAGGACTATTCGACGAGCTTGCCCGCGGTGTCGACGTCGCGCATGAGCTCGGCGATCTCCGCGGGGATCTCCGGGATGGCCTCGCGGGTCACCTCGTCGCGCGGGCTCCACACCAGGTTGACCTGGAGCGACGGGTCGGTGTCGGGGAAGTCACTGCGGTTGTGGCATCCGCGGGTCTCGCGTCGCTCCCGAGCCGCCTCGAGGGTCGCGCGAGCGGCGAGCGCCGACGCCTTGAGGTCGAACGCGTGCGCGAGGTCTTGGAAGCCGGCGATGTCGGGGTGGATGCCGATGTCCTCCATGCGCCCCTCGATCATGTCGAGCTCGGCGAGGCCCGCGAGCAGGCCCTCTTCCGAGCGCACCACCCCCGCGTGCTCGGTCATGAGGTTGCGGATCGCCCGCTGCAGCGCCCGGACGTTCTCGCGGCCGTCGGCGGCGAGGAGCGCGTCGATCTCGGCGCGGGCCTGCGCCACGGCATCCGCCGACCTCCGCTGCGCGTCGAGGCCCGCGGCGTGCGCCATCGCGGCCTGGCCGACGATGCGCCCGTAGACGAGCAGCTCGATGAGCGAGTTGCCGCCCAGGCGATTGGCGCCGTGCAGTCCGCTCGACGCCTCGCCGATCGCGTAGAGGCCGTCGACGTCGGTCTGATGGTCGTCGGGCCGCACCCACACGCCGCCCATCGAGTAGTGCGCGGTCGGGGCGATCTCGATCGGCTCTGCGGTGATGTCGAGCATCTGCAGCTCCATCATCGTCTGGTAGACGCGCGGCAGCCGGGTCATGATCGTCTCGCGCGGCAGGTGCGAGACGTCGAGCCAGACCCCGCCGTTCTCCGTGCCGCGCCCTTCGGCGATCTCGGTGTAGGCGGCGAGCGCGACCCGGTCGCGGGTCGACAGCTCCATGCGCTCGGGATCGTACTTCGCCATGAATCGCTCGCCGAGCGCGTTGCGCAGGATGCCGCCTTCGCCCCGCGCTGCCTCGGAGATCAGCGTCCCCGCGGCGTTCTCAGGCTCGATGATCCCGGAGGGATGGAACTGCACGAGCTCGGGGTCGCGCAGGCGCGCGCCGGCGTCGACCGCGAGGCGGAAGGAGTCGCCCGTGTTCTCGTCGCGTCGAGAGGAGGTGCGCCGCCAGATGCGGTTGTGGCCGCCCGCGGCGAGGATCACGGCATCGGCGTGGATGAGGTACCGGGTGCCGTCGGCCTGATCGAAGCCGTACGCGCCGAACACGACGTTGTCACGCACGAGCAGCCGCGTGATGTAGACGTTGTCGAGGATCGGCACGTCGAGCTGCTCGGCCTTGGCGACGAGCGTGCGCTGGATCTCGAGGCCGGTGTAGTCGCCGGCGAAAGCCGTGCGGCGGAAGGTGTGCGCGCCGAAGAAGCGCTGCGAGATGCGGCCGTCGTCCTCGCGCGCGAAGTCCATGCCCCAGCGCTCGAGATCACGGATGCCGCGCTCGGCGCCCCGTGTCACGATCTCGACCGTGTGCGGGTTGGCGAGGAGGTAGCTCTCCTTGATGGTGTCGGCGGCGTGCTGCTGCCAGCTGTCGTCGGCGTCCATGGTGCCCAGCGCCGCGTTGATGCCGCCGGCGGCGAGTGAGGTGTGGGCGTCCTGCCGCGGGCGCTTGCCCACGGCGAGCACGTCGACGCCGTGCTCGGCCACCTCGATGGCCGCACGCAGACCGGATCCCCCGGTGCCGATGACGAGGACGGTGGTGGAGATCTGACGTTCGCGGGTGCTCATGGTTCCACGCTAGAAACCGGTGAGCGATAACTCCAATGCATTGTTCGTCTGGTGTCGATAGACTCACGACATGAATCTCGAGCAGTTGCGCGGCTTCGTCGAAGTCGCGCGGCTCGGACACTTCACCCGGGCCTCGGAGTATCTCCACCTCGCGCAGCCGTCGCTGAGCCGGCAGATCTCGACCCTGGAGCGCGAACTCGGGGCCGAGCTGTTCCACCGGGCCCGTGGGCACATCGCGCTCACCGCCGCGGGCGAGGCACTGCTCCCCCGCGCCCAGCGGATGCTCGCCGAAGCCGAGGCGATCCGCGACGAGATGGGCGAGATGGCCGGTCTGCGGCGCGGACGCGTGCGCCTCGGAGCGCCGCCCACGCTCTGCATCAGCCTCGTCGCCGAAGCCCTGAGCACGTTCCACGATGCGCACCCCGATGTCGACCTGCATCTCACCGAGAGCGGGTCGCGCCTGCTCGTCGACGAGCTGGCGGTGGGCGCCGTCGACATCGCCCTCATCACAGCCTCGGGCGGCCAGCCCCCGCCCGGGGTGAGTCTGACGAGGACTCCCCTGCTGGCGGAGGAACTCGTCGTCGTGTCTTCCGCCGCGCGCCAGCCCGTCGCCCGCACGCCGGCGATCGGTCTCGAACATCTCGCGACCCTGCCCCTGATCGTCTTCGACGAGAGCTACGAGCTGAGAGCGACGACGGATGCCGCCTTCCGCGCCGCCGGCCTCGACCCGAATCCCGTGCTCGAAGGGGCGGAGATGGACGCCGTTCTCCGCTTCGTCGAGCGCGGCCTCGGCGTCGCCGTGGTGCCGGCGATGGTGCTGCTCGACCGGCCGGCGCTGCGATCGGTGCGCCTGTCGCACCCGATGATGTCGCGAACGGTGAGCCTCGCTCATCGCTCCGATGTCACCCCGGCGGTCGCCGTCGCGGCGATGCGCGACGTGATCGTCGCGACGGCGGCCGAGGTCGCCCGCCGAGACCCCGCCATCGCGAGCCTGCTCTAGTCGGGGGCGCCCATCTCGGCGACGATCTGTGCGATCCGCCCCCGGTCGGCGATGAGTGCCGCCAGATGCGTCCCGAGCGCGCGCAGGGCCGACCCGTCAGGGCCGTGCGCCACGAACATGTCGGCTTCGGGGTCGAAGGCGATGCTCGGAGCGAGGTCGGGGAGGTCGCGGCGCACCACCCGGCGCACGACGCGCTCCCAGGTGTACCCGTTCGGTTCCCATCCGGCGTCGTTCAGGATGGCGTCGGCGGCGGGCGCAGAGCCCACGACGAGGATCAGCGAGCAGCTCTGCGCATGCTCGACGAAGAGAAGCGGTTCCATGGACCGACCGTACGGGCGGGTCGTCTCCTCGGCCTGGCGACGTGCGCGGTTCGCCGACGAGTATGCCGGTATGCGGTTCGCCGCGCCGCGACGGACAAGGAAAAAGCCCCGCGGACGGGGCTTCTTCGTCACTGTCTCAACACAGTGTGCGCCTCGAGGGACTCGAACCCCCAACCTTCTGATCCGTAGTCAGATGCTCTATCCATTGAGCTAGAGGCGCAGGACCCGGGGCGTGAACCGCCCGGCGGGCCGACGTCAAGCCTACAACAGTCGTGACGGGATTGCGAAACGGGGCTCAGTCCTCGACGGATGCCGCCTTCTCGAGCTTCCTGCGTCGTCTGGCCTTGGCGCGCTGCTCCGACGAGAGCGCCTGCAGGTCGACGAGGCGCAGGGCCTGCATCCGTGCATCGCGCATCCTGCCGTAGTCGGGATCGTGATCGGGCCGCATTCCCTCCACCCGCAGACGACGGTCGAGATTGTGCCGCACGTCGGCCCACGCCGCCTCGCGCGCCTCCTCGACGATGACACCCAGCTGCTCGCGGTCCTGCATGATCTCGCGCAGACGCACCGCGACGCCGGTGGACTGTTTCGCGCGTCGGCGCAGGTTGCGCACATCGCGATCGCGATAGTCGTGGGTGCCGTGCGGGTCGGAGTGACGGCCACGGGCACGCTTGCGCAGCGCCGTCACGGTGGCGGCCGCCTCTTCGGCCTCGTCGGCCATCGCGCCCAGCGCCTCGCGTGCGTCATCGATGTACTTGTCGATGTCGAACACCCCGCCCTCGGCGATCGTGCCGACGAGGATGTGATTCTTCACGGCGAGGCGCGCCGCAGCGGTCGCGATCGCTACGCCTTCGGCGATGGCATCGGCTGTTCGTCCCACCGCGACCTCCTCCCTTCGAGGGTACCGGTACGACCACTCCGCGGTGTCGGCGAGAATGGTCCCGGTACAGGTTCCCGCACCCGTCCGACATCCGCCTCGGGCGCTGCCCGACCCCGTCTGCAGGAGGCCGCATGAAACCCCTCGATCTCGTCGGCAGCACGACCGTGGTGACGGGGGCGGCGCACGGCATGGGGGCCGAGATCGCGCGGCTCCTCGCCGCCCGCGGGGCGCACGTCGCGCTCATCGACCACGACGCCGCGGCCCTGGCCGCCCTCGCCGAGGCCCTGTCGGGATCGACGGTGACGACCCACGTGATCGACCTCCGCGACGACGAGGCGGTGTTCGCCGGGGCGGCGGAGATCATCGCCGCGCATCCGCGCATCAACGCCCTGATCACCTGCGCGGGGTCGAGCATGCTCGGCACTCTCGACCAGCTCACGATGGAGGAGATGCGGTGGCTCACCGACATCAACCTGTGGGGCACGGTCTCGGTGACCAAGGCCCTGCTGCCCGCACTGCGCGCGGCACCGGCGGCGCACATCACCCACCTCGCGAGCGTCTACGCCCTCGCGGCACCGGCAGGCCGCATCCCTTATGCGATGAGCAAGTTCGCCGTCCGCGGGTTCTCCGAGGCCCTCCGTCACGAGCTCGAGGGAGGGTCGGTCACCGTCGGCGCCGTCTATCCGGCCGGCGTGCGGACCGGCATCATCCTGCACGGTCGCTACGCGGCCGCGATCGACCCGGCTGTCGCCGCACGCGCCGCGGCCGCGCAGGCGGCGATGTATCACACGGAGCCGTCGGATGCCGCGGCGCGCATCATCCGCGCGACGGAACGTCGCACGACGCGGACGATGATCGGACGGGAGGCGCGCCTGATCGACGCCCTCGTGCGCGTGTCGCCCACGGGCTACTGGCGCGCGATGCGGCGTCCGCTGCGCGCCGCGGTCGACACCACCACGCCGGTCGCCTGAGCGGACGGCCGTCCGCCCCCGTCGGCGGGTCAACGGACGGCGCCGACCCAGATGCCCGACGCCCAGGCCTGCTGTTCGCCGTTGCACCCCACCGACCCGGGGAAGCCGCGGACCACGGCCATGCAGTTCGCGAGGAATTCGGGATCGCCGCCGAACAGCGAGCCGTAGGCCGACGACGAGGTGAGGGCGCCCCAGACCCGGAACTGGTAGATGTGGGCGAGCTCGTGCGCCATCGCCCAGTTGAGCCGGCCGGTGCTCCAGTCGGCGATGTCGGCGCGGTACTTGATGTAGCCGTTGCTGTTGGCGCAGGCGGGCGCGTTGCCTCCGGCGCACGACGACGATTCGTACAGGCCCACCCCGCCCCCGCCGACGCGATCGAGCGCGGCGCGCACCCGGGCATAGCCGTCGGGACCGCTCGTGGTCCACGCCGGCCCGGCCGGTCCCGCGCTCCGCGCGGCCTGCGCCGCCTGCCACGACGCCACCTCGGAGCCCACCTTCTCGGTGATGGCGTGCACGGTGGCGGTGGCGGCGGTCAC
The DNA here is from genome assembly GCF_047246685.1 of Microbacterium martis. NCBI lineage: Bacteria > Bacillati > Actinomycetota > Actinomycetes > Micrococcales > Microbacteriaceae > Microbacterium > Microbacterium martis. Next base: position 153,102 of record NZ_JBFOKT010000001.1, on the reverse strand, counting down.
CGTGTCGGGATCGCCCTTCTCGGCGAGAACCGTCTGCTGGACCGAGAGAGCGGATGCGCGGTGGGCGGCGGTGTCGACCTTGCCGGTCGCGCCGTCGAGGGCGGTGCTCAGGGCGGCGAGCTCGGCGAGGAATGCCGGGCGCACCTCGAGCACGGCGGCCCGGTCGGCGGTGTCGCCCTCGGCGATGTCGACGGCACCGGTCAGGTAGTCGGTCCGCTGGGCGGCCGCGTGCGCCTGAGACGCGAGGGCGCGCAGTTCGACGACGGCATCCGCGCGGTCCTGGTCGAGCCCGTTCGCCCGGCCGATGAGACCCGCCGTCAGCACGACGGCCGAGGCCAGCGTGACGGCGAGCGCCCGGCGGATCACTGCAGGAATCCCGTCGTGTCGGCGATGGCCGCATCCTGTTCGGCGATCCGAGAACGCAGCTCGGTGAGTTTCTCCGCCAGGCGGAGGTTCTCGTCGTGCGAGTCGGCGATCTCCTGCTCGAGCTGCTGGATCTGCGTCCGCACTTCATCGACGGCCGCCGCGCGCTCCTGGTCGGCCACCGCCACGAGAACGGCGCCGCCGATGAGCAGCACCCCTCCGGCCACGACGGCAAGACCTCGCATCTCACTCCCCGGGGAATCGCGACAGCTCCGGAACCGTTCCGACCGTGCTCAATATACCGCCGCGGGGCGAGCGTCTCAGATCGCGATGTTCTCGCTCGCGAGGCGGCGCTCCGCCGTCTTCTGGCCGCTCGACAGGTGCTCGGGGACGAGGCGTCGCAGTGCGTCGAGGTCGCGGGCGATGATGGCGTCGAGGAGCACCCGATGCTCGTCGGCCATGGCCAACAGGTCGTCATGCTGCCCGAACAGCCAGCGCAGACGTGTGGCGAACACGTCGATCAGCTCGCACAGCATGTCGTTGCCGGCGAGGATCGCCACGACCTCGTGGAACTCCGCCGCGGCGATCCGGGCGGCCTCCGCGTCTCCCTCGCGTGCGGCCGCCACCTCGCGCTCGTGCACCGCTCGCAGGCGCGCGATGCCGTTCTCGTCGTGCCGTTCGGCGGCGAGGGCGAAGATCAGCGTCTCGATCGACTCACGCACCTCGGCGAAGTCGCGGATGTCGCGTTGCGTGAACTCGCGCACCACGGCCCAGCTGCGGGGGCGTGCGATGACGACACCCTCGGCCACGAGTGTGCGGATGGCCTCGCGCACCGGCAGCCGCGACACGTCGAGCTCGGCGGCGATGTCGCGTTCGACGAGGCGGGATCCGGGAGGTCGTCGACCCAGGACGATGTCGTCGCGCAGGATGCGCGTCACCCTCACCGACTCGAGTTCGCCGGTAGCCCCCACCGCCGTCATCCCCGCATTGTCTCATCCGCGGCGTCGGTTCACCAAGTTTGGTATCCCAACGCCATCGCGGGAAGCGACGGCAGGACCGCCGGCTCAGGGCACGCGGTTCGCGATCGCGAGGTTCGCCCGGAGCTCTTCGGCGTTCTGCCGGACGACATAGGCGGGGCGGTCGCGCTCGACGCGCCACGACTCGCTGAGCGGGCCGATGTTCACGGTGTCGAAGCCCGCCTCGTCGTAGAAGCGCGTCACGAAGTCCACAGCCTCGGCGTCGTCGCCGGCGGTCGCCAGAGCACGGCGGTCCGGCGTGCCGGCGGGAGAGCCGTCGGTCGTGATGGCCGAGGCGTAGATGTGGTTGAAGGCCTTCGCGATCTTCGATCCGGGCAGCCTCTGCTGCAGCAGCTCCGACGTCGTCGTCTCGCCCTTGTCGAGCGCTTCGATGTGCCCATCGCGCTCGAAGTAGTAGTTGTTGGTGTCGAGCACGATCTTCCCGGCGAGCTGCTCGACCGGGAGGCTGTCGATCGCGTGCAGCGGCACCGTGACCACGACGGCGTCACCCGCGGCCGCGGCATCCGCTGGGGTGGCGGCGCGAGCCCGGGGCCCGAGCTGTGCGACGAGGTCGGCGAGCGTCTCCGGTCCGCGCGAGTTGGCGATCACCACGTCGTACCCGTTGGCGACCGCGACGCGCGCGATCTGGCTGCCGATGTTTCCTGCACCGATGATTCCGAGAGTCGTCATGGTGGGGCCAACGCGTGCCGGCTTCGGCTATTCCCGGCTGAGCGCGTCCTCGGCGGCGACCCACGCCAGCATCGCGCACTTGACCCGCGCCACGTACTTCGAGACCCCGCCGAGAGCTGCGGCGTCTCCGAGCAGCGCCTCGTCGGGCTCGATCCTCCCGCGCGACCGCATCGCCTCGCGGAAGGCGGCGATGCGCACCCCGAGGTCGTCGGTCGAGAGCCCCTCGGCGAGCTCGGCGAGGAGCGACGCCGAGGCCTGCGAGATCGCGCACCCGTGCCCTTCCCACGCGATCGCCTCGACCCGGCCGTCGGCGCCGCGGTGCACCTGCAGGGTCACCTCGTCGCCGCAGGTCGGGTTCACCTGATGCGACTGCGCGGCGACGGCCTCGCGCAGCCCGTAGCCGTGCGGCGTGCGCGAATGGTCGAGGATCAGCTCCTGATACAGGTTCTGCAGATCGCTCATGCGCCCCTCCGGAAGAACTCGATCGCCCCGGCGACGCCGTCGATCACCGCGTCGACCTCGGCATCCGTCGTGTACAGATAGGTGCTCGCCCGCGTCGACGAGGTCACCCCGAGCCGGCGGTGCAGCGGCTGCGCGCAGTGATGGCCGACCCGCACGGCGATGCCCAGGTCGTCGAGGTACTGCCCGACGTCGTGCGAGTGGATGCCGGCCACGTCGAAGCTGGCGAGGCCGACGCGCGGAAGGGCGATGTCGGCGCCGAGGACGCGCACCCCTTCGATGGCGGAGAGGCCGTCGACCAGGCGCGCTCCGAACGCGGCCTCGTGCGCCGCGATACGCGCCATGCCCACCGACGACAGGTAGTCCACGGCCGCGGCGAGCGCGACGGCCTGCGAGACGCGCTGCGTTCCGGCCTCGAAGCGCTGCGGCGGCGGCAGGTACTCGGCCTCGGTGGTCGTGACCGTGGTGATCATCGACCCTCCGGTGAGGAACGGCGGCATGATCTCGAGCAGCGCCCGGCGGCCGTAGAGGGCGCCGATTCCGCTCGGCCCCAGCATCTTGTGGCCGGAGAGCACCGCGAAGTCGACGTCGAGCGCGCGGAGGTCGAGGGGAAGGTGCGGTGCCGACTGGCAGGCGTCGAGAAGCGTCATCGCGCCGGCCCGCCGCGCGAGGGCGACGAGCTGGTCCACCGGGTTGATCACCCCGAGCACGTTCGACACGTGGGTGAACGCGACCAGACGGGTGCGCTCGGTGATCATCTCGGCGGCGACGTCGAGGCGGAGGGCGCCGTGGTCGTCGAGAGGCACGACCCGCAGCGTCGCACCGGTCCGCGCCGCGAGCTCCTGCCAGGGGATGAGGTTGGCGTGATGCTCCATCTCGGTCGTGACGAGCTCGTCTCCCGGGCCGAGACGGAGCGGCGCGGCGGCTGCTCCCCCGCGACCCGCGGCGGCGTTCGACAGCGAATAGGCGACGAGGTTGATCGCCTCGGTGGCGTTCGACGTCCAGACGATCTCGTCGTCGTCGACGCCGACGAACCGGGCGAGCGCGGCACGCGCGTCTTCGAACAGCTCGGTCGCCTCCGCCGCCAGGGTGTGGGCGCCGCGATGGACGGCCGAGTTGCTGCGGGTCGCGAACTCGCGCTCGGCGTCGAGCACGGCGAGTGGGCGCTGCGACGTCGCTCCCGAATCGAGGTAGACGAGCGGATGCCCGTTGACCTCGGTCTGCAGGATGGGGAAGTCGTCGCGCAGTCGCCGCACCTCGTCGTCGCTCAGCGGGGCGATCACGTCGGGGGCGGCGGACATGCTCATCGTTCCAGTTTCTCATCCACGGCGGTGCCCTAGGCTCGCATCATGTTCAGCGTCGACACTCTCGTGGCGTTCATCGTGGCGGCGTTCATCATGGTGGTGATCCCGGGGCCTACGGTGATGTTCACGATCGGCCGCGCCATGGCGCTCGGACGGGTGGGCGGACTCCTCAGCATCGTGGGCACCGCCGTCGGATCGATCGTCCTCGTCGTCGCCGTGGCTCTCGGCGTCGGCACGATCATCGCGCAATCCGTCGTCCTCTTCACGATCGTGAAGGTGCTCGGCGCCGGATACCTCGTCTTCCTCGGCATCCAGGCGATCCGTCATCGGAAGGATGCCGCGGGAGCCGTGCTGGCCGGGAAGACGCGCCGTTCGGGTCGACGTCTGCTGATGGAGGGGTTCGTCGTCGGGCTCACCAACCCGAAGTCGATCGCCTTCTTCCTGGCGATCCTCCCGCAGTTCGTCGATCTGCAGGCGGGATCGGTGCCCGTGCAGCTCTTCGTGCTCGGCGCGATCGTCGTGGCGATCGGCGTCTCGTGCGACGCGCTCTGGGTGCTGCTGGCGAGCGCTGCGCGCGACTGGTTCGCGCGCTCTCCCCGCCGCGTGGAGGCGATGGGGGCCACCGGCGGAGGACTCATGATCGGTCTGGGCGCCTTCCTGCTCGTGTGGAGCGAGAAGCCCGCGACGGCATGAGGGGTCACATCCGGGAGTAACGGGAACGCGCGATGCAGAAGAGCCCGTAGACGGCGAGCCCGACCCCGACGACGCACAGGACGACCGGGCCGAGCGGCAGGTCGAGCAGACTGCGCAGTGCTCCGTCGAGACCCGACGACGCGTCGGGATCGTCGGTGAAGGCGGCGATGACGAAGAGCACCCCGGTGACGGCGACCGCGATGCCCTTGGCGATGTAGCCGATCACGCCGAAGGTCACGATGCCCTCGCGCGGAGCCGTGTCGGAAGGGAGATGAAGCAGCTTCTTGAACCCGCGGGTGAAGCCGCTGACGATGAAGCCGATCCCGACTCCCGCCACCGTCGCCCCGATGATGACCAGGAGCACGACGCCCGCCGGAGCCGCCAGCAGCACGGCGCTGAGGGTCTGCGACGCCTTCTCGGAGTGCGCGCTGCCGCCGAAGGCGAAGATGACGGCCAGGCCCGCGACGACGAGATACGAGAGCGCGATGCCGAAGAACTTCACGCGCTTGCCCCACTTCTTCGTGTCGGCGCGATCGGTCACGAGGAAGGCGGTGGCGATCTGCCATACGGCGAGCGCGACGAGTCCGGCGGCGATGATCGCGAGGAGCAGCCCGCCGATCGGGCTCTGCCGGATCGCCTGCATCACGCCGTCTTGATCGGCGTCTCCGCCTCCGCCGAGAGCGATCGAGACGGCGAAGCTCCCGATCATGATGTGGATCAGCCCGACGACGATGAAGCCGATGCGCGCGGCGAGACGGAACGCGTCCGAGTCCTTCGCGGCCCGGGCGGCGTCTTTGGCGGTGCTCATCCTCGAAGACTATCCATCGCGTCGGACGCTGCCGAGCGGGTCGACCTCGACCCGCGGGACGACATGCTCATCCGGTTCTCTCCACGGGTTGCCGCAGGATCGTGCGCAGTCTCGCGGGCTCCGTTCGACGAAGATCGCTCAGGTAGATCTCATGGTGCCGACCGCGCATCCGCAGCCCGTTCTCGGGGATGAACCGGCGATGGAGCTCGTCGAGCAGCGGGCCCTCCTCATCGAAGGGGCCGACGTGCAGCGTCTGCACGCAGAGCCCCTCTTCCAGCGTCTCGAGACGCACCGAACGCAGCGCCGGCGACGGGTCCTCCTTCTTCTTGGCGGCCTTCTCCTCCACCGCCTCGATCGCGTCGGCGACCATGTCGGCGGTCACGTGATCGGGCACCATCAGGAGCAGCGTCCAGAGCCAGCTCGAGGCGTCGCGCCGCGAGGTGAAGGCCGCCATGTCGCGAGCGTGCCACAGGCCCTCGAGCGGCATGACCACCGTGTCGATGCCCCGCTCCTTCCTGGCGGCGAACTTCAGGGTGTAGGCGAGGGGGAAGAGCGCGCTCACCGCCTCGCCGAACGCCGCGTCCGTGTTCGGATCGCCGGAGCCGTCGACCATCAGGTACTGCAGCGGCGGCACGTCGACGATGCGCGTCTCGCCGCGCTTCGCCCGATACGCGTCGAGGGTCTTCTTCGGGTCGATCGCCATGGCGCACCTCCGTCTCGCTGCTGCCCAGTGTGCCAGGGGCCACCGACGATCACAGCTGCGGGATGAGTGTGAACACCGCCTGGCTAGGCTCGGGGCTTCTTCCGGACACGGCGAGGGCGGAGCGGCATGAGGGTGCACGACCTCCTCTCGGGCCTGCCCTCCGGCATCCGTTCGCTCGGCGAGACCGAGGACCCGCTGCGGAGGCCGCACCTGATGGTCGGGGGGCAGGTGACACGCGTGGTCGTCGACGTCATCGCCGCGACCGTCCATGTCCTGTTCGAGCTGCGGCAGGCGTCGCGACTGCCCGCGAACACCGCACTGCTGCGCGTCGACGGCGTGGTACGGCAGGACTGGATCCGCTCGGCATGGACCGACGACCACACGTCGTGGACGATCACCGACGCGACGGCTCATCGGCGCCGGCAAGAGGTGGTGTTCTCGGTGCGATGCGGTGAGGCGGGCGCCCTGCGGCTGGTCGGGGCCTCGGCCGAAGTCGTCCTGCTCGACGTCACGGGCGCTGCGGCACCGCCCTCCGAACCGATCGACCCCCGCGCGCTCGCGCGCCTCACCGTCGCCGACGAGTCGTCGGCGTGCGAGATCGTCGGCGTGGCCCGCTGGCCGCGCGACGGATGAGTCGGATGCCGCGCCGCCGGCGACTCAGTGCCGGAAGGCCCCCAGCGCCTCGTCGATGATGTCGAGTCCGCGCGTCGCGTCGTCGGCGGTGATGACGCACGGCGGCACGACGTGCAGACGGTTGTCGGCGAAGAAGGGCAGCAGGCCGCGCGCGAGCAGGTCGCTCTTGAGCGTGGCGATCCCCGCGGCCGGGAGGGGCGCGCGGCTGTCACGGTCGTCGACCAGCTCGACCGCCCAGAAGACGCCGCTCCCCCGCACCTCGCCGATGACCTCGTGCCGTTCGGCGAGCTGCCGCAGGCGCGGACCGATCACCTCGGCACCGACGCGGCGGGCGTTGTCGACGACACCCTCGGCGCGCATGGCCTCGATCGTGGCGACCACGCTCGCCGCCGCCAGGGGATGGCCGGAGTAGGTGAGGCCGCCCGGGTAGACCCTCTCGTCGAAGTGATGGGCGATCTCTCCCGGGATGATGACCCCGCCGATCGGCACGTACCCGGAGTTGACGCCCTTGGCGAAGGTGATGAGGTCGGGCCGCACGTCGAAGCCGTCGAGCGCCAGCCATTCACCCGTGCGTCCGAAGCCGGCCATCACCTCGTCGAGGATGAGCAGGATGCCGTAGCGGTCGGCGATCTCGCGCACGCCCGTCAGATAGCCGGGCGGCGGGACGAGGATGCCGGCCGTGCCCGGGACCGTCTCGAGCAGGATCGCCGCGATGCTCTCGGGCCCTTCCGACTGGACGACCCGTTCGAGGTGGTGCAGCGCGCGCGCCGACTCCTCCCCGGGCGTCGTGGCCCAGAACTCGGATCGGTACAGGTAGGGCCCGAAGAAGTGCACATGGCCGCGCGCGTACTCGTTCGGGATGCGGCGCCAGTCGCCGGTCGAGACGATCGCCGCACCGGTGTTGCCGTGATACGAGCGGTAGGTCGAAAGCACCTTGTCGCGTCCGGTGACCAGTCGCGCCATGCGGATCGCGTTCTCGTTGGCATCGGCGCCGCCGTTGGTGAAGAACACCTTCTCGAACCCGTCGGGGGCGATGTCGACGATCAGCCGTGCGGCCTCGGCGCGCACGGCGTTGGCGTGCGCGGGTGCCACCGTGGTCAGGATCTCGGCCTGGGCTTGGATGGCCGCGACGACCTTCGGATGCTGGTGGCCGATGTTCACGTTCACGAGCTGGCTCGAGAAGTCGAGGAAGCGATTGCCCTCGGCATCCCACACCGTCGTCCCCGAGCCGCCGGCGAGCGGGAGCGGAGCGAGCGAACCCTGCGCCGACCACGAATGGAACACGCGCGAACGATCGGCGTCGGCGACCTCGGCGTTCGTGACGGTCACGGCGGTCGTGGAGCCGCCGAGCGGCAGAGCGTCGGCGTGAGGGCTGTCGGTCATGGGAGTCCTTCGTGATCGTGCGGCTGCGGCACCACGATCCTCTCAGTCGCGGGAGGGGTCAAGACCGCCAATCCGTCGATCCTTCGAGCACTTGACGGACAGATCGTCATCGGTCAGGATGCCGGAGTGCCCGCCCGTCTCCGCGCCCTGATGAACGAGTCGCGCTTCGCCCTGCGGGCGGTGAGCGGGGTCGACGACGCGCTGCTCGAACAGCCCGTGCTGTGGGCCCACAACTCCGATCTCCCCGACCCGACGCCCTGGCTCGACTCGGGCGGCCTGCTCCTCACCGACGGCGTGCAGTTCGACGGCAGCGAGCCGACGCCCGTCGCGCCCTACGTGCGCCGTCTCGTCGATCACGGCGTCCTCGCGCTCGGGTTCGCGGTGGGCGTCGCGCACGAGCGGATCCCCGAGGATCTGCGCACCGCCGCTGCCGCGCACGGGCTGCCGCTGGTCGAGGTTCCCCGGGCGACGCCCTTCATGGGCATCATCCGCTACATCTCCGACGCGGTCGCCGCCGACGAGCGGCTCATGCTCGAGACCTCGCTCAGGGCGCAGCGGTCGGTCGCCCGCGCGGCGCTGCGACCGGACGGTCTCGCCGAGATCCTGCGCGAGCTCGAGCGCAACCTCGACTGCTGGGTCGCGTTGTTCGACGCGTCGGGCGCCCGCGTGCCGGCGCCCACACGACGCGGAATCCCGTCGTCGCTCGCACCGGAGGTGGCGAGAGCCGTCACGAGCATGCTCGCGCGCGGCCGCACCGCCGCCGTGCGCCTCAGCATCGCCGAGGGCGGCACGGGCTCCGGCCTCGCGCGCGAGGTGACGCTGCAGACTCTCGGGCAGCGCGGCGACCTGCGCGGCATCCTCGCCGTCGGAACCGGCACCGGATCGCTCGATCGCGCGCGAGCCGATCTCGTCGACGCGGTGATCGCCCTCGCCAGCATCGCGCTCGAGCAGAGCCGCACTCTCGACGACGCGCGTCGGCGCCTGCGGTCCGGCGTGCTCGAGCTGCTGATGGCTGGTCTGATCGGGGTGGCGCAGCGCACGGTGACGCACCTGTGGGGACCCCTCCCCGACGGGCCCATCCGCGTGGGCACGATCGCACCGCCGGACGACGGCGACGTGCAGGCGCTTCGCGCGGCGATGGAGCTCCTGGCGGTCGAGCACCGCGGCGCGCTGTTCTTCGCCGAGCACGACGAGGGCATCGTCGCGATCGCGCCCGCCGACGGCCGGGCCGAGCTGCTCGCCCTGCTCGCGCGACACGGCGCCCGTGCCGGCTTCTCGGCGCCGTCTGCGTGGAATGATCTGGGCGAGGCGGTGGCCGAGTCGCAGCGGGCGCTGGCGCGCACTTCGACAGAGCGCCCCGTCGCGGAGTTCGACGACGTCGTCCGCGGGGGGCTGCTCGGGCACCTCGAGCACACCCGCGCGCATGACGTGGCCCGTCGGATGCTGCTGCCGCTCGAGAGCGCTCAGGCGCCGCCGGAGCTGCGGCGCACGCTCGAGGTCTGGCTCGAGCACAACGGCGCGTGGGACCCCGCGGCGAAGGCTCTCGGCATCCACCGGCACACCCTGCGTGCGCGCGTCGACGGGGCGGGAGCGCTGCTCGGGCTCGACCTGGAGACCTTCGCCGCGCGCAGCGAGCTGTGGGGCGCGCTGCAGCTCACGCGTCGCTGACGTCGCTTCCCGCCGGCTCAGGTGTTCTGGGGGAAGCCGAGGTCGATGCCGGTGTGGTCGCTTGTGTTGCGGGTGGCGGGGTCGATCCACCGGGCGGTGATGGCTTTCTCGCGGGTGAAGAAGTCGAAGCCGTGGGGGCCGTAGGCTTTCGCGTCGCCGAAGAGGGATTTCTTCCACCCGCCGAAGGAGTGGTAGGCGACGGGGACGGGGATGGGCACGTTGATGCCGATCATCCCGACCTGGACCTCGTTCTGGAAGCGGCGGGCGGCGCCGCCGTCGTTGGTGAAGATCGCGGTGCCGTTGCCGAACTCGCCGGAGTTGATCAGGTTCAGGCCCTCGTCGTAGCTGGCGACGCGGACGATCGACAGGACGGGTCCGAAGATCTCCTCGGTGTAGGCGCGGCTGGTGGTGGGGAGGGCGTCGATGAGGGTGGGGCCGAAGAAGAAACCGTCCTCGTGCCCGTCGACGGTGAACCCGCGGCCGTCGACGACGATCCGCGCCCCGTCGGCTTCGGCGATGTCGACGTAGGACGAGACCGTATCGCGGTGCACGTCGGTGATCAGCGGGCCCATGTCGGGTTCCACACCGTCGACACCCGCACCGTTGCCGACACGCAGCTTCGCGATGCGGTCGGTGATCTTGCCGATCAGCTCGTCCGCGACGGGCTCGACCGCGAGGACCACGCTGATCGCCATGCACCGCTCACCCGCCGCCCCGTATCCGGCGTTCACGGCCTGGTCGGCGACGAGGTCGAGATCGGCGTCGGGCAGGACGAGCATGTGGTTCTTCGCCCCGCCGAGGGCCTGCACCCGCTTGCCGTTGCGGGATGCCGTCTCGTAGATGTACTGCGCGATCGGGGTCGACCCGACGAAGCTGATCGACTGCACGACCGGGGATTCCAGCAGCCCGTCGACGGCGAGCTTGTCGCCCTGCAGCACCGTGAACACCCCGTCAGGGAGCCCCGCCTCCTGCCACAGCCGCGCCAGCCACAACGCCGCCGACGGGTCCTTCTCGCTCGGCTTCAGGACCACCGCGTTGCCCGCCGCGATCGCGATCGGCGCGAACCACAACGGCACCATCACCGGGAAGTTGAACGGGCTGATCACCCCCACCACACCCAACGGTTGCTTGATCGAGTACACATCGACGCCACTGGACGCGTTCTCGCTGAACGCGCCCTTGATCAGATGCGGGAACCCGGTCGCCAGCTCCACGACCTCCTGCCCCCGCAGGATCTCCCCCCACGCGTCCGAGACCACCTTGCCGTGCTCGGCCGTGATGATCGCCGCCAACTCCCCCTTACGGGCGTTCAACAACTCCCGGAACGCGAACAACACGCTCTGCCGCTTCGCGACCGAGAACCCCGACCACACCCGGAACCCCGCCTCCGCCGACTCGATCGCCGCATCGATGTCCGCCCGATCCGCCAACGCGACACGCGCCTGCACCGCACCCGTCGCCGGATCGAACACCGGCGCCGTACGACCGCCGTCCGAGACGCGAACATCCCCGTCGATCCAATGACCGATGATCGGGAGGGCGGACTCCGCGGTCGAGGCGGCGGACAGGTCGGTGATGGTCATTCTGCACCTCGGGGTCGGGGACTGGTCAGACCAGTAAAGCAAGGCGTCGCTCGCAGAGAAGCTGCCAATACGTCGAACCCTCACAGCATCGTTCGACGATGAGGCAGACCTGGTCGCCCTTCGCCGGTGCGGCATCCGTCTGGCATCCTCGTATCCATGAACCGGCCCACAGATCCGCCTTCGCCGCCCGCCACACCTTCCCGGGTGCCGCGAGCGGCGTTCGACGTCGTGCGTCTCGCCGTCGCCTGCATCGCCGGGGTGAACGCCTCGTGGATCACCCTGGTGATCGTGGTGCTGGTGCGCGGCTGGGAGCCGCGCACCGACCTGATGGCGCTCTGCGTGTTCGCGTTCTCGGCGGCATCCTCGATCGCCTATCTGGTGCACACGCTGCACGTGTTCGGCCGGCTGAGTCCCGCATCGCTGCGGACGCTGCTGGAGGCGAGCACCCCGAAGGGCAGGTTCGGCAGGCTCGGGGAGATGGTCTCGGGAACGGGGCCCACGATCGCGGTGCAGTGGTCGATCATCGCCGTGGGCGCGGTGCTCACGTTCACGCTGTGGCCGGGGCTGCTCACCCAGCCGATCACGGTCCTGTTCAGCGTCGCCGTCGTCGCCGCATCGTGGTCGGTGACCGTCGTCGCCTACGCGGTGCACTACGCCCGGTACGACATCGCCTCCGGCGGACTGCAGTACCCCGGGAAGAGCGACCAGCGCGTGTTCATCGACTACGTCTATCTCGCCGTGCAGGTCCAGACGACCTTCTCGACGTCGGACGTCTCGGTTCTCGATCCCGCCGGGCGCCGCATCGTCACCGGCCACACGCTCGTCTCGTTCGCCTTCAACACCGTCATCATCGCCATGCTGATCACGGTGCTGTTCCTCGGGCGCTGAGCTCGCCGCGCGTCAGAGCTCGACCGGCACCTCGGGCTCGTCGTCGGAGGCCTCGGGATGCCGCGCCAGGTTCACGACCGCGGCGACGAGCCCTCCCCAGACCGTGACCATGGCGATGATCATCATGACGATGGCGGTCGGGGTCATGAGCGTGCTCCCTTCCGGCTCGATGCCGGGATGTCGACGGCGCCCGTCTCGGGATCGGGCTCGTACTCCTCCACGACGAGGAACTCGTCGTAGTCGGGGTCGTCCTTCGCGTGCGAGCGCCGGCTCCACGGCAGGAGCGACAGCAGCACCCCGATGACGACGAGGGCGATGACCAAGCCCCAGCCGAACACGCCGACGAACCAGACGGGATAACCGCTGTAGGGCTCGGAGATCTTGGTGATGAGCTCGGTGACGAGAAGGTACCCGAGCACGACGGGGGCGAGCACCCCGACGGCGATTTTCCACGTGCGTCCGACGCGGAAGCTCGACCGCCTGTTGAGGTGCTCCTCGAGCACGGGCAGCTTGTGCAGCAGCCACGCCACGACGACGACTGCCACGAACGCGACCGCCATGATCCCGAAGGCGTTGACGAACGCGTCGGCCGTGTCGAGCACTGACAGCGCCGTGGTCGTCGAGAACAGCGCCACCGAGATCACCCCCAGCGGGATCGTCACGATGAGCGTGGTGCGCACGCGCCCCCAGCTCATCTTGTCCTGCAGGGAGGCGACGATCACCTCGATGACCGAGATGAGAGACGTGACCCCGGCGAAGACGAGCGCACCGAAGAACAGCACCCCGATGATCGACCCGCCCGTCGCCTGCGACACGATCGTCGGGAAGGCGATGAATGCCAGGCCGATGCCCGACGAGGCGACGCCCGACACCTCGGCCCCCTGCGCCTGCGCCATGAATCCCAGGGCGGCGAACACCCCGATGCCCGCGAGGATCTCGAATCCCGAGTTCGCGAACGCCACGACCAGGCCCGAACCGGTGAGGTCGGTCTTGCGCTTCAGATACGACGAGTAGGTCACCATGATGCCGAAGGCGACCGACAGTGAGAAGAAGATGTGACCGTAGGCCGACGCCCACACGCCGGGATCGGCGAGCGCCTCCCAGTTCGGGGTGAAGAAGGCGTTGAGGCCCTCCATCGCGCCGGGCAGGAACAGGGCCTGCACGACGAGCACGGCGAACATGAGCGTGAGCAGCGGCATCAGGATCGTGTTGGCGCGACCGATGCCCCGCTTCACCCCGAGTGCCATGATGACGATCACGATCAACCACACGGCGATCAGCGGCAGGCCCACCTGCGGCACGAACTCGGCGGAGACGCCGACCTCGGCCACGTCGGCCGATCGGAGGAAGTCCTCGAAGAAGAAGGCCTCCTCGTTGCCCGCGCCCCACGAGAGCTGAGCCGAGAACCAGGTGTACATCGCCGCCCACGCGATGATCACGGCGTAGTAGACCGCGATCACCACGCAGATGAGCACCTGCCACCAGCCCAGAGGCTCGGCCGCGCGGTGCATGCGCCGGAAGGCGAGCGGCGTCGATCCCCGGAAGCGGTGACCGATCGCGTAGTCGAAGAACAGCAGCGGGATGCCGGCCGTCAGCAGCGCGCACAGGTACGGGATCAGGAACGCCCCGCCGCCCCCCTCGTACGCCACGTACGGGAAGCGCCAGATGTTGCCGAGTCCGACGGCCGAACCGATCGCGGAGAGGATGAACACGTTCCGCGACCCGAAGGCCTCGCGTTTCGGGGAGTGCGTGGTTGCGGTGGCCATGCCCGTGACCCTACCCGAGTCGCCATCGCCCGCGCGCGTCAGTGCACGCGCAGGGCCACGATGCGCGCGTGGGGATCGCCGTTGGTGGCGTGCACCACGACGCGCAGCGCGCGCGTGCGCACCGGTGCGTCGAGCCGGTGCACGCGGTGACGGCGTCGGTTGCCCTCGACCCGGACGACGGGCTCCCAGCCGTCGTCGTCTCCGCGCACCTCGACGGTGTAGTCGCGGACGATCTCGGGGAACACCAGATCAGGGCTGCGGTGATGGTGGAGGGTGTTGAGCTCGACATCGAGGTCGTCGTCGAAAGTGAGTCGCACCTCCGCGATCTCCTCCGGAGACTCCCACTCGAGCGCGAGCCACTCGTCGGCATCGCCGTCGGCGACCCACATCTGAGGCCCGCCGAACGGACGCGAGTAGCCGCCCACCGCCTTGTCCGGGGCGAACGCGTCGGAGAGCGGGGTGACGCGCACGCGCGGTGCCCACCCCCGCAGCGGCCGCGCCGGCCAGCTCACGACGGCCTCGCTCTCGTCGACCTCGACGTTCTCGTCGCCGTCGGCCTGGGGGATGTGCGGCAGCGCGAGCATGCCGGGCACGTGATTGGGCACGAGCACGACCGAGACGTCGGGCGCGGCGTCGACGATCACCACCACGTTCTCCGGGGTGTCGGGATGCCACTCCAGCGGCAGCTCGACCCACTGCAGCTCGTCACTCCCGGTCACCGAGACGCTCACCCGTCGCTGCTCGGCGATCGGCACGAAGTTCTGGGGCCGGCCGGTCGTCCACAGCGAGGCCGTCAGCTGCACGTCGCGCGGGGCGCGGACCTGCAGCGCGAGCGAGTCGAGCCGCGGGTCGACGGGCACGACGACGGCGAGATCGGCGTCGAGCGCGTGCCCACGCGCCGAGGAGCCGCCCGCCTGATCGAGGTCGCGACGCCGGCTCGACGCGCTGACGGCAGCCCGACGCGCGGCATCATCGTCGTCGGTGTTGGCGACCCCGAAGATCGACGCGTCCTGCTTGAGCAGCAGCTGCTGCACGTCGGACGCATGGCGGGTGGCGAGCTCGCGCGGTCCGACGCCCAGGTCGAGCGCGAGCGAGGCGGCCGTGCCGACCGCTTCGCCCGTCGTGGCGCAGGTGGCCATCACGCGGGTCGAGCCGAACGCGACGTGCGAAGCCGAGATGTCGCGTCCGGCGACCAGCAGATTCGGCACGTTGCGCGAGTAGAGCGAGCGCAGCGGGATCCCGTAGATGCCGTCGGAGTACCGCTGGTGCGCTCCGGATGCCGTCGCGTACATGCCCTCGACCGGGTGGAGGTCGATCGACCAGCCGCCGAAGGCGACGGCATCCGGGAAGACCCGCTGCTCGAGGATGTCGCGCTGCGACAGCACGTGGTCGCCGAGGAACCGCCGGTACTCGCGCTTGCCCGGCAGGGACCCGACCCACTCGAGGTCGAGGTTCTCGGCGTCGAAGCGTCCCGAGTTCTTGATGTGGTCCCAGATGCCGAAGATGACGGAGCGCAGCTCGTCGCGGATCGCCTCGTTCTGGTCGACCGTGTCGAGGTGTCCGCCCCATTCGATCCACCAGTAGTGCGCGCCGGAGTCTCCGGAGCGGATGATGCGCGATTCCGGGATGGGGGTCTGGAGGATGTCCTTCGCCGAGTCGGGGGCGATGAATCGCACGGGGTGGCCGACGTCCTTCGTGTAGAAGAGGAGCGTCGAGCCGAGCAGTTCGCCGTCGGCCTCGTCGGGCGCCCATTCCTCGTCGTACTCCGACCGCGCCTCGCGACCGATGCGGTGGTCGGCCCCGGCGAGCGCGCCGATGAGCCCGTCGCCGGTGGCGTCGACGAAGAGGGGCGAGGTGAAGGTGGTCTCGATCTCCGACCCCATCGTCCATCCCGTGACCGAGCGGATGCCGGACTCGCCCGCGTCGATGGTGCGCACGTCGGTGTTCAGGAACAGCGAGATGCCGGGTTCGGCCCGCACGGCGTCGAGCACGACCTCGTCCCAGTGGATGGGGTTCCCCTCGGGATTGCGGTACTGGTTCTCGGTGTACAGCTCGCCGATGACACCGGTCTCCCTGGCGTAGCGCTGGATGCCGTGGGATGTCGCCCCGCAGACCCACACGCGCACCTCGGATGACGAGTTGCCGCCGAGCACCGGTCGGTTTCCGACGAGGGCGACCTTCTTCCCGAGGCGGGCCGCGCTGATGGCGGCCGCCACTCCGGCGAGTCCACCGCCGATCACGGTGAGGTCGCTGCTGATGCTCTGGTGACGCATGTCTTCCTTCTGTTTCGCGTGCGGGCCTGCGGGGGCGGGGGTCAGCCGACGAGCGCCTGCACCTTCTTGCCGGCGGCGACCATGGCATCCTTCGGCGTCGTCGAGCCGATCAGCACGCCCTGCACCTCTTCGGCGATGGCGGCCTCCATCTGCGCGTACTGCACGAACTCCCACAGCGGGCTCGGCTTCGCGTCGACGGTGACCCGCTCGGTGAACTGGCTCACGAACGCGTTGCCCGACACGGCCGACGACGCGAGGGCCTCGTCGGTCGCCGGCGGCAGACCGAGCGCGGTGAAGTAGCTCACCTGCTGCGCCGGGTCGGAGGTGATCCACTGCGCGAAGTCGCCCGCGGTGCCGGCTCCCTTGCCGTCGACGACGACGAGCAGGTGGCCCCACAGCACCTCCTGCGGGGTGTCGCCCTTCTTGACGACCGGACGCGCGAACGGCGCCATCTTCGATGCCAGCTCCGGGTCGGACGCCGACTTGAGCACTGCGGCGCGACCGGCGGGGGCGTCGTCGTAGACGGCGGCCTTGCCCTGGCCGAACAGCGCGCGGGCCGCGGCGCGGTCGACGTCGGCGGCGATCAGCCCCTGGTCGAAGAGTTTCTTGTACCAGGTGACCGCCTCGATCGAGGCCTCGTCGCCGATGGTGACCTTGCCGTCGTCGATGATCTTCGACCCGAAGGTCTGCATCCACACGACGATGTCCTTGAGCTGCGCCGTCTTCGTCGACGCGGCGTAGGGGATGACCCCGCCGCCGAGCGCCTTCAGCTCGACCAGCGCCGCCTCGAAGTCCTTCGTCGTCTGCGGCAGCGCGTCGAGGCCGACCTTGCCGAGCAGCTCGGTGTTCGCGATCGGCCCGATGGCCGCGATGGTCCAGGGCAGGCCGAGCTGCTTGCCGCCGAACGACCCCGCCGTCAGACCGGCCTCGGTGTAGCCGCGGCCCTTGGCCTTGGCACCGAGGTCGGTGAGCTTGCCGAGAGCGGCGAGCGTCGAGAGCCAGGCGACGTCGAGCTGCGCGGCGCCGGTGAACTGCCCGCCCCGCACCTGGAGGGTGAGCTGGTTCAGGTAGTCGTTGAAGGGGTAGCTCGGGGTCTCGATCGAGATCCCGTCCTTCTTGGCGAACGCGTCGACCGAGGACTGCAGCGCGGGCTTGGTCGCCTCCTCCGACATCCCCCAGCTGGCGAAGGCGAAGTCGGTGGGCTTCGCCGGTCCCGCGGAGGCGCTGCTCCCGGGGCTGGGCGATCCCGACGGAGCGCAGCCGGCGGCGATGCCCGCGAGCGCGAGCCCGCCCAAGCCGACGGCCGAGAAGCGCAGCAGATCGCGACGCGAGAGATCAGATGCCATGGACGTATCTCCTTTGATGTGGTGCAGCAACAGCGATGTGATGGGGGTGAGCCGTCAGCCCTTGACCGCGCCGGCGGTGATGCCGCCGACGAGGTAGCGCTGAAGGACGATGAAGGCGATGCACACGGGCGTCGACACGAGCAGCGACGCCGCCATGAGCTCGGGCCACGCGGTCGCGGCCTCGCCGATGAAGGTGTTCACCAGGCCCGGGGGCAGCGTCTGCTTCTCGGGTCCCGCGAGGGTGAGGGCGAACATGAAGTCGTTCCAGCCGCGCACGAAGGCGAAGAGACCGGCGGCGACCAGTCCGGGGGCCGCCAGCGGGAGGATGACGGAGTGCAGGGTGCGCCAGTGACCGGCGCCGTCGATGCGGGCCGCCTCGATGAGATCGTCGGGCAGCGCGTCGAAGAAGCCCTTCAGCATCCACACGCAGAGCGGCAGGGTGAACGTCGTGAAGGAGATGATCAGCGCCTGGTAGGTGTTCAGGAGGCCGAACTGGGCGAACACCACGTACAGCGTCACCAGCAGCAGCGCCTGGGGGAACATCTGGCTCGACAGGACGAAGTACATCAGCGACACGCGGCCGCGGAAGCGGTACTTCGAGAAGGCGTACGCCATGTACATCGAGACCACCACCGACAGCACCGCGGTGATGACGGAGACCAGGATGCTGTTGAGCAGATACCCGAAGATGGCCGGGTTCGTGAGCACCGTCGCGTAGTGCTCGAACGTGATGTCGGTCGGCAGGAAGCGCGGCGGGAAGCTGAAGACGTCGCCGTCGGGGGTCAGCGAGGTCACCACGAGCCAGTAGACGGGCAGGAACGCGAACAGCGAGATGACGACGAGCGCGATCCACATCCCCCACCGCGGACGACGGCGGGCGCGTCGGCGCGGTGCGCTCTCTCCGGCGGCGATCGTGGCGAGGGCTTCCTCGGTGTGCGCGAGCTCCGGCGAGGCGGAGGACGAGACGGGGGCGGCGACGTTCACGGTCACTTCTTCTCTCCGCGCTCCGAGAAGCGCACGTAGATGACGACGAGCACGAGCAGGAGCACCATCCACAGCAGCCCCAGCGCGCCGGCGTGGCCCAGGTCGTAGCCCTTGAAGGCGGTGTCGTAGACCTCGGTCGCGAAGGTCTGCGTGGTGCCGGCGGGGCCGCCGCCGGTCATGACGAAAATGGTGTCGAAGTGCTGGAAGTTCCAGATGAACTCGAGCAGGATCACGAGTCCGGCGACGCCGCTGATGTGCGGCCAGGTCACGGAGAAGAAGCGGCGGATGCTGCCCGCCCCGTCCATCGCCGCCGCCTCGTGCAGTTCGCGCGGCACCGTCTGCAGCGCGGCGAGGAGCATGACCATCACCCAGGGGAACGAGTTCCAGGTCTTGGCGATGATGAGCGCCCCGCGCGCGGTGTCGGTCTGGAACAGCCAGGCCACCGGCGAGTCGATCATCCCCAGCTGCATCAGCAGACCGTTGAGCACCCCGTAGTTGGCGTCGAAGATCCACATCCACAGGAACGAGACCACCACGCCCGGGACCAGCCACGGGATGAGGAACGCGCCGCGGAGGATGCGCTGCCCGCGGAACCGCTCGTTCAGCACCAGCGCCAGGGCGAGTCCGATGAGGAAGGGCATGATCGTGGCGCCGACGGTGAAGATGAGCGTCTGCCAGAGGAGCCGGTCGAAGCCGTCCTGGAGGACCGCGACGATGTTGTCGAAACCGGCCCAGGTCGTGCCGGCGAACAGCAGGCTCTCGGTGAAGAACGCCGAGGCGAGGGAGCGCAGCAGCGGGAACATCACCACTCCCAGCAGCAGGGCGGTGCCCGGCAGCAGGAGGAGCATGATGAATCGCACCTCGCTCAGGCGCCCGGCCCGACGGGTACGCGTCGTGGCATCCGTCATGGGATTCCCTTTCCTCTTCGAAAGAAGGCCTCGTACATAGGAAACCGCAAGGTGGGACCCTTGCCTTCCTGATGCACCACTATTGCATAATACGCACGGCTAGTCCAGCCAGTGGGTCATATTCGTCGGATTCCGAGGCGCGCCTGCCGGTTCACGAGACGGATGCCACCCGCCGGGCGAAATCCGCCATCGCGTCTCGGACCTGCACGGGCTCCTCCATCCAGGGGAAGTGGGCGCCGCCGGCGATGACGGCGCGGGTGACTTGCGCGCCTTCGAAGCGCGGACCGTTCCACAGCGACTGGTCGACGATCCGATCCTCGCTGCCGCTGATGATCAGGGTCGGCAGAGACGCCGGCCACCACGTGGCCGTGTACGTCTCGTCGAAGTTCCGCGCGGACCAGTCGACGGCCTCGCGGTTGTACGGCATGGCCGCCAGGAGCTCACTCCCCCGCACGACCGTGTCGGGACGGAAGTTCCACGGCGCCGAGGCCACGGCGATCTCGGCGAGGTGCGCGTTCGTGGGCGTTCGCTCGTATACCTGGGTCGCGGCGTCGACGGCCGGGAGGGGGTTCTCGCGCGTCATCCGCTCGAAGGTCGGCATCCAGGAGGCGTTCGGGGCCGTGCTCATCAGAACGAGTCCGGCCAGCATCCGCTCGAGCACGGGCACCGACAGCAGGTATTCGCCACCGGTCGAGTGCCCCACGAAGACCGGGCGCTCGACGGCGGCAGCCGCTTCACGCAGCACCGACGGCCAGGCCTCGAACGTGTCGGCCGGCGCTCCCGGCGCATCGACGTTCGAGCCGTCGCCCGGCAGATCGACCATCCAGATCCGCCCCGGCACCTCGATCGCATCCGCGAACCCGTGCAGGCTCTCCGAGCCCAGGCCCGGCCCCCCGGGGAGCAGAAGCCAGTCGAGGTCGCCCGGGCGCTCGTGCCTCTTCCGCAGGCGCACCCCCGAGGGCGTCCATTGCTCCGTCATATCCATCGCGATCCCCTTACTCTTGGTCTACACCGTAGATTCGTGTTCTACAGTGTAGATAAAATTCGAAGGAGATGTGGATGCCGCGTTCCCAGGAAACCTCGACCCCGCGACGCCCGCGGGGCCGGCCCGCCGGCGTCTCCCGCGAGGCGGTGCTCGACGGAGCCCTGGGGCTGCTCGACGAGGTCGGGCTGGACGCCTTCAGCATGCGCACGCTCGGCGGGCGCCTGAACGTCGATCCGATGACGATCTACCGGCACTTCCCCAGCAGGACGGCGCTGCTCGACGGCGTGGTCGAGCGGGTCTTCGCCGAGATGCCGATCGCCGCCGAGACCTCGGACTGGCGCGAAGACGCGGCCGCCTGCCTCCGCGCCCTGCGCACGACCCTGCTCGCCCATCCCGAGGCCGTTCCGCTGATCGCGATGCGTCCGCCGGTGACACCCGGCGCGTTCGACGCGACCGAGGCGCTGCTGCGCGCGCTGGAGCCGGCCGGGCTGTCGCCGCGTGAGACCCTGGATGCCGCGCAGATCCTCGCCCGCACCACGGTGGGCCACGTCGTGGCCCAAGCGGGGCCGCCTCCGGGCGCGGACCGCGACGGGCGCGAGACGGCGCACGCCCAGTCGGCCGCAACGCTGCCCGCGGACCGCTTCCCGCGCCTCGCCCGCGCGTATGCCGAGGGCTACGAGATCGACCACGACCGGCTCTTCGAGAGGTCCGTCACCGCGATGCTGGACGAGATCGGCGCGCGCGCCGCCACGGCCCCGGCGGAGCCTGATCGCGCGGAGGCGTCGTCGGCGCAGGTCAGCGCACGACCACCGTCCGGGGCGCGCTGAGGGTCGATCCGGCCGCGTTGACGAACTCCACGGTATAGGTGTGCGCCCCCGCGGAGCGCCCCTCGAGGAGCAGCTGCGCTCGCTGGTGCTGCGGCGTCGCCGGCGCGAGATCGCCCGACCCGACGACCACGCCGTCTTCGAGGAAGCGGTAGGAGGAGGCGTTCGTCCCCCACCACAGATCGGCCGTCAGGGTGAAGGTGCCGTCGCCGTCCCAGTTGTCGTCGCTGAGCACGGGGGCGCCGGGCCGAGCGTGCTTCACCGTCACGGTCACCGGGGCGACCTCTGTCTCACCCTTCGAGTTCGCGAGCACACCGGTGTAGACGTACGTGCCGTTGCCGCGGCCGGCGATCGGCACGGTCGCGCTCTGCGCCTGAGGAGAGCCCGGCGCGAGGGCCTTGGTCGCGATCAGCTCGCCGTTCTCGTACAGCCGGAACGTCGACGCGTTCTCGCCCCACCAGAGGTTCATCGTCAGGTCGAACGTGCCGTCGTGGAGTCCGGTCGCCACCCCGCTCGTGCTCGACAGCACCCCGCGCGCCGGAGCGGCGGTCGCGCCGTCCGACGTCGCCGCACGCACGACGACGGTGGCCGTGGCGGTGCCGACCCACCCGTCGTCGTCGCGCTCGAGGACCGTGACGGTCCACTCACCGGCAGGAAGAGCGCTGTCGACCGACCAGAGGCCGTCGGCCCCGACCTCGGTCTTCCCGACCGACGTGCCGTCGGAGAGCGACACCTCGATGACGTCGCCCGGGGCGCTTCCGCCGCCCGCGATCTCGCCCTCCTCGTCGATCGACTGGTCGGCGACGGTCGGCTGAGGCGCGACGGGGAACATCGACGGGTCCGGCACCGGCGTGAACTCCACCGCAGAAGCGCGGAGGAAGCCGCTCCCGGTCGCAGCGAGCTGCACCGTCGCAGGGTGGTCGGCGTCGACCAGGACCTCACCGAGATCGACCCACGTGCCGCGCTGCGCGACCTGGTCGACGGCGACGGTGCGGCTGCCCTGTGCGCCGGTCACGGTGTAGCGGGCGCCCTTGGCCGCGTCGCTGCTCGAGGGGATCGAGACGCGGAGCCGGTACGTTCCGACCAGGGTCGGCGCGGTCCAGGTGGCCGTCGCCTTCGGCTGCGCCGAGAGATCGGCGTAGACCGACGGATGCGACCCCGGGCCCTGCAGCGAGCTCTTCGGCCAGGTTCCGGTCGACCGGAACGGAACGGATCCGTCGTCGCGGGGCGCGGTGTCGGTCGGGGTGATCACGAAGGGGCAGGCCGAGACACCCGGAACCGTCACCGCGGCGCTCCAGTCCGACAGCCCAGCACCCAGCGCGCGGACCCGATACGTACCCGGCTGCGCGCCGATCAGCCCCAGCGACGCCTCCGTGCCGGTCACGAGGCGCTGCGTCGTGGCGCCGCACTCGACACGTTCGACGAGGTATCCGATCCCGCCCTGGCCGTCCCACCGGAGGAAGGCGTCGTTCCCCCGGTTGGTGGCGGCGACACCGGTCGGCGTGCCGGGAGTCGTGTCGCTCGCCGCTGC
Organism: Microbacterium martis; assembly: GCF_047246685.1. NCBI lineage: Bacteria > Bacillati > Actinomycetota > Actinomycetes > Micrococcales > Microbacteriaceae > Microbacterium > Microbacterium martis. The sequence continues at coordinate 130,294 of NZ_JBFOKT010000001.1, read as the reverse complement.
GGGCGTCGAGATCGTGCCGCTCCACGACGCGGATGCACCCGCGGCACCGACCGCGGCGACGCTGACCTGGTACGTGCGAGACGGCGCGAGGTCGTCGATCGGCAGCACCTCCACGGCCGCCCGTTCGATGTCGTAGCTCCGATCGGTGCTCGGACCGGTGATCCTCACGCGGTAGCGCTCCGTGCCCTCGGAGGGTGCGACGACGATTCCGCCCGAGTGCGCACCGGCCACGGTCCCCCGCACCTGCAGCGCGGGAGTGCTGTCGGCCGCGAGCGGCACAGCCGTGAGCCTCTCGCTCCAGGCCGACGGTGTGCTCGCCGCCTCCCTCAGGCGCACGTCGTACGCCGTGCCCGCGTCGAGCCCTTCGATCCGTGTGCCCGGACGATTGCTCGTCGAGTAGGCCTGCACCCGCGTCTGCGTGCCGTGCTCATAGACCTCGACGTCGTAGGTGCCGTTCTTCGTGTCGTCGGAGTAGCCCAGCACCAGCGCCCCCGGCGCAGGGGTGAGCGCGACCACCTTCGGCGGCAGCGCGCCCCCCGCCGCCGGCGCGAGAGCGATCTCGGCGGCCGGACCCGCCCCTTCGGTCCCGACGGCCGCCACGCGCACGGTGTAGGTGCGGCCGTTCTGCAGGCCGGACAGGTCGGCGAACGATTCGGCGGTGGTGACCGTCGCCGCGATGGTGCCGTCGGCGTCGGTCGCGGTGACCGAGTAGCGTCCGATGTCGGCAGGGTCGTCGAAGCGGATGCGCAGAGCGCCGTCGGCCGCCACGGTCTGGCCGATGACCGGCGCGGCGGGCGGGACGACGTCGCGCACCGCCACGGCGACCTCGTAGCCGGCGGGCGACAGCAGAGACACCGTGACCCGGGTGGCCGCAGCGGAGGCGCTCCAGCTGAGCGGCAGCTTCTTCGCCGCGGATCCCGGCTCGATGGTCGGCAGATCGACGACGGTGCCGCCGACGACCGTGCCGTCGGCCGCCGCCGTGCGCACGACCAGTCGGTGGTCGGTCAGGGTGCGCAGAGGCCCTCCCGGGTTCGTCGCCGGGCGCGGTGTCAGCGTCACCAGGCCGACTCCGGTGGTCGCATCGGCCGTGGCGGCGTCGATGGTGAGCGATGAGACGGGCGCGTTGGCGGCCTGCGTGGCGGTGTACCCCGCCTTCAGCCGTCCCCACACGTCTTGATTGCCCCAGCCGCGCACGAGGTTCGCGCCGGTGCCCTGGAAGTCGCTGCGGTAGTCGTTGTACGTCCACTGCGACCAGCCGAACACGTGCGGCAGGTCGGCGAACGCCTTCGCCGTCGCCGCGGACTGCGTCGAGAAGTCGAGCGTCTCGCGGTTGACCCCGAAGGTGTAGCCGTCGGGACTGTACTCCGAGACGAAGACGGGCTTGCCCCAGAAGTTCAGCGGCTTCGTCGCGTTGAAAGCGAAGTATTCGCGGTCGTAGGTGTTGATGCTGACGAAGTCCATGAACTGCGACCCGTCTTCGTCGGCCTGTCGCACCTTGCTCGGGTCGTCATCGGGCTTGCGCTTCTCCACCACCCAGTTCATCGTGTTGGTCGCCTGCGTCACGAAGCGGGTGGGGTCGATCTCCTTCGAGTACTCCGCCATCACGCGGTCGTACTCCTTGCCCACCGGGAAATGCGACTCGATCTCGTTCGCCACCGAGTGGGCGAAGATGCTGGGGTGGTTGAAGTCCCGCTCGACCATGACGCGGAACTCGGTCTTGATCGGATCGATGTCCTTGATCGCGAGGCTGCGCCCGTTCTGCCAGACGGGGACCTCGTCGATGAGCAGCATCCCGATCTCGTCGGCGTAGTCGAGCAGCTCCGGCGTCTGCGCGTAGTGCATGATGCGCGCGAGGTCGAGGCCCGACGCCTTCATCCGGTCCATGTCGCGTCGCACGAGGTCGAGCGGCTCGGTGTTGCCGTGCACCGGGTCGTCCGACACCCGGTTCGCTCCGGCCAGGCGCAGCTGCTCCCCGTTGAGGGTCACCTTGATGCCGTCGATCTCGAAGAGACGGATGCCGAAGCGGTCGCTCACGGCGCTGTCGGTGTGTCCGGCGGACGCGTCGAGCGAGACGTCGAAGCGGTACATCGCGGGGTCGTCGAGGTTCCAGAGCCGGAACGTGCCCGCCGCGAGGTTCGCGACGAGATCGGTCGACGCCGTCTTGCCGGCCGGAATCTCGAGTCGGGCCGTCAGGCCGTCGACGAGGACGGCGCCGGTCGCCGCGTCGGTGATCGTTCCGCGGAGCGCGACCGACTGCGCCGACGGACCGGCGTTCTCGACGAAGACCGTCGAGGTGACCTTCGCGGTCTCGGCGGCGAGATCGGGCGTGGCGACGATCTGCTGACGGTCGATGCCGACGGTGTCGCTCTTGATGAGCTCGACCGACCGCGAGATGCCGCCCCACGACCACCACGCTCCCTGCTGGAAGGTGTTGTCGGCGCGCACGACCACGGTGTTCTCGCCGCTGACGAGCAGGTCGGTCACGTCGAACTCGAACGGCGTGTAGCCGCCGCGATGATTGCCGGCGGGCTTCCCGTTGATCCAGACGTCGGTGTTCTCGTAGACGGCGCCGAACGCGATGCGCACGCGCTCGTTCGCGGAGGGATTCACGGCTCCGATCTGAAAGGTCCGCTGATACCAGGCCGCGCCGACGTACGTGCCGTAGCGGTCGGACAGGTCCCAGTTGTCGGGAACGGTGCGCTTCTCCCAGGCCGCGGCGCCGGTGCCCTGGTGCCAGCCCTTCTCTTCGCCCTTCTTGTCGGGGTCGGTCGAGAACGACCAGGCGCCGTCGAGCGACATGGTCGACTCCCCCGCGGTCACCTCGTGTCCCGGACGGTCGGACGCGGCGGCGACCGAGGGCACCCACACGCCCGAGCCGGTGATGCCGCCGGGGCCCTGCGGGGGCGTGTCGGATTCCTTCCAGCCGCATCCCGCGTTCGCCGCGGGGTGGCCGGCCGGCGCGCTTCCGAGGACGTCGACCGAGATCGGACCGAAGCTGGCCGCGGCGCGATACGTCCCGAGCCCGATCGTGCCGCCCGCGGCAGGAGAGGCCGCGGCGGCGACGAGCTGGTCGTCGACGTAGACGGCGGTGACGTCGTTCGCGCGCCGCACGGTGAGGGCGACCCACTGTCCGGCCACGATCGGCGTCGACCCCGAGCACAGCACCGTCGACGCGATCGGCTTCGACAGCCTCACACCCGCGCGATCCTTCGCCGCAAAGGCGGTGAACTGCGCGCTGATCCCGCTCGCCTTCAGCGCGGAGGTGTCGCGCATGTCGAGCAGCAAGGACACCGTTCCGTCGGACGCGACGGCGTCGATCTTCATGTGGGTGCGCAGCTCGTACGCGGCCGGCAGGGTGAGAGCGCCGCCCGGGCGGAGGTAGCTGCCGCTGGTCGCCCCCCGGGTGTCGCCGGAGAGGATGCCCGCGGCGGCGGACCACTTGTCGGCCGAGCCGCTCACGGGAGTCCAGTCGTCGATCGACGCGAAGTCCTCCGCGTACACGGCGCCGGGGCCGACCGCGCCGGGTCCGTCGAGCGCGGCAGCCGCGGCCGGCGGCACGAGAGACGGCAGCAGTAGCGACGCGGCGGCGGTGACCGCGATGAGGAGGGCTCGGGGTGACGGCATGGCATTTCTCCTTCGAAAGGACCAGCGGGATCTCGAGTCGCGTCTCCCCGGCCCTTCGGCATCGAGGGGCCGTTGCTCGCGCGAGGAGCGTCGAGCGGAAGTTCTGCGTTCTTGCTGCATCAGCATTGCATAGTACGCAACAGACATACAAGAGGCGGATTCGTGACACTCGCGGTCGACGCCGCTCGTCGCCCTCGCCGCAGATCGCGACGACGCGAGCTCCGGTAGGTCAGGCCCGTGAGATCAGACGTTGCCGGTGTAGCCGAGGTTCGCGCCGATCCGGTCGGCGACCTCGATGGCGGTCGCCGCGAGGTCGGCCTCGCGCTCGTCGAGCCGCACGGCCGTGGTCGGCCCGGCGATGGAGATGGCCCCCAGCACCGAGCCGTCGACGCCGCGGATGGGAACGGCCACACTGGCCCTGCCCAGAGCGAACTCGTCCTGATCCTTCGCGTAGCCGGTCCGCGCGATCTCCGTCACCTGCTCCTCGAGCACGCCGAGGTCGGTGATGGTGGCGGGGGTGAAGACCGTCAGCTCACCCAGGAGCTCCGGCCACTCCGCCACGGCCACTCCGAGGAGGAGGCACTTGCCGGCGCTGGTCGCGTGCATCGGATCGTGACGACCGACGATCGAATGGTTGCGCGGCGCCTCCGCGCCCTCGAAGTTGGCGAGATACATGACGGTGGCCCCGCTGCGCACCGCCAGATTGACTCCGAGACGCGACGACGCCGCGAGATTCTGCAACACCTGCCGGGCGCCGCGGAACAGCGGCTGCTGGTTCACGGCGACGCCGCCGAAGGTGATCATGTCGGGTCCGAGTCGGTAGAAGCCGCTCACCGGATCGCGCTCCACCAGGCCTTCGGCTTCGAGGGTCGCGAGCAGGCGCGAGGCGGTCGAGACGCCGAGGCCGGCCTCTTTCGCCACATCGGTGACCCGCATGGCCTGTCCCCGGCCCAGCAGCCGGAGGATGCCGACAGCCTTGCCGACACTCTGAATACTCCCGGTAGCCGCGCCCATGAGCCCATCTTATGATCAGCGCACCCGAGTTGAACGATACGCACGGGCCGTGCGTGTCTCGCGCCCCTCCTCTCACCCCGTCGTCGCGGTGTCCTCCCACAGCATCCGCCAGTCCCACGCCGCCAGCCGCACGGCCGACACCTCCTCGCCCGTGAGCACGTCGCGTCCGCTCAGCGCGATCTCCGCCACCGGGCCGCCGTGATTCACGAGGGTGAGCATCGATCCGCGTCGCGCGACCTCGACGTGCTCGGGCAGTCCGGGCAGAGTCGGCTCCACCGCGGCATCCGCCAGCGCGGCGTCGACGACGGTCTGCACCCCGGCCTCGTCCGGCAGGGTGGCGAGGTATCGCGCCACCCCGCGGCCGTGGGTGTTGCGGGTGACCGCCGCGTGCCCTCGACGGCGACCGGTCGTGAACCGCGCCTCGACCGATGCGCCGAGCGCCTCGATCTCCTCGGCGTGGACCGTGCCGCGGAACCCGCCCCACGGCGCCTTGACCAAGGCCTCGCGTTCACCGGGCCCGACGGCATCCACGGGGACGAGCGCTCCGAAGTCCTCGAGGCGGATGCCGACGACCGGTCCGAGCCGGGTCAGATAGCCGCCCGGACACAGGCGGTCGTGCTCGTCGACGACATCGCTGAACGGACCGGTCAACAGGTGACCGCCGCCGGCGACGAACCTCTCGAGCGCCGCGGCTCCGGCGGGGCGCAGCAGATAGAGAAGAGGGGCGACCGCGAGTGCGTACCGGTCGTCGACCCGTTCGGGCGGCACGATGTCGACCTGCGCGTGGCGTCGGTGCAGCGCCCGGTACCAGCGGTGCATCTCGGCGTAGTAGTCGATGCCGTTGTGCGGATGGTCGAGCCCCTCGACGCCCCACCAGTTCTCCCAGTCGAACACGAGGGCCACGTGACCGTCGCGCTCGTCGGGAGGCGGCAGAGGCGGCAGGGCGGCGAGGTCGGCGCCCAGCGCGACCACCTCGCGCCACGAGCGGGTGTCGGTACCGGCATGCGGCAGCATCGCCGAGTGCAGGCGCTCGGGACCGCTCACCGACTGACGCCACTGGAAGAAGAGGATGCCGTCGGCCCCGCGGCCGACCGCCTGGGCACTGAGCGCGGCCATCTGCCCCGGCGCCTTCGGCGCGTTCGCCTGCCGCCAGTTCACGGCGCCGGTCGACTGCTCCATGAGGTACCACGCCGCGCCGGGCTTCAGCGACCGCATCAGGTCGCGCTGGAACGCTGCATCCCGGAACGACTCGGGATCGTTCGGATCGGGGTAGCAGTCGTCGCTCAGGACGTCGAGGTGCTCCGCCCAGCGGTTGTAGTCGGCGGGCTTGAACGCCCCCATGAAGTTCGTCGTGATCGGCTGGGTGGCGCCGTGAGCGCGCAGGACGTCGCGCTCCAGGAGGAAGCACTCGAGAAGCATGTCGCTCGTGAAGCGCCGGAAATCCAGAAGCTGATGGGGGTTCCGACTGCACGGGGCGAGGCGCGGCGGGACGATCTCGTCGAACGAGCCGTAGCGCTGAGACCACACGTCGGTGCCCCAGGCGGCGTTCAGCGACTCGATCGAGCCGTAGCGGTCGGTGAGCCAGCGGCGGAAGGCGTCGCGCGCGGCATCCGAGTAGTCGGCGTGCACGTGGCATCCGTACTCGTTGTTCACGTGCCACATCACGACGGCGGGGTGATCGGCGTACCGGTCGGCCAAGGCGGCCGCCACCGTCGCCGCGAGCCTCCGGTACACCGGCGACGACGGCGCGTAGTGCTGTCGGGCACCGGGCCAGTAGGTGGCACCGCGCTCGTCCTGCGGAAGGATCTCCGGATACTTCGCCGAGACCCACGGCGGCGGCGAGGCCGTGGGGGTGGCCAGGTCGACCGCGATCCCTCCCTCGTGCAGCAGATCGAGGATGCGGTCGAGCCACGCGAAGTCGAATCGGTCCTCCTCGGGCTGCAGCCGTGCCCATGAGAAGATGCCGAGGTTGACGAGGGTGACGCCCGCCTCGCGCATCCGGGCGATGTCGTCGGGCCAGATGTCTTCCGGCCACTGGTCGGGGTTGTAGTCCGCTCCGTAGTGCATGTCGGGTGCGCGCCGCTCAGTCGACGCGCACGGCGTGCACCAGGCGGGCGGTCTGCGGCCAACGCGCGGGCGGCAGCAGTCCGACCGCGGCGAGCGCGAAGCCCGACGCCTCGGTCGCCGCCGGTTCGGCGTCGTCGGGCGACACGATGCTCACGCGATACCGCGCCGACGGCTCGAGCCCCGGCAGCCGGAACGGAGGCGGGTCGGCGACCGTCTCCTCCAGGTGCGCGTAGACGAACAGGGCTTCGGCACGGTCCTCCGCGACGACGCCGGTCACGGCGACGGCATCGGGGAGGTCGTCGCCGCGCACCAGGCGCCCGGTGTGCACGAGCCGTCGATGCCGCCGGTACAGGCCGATCCAGTCGCGCAGCCGGGAGCGTTCCTCGGCCGTGGCGGACGACAGGTCCCACTCGATGCCGAGGTCGCCCAGGAACGCGGTGAGCACGCGGAAGTCGAGGTCGCTGACGCGTCCGGTCTGATGGTTGCGCGGAGCCGAGATGTGGGCGCCGATCCAGGCCAGCGGCGCGAGCTGTGCGGTCCAGCGCTGAATGCGCTGGCGCGAGAGGGCGTCGGTCCCGTCGCTCGTCCACAGTCGCTCCACCCGGGTGAGAGTGTCGAGGTCGACGCGGGCACCGCCCGACGCGCACCCCTCCCACACGATGTCCGGATGGGCGGCGCGCAGGCGCTCGAGCAGTGCGATGTAGCCGCGGGTGTGCGCGTGGATGCCCGACGCTCCCCCGCGGGTGCCCGAGCCCGCATCGAACAGCTGGCGGTTGTGATCCCACTTCACGTAGTCGACACCGCTGTCGGCCAGCACGCGGGAGATCTGCGCGAAGAGGTGGTCGGCGACCTCGGGGCGAGCGAGGTCGAGCACCTCCTGCGCCCGCATCGGCACCGGCACGCGACCGCCCGTGGACAGGATCCACTCGGGGTGCGCGCGGTAGAGGTCGGAGTCGATGTTGACCATCTCGGGCTCGAGCCACAGCCCGAACCGCATACCGAGGTCGTGGACCAGGTCCGAGAGGGGGCGCAGGCCCTCCGGCCCGAAGTGCTCCGACACCACCCAGTCGCCGAGTCCGCGCGAGTCGTCGCGACGCGAGCTGAACCAGCCGTCGTCGAGCACGAAGCGCTCGACACCGACCTCGGCGGCGAGGCGGGCGAGCTCGGCGAGCCGGTCGACGTCGTGGTCGTGATACACCGCCTCCCACACGTTGCTCGTGACGGGGCGTTCGGAGAGGGCGTCGGGATGCCACGAGCGCACGAGCGCATGCGTCTGAGCGGCGATGCCGTCGAGCCCGTCGTCGGCGGCGAACGCATAGACCCACGGCGTCTCGTACGTCTCGCCGACCGCCAGCACCACCTCGCCGGGGCCGAGGGCCTCGCCCCCGCCCATCGTGACGATGCCGGTGCGCTGACGCTCGAGCACGTGCCGGGTCTCGCCGGCCGAGGCGACGTGCACGCCGATCACCTGCCCGCGCCCGAAGCCGAAGCCCTGCTCGCCGGCGACGAGCATGGTCGCCGAATCCCAGCCCGGTCTCCCCTCGGTGCTCTCTCGAACCCACGTGCCGTCGGCGATGAGCCGCCGCTGCGGCATCCGCTCCAGCGCCCAGCGGCCCGTGAAGTCGAGCTGCTCGCTCATGGTGACCGGAACAGGAAGGGCGACCTCGAGCGACTCGACCACGTATGCGCCCGATCCGGTGTTGCGCACCGCGTGGCGCATGCGCACGCCGCCGCCCGCCACCGCCTCGATTCGCGTGGTCAGGGCGAGGCCGGCCGCCGCGTCGACCGCTTCGACCAGCAGTGCGTCGTCGCGCCGGTCGATCGCGACCGGCACGAACCGCGTCGACCAGTCGCGGCCCGCGCTCGCGGCATCCACGATCCGGTGCCCGCGGAGCGCGCGTCGGCCGATCCAGCCACGCGACACCTCGCCGAGCAGCGGAACGGCTCGGCCGAGGGTCTCGAACGGCGTCGGCAGCTCGGGCGGCGTGCCCGTGAGCGCGGCCAGGTCGCCGGCGGCGTCGGAGCGGATGCCGCCGGCCGGTGCCGCCCCGAGCCACGCCAGCGCGGGGAGCCGATCGGGGCGCTCGACGACGACGAGGGACGTGCGGGTGCCGATGACGTGCGTGGTCATGCAGGATCTCCGATTCGTGGCCCGCGGTCTCAGCCCTTGACGGACGAGCCCATGGCCGAGGTCATGAAGTAGCGCTGGCCGAAGAGGAACACGGCGATCACGGGCAGCATATAGATGATCGCGCCCGCAGCCTGGAGGGGCACCAGCGGGTTGCCGCGGGGGTCGGCGTACATCGACGTCGTCGCGACCGCCAGCGTCGTGTTGTCCATGTTGAGCAGCAGCGCCGGCGCGAGGTAGTCGCCCCAGGCGCCCGTGAACGACAGGAGGAAGACGGTGAGCAGCGCGGGCCGCGCGAGCGGGAGGAACACGGTGAGATACGAGCGGATCCATCCCGCGCCGTCCATGATCGCGGCGTCTTCGAGTTCGCGCGGAACGGCCGAGAAGAACTGACGGAACAGGAAGATGAAGAACGGCGCTCCGGCGAGCCCCCACAGCACCCACGGCCAGTAGGTTCCGACGAGGCCGAGCCGGGCGAACAGCACGTAGGTCGGGATGAGGGTCGCCATCGCCGGGATCATCATCGTCGAGACGACGAGCAGGAAGAGCGCGTTCTTGCCCGGAGCGCGCAGGCGCGCGAACGCGAACCCGACGGTCGCGCTGCTGAAGGTGGTGAGCACGCTGGTCACCAGCGACAGGAACAGGGTGTTGGCCCCGTACGCCAGATAGTCGACCTTGGTGACCGCGTCGATGAAGTTCGACCACGTCGGCGACGACAGGTCGAGCAGCCCCGCCACGCCGTCGTTCAGCTGCTGAGGGGTGGCGAGCGCGGTGAGCACGATCCAGATGAACGGCAGTCCGAACAGGGCGATCGCGAGGACGACCATGATGTAGATCGCGACGGAGGGGCGCTGGCCCGGTGCCGCATCGGCGCGTCTGCGTCTGCGTCGCGACGGCACCGTGAGGCTGAGCGTCGTGATGGGCGGCGCGGTGGCCGTTCCCAGCGGGCTCTGCGCGAGCTGCGTCATTTCTCGTCCTCCTGCTCGTCGACGTCGTTCTGGTAGAACACGACCCGCCTGCTGACGCGCTGCATGAGCACCGTGAACAGAAGGATGATGACGAAGAACACCCATAGCATCGCCGAGCCGTATCCGAAGCGGTTGTTGAAGAAGAACTCGTTGTACACGTGCACCATGAAGAGGGTCGTGCTCTCGGGCACCATCGACGACGAGAGTTTGCCCGACGACTCGGCGAGCAGCATGGGCTGCACGAGCATCTGCAGCGTCGCGATGATCCCGGTGATCACCTGGAAGTAGAGCACGGGAGAGATGAGCGGCACGATGACGCTCCGCAGCACGCGGAAGCGCCCGGCGCCGTCGAGGCGGGCCGCCTCCTGCAGCTCGGCCGGGACGTCCTGCAGCGCGGCGAGGGAGATGATCATCCCGCCGCCGAGGCCCCACAACGACATGACGATGAGGGCGTAGATGACGTACGGGTCGGCGAGCCAGGTGACCTTCGCACCGCCGAACAGCTCCACGATGCCGTTGAGGAGACCGGCGTCCTTGTTGAAGATGAGTCGCCACATGATCGCCGTCGCGACGATCGGCACCACCGACGGCACGAAGAAGATGGCGCGGACCACGCCGCGGGCGCGGATGCGCTCGTTCACGAGCAGCGCCAGGAAGAGCCCGCCCGCCACACTGAGGGGGACGACGACCGCGGTGTACGCGAGCGTTCGCACCAGGCTCTCCCATACGGCGGGACTGCTGCTGAACAGCTCGACGTAGTTGCGGATGCCGATGAAGCGCCACTTCGACGACGCGCCGTCGTAGTTCGTGAAGCTCACCACCAGCGCGTAGACGACCGGGGTCAGCGTCAGCAGGACGAATCCGGCGATCCACGGCGACGCGAAGAGATAGAAGGTGCGGGCCCGGTAGCGGCGCCACCCGCGGGTGCGGGTGGCGCCACCGGAGACGGCCTGAGCCGCCGCCTCGACCGTTGTCATCCCAGCTGGTCCTTGCCCTGGGCGAGGAGGGTGTTCATCCGGTCCTCCAGCTCCTCGGCGATCTGCTTCGCGGTCTTCTCCCCGAGGATGCCGGCCTGGACGCCCTTGTCGAGCTCGGGGTTCCACTGCTCGACCGAGAGGTACGGCGAGTCCTGCAGCGGGACGACGTACTCCATCTCCTGCTTGGCGACCTCGATCGCCTGCTGCTGGTACGGCTCCTTCGTGGGCAGGTACTCCCACATCGACTGCAGACCCGGCAGTCCCCAGCCGCTCTTCGCGCGGTCGATGGCCGGCTGACCGCCGATGAAGTACTCCATCACGCGCCAGGCCTCTTCCTTGTTGTCGGAGCCCTCCGGGATCCAGGCGCCGACCGCGCCGTTGACGGCGCTGATGCGCTCGCCGAAGGTCGGCGCGGGGGCAAGGGTCGAGGTCGATGCGACGCGTGCGGCCTCCTCGGCGGTGAACTGCCCGGCGAACCAGTAGCCGTCCATCGTCGCCGCCATCTCGGCCGACGTGTACGCGGGACCGTCCTGCCCTGCCGCGAGCGGGTCGAGCGACGTGGGGCCGACGTCGGCCTTGCCGTAGTCGATGAGCCACTGGATGGCCCGGATCGCCTCCGGCGAGGTCACGTCGGCCTCGGTCAGGTCGTCGTTGAAGATCTTCTCGCCCTGCTGCTCGACCATCTCCTGGAAGAGGCTCCCGATGCCCCACTGCCATTCGATGCCGATCGGCAGCTCGACGCCGGCGGCCTTGAGCGCGACGCCCTTCTCGATGATGTCGTCCCAGCTCGACGGCTCCGTCGTGCTCAGCGGCTCGACTCCGGCCGCCTCGAACATCGCCTCGTTCTGCCAGAAGGTCGTGTCGGGGCTGAAGTCCTTCACCAGCCCGTAGAGCTCGCCCGACCCGCGCTCGGTGCCGTTCCAGCGCCACAGATCGTTCACCGGCAGCAGGTCGTCCTTCTTGATGACCTCGCTGTCGGCGAGGAAGTCGTCGAGCGGTGCGGCGAGCTCGCGCGCGAAGAGGTTCGCGCTCGGCTTGCCGCGCACGAGGTCGGGCGGGTCGCCGGCGGTGAGCATCGCGTTGAGCCGGTTCGTGTCGAACTCGACGAACTCGATGTTGATGTCGGGGTTCTCCTTCTCGAAGGCCTTGACCTGATCGGCGGTGAACTCGCTGGTGGCGTACATGACGGTCACCGTGGTGACTCCGGCGGCGTTCGCGCCGCCGGCCGTGCATCCGGTGAGAGCAAGCGCGCCGGTCGCCAGCAGCGCTCCTGCGCTGAGCGCCGTACGGCGGGGGGTGGTGTTCGACATCATCGTCCTTTCGCTGCGGGGGGTGGGGGAAGTGCGTCAGTGGTCGTGGTTCAGGATGGCAGTCTCGCGCCAGCGTGCCGGTTCGACGACGCGGACGGCGTCGATCCGGCCGATGGGCGTGTCGGAGCGATCGCGCAGCGCCTGCCCCGCCTCCCACACCCGCACCGGTGCGTCGGGATGGAGGGGAAGGAGCTCGAGCACGACGTCGGAGTCGGCAGCCGCTCCGACGTCGGCGAGATTGACCACGAAGTCGTGCCCGGTCCAGAACTGGTCGTAGACGACCTCGCCGTCGACGACCAGCTGCAGGACGTCGCCGTGCCACGAGACCTCGAGCTCGGCATCCGTCTCGCCGATGTCGGCCGGGAGGGGAACGCGGATGCGACGGGCCAGGGCGCGACGCTGCTCGAGGTCGGGCGCCGACCAGATCTCGTGGAAGCGCCCGTAGCCGTCGGCCGGCACGGCACCCTCGGGCCGCAGGAGCTCCGTCGTGATCACGCGGTCGGTCGCCGGGTTGTCGAGCGCGACGTCGAGATCGACGAAGGCACGCGCGGCGGTGTCGTAGCGACGGACGGGGCTGGGCGTCGTGGTCCGTCCGGCGAGCGCGCCGTCGGGCCCGACCCACAGTGCTCCGTCGGCGACCACGAGACGACGCTCCGGGTCTTCGAGCACCCACACGCGGGCGGCGTCTTCGGGCGAGAGCACGAGGAGGTCGAGAGTCCTGTCGCCCGAGCGGACACCGACCGTCGTCGATGTCGCAGCGTCGATGATGACGGTGCGGCCGTCCAGGCGCGCGTCCGCGGCGTCGATGCGGACGTCTTCCGTGAAGGCCACCTGCACCGGCACATCCGCCTCGGCGATGAGGACGAGCGTCGGCGCGCCGGCTCCGGCGCCGGCGCCCGGGAGCAGGGTGAGGGCGCTCGCCGTGGCCCAGCGCATGGTGATGCCGTCGACCGCGAGGTTGACGGGCCAGTGCGCCATCGTCCCCGCGGGGATCCGCACCGGCTCGTCGGGGAAGACGATGGTCTCGTGATCGAGGTCGAGCTCGAACCGGGTCGCGGGCGGGTCGAGGGGCTCGTAGGGCTGGTGGGCGTTGACGAACACGAAACCGCTGCGGCCGTCGCTGCGCAGCGCCCATCGGAGGGTCTGCGTGTCGCCGAGCGTGGGGGGCTTCACCGCGGGCAGGGTCGAGGGCATCGTGGCGAGCTGCTCGCCGAACGCGGCGAGGAACGCGTGCTGGCGTCGCAGGAGCGCGTGACTCTCCCGCACTCGACCGGTCGTGCTGACGGGGGCGTGGAAGTCGTAGTCGAAGGCGGGCATGTCGTTGGGGTAGCCCGAGGCGTGCGACTCCTGGAAGGTGGTGCGTCCTCTCGGGTTCACTCCCCCGACGTACATGTAGAAGCCCTGCCAGGCCGATCCGCTGCCGATCTTGGCGAGACCGACCGCCGCCACGTCCGCTCCGCCGACCTTCGGCCGGCGGTGATAGGCGCCGATCATGCCGCCGCCGAGCTCGCACGTCGCGGGCGGGAAGACGCCCGACGGCGACCGGCGCCCGCTGAGGATCTGCGGTCCGCCGAAGTGCCAGCGCAGATCCGCGCCGATGTGCGGGTCGTCCCACAGGTGGGTGAAGAAGAACTGCTCGCGGAACGCCTCCGGCCACCCGGCATCCGGCTTCGCCCAGAAGCCGTCGGGATAGCCGCCGTAGAGGGGGAAGACCTCGCCCTCGGGGAGCGCGGCCTCCCCCCATCCGGTGGCCGTCCAGATCGGAGCCTCGAGGCCCACACGACGCGCCATGTCCTTGAGCGCGGCGATGTGGTCGGGCTGGTCGTAGAGCTCGTTCTCGATCTGGATCGCGATCACCGGACCGGGTTCCCCGACGAGTCCTTCGAGTTCGGCCGCCAGTCGCGCGTACCAGGGCTCGACCAGGGCGAGGTAGGCCGGGTCGTTCGTGCGGTGCACCACCTCGGCCGCCTGCACCCAGTCGGGGAAGCCGCCGTTGCGCACTTCGGAGTGCACCCACGGGCCGATGCGCAGCACGACGTCGAGTCCGACCTCGGCGGCCGAGGCGACGAAGGCGCGGATGTCGCGGTTGCCGTCGAAACGGGCGTCGCCCCGCGTCTCCTCGTGATGGATCCACGGCACGTAGGTCGCGACCGCCGTGAGGCCTCCGGCGCGCATCAGCCGCAGACGGTCGAGCCAGCGGCTGCGCGGCACGCGCGAGTAGTGCATCTCGCCGGAGACCGGGATGAAGGGTCGGCCGTCGCGCTCGAGGAACCGGTTGGTCACCGTCACCCGCGCCGCGGACTGCGGCTCGTTGCTCATCGGCGGCCGGGATGCCGCCGTCGCCCACGGCGTGTGGCGGGCGTGAGCCGCGACGGCGGTAACCGCCGCTGCGGTCTCGGTCGTGACGGTGGTCATGGATCTCCTTCGATCGGCTGGTCTGGAACGACCATGACCTAAAATCGATTGCCGGTCAAGCATCAATTCGTGAGATCGTTTTCGTCGAATAGCTCGCATTCGTGCGGATAGAAACCCACAATCGTTTGTTGTGACGACGAACAATCGCGTCGCACCCAGCCCGACGATCCCGCCCCGGCGGGGAAGGAGAACCCTAGGATGACTGGCATGCCCTCCCCGTCCGCCGCCGCTGCCGGGCGGCCGACGATCGCGCAGGTGGCCGATCTGGCCGGCGTCTCGCCCGGCACGGCATCGCGGGCGCTCAACGGCAAGCGGTGGGTCAGCGACGAGACCCGCAGGGCGGTCGAAGAGGCCGTCCGCAAGACGGGATACCGGCCCAACGCCCAGGCGCGCGGACTGAAGCTGCGCCGTTCCGGCATCGTCGCCGTGCTGCTGGGCGAGCGCATCGACCGCCTGTTCGGCGATCCGAACTTCGAGGTGCTGCTCCGCGGGATCTCCGCCTCGCTCGCCGCCCGCGACACGACCATGGTGCTGCTGCTCGCCGGCGAGGAGCACGACAGGGCGCGCGCCCTCGACCTCGCGGCATCGGGCCAGGTCGACGGCGCGATCTTCGTGTCGTGGTACGACGGCGACGCGATCGTCGAAGCCCTCGATCGCATCGCCGTGCCGGTGGTCTTCTGCGGAAACCCCACTGCGGCTCGACCGGGCGCGAGTTTCGTCTGCGCCGACGACTTCGCCGCCTCGTCGCGCATCGTCGGCCACCTGCTCTCCCGCGGCCGGAAACGCATCGCGATGATCGCGCACTCCACGCCCGAGCGCGTCGACGGCTACCTGCACGCACTCGGCGACGCCGCCGACGAGTCGATCATCGAGCACGGCGACTACTCGCGGCAGAGCGGGTACGAGGCCATGCAGCGACTGCTGGCCAAGGACTCGTCGATCGACGCCGTGTTCGCGGGCAACGACCTGATGGCCGCGGGTGCGATCGACGCGATCCGCGACGCCGGCCTGAGCGTGCCCGCAGACATCGCGGTGGGCGGTTTCGACGACAGCGCGGTCGCCTCGCAGACGGTCCCCGCACTGACCACGGTCCGGCAGTCCTTCGACCGGATCAGCAGCGAATTGACGCGCCTGCTGATGGAGCAGATCGAGGGTCGCCCCGGCGCGCAGATCCGGGTCGGGAGCGAGCTCGTCGTCCGCGAGTCGACCTGACCGAAAGCATGCCGTTTCGGTGATGCATCCGGAAATTCGTCCTTCCCAAAGCGTCGCGGATGCTGCTAGCGTCGCCGCCCATGATGATTCGACGAGGTTTCCCGGGTCGCGCACCGTCGCCGACCGCAGCCCCGCGACGCGCCCTGCGCGCCGCCCTGATCGGCACCGTCGCCCTCGCCCTGACGGTCGGCGCCGCAGCCCCCGCGGAGGGCACTTCCGCCGCCGCGTCACCCCCGGCCGACACCGCGGGCGCCCTCTCGGCAGCGCCGGTGCGAACCGAGGCGGCAGGAGGAGGTTCGATCGCCGACCCCCTCCCCGACCCGGGATTGCAATCCCTGATCAGCGGCGCAATCGAGAGCGGACAGGAAAGCCTGACGATCGAACCGGGCACCTACGCCGTCGGCCCGACCGATGGCTCCTTCGGCAAACTTCTCACCATCGACGGCGCCGACGGCCTCACGATCGAGGCCGCCGGTGTGACGATCGTCGGCACCGAGCTGACCCGTGCGCTCGACATCCGCAACTCCACCGATCTGACCATCAACGGCCTGACGATCACCTACGATCCACTCCCTTTCACCCAGGGCGAGGTGACGCAGATCGCCGCCGATCTCGGCTCGATCGACGTCCGTCTCGATGAGGGATATCCGCAGGTCGCGTATTCCCGAGTGAGTATATACGACCCGCAGACCGGCTTCCAGAAGGCCGGCATCAATCACCTGTGGGGCACCACAGCCGCCTTCGTCGCCCCGGGAGTCGTGCGCGTCACGCTCGGCGGCATCGGCACGAACGTCGCCGTCGGTGACCCGATCACCCTCGCCGGCGGACCGACCGGCGAGGCCCATGCGATCTCCATGGAGGAGAGCGGCGGGACCGTCCTCCGCGACGTGACGGTGCACACGGCGCCGGGCTTCGGGCTGATCGACACCAGCGGCGACGGCGGCACCCTGCTCGAGCGCTTCCGGCTCACGCCGGGCTCTCCCCCGCCGGGCGCGACGCGAGCGCCTCTGCTGTCGGCCGTGTGGGACGGGCTGCAGTTCCAGTCGCTCGGCACCGGGCCCACGATGATCGACTCCGAGATCCGCAACGCGGGCGACGACTCGTTCAGCATTCAGACCCGCGCACTGCCCGTCCTCGCGGCGGACGGCGATCGGATCATCGTCGGCTTCCCCGACCGGTGGAAGGCGGCCTCGCTCGAGATCGGCGACCGCCTGGCGCAGTTCCGCGGCGACCCCGACGTGCACGTCACGGCGATCGCGCAGGTCGACTACGCCGCTGCGGCCATCGCACCCGAGATCCGGGCGAAGGTCGAGCAGGCGCAGTCCGAGGGATGGAACCCCTGGAACCTCGACAAGACGAGCGTGTACGAACTGACGCTCGACGCGACCGACGCGTTCGCCGCGGCGGACTTCGTGTTCAACCCCGACCGCATGGGCAACGACTTCGTCTTCAAGGACAACGTCGTGCGCAGCCCGGGCCGCGGCATCCTGTTGAAGGCCGGGAACGGCATCATCGAGGGCAACACCTTCGAGGGCGGCGACAAGGCGATCATGATCGCGACGGAGAACGAGGCCGACTCGCACGGCGGCACCGCCTACGACCTCACGATCCGCGACAACGTGTTCCGCGGCACCGGGTACCACCACGACATGCCGTGGTCCGATCAGGCGGGTTCCGTGGGCATGGCCGGCAAGAACGTCGTCAGCCGACGCGCCTACAGCAACATTCTCATCGAGGACAACCTGTTCGAGTCGATCCGGGGGCTGAATCTCAACGTCAGCAACGCCGAGGACGTCACGGTCCGGGGCAACGTGTTCCGCGACACCCATCGCAGCGACACGGGCGGCACCGGCGCCAACGGCGCGAGCTTCGGCATCCCGGCCGATGCGGTGGCCTACGTCGCCGAGTCGGATCGCGTCGTGTTCGAGGGCAACACCGTCGAAGGCATCGGCCCGTTCGGCAACGCCGCGCTCGTCGTGTCGCCCACCGCCGACGTCACCGGTGCGGAGACCATGACCGACGCGGTGCCCTCGGTGTCCGTGAAGAGCGGCGCGGAGTTCACCGTCGCCACCGGCGGCACGTACGACCGGGTGTCGTTCAAGCTCCACAGTCCCCGCAAGATCGACCGAGTCGTGCTCAACGGGGTGACGAAAGACCTCACCGACAACGCGTGGTCCGACGTCAACTTCGTGAAGCCGGGCACCTTCGGAGCCGTGAAGGGCCGGAACACGCTCGTCGTGCACGACACCCAGGGCGGCACGCGGACGATCGTCTTCACGCTCAACTGATCGCGTCGCGGGGTCGGATCGATCGGGTCCGACCCCGCGCCGACGCGCGACGACAGGTCAGCGTGGCACGAGCATGTTCACCACGCCGACCACGAGGAGCACCGTGCCGATGACGGCGAGCGCGATCGTCGTCAGGCGCCCGGAGTTGTGCGAGAACCATCTCTTGACCCGTCCGAGCACCGGGCCCGCCCGTTCGCCCCAGATCGCGGACGCGGCGCTCGGCAGGGCGACCGTCGACACCGCGACGACGGTGAACGCCACGGCGGCGAGCGCACGGCCGGCGGAGTCGAAGACCGCTGCTTTCGCCGCGGCGGCCGCGATGAGGATCAGGTTCTCGGGATGCACGGCGAACTGCAGACCGACGAGGGCTGCCTGGACGGGGCCGATCCGGCCGTGATCCGACGCCGCCCGCGGAGAGCGACCCGTCCCCTTCTCACGTCCGCGAAGGAGGTGCAGGACGAGGGCCACGACCAGCAGCGCCGCTCCCGCGACGACCTCCACCACTGCGGGATGTGCCAGCTTCGGGATCGACAGACGCACGAGCCCTGCGGTGGCGACGAGAAAGACCGAGGCGAGTCCGACCGCATACCCCGCCGTCAGCATCCAGCCCCGCGAGGCGCGGCCGGTGTCGACCAGGATGCCGATGATCGCCACGATCGGGAGCACGGTGAACGCCACCGCGATGGCGAGGGAGATGATCGGCGCCATGTCGGGCACGGCGGTCAGCCGCCGGTGAAGCCTTCGGCTGCGAGGTCGTATCCGGCCGCCGCGCAGGCCGTCGCGAGGTCGTTCACCGCGAGGTTCCACTCCTCGGATCCGATCCCCGGGGCTCCCGCGGCGCCCTGCGTCACGGCCGGCGCCGCATCGCTCACGGCCGCCAGAGCCTCCGCCACGGCCCCCTCGTCCGGTGAGGGGATGCGGGCGAGGACCCGCGTCGCCAGACGGTACCACCCGAGCTGCTCCTGCTCCTCCATCCGCCCGTCGACGAATCCCGCGTCGGCGTTGTGCACGATGGTCAACACGTCTCCGAATGCGGTGCAGGTCTCGGCCTCCGAGCCCTCCGCCGCCGACGTCACGGTGGGCGCGGGGGTCGCCCGTGCGACGTCCTCCGTGAGCACCGGTCCCTCCGGTGCGGCGGTGGCGGCGCACCCCACGGTGCCGGCGACGGTCAAGGAGGACACGAGCACCGCGAGGGCGATCGGCCGACGGCTGGGACGCGTGCGGGGTGAACTCATAAGCGGATCGTAACCCGCGGGAGCGCCCGGCGCTGAGCGCGCCGCACGTTCACCTGGATGGTGATGGGCGAGGCGGTCGACGCCGCCATGATGCTCGGAGATCGCGCCATCCCCGAGCCTGCCGCACGGAGGAGGATGTCCGAGGACATCTAGGACGCCTCGACGGTCGCCGCGCTCGACGCCGTCGTGAGCAAGTACGAAAACCACGGCAAGACGGCCGCGATCCGAGGCCCCAGCGACACCGCCGCCGCGTTCCACGGCC
Source organism: Microbacterium martis (assembly GCF_047246685.1). Taxonomy (NCBI): domain Bacteria; kingdom Bacillati; phylum Actinomycetota; class Actinomycetes; order Micrococcales; family Microbacteriaceae; genus Microbacterium; species Microbacterium martis. The sequence goes on along the minus strand of NZ_JBFOKT010000001.1, from coordinate 110,794 downwards.
CTCAGCCGCAACCTCGGCTCGGGGAACTGAGCCACCGGAGGCCGGCCGGCCCGGTCATCGACCGGCTGTCCACGTCGAACGAGACGCTCAGGCTCCGCGCGACGACCGGATCGGCGGGATGCCGCGCGTGACGGCGGTCATTCCCGCTTCTCCATCGCGTCGACCACGCGCGAATACGACGCGTTCACATGGTGGCGGATGCGCTCGACAGCGGATTCCTTGTCGCCTGCTCGGATCAGATCGAGGATTCGACGATGATCGGGTTCCCATTCGGCGTCGTAGTCCTTGCGCAACGCCATCCGGGTCATGAGGAACGACAGGATCTGAGAGCGCAGGGCTTCCCACGCGTTCGCGAGACGGTCGTGATGAGCGGCCGCGATCAGGCCGTCGTGGAATGCCAGGTCGACTTCAGAGATGAGCTGAGGTGTTCGCCCCTCGCTCGTGGCGTTGACATAGCGATCGAGGACGGTGTCCAATCGGTCGAGTTCCTCTTTCGTCGCATGATCGCATGCCCATTCGACGGCGAGCGTCTCGAGGGCCCGGCGGAGGCTGAACACCTGATCGATATCGCTCCGATACAGTTCCGCGACCCGAGCGCCCTTGTATCGCTCGATGATCACGAGCCCCTCGCGTTCCAACGTCACGAGAGCCTGACGAACCGGGCCTCGGCTCACCTGCATCTGGGCGGCGAGTTCGTCCTCCCGCAATCGAGCGCCCGGCCTGAGCTTTCCGACGACGATGGCGTCGCGCAGCTGATCGGTCACCTCATCGGAGAGCACCCGCCGGACCGCCGGGTCGAAACCGGTTGCGTCGATAGCCACGAGGCCTGCTTTCTCCGAGAGGTCCGACCCCGCGATCGAATACTGTTGACAATATGCAATTGTAGCAGGCGCGCGAATCGCGAGCACGTGCGACGCGTCAAGCAGCCAACCATCCGCCGTCGACGGGCAGCACGATGCCGGTGATGTATGCGGCCGCAGGCGACGCGAGGAAGGTGACCGCGCCGACCAGGTCATCGGGCTCGCCCCACCGGCCGAGCGGAATACGCTCGAAGATCTGCCGGGAGCGCTCGGCATCGGCGAAGAGCGGCCCGTTCATCGCCGTGTCGATGAAGCCCGGCGCGATGGCGTTGACACGGATTCCGGACGGCGCCCACGTGTTGGACATCGCCTTCACCAGCCCCGCGATCGCATGCTTCGACGCTGCGTATCCCGGCACACCCCGCCCGCCGTGGAAGCTCAGCATCGACGCCGTCATGATGATGACTCCGCCGCCGTCAGCCGCCATCGCCCGCGCGACGCGGCCGGCGATCACGGCATAGGAGTTCTGGTTCACCTCGATCATCGCGTCCCAGGCGTCGTCCTCATCCGCGGCGGTCGGCGCGCGGCGACTGAGACCGTGATTGAGCACCAGGATGTCGGGAGCATCGGCGGCAAGGCGCTCGCCGAGTGCCACGCTCTCCGCACGATGCGAGAGATCCGCACGGACCGACCGGAAGGTGCCCCGACCGCGCCGGGGATCGCGCGATCCGTCGACGACGGAGGACGAGCGCGCGACTCCGACGACATCCGCGCCGGCGTTCCTGAGACCGTCCACGACTGCCGCGCCGATGCCGCGGCTCGATCCCGTCACGACCGCAGTCCGGCCGTCCAGTCGGAACACCGCGTCGTTCATCCCTTCACTGCTCCCGCCGTCATCCCGGCGATGACGTACTTCTGGGCGATCATGTACAGGATCACGGGCAGCAGAGCGTACAGCAGCCCGGCCGACAGCAGCTCCCCCACAGGCGTGTCGAGTTGCGAGATCATCGTCGCGAGCCCGACGGAAGCCGGGTACAGCTCAGCTCGGGAGATCAGCGTCGTCGCGAAGAGGTATTCTCCCCAGCTCGCGAAGAAGGCGACCACGGCGACCGAGACGACGGCCGGGAGCGACAGCGGCAGCACCATCCTCCACAGCACCCCCAGCTGTCCGCAGCCATCGATGAGGGCAGCCTCCTGCACGGAATCCGGAACTCGGTCGAAAGCTCCTTTGAGGATCCAGATGCAGACCGGGAGCACGAACGCGGCATGGAGCAACGACAGGGAGATAAGGCTCTGAAGGAGCCCCAGATCCTTGTACATCCCGAAGATGGGCACGACGATCACGGCCTCGGGCATCATCTGCGTCAGCAGCAGACCGAAGCCGAAAACGAGCTTCCCCCGCCAACGCAGGGACGACAGCGCATAGGCGCCGAACACCGAGAGCACCGTGGTGAGGATCATGGTCGCGATGGCCACCAGCGCCGAATTCGTGAGCCAGAGGGGCAGCGGCACCGCGGTGAGCACATCAGCCATCGGCCCGATGTCGATGGAGATCGGCACCAGAGGCGGCGGGAAGCGCAAGGAGGCATCGAGCGGTTGGATCGCCGTCACGATCATCCAGTACACGGGGAAGAGAACGAGCGCCGTCACGGCGATGACAGCGAGAACTCGGAGCGCATGGTGCAGCCGGAGGCGATCGCTCTGGCGGATGCGACTCATCTCAGCCCTCCATCCGGTCGACTCGCCGCTGGACGAGAGCGTAGAGCGCGGTTGCGACGATGGTCACGAGCAGGCAGGTCACGCCGATCGCCGCACCATAGGAATAGTCGAAGAACTTGAACGCCGTGTTGTAGATCGAGATCACGAGTGTCTCGGTGGAGCGGCTCGGCCCTCCGCCTGTCGTCAGCCAGATCAGCGCGAACTGCTTGAAGGAGAAGATGAACGCCAGCAGAGCCAGCAGCGCAAGTGTCGGCGTGATGGCCGGCAGGGTCACGTGCCGGAAACGCTGCCAGCCGTTCGCGCCATCGACGATGGCAGCCTCGTGGAGATCATCGGGTACCGATTGCAGCGCCGCCAGGATCACGATGCTGTAGAAGGGAAAGTTCTTCCACGTGGCGATGATGATGATCGAGACGAGCGAGAGGGGAGACGACGTCAACCATCCCCCGGCTCCCTGCGCCCACGGAGCGATGAGGTTGATGATCCCGAAGGAGGGGTTGAAGATCCAGATGAAGACGAGCACGGTCGCGATCTCCGGGAACGCCCAGGGCGCGGTCATGAGACCTCGCACCGCGCCCCTCCCACGAAACGGGCGGTTGACGAGGAGTGCTGTTCCGAGCCCCATCCCGACCGCGAAGACGACGACCGACAACGCGAACACGAGCGTCACGCCGAGACTGTTGAAGAAGTTCGGATCGCTCACCAGCCGCTCGTATTGTGCGAACCCGACGAATTCGCCGCTGGACGCCCCGAGACGGATGTCCTGGAAGCTCATCAGCGCTCCCTGCACGATCGGCGCGATGACGAAGACCGTTTCGTAGATCGCGATCGGTGCGACGATGAGCAGAACCAACCAGTTCCGGCGCCGCCTCCGCGAGGCGGGGGACGGCGCGCTCCGCCGGTCAGGCTGAATACGCTCCTCCAGAAGCGGCGCGACCATGGGTCCTCCGCCTAGCCGAGTCGACCGGCCAGCGCTTCGAGCTCGGCCTGCGCCTTGCCCATGGCATCCGCCACCGGAACGCCGCCCGTCAGCGACGACTGGAAGTGAGACAGGACGATGTTCCCGAACTCGTCGTTGGCGTTGATGAAGTCTCCCATCAGGTCCATCGGCGTCACCGGATCGATGCCCATGTACCCCTCGACCCATGGCAGATCCTTCAGATAGGTCTCGAAGGCGGGCACCTCGTTGAGCTGCGGATAGGGCGCCAGCATGTCGAGCGATTCCATGGTGAGGTCGGCCATGTGCTCGGGCTCCAGAAGCCAGCTGAGGAACTCGTTCGCCGCGTTCTTGTTCCTGCTTCCGCTGTACAGCGAGATCGGGTGCACTCGCGCGGTCCCCTTCTTCGACGCCCAGGGAGCCGGGATGCTGCGGAGTTCCTTGTATACCTCCGGGTTCGTCGACTTGAGGACGTTGACGGTCGCGGAGACCAGGAGCGCCTGCGATCCCCGGCCGTTCGCCATCAGCTCCATCTGCTGCGCGTCGTTGCTGCCCTGCGGGATCGCACCCTCGTACATCCGCTTGTACAACTCGAGGGTCTTCACGACCGGGCCGCTCGTCACGAGCGGCGTCTTTCCCTCGGCCCACGTGCCGTCGTATGCGTTCACCCAGTTCTGCAGCTGGAACCACCAGTTGGCCTGCTCGGCCATGGTGTTCGCCGCGATCAATCCGAACGAGTCCGGTCGTCGTGTCAGCTCCGCGGCCTGCGCGACCCAGTCGTCGACATTCGTCGCCGGCTCCAGCCCGGCGGCACCGAGGACGGCCTGGTTGTAGAGGAGGCCGAAGCTCACCGTCACCACGCTGACTCCGTAGATCTTGCCGTCTTTCGTGACGAACTTGTGAAGTCCGGGATCCGGCGTCACGCCTGCGGCGTCGATGGCCTCCGTCATCGGGTCGAAGGCGTCGAGTGCGAAGAGTCGCGACGCGAGGTCCGGTGGAGCGGTGATCAGATCGGCTTCCAGTCCGCCCGCCTGGACCTGGGTGAGCATCTGATTCGAGTACTCGGCGAAGGGCCATCCGACGAACTCGACTTCGACGGACTTACTCTGAGCATTGAAGTCGTCGATGACCTTCGCCCACGCTTCTTTGCGGCCAGGTTCGAACTGCATCCACGACGCGATCCGTACGGTGGTCTTTCCTCCCGCCCCGGAACTCGATCCTGAGGTGGAGGGCGCGCAGCCGGCCAGGGCACCGCCGAGCGCAAGGCCACCCAGGGTCAAGCCTCCGAGGAAGGTCCGGCGGCTGAGCTGGCCGGTGGGCAAAAGATGGTCGTTCAACTTTTCCTCCTTGAAAGGTCGATCGATGCAGACAGTGCGGACGTTGAGGCATAAATGAAATTCGTTAGACGTCCGACGTGACTGCACTCTATCGATCTGTGGACGTGCGGTCAATGCGCGGCGCGATGTCGTTCTCCGCTGAAGCTCCGAGCGCGATGGAGTCGAAACCTGCGAGAAGGTCACGGACGAACCTCAATCGCGGTGCGGGGATCCCACGACGCTCGGCCCGCTCGACGATGTCGCCGAATGTCTCTGCCGACTCCGTCGGACGCCCCGCGAGGACGTCCTGCGCCATCGATGACAGAGAGCCGGGTCCGGCTGCGGCAGCGCGCGCCGCGGTCACGATCTCCGTGGCGACGCGATCCGGATCGCGGAGCACGTACGACCCCATCGGGATGTCGGGATAGTCGGCGACGACGGCTCCCTCCGCGACCGCGACGGCAGCGCCCTCGCCGATCAGGTCGAGATACGCTGCGACGAGGGACGGCGATTGCATGATGGCTGTCGAGGTCTTGCGTGTGAGAGCGGACGTACCGAACACACCGAGGGCGTTGACGAACTTCATCCAGGTGAGACTGCGGATACTGTCGGACACGGCGGCATTCAGATCCGCTCGTCGGAAGAGATCGACGATCTGCGCGACTCTCGCGGACGAGCCGCCGCTCAATTCCCCGAAATAGGAGTACCCCTTTCCTCCGATGATGACGTCGGCCCCCTCCCTTCTCGCGTTGAACAGAGTGACGGCGCCCACGACGTTCTCTGCGCCGAAGCGAGCCATGAGGATCTCATCCTTCAGCACACCGTTCTGCAGGCCGGCGACGAGGCTGTTCCGCCCTCTGGGAACCTGCCGCACGACTCCCGCGAGTTGCGGCCCCTTCGTCGTGAATATGAGTGCATCATCGGGCGAAACCCTGGCGGGATCGAGTTGGAGACCCAGGCGGCCCGGTGCCACTGCGTTCCCATCGCTCAGTTCCGCGTGCAGGCGGCTCAGCCCTCCGACGGTGACAGCGCCCTTCGCCCGAAGGTCGGCACCCGTGCGTTCGGATGCCACCAACGTCACCGGAATGTGAGCGCTGAGGTGAGCGGCGATGCCCTGCGCGAGCGCACCAGCGCCGATGAATGTGATGCCGCGCATCGATTCTCCCTACGGTCGTGGTGGAGAGTCATCCGACTGTCGCACCCTGGGTGGTCCCCGACACCAGGTAGCGCCGGAAGAAGATGAACAGCATGAGCGGGATGACCGCGTAGATCATGCCGCTGGCCATGAGCTGCGGCCAGGGCGCGTTCTCCGTCGCGATCGAGTACATCGCGACGGGCACGGTGAGCTGCTCGGCACGTGTCAGGAACATGAAGGAGTAGAGGAAGTCATTCCACGCCAGAAGGAAGACATAGAGGCCGACCGGCACGAGGGCGGATCGGATCAGCGGAAGATACACGGAACCGAAGATCCGCACCGGTCCGGCACCGTCGAGTTTCGCCGCCTCCTCGATCTCGATCGGCAGCGTCGCGCCGAACTGTCTCAGCATCCACACCGAGTACGGGAGCGAGATCATCGTGAGACCGACGATGAGGCCGACCAGTGTATCCAGCAATCCCATACCCCCGAGGAGGAGGTAGAGCGGAATCACCAGGAACGATGCGGGAACGATGTAGAGAACGAGCGCCGCAGAGGACACCGGGGTACCCCACGACGGCATCAATCGAGAGATCGCGTAGCTGGCGGCGGCGGAGATGGTCAAGGCGAGCACTGTGACCGATGCGGCGGAGATGAGGCTGTTGCCGAGTTGAAGCCAGAACAGCGGTAGCGGCGATTCCGCACCGCCGAAGAGCAGCAGCCGGAAGTTCTCGAACGTGGGGTGCTCCGGCCACAGCCGACCGCTGAAGATGTCGGAGCGCGACGTGAATGCGGCGGAGATCGCCGTGTAGAGCGGGAGAAGCGTCCAGAAGACGAAGAGGATCCCGAACACGACCCGGCCGACCATGGTTCCGACGCCGACCGACTCCAGTGCGGAGCGCCGACGTCGTGAAGCGAGACCGATCACAGGAGCACTCCTTTCTTCGCCGAGCGGCGGATCAGATAGGTGACACCGATCACGAGCACCGGAAGGGCCGTGAGCACGATCGATGCACCCAATGACGGATCGGCCTGGCGGAAGGCGTAGTTGACACCGAGGGTGGCGAGCACCTGGGTCGTGTCGGCAGGGCCGCCTCCCGTGATCAGGTAGATGCTGTTGAAGTCACCCAGCGCCCAGATCGTGGCGAGGACGGTACCTGTGAAGTAGACGCCGGCGATGCGGGGCCAGGTGATGAAGCGGAACAACTGCCCGCGGTTCGCTCCGTCGAGAGCCGCAGCCTCGTAGGTCTCCCGACTGATGGCCAGTCGGGCTGCAAGGATGGTGAGCGCCCAGAACGGGGTGAGCTTCCATATGTGCATGGCGATCGCCGCACCGAGCGCCCATTCCGGGCGGTCGAGCCACGGTGCCGGTCCGAGCGAGAGCATCGCCAGCAAGGAGTTCAGAAGGCCGGACTGGGTGTTGAACATCCATCGCGCTGACAGCAGTGCGACCACTTCCGGAATCATCCAGGGGACGAGGGCGATGATCGTGACGACCCGAAGCATCCTCGACGGCGACACCATCGCACTCGAGAGCGCGAGTGCGAGAAGCATCTTCAGGTTGACGGCGACCAGGACGAAGACCGCCGTGTTGGTGAGAGTGCGCAGGTAACGGGGGTTCTCCAGCAGTGCGGCATAGTTCTCGATCCGCAAACCGATGAAGAGTTCGTAGACCAGCGGATAGACGGCGAACCATCCGAAGACGAGGATGAACGGCGTCAGGAAGATGAGCGCCCAGACTCCGCCGCGGCGCACTCCCCCCTCACCGCGGAGACCCGTGGGGGCCCCCGCGGTGACGATGGCGCGCGTCTCGCTCACTTGACGAGCGCCTCGACCTGATCGAGGAAGGCCTGCGCAGCTGCGTCGGGCTCCACCGCACCGAGGAGGACCTCTCCCGCCGGCCGGGTGAACAGCGCCTCATTGAAGACATCTGCGAACTTCCGGTTGTAGGCGTACGGCCAGGGCACGATCTTTCCCGTCGTGACCTCGTCCTTGACGATCTGGTGGAAGCTCGACTCCGACCAGAACGGATCTTCCCACTGTGCGCGATTCACCGGCACGAACATGCCGTTGTGCGTCTCCATGTAGGTCTGCAGGTTCTCCGGCTGGATGAAGTACGTGAGAAGTTCCTCGGCGAGTTCGGGGTTCTTCGACTGTTCGAGGATGACCGCGGACGTCGTCTTGAGCGGAAGGGGGACGACATCACCGTCGGGACCGGTCGGCCATGGTGCCACCGCGAGCTTGTCGAAGTACTCCGGGTTGCTCACGAGCGCGCCGGTAGCAACCGACAGGGTCGGGTTCGGCGTCATGACGAGGCCGCCGCGTTCGAGCTCGGTGTTGTTGTCCGGACCTGCCCAGTTGATCGCGGCGGAGGGCATGTAATCTCGGTCGTAGAGGTCTTTCAGGAACGCATACGCCTTTCCGATGGCTTCCGCGTTCTCGAGGGTGTTCTCCAATTCGGGCGATGCGCCGAACGCCGCGAAGAGCCACATGATGAAGTTGTCGCCATCCTGCGCGACCGTCGAGACAGGCAGTCCGATCCCGTGAACCGCATCACCCTGCGCTCGAAGCTCATCCTGGGCGCTCATCCAGAAGTCCCAGTAGCCTTCCCAGTCCGACGGCGGTTCCGTATCCATCCCCGCCTTCTCGAGCAGGTCGGTGCGATAGAACACGTCGAAGGGCTGCAGCTGAATCGGCACCGAATAGATCTCGCCGTTCTCCCCCTTCGGTGAGCTGTCGATTCCGACCGGCAGCAGGTCTTCGCGGATGGCGTCGACGATCTGGCTGACGTCTGCGAGCACCCCATCCGCAGCGAGTGTCGGGAAGAGCTGCGCATCCGCCGCCGGAGAATACGCGATGTCCGGCCCACGGCCGGCCTGCACGGCAGCGCTCAGCTTGGTCGGGAAGTCCTCGTTGAGCATGAGCACCAACTCGACCTTGTTGCCGGTCTCCTCCGCCCATGCGTCGACGATCGCCTTGACGGCTTCGTCCTCGGCGTCGGTATTGCCCTTCGCCCACCACACGGTGAGGGTTCCCGGCTGGGAAGCCGGTTCCTCATCGGGCGGCGTCGCGCCCCCCATGCATCCGGTGAGCATCAGAGCAGCGGCGGCGAGCCCTGCCCCTATCACAGTGCGCTTGTGCATGTTTCTCCCTCGGTACGTCATCGTCGTTGGCAGACCGGCGGTTCCGATTATTGTTTACAAAATGACAATTGGCAATATTCACTTAGACGTCTAATGTCTGTTACGCTGAGCGCGTGGAAGCGACCAGGGCATGACCGACCTCCTCCTCGGACTCGACATCGGCACCTCGTCGCTCAAGGCTCTTCTCGTCGATTCACGAGGACGCGTGGAGGCGCGGGTGACGGAGCGCTACGACACGCGTCATCCCGCGCACGGACACGCCGAACAGGACCCCGATGAGTGGCTGAGCGCGCTCGATCGAGTCTTCGACTCCCTTCCGTCGGAGGTGCGAGATCGTATCGCAGGCATCGGCGTCGACGGACATGTGCCGTCGCTCGTCGCTGTGGACGCCGACGGCCGTCCCGTCCTTCCGTGTCTGACCTGGCAGGATGCTCGGGCGACTGCGGAAGCCTCGCATCTCGCCGATCGACTCGGCGACGCCGAGCAGCTCTTCGGCACCCGAATCCCCTGGGCGGCCAGCCAGCTTCCCGCGAAGACGGCCTGGCTGGCGGCGCACGCCCCCGAAACGGCTGCGCGAACCGCCCACCTGCTCCAGCCGAAAGACTTCGTCAATCTGCACCTGACGGATGTCGTGGCGACGGATGCATGGAGTTCCAAGGGCCTGTGTCACGTCACCGCTCTGACGCCGGCCGTCGAGCTCTTCTCCGAGATCGGCCTCTCGCCGGCGCTGCTGCCGCCTCTGCGCGCGCCGTGGACTCGGCTCGGTGGCCTCAGCCTGCGCGCCGCGCGCCGATGGGGGCTGCCCGCAGGTATCCCGGTGGCAGTGGGCTGGTCCGATGCGATGGCATCTGTTCTCGCGACGGGCGGCTTCGATCGCCCCAGCGCGGTGGTCCTGACCGGCACGAGCGAGATCGTGGGCATGTCGGCGCCCGCTGCCCATGAGACGTCGGGCGTCTACCTCGTCCCCCGCGCCGTCGCACCTCTGGCTCTGTCGTACGGACCGACGCAATCGAGCGGTTCATCGTTGCTCTGGATCGCGAGGAACCTCGGGATCGATGTCGGGAAGGCGTTGGATCTGGCAGCCGAGGCCGGAGAGCCGCCCACCTTCGCGCCGTACCTCGACGGTGAACGAGCGCCGCTGTGGGATGCCGATGTCCGAGGCCTCTTCCTCGGGCTGCATCACAGCCATGGCCCTGGAGAACTCGTGCGCGCCGTGCTCGACGGAGTCGCCTGCAGTGCAGCGCACGTGCTCACGACGGCGGGAAGCGGAACGGGCCTGACGCCGACCGTGGTCAACGTCGGCGGTCGAGGCATCGATCATCCCGCCTGGCTTGCAGCCCGGGCCTCGGCTCTCGCGCTCCCCCTCCGACTGCACACGGAATCGCACCTCACCGCACTGGGCGCCGCGATGCTCGCCGCCCTGGCAGCAGGGGCGGTACTCACTGATCTCGACGCGATGCGCGGGAAGACCGGACATCGCGAGCCCACCTCGTCCGAGATCGAGCGCGGCGTCGGACTGCGCGACCGATACCTCGCGGCAAGTCGTGTCGCGCAAGATTGGAGCACTCGATGACCACCCCGCTCTCCACCGTTCCTTCCGGTGTGATCCTCGTCCTGCGCACCGACGATCGAGAGGCGGCCGCAGCCGCCGCTCGCGCAGCGGCGAGAGGCGGCATCGACGCGGTCGAGATCACGCTGACCGTTCCCGATGCGGTGGGACTGATCGCTGAACTCGGCGACCTCGGGGTGCCGCTGGGAGTGGGAACCGTGCTCTCGAGCGACCAGGTCGCCCCCTCGGTGGCCGCCGGCGCGTCGTTCATCGTCGCTCCGGGCACCAACGCCGAAGTGATCCGAGCGGCGCAGGACCACGACGTGCCGATGATCGCCGGAGCACTGACCCCCACCGAGGTGGAAACGGCTCACCGGCTGGGGAGCGCCGCCGTGAAGGTGTTCCCTGCGGGCTCCGTCGGTGGCCCGCTCTACATCGGCGAGCTCAAGGGGCCTCTGCCCCACATCCCTTTGGTCGTCTCGGGAGGGGTGACGCGCAAGACAGCACCCTCGTACTTCGCCGCAGGGGCTCACGCCGTCTGCGTCGGTCGTGATCTGTTCACGTCGGACGCGCTCGCGCGCCGCGACATCGACGAGCTGGCGCTCGAGGCGCGTCGCTTCCTCCAGGCGCTCGGGTCGTGACGGCGGGACCGATTCACATCAGCCGCGCCGTCAAGCCTCCGTCGATGACCAGCGCGGAGCCATTGATGAAGGATGCGTCGTCGCTGACGAGGAAGCGGACCGCATGGGCGACTTCGTCGGGGTCTGCCATGCGACCGATTGCGCCCGCGGGCACATGGACCCTGACGTCGTCTCGCGCGAGCTCGACGCCGTGCAGAGTCGACATGGCCGTGTCCACCGAACCGACCACGAGGCTGTTGGCGCGGACGCCCCGGTCGGCATACTCGACGGCGACCTCCCGCGAGAAGGAGACGACGGCTCCCTTGGAGGCAGCGTAGGCAGCGGTGCCCGGCACGGTCGAGAGAGCGTGGACGCTCGACAGGTGGACGACGGATCCACCACCATGCTCGATCATCGTGGGCAAGACGGCCCTGGTGCAGAGGAAGACGCCCCGGAGGTTGATCGACATGGTCTCCTCCCAGATCTCCAGCGACATCTCGTGCAGCGGAGCCGTGCGCAGCACCGCTGCCGAGGTCACGAGGACGTCGATCCGTCCGAAGAGGCGAAGAACCTCGTCCGTCGCTCCCTCGACCTCGTCTGCGTCTGAGACATCGCAGCGCAGGAACGACGCACCGGGCACCGGATCGCTCGGCTCGTGTCGCCCCCACCCGACCACCGTGAAACCCGATGCGGTCAGATCGGCGACGATCGCGCGCCCGATCCCTCCGCCGGCTCCGGTGACGACCGCGACGCGCTTCGTCACTGCCATGCCATCGCCCCGTGGGGCAGCGAGCCGTCGACCGAGTAGGAGACCGCGTCGAGGATGCACCAGTTCGCCAGTCGCTCCCCGGAGGACACCGAGTACCAGGCCAGATGCGGCGTCAGAAGGATGTTCGGCGCATCACGGAGCGGGGAGTCGGCGGGCAGAGGCTCCGTCTCGAACACATCGAGGCCCGCGCCCGCGATCCGACCCGCTCGGAGGGCATCGGACAGAGCGATCTCATCGATCAGGCCGCCGCGGGACACGTTGACGACGATCGCTCCTTCGGGCATGCTCGCGAGCGCGTCCGCATCGACCAGATGATGCGTGTCCGGAGTGTAGGGAACGTGCAGCGAGAGCAGGTGCGCGGCGCGGAACACATCCGCCGCGGAGTTAGCCCACTCGACGTCCTTCAGCGACGGGTCACGGTGTGCATCGAAGACGACGACACGTCCGAAGAACGGGGCGAGTCTCGATATCAGGGAGCGGCCGATCCGCCCCGTTCCGATCACGCCGAGCGTCGATTCCTGCATCGCCCGCACCACACCGAGCTCGGCGGCCGACGTCCAGCCGTCCGCTCGCACACCGGCATCGGACTGGCTGATCCGGCGCCAGGCCGCGAGCGCGAGGGCCGCGGCCTGATCGGCGACTTCGTTGGTGGCGTAGTTCGGCTGGTACACCACGCGGATCCCGCGTTCGCGGGCGGCGCTCACATCGATCGAGTCGAGCCCGACCCCGGCGCGCACGATGACCTCGACCGACGGCGCCAGCGCCGCGATGTGAGACGCGCGCAGAGGATGCAGTGTCACGATCAGTGCTGTCGCACCGGCCGTCGTGCCGGCGATCTCGAGCGGCGTCCCGATCGGCCCGGTGCGCAGTGTCGCCCGATCCGAATAGGTGGCGGACAGCTGCTCCATCGTCGCGAACGCCCCGTCTGCGACGGCGATCACCGGAAGGTTCGGCTCGGTCATGTGTTCCCCTCTCATTCGGTCATCACCCCTTCACGGCTCCGCCCTCGTACGCAGCTGCCAGCTGGCGCTGCGTCAGTGAGAGCAGGATGATCGCTGCCGCGATCGGGATGAGGAGATACACGGCCTGCTGACCCGGTGTGGTCGTGGCCGCGAAATTGTACGACGACATGTATTGGCTCAGCGCCGCCGGGAAGGTGCGGGTGCTGCTGTCGGAGATCAGGGTGGTGGCGAGCAGGTACTCGTTCCACGTGTTGATCAACGTGTACGCGGTCATCGCTCCGATCACGGGCCGCGCAAGCGGACGGACGACCTGCATGAGGATTCGTACCGGCCCCGCGCCGTCGAGCGCTGCGGCCTCTTCCAGTTCGATCGGGGAAGAGGCGAAGAAGACTCGGAAGAACAGCGTTCCCATGGGGAGGAACAACACGGAGGTGGCGAGGATGAGACCGAACTGGGACCCCAGCAGCCCGAGGGCGCTGAGCACCTCGTACAGCGGGAAGACGAGAACGATGACCGGGACGAGCTGGAAGAAGACCAGAACCGCCGTGAGCACTCGCGACATCCGTCCGCCCAGCCGAGACAGCGCGTAGCCACCGAGAAGACAGAGAAGGATGACGAGAACGGTCACGCCGAATGTCACCACGATGCTGTTGAGGAAGTTGTACGCGAGCGGGGGCACGGCGATGCTGTTCGTGTCCCACAGAGCGGGCGAGCTGAGGACCGTCCCGAAATTCTGCAGCGTCCATTCGCGAGGGATGATCGACACCGCTTCCGCTCCGCCGGGTGTCGCGTCGAAGGAGCGCGACAGGACGAACAGAATCGGCGCCATGGAGAGGATCGCCACGGCGATCGCTCCCGCCGTCGGACCGACCGCCGAGGCGGCGCGACGCCCGTGCGACCCGCGTCGGCGTGGGAGCCTCCACTCCAGAAGATGTGGCTTCAGCTGCCGGTGCAGCCGCCAGAGGAGAAGACCGAGAAGAAGCACGACGATGATCGCGACCGCCATGATGACGAGGCTCATGGTGGTGAGCGTGGTCGCGTACCCGAGGTCGTAGTCGGAGAACGCCTTCAGATAGGAGTAGGTCGCCAAGGTCTGCGTCGCGCCGAGCGGCCCGCCGCCGGTGAGGATGTAGACGAGGTTGAACTCCTGAAAACTGTTGATGAAGTGCAGTCCGCATGCGGCCACCGTGACCGCGCTGATACCGGGGATCGTGATGTGCACGAAGCGCTGCCACACCCCGGCTCCGTCGACGCGGGCCGCTTCATAGCGTTCCTCGGGGATGCTGGTCAGCCCCGCGAGGAGGAGCATCGTGTAGAACTGGAACGATCCCCAGGCGTTGATTCCCAGCAGCACCCACCACACGATGTCCGCGTCGGCGAACACGTTGTCGATGTGGAAGCCGAGCGCTGCCGGCACCCCGGTGTACGGATCGAGCAGCAGCTTCCACATGCCCAGTCCCACCGGAGCGGAGATGACGAACGGCACGAGAACCAGCAATCGCAGGACGGTTCTTCCCCGCGTGAGGCGGTGAAGCGCCAGCGCGGCGCACAGGCCCAGAAGATAGCTCGGAATCACCCCGCCGACTCCGCGGATGAACGAGTTGCGGATCGTCTGGCCGATCGCGGGGTCGGCGAAGAACCGTTCATAGTTCGCCAGCCCCAGCCAGGTGCCGGTATTGCCGCTCTGAAAGCTCGTCACCACGCTCAGAACCAGCGGGTAGGCGAGGAAGACGATGACCATCACGAGGAGGGGCAGCAGGAAGATGCCGTAGGCGACCGCGTCGGTACGTCGGAGTAGGCGCATGGAGGAAGACCTTCGAAGTGCTCCGCCGGCCCTCGGCGGGCCGGCGGAGCGGGGAGAGGAACCGGATCAGGAGCGATTGAGTTCGGCGAGCGTGCTTTCCATCGCCGCCATCGCCGTATCGACCGCCGCGTCGACGCCTCCCGCACTGGCAGCGACCGAACCGATGGCGGGCAGCAGCACATTGTTCATGATCGGCGCCACATTGACGGCTTCGGGTACGACGGCATCGCTGAGCAGTGCACCGAATCCCTTGAGCGCCTCGTTCTTGATCTCGGTCGCGTTCACCTCGGGACGGACCGACAGCTGTGCGTCGCCTTCGCGAGAGGCGATCAGCGTCTGCGTCTCGAGGCTGCGCATGTTGGCCAGGAACTGCAGCGCGAGGTCACGTCGTGGCGACTCGTCGTGCACCATCAGAGTGTGCTCCTCCCAGAACGAGGTCTGCGTTCCGGCGTTCGGCAGCGGAGCCACGGCGAGGTTGTCGCGCGTCTCTGCGAACTGTTGCACCTGCTGGAACACGAACGGCCCGGCGGAGTACGAGCCGATGACGCCCTTCGCGAAGTTTCCGTCGGTCTCCTGATAGCCCCACGTGGACACGTCAGGCGGTGTGCTCTTCCACTTGTGCACAGCGGCGTCGTAGAAGCCGAGCAGCGTCTTGAGCTGGTCCGCCGTGAAACCGGTCTCGAACGACCCAGCCTCTCCGGTCACCACCTTCGCCCCGGTGGACCACAGCAGAGGCAGGATGTTGGAGGATGCGCGGCCGTCGCCGACCTTCGCCTCGAAGGCGAATCCGTAGCGGTTGCCGTCCGTCATTCCCGAGGCGAACTCTCCGAACTCATCGAAGGACCACGAGGTCGGGACCGTGAGGCCCGCCTTCTCGGCATAGTCCGATCGATAGGTGATCCCCCGACTCTGGCACCGGAACCCGAGTCCGTACAGCTTGTCACCGATCGTCGACGCCTCGTAGTTCTGCGGATAGAAGTCGGCCTTGTTCTCGTCCGCCGCGAAATCGGAGATGTCGGAGAGCTTGACCCCCGTCGCCAGCAGCGCGGGAATGCCCTGCGCGGTCCAGAAGATCAGATCGGGAACGTCGCCGGACTTCTGGGCGGCCAGCGCCTGCGCCGGATACGTGCCGTCGTCGACGGTCATCAGGTTGAGCTTCACGCCGAGGGGTCCCGCGGCGGACTTCTGCATGACCTCCTCGATGAACGCGGGATCGACCCACGACGCGAGCATGAGGTTGAGCGTCTTGTCTCCGCTGCCGCCCGAACCTCCACTGCCCCCTGAGCCCCCGCCGGATCCTGCGGGGGCGCAGCCCGCGAGAACCGTCGAGCCGAAGAGCGCTGCAGCACCGGCGCCCAGCAGGAAGCCCCGACGCGACAGGTGCTGCGCTGAGAGCTGCGAAACAGACTGTGTCATTTCTATCTCCGTCTTCATTGAGGGTGGATATTGTAAGAAGTTAATTGCTAACAATATACTAAATGTAGCCCTCGTCAAGGCCGAAAGGGAAGCCGCCATGTCGTCACGAACACACCGCCCCGAAGCACTGCTGTCGAAGGCGACAGCAGTGCTCACCGCCCTGGGCACTCCCCCGGACGCGGCCAGTGAGGTGGCCGAGGCGCTGGTCGGCGCCAATCTCGTGGGCCATGATTCGCATGGCATCGTGCGCTTGCGGGAGTATGCGGCGTTCGTCGCGCGAGGAGTGGTCGAGCCGGGCGCCACCCCGTCGGTCGTCTCGTCGTTGCACGCCGTCCAGGTCGTCGATGGTCGGCGCGCATGGGGCCAGATCTCTGCTCGGTTCGCCGCCGACCTCGCCGCGCGCACGGCGGGCGAGTTCGGCGTCGCCGCCGTGTCGATCCGCAACTGCAACCACATCGGCCGGATCGGGGAGTATGCGGAGATTCTGGCCGCCCGGGGATATGCGTCTCTTCTCTGGTGCAACGCCGACCCGGCCGTCGCGCCGTTCGGCGGCACGGAGCGGATGCTGGGCACGAACCCCCTCGCGGTCGGCATCCCGGTCGCCGGTGGCCACCCGTTCATCCTCGATTTCGCGACGTCGGCGACGGCGGAGGGCAAGCTTCGAGTCGCCCGGGCGAGCGGACGCGACGTCGAACCAGGGGCGGTGATCACCCGCGAGGGCACGCCGTCGACCGACCCGGAGGCGTTCTACGCGGGAGGAGCCCTTCTCCCCTTCGGTGGCCACAAGGGCTACGGACTGAGCGTGTTCATCGAACTGCTCGGCGGAGGGCTCTCGGGGAATCACCCGGGTATCAGCGCGCGCTACCGAGCCGGCAACGGCGTCATGATGGTCGCCATGAAGCCTGAGGCTTTCGCGGCGATGGACTTCGAGGCCGACATTCGTGAGACGATCGACGCCCTGCGAGCCAGCCGCCCCGCAGACCCCACCCGCCCGGTCCTCATCCCCGGCGACGTGGAAGACGCGCAACGCCACGACCGATCGGCAGGGATTCCGGTGGACGACGCGATCTGGGCCGATGTCGAGGCGTTGCACGCCGAACTCCTCGCCGCGCAGCAGTAGCAGACCGAGAGGATTGACCGACCGTCAGGCGCGAGGTCGTTCGGCCCGCCCTGCCGGTTCGGTCGTCCAGAGCGTGGCCGGCCGCCCGGTCCGTCCCACATCCACACGGAAGAGGCATCCTGCTTCGGGGTGTGCAGCCAGGTAATCCGCGTCGAGGTCGACCGCAGCGGTCGTGATGAACAGGACCCCGCCCTCGCCGAAAGCGCAACTGGTGACGTTCGGCACGGTGAACTCCACGCGGGCGTCGATCGATCCGTCCGGCGCGTGGCGCACGACAGCACCACCACCCCAGAGCGCGACCCATACTCCGCCGTCATCGTCGACGCAGAGTCCGTCGGGCAAGCCGGCGGAGATCTCGGCGAACACTCTTCTCCCGCTCAACACCCCGTCATCGAGGTCGTAGTCGAAGGCGTCCACTCGCCCCGTCGGCGTGTCGACGTAGTAGAAGGTGCGGCCATCAGGAGACCAGCCGAGGCCGTTCGAGAGGGACACCGGCTCCAGCAGCGGATGCAGGGAGCGATCCTCATCGAGGCGATAGAGGGCGCTGGCCGCCGGCCGGTCGCTGAGCGAGAGCGTGCCGACGACGGCACGCCCTCGAGGATCGATCTTGCCGTCGTTGAAGCGGAGATCCGGCCGTGCAGCGATGTCGTCGTTGATAGCCGTCACCGTCCCGTCATCCCGGCGTACGAGGATGCCGCGGTCCGAAGCGATGAGGAGGGACCCGTCATCCGCGGGCATGACCGTGCCGGGCGTCGCGTCCAGCGCGATCTCTTCGAGATGGTCACCGCGCGGATCGGCGACATGAAGTCGGCGGCCGAGGATATCGATCCACAGCAGCCTCGATCGGGCGGCATCCCACACCGGCCCCTCTCCGAGCAGGGCCGACGGTCCGGTCGTCCTCTCGGGACGGAAGACTGCGATCACCGCCGTGGATCCCTCAGCGAACCGCCGGCGTGCAGGGCCATGCTCCCGCCGTCGACGGGAAGCGTGGCACCGGTGACGAAGGAGGCATCCGGCCCGGCCAGGAAGAGGATCACGGAGGCGACCTCCTCCGGCTCGGCGAGCCGTCCCAGCGGAATGCCGCGCAGCGCGTGTCCGAGTGCTTGTCCGTGCGCGACATCGGGGGCATCGACCAGATCACGGAAGCCCTCGGTGTTCACCTGAGAGGGCGCGACAGCGTTCACCCTGATGCCGTACGGCGCCCATTCGACGGCCAGGTCGCGTGTGAGGGCGATGATGCCGGACTTGGCGATGCTGTAGGCGTAATTGCCGCGGCCGAGCGACGCCAGACCACCGATCGAGCTGAGGTTCACGATGGCACCGCCGGCCTCGCGCGCGATCATCGAGCGTCCGACCGCCTGCGAGGCGAACACCATCGACCCGAGACTGACGTCGATGACGGCGTGCCATTCCTCGGGTGTGATCTCCTCCGGCGCCGTGTGGCTGCCGCGAGCGGCGTTGTTGACGAGGACGTCGATGGGTGCGACTTCGCGCTCGATGTCTCGGATCAGGCCGGAGATCTCGGTCGGCCGGGAGACGTCGCAGGCGAAGGCATGGCCTTCGCCGCCGCCCGCCCGCACGGCATCGGCGGTCGAGTTCGCGCTCTCCTCATCGATGTCGATGCCCACCACCCGGTATCCGCGTTCGGCGGCGAGGAGCGACACAGCTCGGCCGATGCCCCGGCCGCTGCCGGTGACGAGAAGGGTTCGAGGGTCGGTCATGCTGCGGTGACTCCGTTCTCGAGAGAGGGCAGCCCGTCGATCTCCACGCGCACGACATCTCCCGGGCGCAGGAATCGCTGGGGATCTCGCGCCGCACCGATTCCCGAAGGCGTGCCGGTCGCGATGATATCGCCCGGTCGGAGAGCGCAGACACCGCTGACGTACGAAACGATCGTGGCGACATCGAAGACCATGTCGCTGGTGTTCGCCTCCTGGAGCACCTCGTCGCCGATCCTCAGACGGATGGAGTGTCCGGCGGGCGGCCCGAACTCGTCGGGTGTGACGAGGAAGGGCCCGGTCGGCGCGAACGTGGGGAACCCCTTGCCCTGGGTCCATTGACTCGTGCGGTTCTGGAAATCCCGTGCGCTGACGTCGTTGAAGGTGAAGTAACCGCCCACGTACGAGAGAGCCCCTTCGGCCGGAACTTCGCTCGCCGGCCGTGCGATCACGATGCCGAGCTCGGCCTCGTAGTCGGGTTGCGTGCTCTCCTTCGGAAGGATGATCGGTGCACCGTGGGCGCTGATCGAGGATGTGAACTTCGAGAAGAGAAGAGGGAACGGCGGGACCGAGTCGTTGGTCTCCGTCGCATGGTCCACATAGTTCACGCCGACGGCGATGATGTTGCGCGGGTCGGGGATGACAGGCAGGAGCTCCAGATGGTCCAACCGCACGGCATCCCCGCGGAGAGCGCCGACGATGTCGCGCAACTCGTCGTAGCGGGCCAGGAAGCCGGCAAGGTCGTTCGGTGCATCCGCGAGATTCGCAGGGATGTCGATCACCAACGCCGCGGAATCGTCCACGTCGGCTGCGGCGTCGACGACTCCGTAGCTGTCCCTGCCGTCGAGACGGTAACTGGCGAGTCTCATGCGCGCGCCTCGATCACGGCGCGCACACCGGCCACAGCACGCTCGACGCTCGGCAGCAGGGCATCGATGAGCTCGGGCGCGTGCGGAATGGGGCTCTGCGCAGCAGCGACGACGGTCACCGGCGCGTCCAGATGCCAGAAGGCCTCCTGCTGGAGGATCGCCGCGACCTGCGACCCCACGCTGCCGAAGATCGGAGCCTCGTCGAGGATGACGGCACGGCCGGTACGGCGCACCGATGCGACGAGCGTCGCCACGTCGATGGGGTAGATCGATCGGAGGTCGATGAGATCGACCGAGACACCATCGGCCGCAAGGGCATCGGCCGCCTTGGTCGCGGTCGTCATGCCGTTGCTGTAACTGATGACGGTGACATCGTCGCCTTCCCGCACACGACGCGCACTGCCGATCCTCACGAGTTCGTCGGCTCCGCCGACGGGCCCCCGAACGCCTGTGAGCTTCTTGTGCATCAGGAAGATCACCGGATCGTCCGCTCGGAGGGCGGACTTGATCAGACCTTTGACGTCGTAGGCGGTCGAGGGAGTGACCACCGCCAATCCCGGGATGCTGGCGAAGAGCATCTCCATGCTGTTGTTGTGCTGTGCGCCGCCGAGCGCGACGCCCGAGGTCGCGCGGATGACGAGGGGGACATTGCGGCCCCACATGTATCGGATCTTCGCCGCCTGATTGGAGATCTCGTCGAGCGCCCCATAGGCGAAGTCGTCGAAATTGAGATCGACGAGGGGGCGGGCGCCGCTCATCGCCGCGCCCACGCCGGCGGCGACCATCGCCGCTTCCGAGATCGGCGCATCGCGCACGCGATTCCGACCGAACTCCGGACCGATGCCCTTCACCTGCGCGAAGTGTCCGCCTCGCTCGTAGAGGTCGGTGCCGAGGATGAAGATGCCGTCGTTTTGAAGCATCTCTTCGCGCACGCCCTGTTGGAAGGCAGCCGAGTAGCTGACGTTCGCCATCAGTGGCTCCTGTTCTCGTCGTTCCAGGACGAGACGTTCTCGCCTGCGGTGGAGGGGTCGGCGTATGTCGATGCCTCCGCGAATTCGATGGAGTGCGTGACGGTCTCCTCGACGCTCGCGTTGATGTCGGCAAGCACTTCGTCGGAGAGGATGCCCCGTTGGGTGAGGAAGTAGGTGAAGCGATCGATCGGATCCTTCGATGAACGCCAGTGCTGCGTCTCCTCCTCGGTGCGGTAGGTGATGACCTCGCCCGCGTTATGCCCCTTGTAGCGGTAGGTGAGCAGTTCGAGGAACTGTGCTCCCGCGCCGGAGCGCGCGGCGCGCACCGCTTCGGATGCGGCGTTGTACACGGCGACCACGCTCTGGCCGTCGACCTGCTTCGCCGGGAGTCCGAAGCCTCGCGCCCTGTGCGCCACATTCGCTCCACCCGTCACGCTGGCGCTGGGCGTCTCGACCGCGTACAGGTTGTTCTCGCAGATGGCGATCAGCGGAAGCTTCCACACGCTCGCCAGGTTGACGAATTCCCAGACGCGGCCGGTGTTCGCGCCGCCGTCGCCGAAGAAGCCAACGGACACTCGGTCGGTGCCGAGCTGCTTGGCCCCGAGCGCGGAACCCATCGCGATGCCGAGTCCCCCTCCGACGATGCCGTTGGATCCCCAGAGCCCCTGATCGAAGTCGGCCAGGTGCATCGAGCCTCCTCGCCCGCCCACGACACCCGTCTCCTTGCCATAGAGCTCCGCCATCACCGCGTCGGGGGAGAGCCCTTTCGCGAGCGCGTGATGGTGGGAGCGATGCGTGCTCGTCACGACGTCGTCGGGGCGAAGAGCGCGGGTGACTCCCACGGCGACCGCCTCCTGGCCGATCGCCGGGTGGATGCCACCGGGTATCCGGCCACGGAGGGACAGCTCCTCGCCGGCCTCCTCGAAGCGACGGATGAGGATCATCTCGTGAAGCCATTCCAGGAGCTCTTCGGATGGCACGTCATCGATGGGCGCTTCTGTGCGCTCGGTCTGCAGTGATGTCACGGTCTCTTGCTTTCCCTGTGCTCGATGTTCTCTGGTCTTCTCGTCAGCGGGTCAGCGCACCGAGCAGGGCGGGCTGGGCGATGATGGCGGCGAGCTTCTGCAGCACGAGAGCGGCATGCTGGCCGTCCCAGCTGCGGTGGTCCACGTTCAGTGTCGCCTGCATTGTGACGTCGACTGTCAGGGCGCCGTCGTCGACGACCGGCCTCTCGGCTGCTGTGCCGACGGAGAGGATGCTCGTCTGCCCGAACGGCACGATCGCCGTGAAGGCATCGACCCCGTATGCCCCGAGGTTGGAGATCGTGCTGTGGGGAGTGTCGGCATCGTCCAGAGATGAACGTCCGTTCAGCGCACGTCCGACAGCATCCCGACGGAGCTCGGAGATCCGGAGAACGTCGGCGAGTGCAACGTCACGGAGGACAGGGATGCTGACGCCGCGCTCGGTTGCGACGGCGAGGCCGAGGTCGATGGTCCGGGTGCCGAATCGCTCCATGAGCGACATCGCGTAGGCCCTGATGAGCACATCCGTGAGAGAGACGTTCGAATTCAACGCCCGCATCATCTGTTGAACCTCGATCAGTGGCCGGACCCGCAGCTCTCGCTGAACGCTGAAGTGTGGAATCTCGGCCCACGAGCGCGACACCGCTGTGGAGACGGCCGCACGGTATCGGGTCGCGGCGTCGACGGACGTGCGTCGCTCATTCGCGACCATCGCGGTCACGACGGGAACATCCGCTGTACTCGGGCGCGAGATCGACGCGGCTCCGTCGCGATCTGCTTCTCCGAGGACACCGCTGCGTCGACGCCGCTCCCGCGGGCTCAACGCGTAGGAGCGCAACTCTCCGGTCGCTTCGTCACGGCCGCGCTCCTCGCGTTGAAGAGCGGATGCCGCCGGAGAGGAGATTGTGCGAGCGGGTTCGGCGTCGCGTGTGGCGAGCGTCGCCTCTTCGGGCGTCCTCTCCTCCTCCGAGCGCGTCGGCTCCGAGGCCGACGGCAACGGCGCGAGGCCAGCATCCGCCGCCTCCTCCCGTGCTCCAGCCTCGTCGGCGGCATGAGCCCCCGCCACTGCATCCGATCCTTCATTGCCGCCGTCGTCGGTCTCGCCCTCCTGCAGCACGACCGCGATCGT
This sequence comes from Microbacterium martis, assembly GCF_047246685.1. Classification (NCBI taxonomy): domain Bacteria; kingdom Bacillati; phylum Actinomycetota; class Actinomycetes; order Micrococcales; family Microbacteriaceae; genus Microbacterium; species Microbacterium martis. The sequence continues at coordinate 87,795 of NZ_JBFOKT010000001.1, read as the reverse complement.
CGCCCCGCTGGGCACCTCGCTGTCGGCGGGGAATCGGTGACGCCCCAAGACGCCCGCGAATGTCGACTCGACTTCGAGCTCCGCCTTGTCGGTCTCGATGTTGGCGATCACGTCACCGACTTCGATCCGATCGCCGGGCTGTTTGAGCCATTCCGCCAGATACACGCTGTCGCTGGCCATACCCAGCGCCGGCACAAAGATCTCCTGCACAGTTTCTCCGTTGAAATCCCGAATCCGTTAGACGTCTAATGAGTTGCAATGCTAGAAGCGCGGTGAACAGAAGTCAATCCTCATTCGCCGATGAGGCTCACCCATTCTCGCGTCGGTGCGAAATGATCCTTCATGGCCGCTGCAGCCGCCTCCGCATCGCCGCTGCGCACGGCATCCAGAATGGCGCGATGCTTCTCCACCGCTTCGTGGCCGGTCATGAACGCTTGGGGCAGGGCAGGACGTGCGGCCGCCAGGGCGAGCCAGAACGCCTCGAGCAGCTGGTTCACCAAGCGTCTGTCGAGCGACGCGTACAGGGCACCGTGGAACTTCCGGTCGAGATCGTCCGCTTCCTGGTGGTGGTCCGCGCGGTCGCCCATGCGCTCGACCAGGACGTCGAGCGCGGCAAGCTGCTCATCGTCGATCGCTCCAGCCACCCGGCGGATCAGAGCGGTTTCCAGCACCTCGCGGATATCGGCCAGCTCAGCGATGGTCGAAAGATCGTCTGCCCCGCCGAGCTTCGTGTGGAAGACCAGTCCGGCCGCGAGTCGCTCGAACGAGAGTTCGGCCACGAACGTTCCCGAGCCGTGGCGGGTTTCGAGGATGCCGAGCGACTGCAGACTCTTCAACGCCTCACGCAGCGACCCACGGCTCACTCCCAACTGCTCGATCAGCGATGCTTCCGACGGGATCGCATCGCCCGGACGCAGGCGGAGTTCGAGCAGCAAACGCTTGATGTCCTCCTGCAACGCATCGGCGTGCCCTCCGTAGCCACGCCGGCCGCGCTGCGCTTCAGGCAGTGCCTCGGTCTTGATTGTCGCCATGCGGACATGGTAGCCGTTGGGGCACGAGAAAGATTAGACATCCGACAACTCGTCGCTCATCACGACCCGTCACACATTCGGCCGCGCTTCCGGCCCTGCATCCGATTGATCCGATCACGCCATTCCGACACTTCGTCAGCCCGCACTCCTTGGTAAAACTAATCACATTCGTTTATCATCGATGGATGAAGACCTTCACGACTCCCCGCCTGCGGATGCCCGCCGAGACCGATGCGCATGAGCGGCTGTGGATGGCGTGGCCCGCGGCCGACTACATGCTCGACGGCACCGCCGCACCGCGTGACGACGTGCTCGCCGCGTGGGCGGCCGTCGCGCACGCAGCATCCGCCTTCGAGCCGGTGACCATGGTCGTCGATCCCGCTCACGAAGCCGTGGCGCGACGACTCCTCTCCCGCGACATCGAGCAGTGGATCGCGCCCGTCGACGATGCGTGGCTGCGCGACTCGGGCCCGACCTTCGTCCGCACGCCCGACGGCATCGCCGTCGTGGACTGGGTCTTCAACGCGTGGGGCGGGCTCCCCTGGGCGGGCACCGCAAGCGACGCCACCATCGCGCGACGCATCGGCGAGCAGCTCGACATCGCGGTCATGCCCTCCCGCCTCGTCGCCGAGGGCGGGGGCATCCACGTCGACGGAGCCGGAACGGCCCTCGTCACCGAGACGGTCATGCTCGACCCCGCCCGCAATCCCGGGTGGACGCGAGACCACGTCGACGCGGAGCTCGCCCGCACGATCGGCGCCGAGCGCGTCGTGTGGCTGAGCCGCGGCCTCTCGCGCGACTACGGACCCTACGGCACGCGCGGGCACGTCGACATGATCGCGACGATGCCGGCCGTCGGCACGGCCCTGGTGCACGACCAGCGCGATCAGCGGCACCCCGACCACGCCGTATCGGCACTGCTGCGCAGGGAGCTCAGCGCCGCGGGCCTCGACGTCGTCGACCTGCCCGCGCCGGAGGTGCTCCGCGACCAGGACGGCTGGGTGGACTACACCTACGTCAACCACGCGGTCGTCAACGGCGGCGTCGTGGCCTGCGCGTTCGACGATCCTGCCGACGAGCGCGCCGCCGGTGTCCTGCGCGACGCCTACCCGGGACGCGACGTCGTGAGCATCGACGCACGCGCGATCTTCGCCCTGGGCGGCGGCATCCACTGCATCACGCAGCAGCAGCCCGCCGCGCTCTGAGGCGGCGGTGCATCGACGCGCGCACACGAGAGGGCCGGCGATCCCCAGGTCGCCGGCCCTCTCGTGTGTCGGGTGAACCCCCCAGAGGCTCAGGCCATCGACATCCCCAGCATCGCCGCGAGCGCCAGGACGATCCCCATCGTCTGCAGGCGCGACGGCCGCTCCCCCAGGAAGAGCAGCGCCAGGAGGATCGTCACGGCCGGGTAGAAGCCGCTGACGACCGAGAGCACCGACAGGTCGCCGAAGCTCAGCCCCACGAGGAACAGCGTGTTCGCCGAAGCATCGAGCAGACCGCTGGCGCAGGCGATCGCGACGGCCGCCGCGATCACGACGCTGCGCCGCGTGTCGACCCTGGTCGCCGTCACCGTCATCACGCCCCCGCCACCGGCGTCCCGCACGACCCCGCCGACGGCGTCCGCGGCGCCCCCGCCGCCGCCGACGTCGACCGGATGCACTCCACGGCTGCGCCACGCGAGAACGCCGGCGATCGCGAACGCGAGCACGGCGCAGCTGATGCGGTTCGCCGTGAGGGGCGTGAGACCCGCGTCGAGCGGCGCGCTGTCGAGGTGGATGTAGAGCACGCCGAGGAAGGCGCCGGCGACGGCCGCCTTGATCACGTCCACGCGGTGGGCGCGGGTGCGCTCGCCTGCGCCCGGCCGGGAGACCAGCGCGATCGCGACGAGCCCGATCACGAGCGCCGTCCATCCGAGCGGAGAGAACGTCTCTCCCGAGAGCAGACCGGCCGACATCGGCACGACCGTCGACACGATGGCGACCACGGGAGCGAGCGTCGTCATCGGTCCGCGCGCATACGCCGAGTACAGCAGCCAGATGCCGAGGCAGGAGGTGACACCGGTCGCGAAGCCCACGAGCGTCGTCTCGAGGTGCCAGACCCCGCCGTCGATGGGGGCCGCGAGGGTCAGGGCGGCGACGCCCGCGAGGGCGGCGACGGCCGTGACGAGCATCGCGATGATGCGGCGTGCGGCGATGCCGCCGAGGAAGTCGGCCGCGCCGTAGCCGACGGCGCTGGCGAGACCGAGAAGTACCGAGATCACGAGGTTTCCTTTGTGTCGTGGTGACCCGAGGTCACACGCTAGTGAGAGATCGAGGAACATCGGCAGTGGTGTTCACTGCCATGGCACGGGGCCGCCAGGCGCGTCGCCGTCGGCGCGCGACGTGACGTGTCGGCAGCGGCGCAGCCGCCGGCACGCCCGCGAGGGCGGCGCTGACACCCCCGGCGACGGCGACGAGGACGATCCCGCCGACGGTCAGATGGTCGAGCGACTGGCCGAGGACGAGGGCGCCCAGCACCGCGGCCAGAACCGGGTCGAACGAGAACAGCACGGCGACGGTGCGTGCGGAGGAGATCTTCACCGCGACGTAGTCCGCCGCGAAGGCGACGACGATGCCGAGGACGGCACTGCCGACGAGGATCACCACGTCGCCTCCGACGACGGCAGGCAGCGCTGACGCGCCGAACGGCGCCATCAGCACGGCGGCGACGACCAGGGCGAGGGCCAGCCCGTCGAAGCCGCGCGTCGCACGCCCGACGCGCTCGGCCAGCAGGGCGTATGCCGCGAGCGATGCGGCCGCGACGAGTCCGAGCGCGACTCCCCCGACGTCGAGGTCGCCCGACGGACGAACGACGAGCACGACGCCGACGAACCCGACGACCGGGAAGACGATGGCCCGAGGACGCCGCGCACCGGCCACGGCCAGCGCGAACGGACCGAGGAACTCGAGCGTGAGGGCGATGCCGAGCGGCAACCGCTCGAGAGCGAGGTAGAGGAAGGCGTTCATGCTCGCCATCGACGTGCCGAACAGCACGATGGTCGCCCACGTCGCCGCGCTGCGTCCTCGCAGGCGCGGCCGCACGATCGCGAGGGCGATCACCGCGGCGAAGGCGAAGCGCAGGCCGCTCACGCCGGCGGCGCCGAGCCGGTCGAACAGGGTGTGAGCGAGGATCGCCGATACCTGCACGCTGAGGGACGCCGCGACGACGAGACCGAGCGTCGCCAGACCGCGGCGGTTCACGACGCGCGCTCTTCGTATCGGGCGAGGAGTTCCCGCGCGAGGTCGATGGTCGCCTGCTCCGCACCCCCGGTGAAGCCCGAGCGCACGCTGAGATACACGTCGCCCGCGATGAGGGCGAGTCTCGTGCCGCCCCAGTCGGCCTCGAGGTACGAGTCGTCGCCGAGGTCGTCGAAGGCGTGCGGCAGGTCGGGATCGCTCTCGAGCATGATCTCCATCGACTCGTCCCAGCTGTCACGCGCGACTCCGGGCTTGATCGCGATGTCGAGCGTCAACTGCTCGTCGTCCGCGCGATGCCACGAGCAGTACAGCTCGACACCGTTGGCCTCGATGCCTCCCTCCCCGGGAGCGGCGAGGGGTCCTTCCAGGAACGCCTCCGCCTCCTCATCACCGAGCAGTTCGCAGGCCGACACGAGCGACGCCGGCGCCTCGTCCTGGCCCGCGCCACCGCCGCCGTCGAGCGGCGCGGGAGCCGCAGCATCCGGTGCCACGGCTCGATGGTCCGAGACCGCGAGCAGCGCGCCGTCGGCGTCGAAGGCGGCGACCGACCACCACGCGGCGGTCGTGAGGCGCAGCGCGCCGACGCCGTGAGCGGGCGACGAGTCGTATCCGCCGTACCGCACCGAGGTCGACTCCCCCGTCCACCCCCACACGGGGCCGTCGGCGGTGACGACGGAGAGACGGTACTCGGTCGCGCCGTCGACGGCGTTCCATTCGAAGGTCGGCGAGGTACCGGCATTCATCGACGCCGGAGACGTCAGCGCGACGGCGGCGTACTCGGCCAATGAGGGATCGCGGGGCGCGGTCGGTGCCTCGTCGTTCTCCGCGGCGCACGCCGTCAGGAGAGCGAGCAGGGAGGCAGTGGCGGCGAGGAACGCGAGACGACGGCGAGTGTTCATGAGAGCTTCTCCTGAAGGTCGGTCATGCCGAACTGGTGCAGGGCGGCGGCGATGACGGCGTGCTCCCGCGGGTCGTCGTCGCGCGAGACTCGATCGAGGCGGGCGGCCAGTACGTCGTGGAGCAGAGCGATGATCCGCTCGCGGTAGTCGAGGGCCGTCGGATCGGCGCCGCACTGGGGCGCGTCGAACAGGCCGGCCTGCAGGGCGAGCGTCGCCGTGCGGATGACCGCCTCGGTGGAGTACGCACCGGCATCACGTGCCGTCTCGAGGAATCGCTCGACGACTGCTCCGAGCGTCTCGCGGGCGAACGATGCCGCGGGCGAGCCGAAAGCCGTGCCCTTCGGCGCCTCGCCGCAGGCCGAGGCCTGGCCGATGAGGTCGTTGAGAGCGATGAGCTGCCGCGTGGCCAGATCGACCTCGGTCGGATCGGGCTCCTGCTCGAGCAGGAGGGCCTGCGCGTGGGCGAGCACGCGGTCGAACCGATCGGAGAACTCGGCTGCCGTCGCGGCATCGCCCCCTCGGCTGGCGACCCACGCCAGACCGTCGCCGACGCCCACTCCGTCGAAGGTGCCGTACGCCATGGTGCAGTCGACCTCGATGGCGGCGAACCCGCCCGAGATGTCTCGGTCGAAGCCGTAGTCGAAGCCGAGCACGTCGTCGCCGACGTCGACGACACCGTCGACCGCGAACGTCATCGTCCCCTCGACGAGCACCGCGGAGGCGCTGCCCATCAGGTCGGCGGAGAGCGTCCAGGCGCCGGTGGAGGCGCCGATGACATCGCTCGACGTCGAGTTCCCGCCGCCGGTGATCTCGATGGTGCCGGATGCCGCGCCGCCCTCGTCGACGGTGAGCTCGAAAGCGCCCTCCTCCGATGCGTCGACGAAGAGCCCCTCGAGGGGCGACGACAGATCGCGGTAGCCGTAACCCGCCCATTCGCCGGGAAGGAAGGTGCCTGCGCGCGGAAGGCAGTCGGCTGCGGATGCCGGCGCCGCCGACAGGACGAGCAGCGGCGTGAGCGCGAGAGCCGTCGCGATCGCGAACGGCGCTCGGTGTTGAAGGTGAGGCACGACGACTCCTAAAACTAATCTTGTTTGTTAATTGAGGACAGGGCGAGGCGGATCCCCACCGCGACCGTGCAGCGATGCGGCGCTTTTCTGCGGATGCGGGGCTTCGCCCGCACCTGTCACGTTAAACGAAGGCGATTAGTTTTTCGAGAGCGAGGACATGCCATGGCAGGATGCTGCCACGCGCAGTCAGTGCGTGAGACGCGCCTCGAGTGCCGAGACGAGGGCCTCGACGGCGAAGGCGAAGACGAAGTCCGCTCGCGCGCGCCCCTTCGGCGCCGCCCGCAGGGCGCGGCCGAAGGCGTCGTCGGCGAGCTCGGCCTCGATCGAGTACACACGCTCGGGCGCGTTGAGGTCGAGTGCTCCTCCGGCGGTGAGCAGATCGACCGTTCCGACGATGGCGAGGACGTCGTCGGGCTCGAAGCCGGCGTCTTCGAGCACACGCGCGAACGTGCGCACCGAATCGAGCGCCTCGTCGGCCTCGACCGTCGAGATCATCAGGTCGGCGACGGTCCACGGATGCTGTCCGATCGAGTCGCGATCGTGCTGTGCGACATGGCGGACGACCTCCTGCCACGACCACGTGGTGTCGATCTTCGGCCCCTGCTGCACGTGGATGCGCTCGCGCACGAGCTCGACGATCTCATCGAGCCCCGATACGTGGTTGTACAGCGAGGGCGGCGAGACCCCCAGCGACTTCGCCACCTCCGACACGGTCACCTTGCCGTTGCGGTCGATGAGGGCGAGGGCGGCCTCGGCGATGGCGTCGCGCGAGAGGAGCGCGGTCTTCGGTCGTCCCATGCGTGCTCCGTTCTCGGTGGGGGAATGCGATCAGTTTCCCATGCCGTTTCCGGCGGTGGCGACCACCTCGGGTGTGCGGGCCCAGGCGATGCCGAGCTCGAAGCGCGATCGCGCACCGACCGCGGCCATGGCTTCGCCGATGCGGCGCTGCACCGTCCGCACGCTCGTGTCGAGGATGGCGGCGATGTCGCCGTCGCCGCAGCCGAGCCCGAGCAGCGCGAAGACGTCGAGGCGGTCGACGGCGACCGCGCCGTCCCAAGCGTCGTCGAAGAGCCAGGTCAGGGCCGCCACGATGCTCCCGTCATCGGTGAGGGTGGCTCCGCTCGGGGCGCTCTCGCGCCAGCGGAGGCCCAGCGCGACGGCATCGCCGACGGCGAGCCATCCCGGCACCTCGCGCACGGCGCGGACGTTCGCCTGCGAGAGCGCCCGACGGACGGCGGCGTCGCGGAGCTCGCCGACGGCGACGAGCAGGCGGATGCCGGTGGGGGGCGCGCCGGGCAGCTGTGCGAGCGAGGGCGCGGCGATACCCGATGCCCCGGGAAGAGCCATCGCGGATCGCCACCACTCGGCGGCGTCGCCGACGGCGACCGTTCCCGGGACCGCCGTCCCGGTGCGGGCGGGCTCGTTCCACGCGCGCACGAGGGTCGCGAGATCGGCGGATGCCGTCGCGGCTGAGGCCCATGCGCACCGCCGTCGTTCGAGTTGCGCTTCGATGAGCTGCGGCACCGCGGCGCGAGGATCGCGGATCTCGAGCCCCTCCCGCCCCACGGCGATGAGCCCCCCGGCCTCGAGCGCTTCGAGCGCGGTCGCGAGGTCGAGACCCGCGGGGGCGAGGGCGCGGATCTCCTCGGTCGAGCGCGGGCGTCCCCTCAGCAGCCGCACGTAGAGATCCGCCACCGCGCCCTGCTCGAGCGCCGGCGGACTCGGCGCCCTCCGTCCCGATCGGCGCGTCACGACCGCTGGCGCGCCCAGGCGGCGCCGAGTTCGAAACGCGTCGTCACGCCGAAGCGCTCCATCGCCTCGGCGATGCGTCGACGCACCGTGCGGAGGCCGAGGCCCAGCATCGCGGCGATCTGCTCGTCCGACCGGCCCCGGCTCATGAGCTCGAGCACCGGACGCCATCCCTCGGTCGCGACGGGCAGCGGAGTGGCGGCATCCCACAGCGACTCGAACAACCAGCTGATCGCCTCGACGACCGGGGTGGAGTACACCATGACCATTCCGCCGGGCGAGGTCGCCCCCCAGGTCTGCGGCAGGCCCGCCATGACCCCGCGGTCGACGTAGAACCAGCTGGGCAGCGCCGTCGTGACACGGACAGGCGCCTCGAGGGTGTGCAGCACCTCGATCGCGGCGCGGTCGCGCTCGGAGGCGATCGCGGATGCCGGGAAGAGGTACCGGATCGCGAACCCCTTGCCGAAGAACTCGTCTCGGAAACGGTCGAGGTTGGGGACGACGTGGTCGTGGATGAAGCTGAGGTCGGGGTGGCTCGCCCCCGGGTCGTTCGGCGTCATCCGCGCGATGAGCGTGTACCAGCGGTTGAGGGCGTTGGCGTCGCCCTCGATGACCTCGCCCTGGATGGCCTGCCCCTCGGGCGAGAGCCCGAGATCCCAGGCGCGGGCGAGATCGGGCAGCTGGGCGAGCAGAGACGCCACGGCATCCGTCGCCCGCCGGTCCTCCTCGATCCTCTCCATGATCGCCGCCGCCACGACCCGGTCGGGAGGCGTGATGTCGACGCGATCGCCGTCCATCGCGAGGAACCCGTGCTCGACGAGTTCGGCCACGTGCCCGGACGACTCCGGCCCGGCCGCGAGCGCCTCGAGCTCTTCACGGAACCGCGGCCGTGCGCGCAGCACCCGTTCGAGCAGCTCGCTCGCCTGGGGACTCACGGGGGCGCCCGTCACGTCAGCGCTCTCGCGCACCTGGGGTCATGACGCGAGTGTAGCGCCGCCGCGCGATCGCGCACGGAAGGCGTCCGCCGAGGAATGTGGCGGAGACGAGGGGATTTGAACCCCTGGTCCCCGTAAGGGGACTCCACCTTAGCAGGGTGGTGCACTAGGCCGGACTATGCGACGTCTCCAGGCATCCGACCCGAAAGCGCGGATGCACCTAGCCATCGTAACGGATCGCGGACCATGTCACGAACCGGCAGCGGACGGCGGCCTCGCGGCTGTGCGTCTCCGGCTCGGCGCCGCCTTCCACGGCAGAGCGGACGCGGTGGGACCTGGCCCGCGAGAGAACGGGCGCGAGGTGTTCCTCTCGCGCCCGCCCTCACGAGAGACTCTAGAAGTCCAGCCGAATGGAAAGCCAACCCGGTACGGGTCGCGCGGTGCCGCTGGGCTGCACGACCGGCGACGAGCATGCCTGATTCACGCAGTTCAGGTACTGGGGCGTATCGGCAGAGCCACGGAACTTGACAGCCGATTCATTGACGACGACGGCCGCTGAGCCACCGCCATCGAGCTCGATCGCCAAGCTGGAGTTCAGCGCTCGCATGACGGCGGTCAGACTCTCACGGGTGAATCCATCGCGATAGCCGCCACCCTGCACGATCAGCAGTCGATCGTTTCCGCGGTCGTACCCCAGAGCGATCCTCGTCGTGGAACTCGCGCCACTGTCGGGGCTCGGAAGTTCGCCACCGCCGCCAGCGCGCGGAAGCAGGGCGGTTCCCGACACAGCGGAGAACTGCTCCCCGAGAGCCTCCAGCTCCCTCGCCCGATTGACGGAGCTCAACGAGTCTCCGCCCGCATTGGTCACCAACTCGAAGCTGTTCGTCGGGCGCGGACCTCGCTTGTTCGCGTCGATGAAGAAGAACGTGTCGAGGGGCGCAGTGATGCCGGTCTCCTCATGGAAGAATCCCGGGAGTCCGGCGAGGAACGGCCAACCCTCCGCTTCCGAATTCTGGGTCGGATTTCCCGGATGATTGTCGTAATAGACGCCGTAGGGCGACGAACAGCGGTTGTCTCCCCATTTCGTGCCGCCCCCTTGGGGACGAACTTCGAAGTAGTTCGCGTTGAGCAGGACCGACGGCTGATGCATGCGCTCCCACGCTTCCGCGGGGGTATACAGCTCAGCATCCTGATGCCGCCCGGCGACGGTCGCGTTGTCGTTGTTCTCGCAGCGCAGCGCGTCTCCCTCGTGATCATCGGGCAGCAGCGCTGGTCGGGGCCGCAGCCGATCCTGCCGGATGCCCGACGCGTTCGGAATGATGATCACGCTCGCTTTCGTCGCGACGACATTCCTCTCACCAGAGGCATGCGCGGCCGGAAGGGGATGCGTGCTGTCGGCCTGATAGACGATCGGCTGACCGGACGCTTGGCTCTCGTTCGCCACGACAGCGAACGCGGCGAGCGCCTCGTCGTACGCAGGAACAGCCTGCGCGGCCGCTCCGGACGCCGGCGATGTCGACACGATGAGCGCCGCGGCGATCATCCCGGCGACAAGGGAGCCCGTCCTGGTCTTGGTCGAGATGCCCATTGCCGTCAGAGCGCGATCGGGACACGCAGGGCGGTCACCTCGATGATCTCGTCGTGCATCACCTCGGTGCTGTGCCGCCGCTTCCAGAGGAGGTGGCCGTCCATGATCACCTCGTAGTCACCGGGCACGACGATCGGCAGAGAGAAGTGATGAGCGATCTCATCGTCGGTTCCACCCTCTACTGTCGCGAAATCCTTGAGAGTCTTGGTGAACGGGTACGAGGCCACAGTCGCGCCGTCGCGGGTGACGACGAGGTTGCCCTGGAAGGTCCAATCGCCGGGCAGGGCTCGAAGGTGGCTGACGACGGCGGAGAAGTAGAGAGTCCCGCTCTCGTAGCGAGTGCAGAGGTAGGCTTTCCCTTCCGCGGCGAACGATACGAACTCCTGGGATGAAGAGCACGTGGGTTTGAGGTCGGCGACCGCGGCGGTCGCCGGTGCGGCGACCACCCCGCCGAGTGCGAGTACAGAGGCGAGCAGGGCTCCGGTCATCATCTTGCGCATTGTCTGTCCTTCGAGATCGAGGCGCTCCGTCCCCCGTGACATCAGAAGCGCCGGATGGTGTGTGTCACAGGTCTATTGACGGATCAGCGAATCCGCGGTCGCTCGTCGCGACAGCGTCCCTCCGGGGATGAACTCGCCCCTCAGCCGTCGCTGGCGAACGGCGGTGCCGGAGTCCCGGAGCAGGGTGGACATGAGCTCCACGCCCGCTTCCGCAGTCTCCTCCACGGGAAGGCGATAGCTCGTGAGACCGAGAGAGGGATCTGCGAAGGAGCCCACATGGTCGCAGCCGACGAGTGAGAGATCCTCCGGAACGGAGATCCCCTCACGATGGGCCACTGTTGCATAGCGAAGGAGCGCCGCGTCATTGGCACACGCGATCACGGTTGAGCCGCTCTCCATCGCCGCCGTGATTCCCTTGGCATCATCGTGTCGCCGACCGTAGGGAATACGAACGACCTCCGCGCCCGCACGGCGACAGGCGCTGATGATCGAGCTGGTTCGCATGTGAACGCTCAACGATTCGGACCGAGACACCTCGTGCACGGCGATCGTACGATGCCCCGCGTCGACGATCTCATCGGCGATGGTCCGGCCAGCAGCCCGCTCGTCGTAGGCGACGCTGTGCATCCCGGAGTCGCCGACCGGACTCGCGAGAGAGATCATCGGGACACGCCCCCTCACCGAGGCGATATCGTGCGATGCGGCTGTCGCGCTGCAGATCAGGATGCCGCTGACGCGAAGTTCCAGGAGCGTTTCGATCGCCCTGATCTCGTTCTCCGGGTGGTCCGGATCCACCGCGGTCAGCGCGACGACGGACATACCGCGTGCATCGGCACTCCGCTGCAACGCCACATGCAGCGCACCGTAGATCGGATTGCTGGAGTCTCTGAGCACTGCGCCGACGATGCTCGGAGCCGCCGAGCGCAGTGCTTGAGCGTGGGCGTTCACGACATAACCCAAGTCCCGGGCGACGGCGAGGACGTGCTGGCGTGTCGAAGGAGACGTGTCGGGGTCGTGGCGAAGGGCCCGTGAGACAGTCGCTTTCGATACTCCAGCGGCGGTTGCGATGTCGATGATCGTGACAGGTCGGTCCAGCGCGCTCATCGACTGTTCCCTGTGTCTTCTCGATCCGACGACAGGGCGATGGACGCGTCGTCGTGACGCTTCGCGCGCGGCCAGCGCTTTCCCTGAGGATCGCCGGCTTCTATGCGGCGGAGTTCTTCGATGAGCGCTTCGGGCCCTCGGTCCTTGAGCGCGCGAACGAATTGCGCGACCGTCATGGCTTCGAAGAGATCGAAGACCCGGGAGGCGCCGTCGGACATGACGGCGACGACGGCTCCGCGTCCGAGCGCCGTCGTTCCTCGGATGGCCTCTGACGCCACCGCGGCGTCCGCGGCGGCGACCCAGAACCCGCCGCGACGGTTCCGGACTGATCGCATGTCCGACATGTAGGCCGCGATCTCCTCCTGGTGATGTGGACCATCGATGTGCGACCACATCTCGGGGGTGCGGAACCTCGCACCCACCTCGGCTTCGCGTCTGTCGGATATGACTTCGACCCGCTCTCCGTCTGCGAGGACCACGGAGCAGTCCGCGAGGACGAGGTAGTCGAGAAGGAGGCCGGATGCCGTCTCACGCAGGCGGGCGATGGCGACAGCCGCGGAGGGTGTACCGGGATGATCCAGATCGCAGGTCCCCGAGTGGAGGTCTCCGACTTCGGCGATCGCGCTCGCCAGGACATCCACCAGACAAGAGTCGCCGTCTTGGAGGTGCTTCAGGACAGATGCACCAAGGCTGCTCGAGTACCAGGCGACGGAATGGACACATCCCGATGCCAGCGCCGGAGGCGTCCCGGCGCCATCGACGACCACCATGGTGCCATCGGCGGCACCGACCCAATCCTCGTTCTCGCGCTGACGATCGCCAGGCAGGGAATAACACTCCGCTGACATGACCGTCCTTCCGATTGAGCGATATTACGCATGCGTGCGGGCTTGACAGATTTCTCTGCACCCTTGAAACTCGGATTCCTGACGGTACCGGGAACGTTCTCGGTGTGTCAAGCGAGAACGTTCCCGGTCACGGCGAGCTCGTGATCAGCCCGACAGGCCGATAAGGAGGCCCCATGCGCCGTGTCACTCGCGCGCGTTCCGCCGAGCCCCGATCCTGGGCCCGACGAGAGGGTCTCTGGGGCTACCCGTTCATCGCTCCGACGTCGGTGCTCCTCGCCGTCTTCTACCTGTTCCCTCTCCTGCAGACGGGTATCTACAGCTTCACCGACTGGAACCCGGCTGGGTTCTCTGAGGCGCGTCCCGTCGGTCTGGCCAACTACGCTCGGCTCCTGTCCGATGCCGGCTTCTTGCGAGCAGCCGGGGTCACTGCGACCGTCGTGGTGACCGTCGTGCCCTTCTCCCTCGCCATCGGCCTTCTTCTCGCCGCAGTGATGCGCGTTCCGTTCCGAGGCCGATCAGTCGTGCGGGCGACGGTGTTCCTTCCGTTCATCGCCCCGACCGTCGGGAGTGCGCTGATCTTCACCTACCTGCTGACGCCTTTCGGCGGGCTCGCGAACGCCCCCTTGCAGGCGTTGGGTTTGCCACCGCTCCCCTTCTTGACCTCGGCACCGTGGTCGCTTGTCGCGATCGTCGTTTTCACGATCTGGACGCAGGTCGGATTCACGATGATCATCTACTCCTCCGCAATCGCGGTGATCCCCGACTCGTACTACGAAGCAGCGGAACTCGACGGCGCCGGCCCGATCCGCAGATTCGTCTCCCTCACCTGTCCCCTCGTCGCCCCGACGACCGCATTCCTGGCCGTCACCGGCACGCTCGGCGCGCTGCAGGCGTTCACGCAGATTCTCATTCTCACGAGAGGCGGCCCCTCCGGCTCGTCGAGCACGATCCTGTACTGGGTCTACGAGCAGGGATTCGTGCGGTTCGACGGAGGAGCGGCGACTGCGGGCGCGATGATCCTGTTGATCATCGGACTGGTCATCGCCGGCATCCAGTTGAGGTTCTTCGGGAGGCGGGGAGGGGTGGAGATGCAATGAGCACCCATCACGAACGACGTCGAATCAAGCGCTTTCGCGCGGCAACGATCTTCCGCCTGGGGCTGCTCTCCGTCGCCGTGATCCTGGCCGCAGGTCCATTCATCTGGATGCTGCTGTCGAGCGTCAAGAGCGCCGCAGAGATCGCGACGTTCCCGCCGACGTTCTGGCCCCGCGAGTGGCGGTTCGACAATTACTCGCAGGTGTTCGAGCGAGCTCCGTTCCTGCTCTACTACGGGAACAGCCTACTGGTGACGATCACCGCCACGATCGGCCAAGTCCTCACCAGCCTCATGGCCGGCTACGCGTTCGCGCGGCTTCGCTTCGCCGGGCGCAACGTGATCTTCGCGGTCCTCCTCGCCGCCCTGCTCGTTCCCTTCGAGTTGGTCTTCAGCCCTCTCGTCGACCTGCTCGCGAGCCTCGGATGGACCAACTCCTACGAAGGTCTGATCATCCCGAACCTTCCGTCGATCCTCGGCGTATTCCTGTTCCGTCAGTTCTTCGTGAACATGTCGACCGAGATCGAGGAGGCGGCCTCGCTCGACGGCGCGGGGGTGTGGCGGAGGTTCTGGACGATCGTCGCGCCGATGGCAGCCCCCATGATCGGCGCCTTCACGATCCTGTCCTTCACCTACAACTGGAACAACTTCTTCTTCCAGCTCGTGGTCGTGACGAAGTCCGAGCTTTTCACCGTCCAGCTCGGCCTTGCGATGTTCCGCACCGCCGACAGCGCATCCAGCTTCAACGTGCTGATGGCTGCCTCGACGCTCGCCATCCTCCCCGTTCTCATCGTCTATCTCGTCCTGCAGAAGCAGATCCTCAACGCCGTGTCGGGTCAGCTCCGCTAGCGGTCGACCCACCTCGGTCAATACACGAAAGGAAGCATTCCATGCCCACAGTCAGTCGCCGCCGCACCAGAGTCGTCGCGCTGATCGCCGCCCTCGCGGCCGCCTCCGGTGCCATTGCGGGGTGTGCGTCGCCGTCCACTGATGGCGAAGCCGAGGGTCCGACGACAGTCACCGTATGGGACCAGAAGGGCGGCGACGCTTCGGTGGTGCTCGACGAGCTCATCGCGGATTTCAACGGCTCCCAGGATGCCTATGTGGTCGATCGGCAGTTCATCGCAGGTACAGCGGATCAGTTCGCCTCTCAGATCCAGAATGCGATACGCACGGACGACACGCCGAACCTGGTCTTCGGTGACAGCAATGCCGCGCGCATCGGAACCCTGCTGGAGTCGGGCAATGTCATGGACCTCGAACCGTTCTTCGGAACGGGCGAGTATGAGGTCGAGAAAGCTGATCTCTTCCCCGGCATGCTGGAGCCGAGCATCTTCGATGGAACCGTGTACTCGCTGCCCACGGACGGCGGCGCCTATGGGCTGATCTACAACACGAAGGCGTTCGAAGAGGCGGGGATCGAGACTCTGCCGGAGACCTGGGAAGAGGTGGCGGACGCCGCCGAATCGCTCACTGCCGACGGCAAGTACGGGATCTACCTTCCCATCGGGGCAGGTGAGTGGACGTCATTCACCTGGTTGTCGATGCTGTGGAGCGCCGGAGGGAAGTTCCTGAGCGAGGACAACGCTTCCGCCGAGTTCGACAGTCCGGCCGGGGTGCAGGCGCTGCGTACCTGGACGGATCTCGTGAAGGCTGGTCACGCGTACCCGTCGAGCCTCGACGACGATTCGCAGCAGACGGGGATTCCCGGGTTCATCGCCGGGCAAGTGCAGATGTTCATCGGTCGTCCTGCCGACCTGAAGATTCTGGATGAAGCCCTCGGCGAAGGTGTCGCCGGCGTCATCCCGTTTCCTCGGGTAGAGGAACCAGCCATGAACACGGGGACGAATGTGTCCTACATCCTGGAGGGTGCGGAAAGCGAGAACGAAGGAGCATGGGCCTTCCTCTCCTGGATGCTGCAGCCCGATCAGCAGGCGAAATGGGACATCGGCACGGGGTACCTCCCCACGAACAAGCGCACGGAGGAGAGCCCGGATTGGCAGAAGCACCTCGCAGCCGACGAGCGCATCGGCGTCTTCACCGACGAGCTCGGCTACGCCCGCGCCCGGCCTGCGATCCCGGAGTACGCGGCTGTGAGCAGCGCACTGGCCAGCCAGATCGAGCGAGCGATGCTGCAGGAGATCTCGCCGGAGGAGGCCCTCAGGACCGCCTCAACCGAAGCGAACGCGGTTCTTGCGCAGTGATGCAGCGGTGGTGCGGCGTGGGGACGCCGCACCACCCCGCTTGTGAAGCACCGGGGAAGAGTGCAGACCGAGAATGACGGAGAGTCAGGGCGATACGGTGACTCGCGAGGATGCCGTGCAGCGAGTGCGACTGTGGCGTGCCGAGCAATGGGCGCGCGTCGCGGTGGCGCGAGCTGCTCACGAGACAGCAGTCGGCAACCTGATCGAGGCTGCGTCCTGGTTCCGCCGCGCCGCAGATGCGGCGCCGCACGCTGTCGAGCCTCAGGTCTTCCTCGTCTCCGTCCTTCGCGCGCTGCGGTCCTCAGAGGAGCGATCGGCCTGGGCGCGCCTGCAGACGCACTCGCCGACATCGGCAGAGCTCGCTCGTTCCACCATGCACGAGGTGGACGCGATCGCGAGGCGCCGAAGCGGTTCGCAGCCGTCTGAGCCGGCCTGCGACTTGATCATGGTCCTGGGATTCCGTCTCGAAGTCGACGGCCGCCCGACGCAACGCCTGCTGCGACGCCTCGACGCCGCGATCGAGTTGTCACGGCGAATGCCGGAAGCCAAGGTCCTGGTCTCGGGAGGCGCCGTCGGGGGGACGGGCGTCAGCGAGGCGTCGGTCATGGCGCGCCGACTCATACGATGCGGCATCGAACCGGCGAGACTGCTCGAGGAACGGCATTCACGCGACACGCTCGAGAACGTCGAGTTCGCGGCCCAGTTCGCCGTGGACGAAGGCGTGAAGTCTGTCGTCGTGGTCTCCGAGGAACCGCATCTCACCCGCGCGGCGGCGCTGCTCGAGCTCTCCGGCTGGTTCGAAAGCTCGCATCCTTTCAGCGGGTCGTCCGGCCGTCCTTTCACTCCCGTCGATCTCGCCGCGACATATCGAGACGCGCTACGGCTCCGGGGCTTCCGGCTGCACTCGGAGCGCACGAAGGAGATGGAGGATCGGATGACAGATCGGCGGACCATCGGCGATGGATAACGCGATGAAGATCGTCGCCGTCGACATCGCCTGGGTGAGCGCCCACACTCTGACGGAGATGACGCTGTTGGGTCTCGCATTCCTCCTCTCTGCAACGGTGGGGCTGGAGCGCCATCGCAGTCTGAAGAGTGCCGGGTTGCGCACGCACGCGCTGGTCGGTGTCGGATCGGCAGTCTTCACGCTGGTATCCGCATACGGGTTCGACACCGTCACAGCGCAGGATGCGATCGTCGACCCCTCGCGCATCGCCGCCCAGGTGGTATCGGGGATCGGTTTTCTCGGCGCCGGGGTGATCTTCGTCCGGCAGAACACCGTGGCCGGACTGACCACAGCCGCGTCGATCTGGGTCTCTGCCTCGATCGGGATGGCGTGCGGAGCCGGTATGCCCGCCCTCGCGATCAGTGCCACACTGCTGCACCTGCTCGCTGTATGGTCCTTGGGGAAGCCCGGCAACCGCATCCGTCCGCAGCGCGCGAGCACGGTCGTGAAGATCGGTTACAGGGAAGGACGTGGGGCGCTGCGCACCTTGCTGACACTGTCCGCGACGACCGGATTCGAAGCGATCGTCGCTGAGACCCGGGATATCTCCAAGACCGGCAAACCCGTGCGATACCAAGCCCGCGTAACGCTCCGGAACCCGACCGGGAAGAGTCCGCACGAGCTCATCGAAGCCATCTCCGAGATACCGGGCGTCCTTTTCGTCCGTGTTGTCGACGCCACCACGGATTGACGCGACCTCAGAGCTAGCCCTTGACCGCTCCCCCCAGCCCGGCCGAACGCAGGAACACCGACTGGAACAGCAGGAACATCGCGATCGGGATGAGCGTGGCGATCGCGAGCGCGGCAAGGAACACGTCGAGCTCGGTCTGCGACTGCACCGCGGGAAGCCGCACCGACAGCGGCTGCACCGCCGGGTCGGGCAGCACCAGCATCGGCCACAAGTAGTCCTTCCACGCGGCGATGATGGCGAACACCGAGACCACGCCGAGGATGGGCTTCGACATCGGCAGCACGATCGACCAGAACAGCCGGAACGGACCGGCCCCATCGGTGCGGGCGGCCTCGAACACCTCGCGCGGCAGCGAGTCGAAGAACCGCTTCACGAGCAGGATGTTGAAGGCGTTCGCACCCATCGGCAGCCACACGGCCAGATAGTTGTTGAGCAAGCTGGCATCGCCCGGCAGCGGCGGGTTCACGATCGTCAGGTACAGCGGCACGAGCAGCACGATGCCGGGGATGAACAGCGTGGCCAGCACGAGCGCGTTCAGCAGCGGCGCGTAGGCCGGACGCAGCACCGACAGGGCGTAGCCCGCCGTGGTGGCGATGAAGAGCTGCACGAACCACGCCCCCGCGGCGATGACGACCGTGTTGAGGAAGTACTGGTCGATGTGGATGTCGTTCCACGCGGTGGCGAGGTTCGCCCAGTCGATGCCGTTCGGCCAGAGCGCGAACGGCTGCTGCAGGGTGTCCTGCGTCGGGGTCACGGCCGACTTCGCCAGCCACAGGATGGGGCCGAGTCCGGCGACCACCAGCCCGACGGCGAGGAAGACGTGGGTGATCGTCAGACCGAGACGGATGCCGGGGCGCCGGCGCTCCGAATCCGAGACGACTGTGCGGTCGCCCACACGATCGGCCGCGCGCTCGGCGGCCCGTTCGGTGGCCCGGGTGGCGAGGCGTGTCGTGAGGCTCATGTCGTGCTCCATCGGTCGGTCAGCCGGAAGTACAGCCACGACAGCACCGCCAGCACGATCGCGAGCAGCACCGAGACCGCGGTGGCCTCGCCGTAATCGCCGCCGAGGCTGTTGCGGAACGCCTTGTCGTAGATGTACAGCAGCACGGTCTTCGTGGCGCCGGCGGGACCGCCGCCGGTGAACAGGAACGGCTCGAGGAACACCTGCGCGGTCGCGATGATCTGCAGGATCAGCATGATGAAGAGGATGCCGCGCAGCTGCGGCAGCGTGACGTGCCAGACCTTCTTCCAGATGCCGGCGCCGTCGACTTCGGCGGCGTCGTAGAGCTCCGGGGGAACGGCGAGCAGCGCGGCCAGGTAGATGATGATCGACCCGCCGGCACCCGCCCAGGTCGCCTCGAGCACCAGGGAGGGCATCGCCTGCGCGGCATCCTGGATCCACGGCTGGGGCGGAATGCCGACGGCGCCGAGAACGGTGTTGAACACGCCCGATGGGTCGGCGCTGTAGAAGAACTTCCACAGCAGCACGGCCACGACCGGCGGGATGACGACCGGCAGATACGCCAGCGCCGAGTAGACGCCCTTGCCGCGGCGCACCTCGCTCATCAGCACGGCCATCAGCAGCGGGAGGGGGAATCCGAAGAGCAGGGCCAGAACGGCGAACCACAGGGTGTTGATCACGGCGCGACCGAGTTCGGGATCGCTCAGCACGACGAGGTAGTTGTCGAGGCCGACCCACTCCGAGACGATCAGGTTCGTCTTCTGCAGGCTCATGACGACCGACTGCACGATCGGCGACCACGAGAAGAACACGAACACGAACAGCATCGGCAGCACGAAGAGGAGGTTCGCGAACCCGCCGCCGCGGAGCCACGTGAGCGGCGTGCGGCGGCGGATGCGGCGCACAGCGGGCGGCGGCGTGTCGTCCACCGCCGCCCGCTGCCGGGAGAGCGTCATCGTCACGGGATCACTCGTCGAGCTTCGCCTGCGCGTCGGTCTGGGCCTGGGCGAGCAGCGCGTCGATGTCGGCATCCTGCACGGTGAGCACGGTCTGCACCACCGAGTCGAGGAGCGAGTAGACCTCCTGCGTCTTGACCTTCGGCTCGCCCACCGGCGTCTGCTCCCAGATGCGCTCGCTGAATGGCCTCATCTGGTCGACCGGCACGTTGATGTAGTCGGCGATCCACACCAGCGACTCCTCGTAGAGGTCGCGGCTCAGCACCGGCAGCAACGGGGTGCCGACGGCCTGACCCGACTCGTCGAGCGTCTTCGCGTCGAGCACCGCGGCGTCCTCGTCCATGAGCTTCTGCATGTAGTACCAGTCGATCCATTCGACGCCGGCGGCCTTCGTCTTGTCGTCGATGGTCGGGCTCATCACGGCGATGTCGCCGCCGCCGAGCGTTCCCGGGTCGTCGCCTTCCAGCGGGACGACGGTCATGCCGTAGATCGACGAGTCCATGCCGAAGTCGCGCACGAGGGCCGTGTAGATGTCGGAGCCCGAGGTGTACATGCCGATGTTGCCGGCGGCGAACTCCTGGTTGATCGAGCCCCAGTCGAGGTCGACCTTCGATCCGAAGGAGCCGTCCTCCCATTTCACATCGTGCAGGAACTGCAGGGCCGCCTTGGTTGCCTCGTTGTCGATCGTCGACTCCGCCGTGCCGTCGCCGTTGTCGGTCTGGGTGCGGCCTCCGCGGGCGACCGTCTGCGAGGTGAGCTGCCACCCGCCGGTGTTGTTGATCGCCATCTGCGCGTAGCCCGCCTTGCCCGTGGCGTCGGTGATCGCCTTGGCCGCCTCACGGATCTCGTCCCAGGTCTCCGGCGGGCTGTCGGGGTCGAGCCCCGCCTGCTCGAAGAGGTCGCGGTTGTAGTGCAGAGCGGCCGCATAGGCCTGCCGCGGGAATCCGTAGATCCTGCCGTCGTCGCCGGTGACTCCCTCGAGGATGATCGGGTTGAACTTGTCGGTGTAGCCGAGCTCGTCGATCGCGTCGGTCACGTCCATGAGCTGGCCGTTCTCGAGCAGCGTCTTCGAATCGGTGAAGGGAACCGTGAACACGTCGGGCAGGCTGCCTCCCGCGAGCTGGACCGCGAAGGTCGGCCCCTCCCACTCGTACTCCACGCCGACGATGTCGATGTCGGGGTGCTCCTTCTCGAACTGCTTCTCCTGCGCGGCGAACGCCTCGTAGGCGGCGGCGTCGGCGCCGGGCGGGAACGTGGCGACCCGCAGCTCGGTCTTGCCGCCGGCTCCGCCCGCGTCTCCTCCCGCCGAGCATCCGGCGAGCGCGCCCACGGCGGCCGCCGCGGCGACGCCGAGGACCAGGGTCTTCTTCGGTGACTTCATCGTCTTTCCTTCCAGTGATTGCTGATCGGTTCGTGCAGGGTTCGGGCGACGCCGCGGTTCAGGTCGTCGTCGCAGCGGGTGCCGCGGTGGGCAGGAGAGCGAGCCAGGCGGTGGTGTCGGGCGGAAGCCCGTCGTCGAGCGGGCCGCTCGCCAGGAGGATCCGGTGGTGGGCGGGGAGCGGCACGGCCGTCGATCCGAGGTTCGTGATGCTGAGCACTCCGTCGCCGCGGCGGAAGGCGAGCACGTCGGCATCCGCCTCGAGCCAGGTGAACGCGCCGTCGCCGAACTCCGGCAGCGCCCGACGCAACCGGATCGCGCTCCGGTAGAGATGCAGCGTGGATGCCGCGTCGCTCTCCTGCGCCTCGACGGTCAGCGACGCCCAGTCGTCGGGTTGCGGCATCCACGGCGCTCCGCCGAACCCGTAGGGGGTGGCTTCGCCCGACCAGGGCAGCGGCACACGGCATCCGTCTCGCCCCGGATCGACGCCGCCCGAGCGGAAGTGCATCGGGTCTTCGATCGCGTCGCGCGGCACCTCGACCTCGGGCAGTCCCAGCTCGTCGCCCTGGTAGATGTACAGGCTCCCGGGCAGTGCCGCCACGAGCAGCGCGGCGGCGCGGGCGCGGGCGAGACCGCGCGCGGCATCCGTCGGCGTGCCGAAGCGCTTGCGGTCGAAGGCGAACGACGAGTCGGCACGGCCGTAGCGCGTCGCCGGCCGGGTGACGTCGTGGTTCGACAGCACCCACGTCGCCGGGGCTCCGACGGGTGCGTGCTCGGCGAGCGTGCGGGTGATCGAATCGCGCATCGCGCGGGCGCTCCACGGCTGCGTCATGAAGCCGAAGTTGAAGGCGGTGTGCATCTCGCCGGGGCGCAGGTAGCGGGCGAATCGCTCGGCGTCGTCGAGCCACACCTCGCCGACGAGCACCCTCTCACCGTCGTACTCGTCGGCGACCGCGCGCCACTCGCGGTAGATGTCGTGCAGCTCGTCCCGGTCGATGTGGGGGTGCCCGGTCGTCGGCGCGCCGCCGGCGGGGAGGTCGGGCAGGGCAGGGTCTTTCACCGGGAGGGCGGCCGAATCGATCCGCACGCCGGCGACGCCGCGGTCGAACCAGAAGCGCAGGATGTCTTCGTGCTCGCGGCGCACATCGGGGTGGTTCCAGTTCAGGTCGGGCTGCTCGGGAGTGAAGAGGTGCAGGTACCACTCCCCGGGGGTGCCGTCGGGGTTCTGCGTGCGCGTCCAGGTCTCGCCCTGGAAGCTCGAGACCCAGTTGGTGGGGATTCCGGCGCCGTCGGCTCCGCGGCCGGGGTGGAACCAGAAGCGTTCGCGCTCGGCACTGCCGGGTCCAGCGGCCAGGGCGCCCTGGAACCACTCGTGCCGGTCGGAGATGTGATTGGGGACGATGTCGATGATGGTGCGGATGCCGAGCGCGAGAGCCTCGGCGATCAGCTGTTCCGCCTCGGCGAGGGTGCCGAAACGGGGATCGATGTCGCGGTAGTCCTGCACGTCGTATCCGCCGTCGGCGAGAGGGCTGCGGTACCAGGGGTTGAACCAGA
Organism: Microbacterium martis; assembly: GCF_047246685.1. Taxonomy (NCBI): domain Bacteria; kingdom Bacillati; phylum Actinomycetota; class Actinomycetes; order Micrococcales; family Microbacteriaceae; genus Microbacterium; species Microbacterium martis. The sequence goes on along the minus strand of NZ_JBFOKT010000001.1, from coordinate 64,995 downwards.
GCGCGTCGACACCGAGGCTCTTGAGATAGCCGAGTCGCGCACGAACGCCGGCCAGATCGCCGACGCCGTCGCCGTTCCCGTCGGCGAAGCTGCGCACGTAGACCTGGTAGATCACCGCCGTGCGCCACCAGCCCTCGTCGTCGGGCATGGTCGGCACGCGGTGCGGGGCGGATGCCGCGCGGCGCAGAACATCGGTGTTCACGGAACTCCTCGTCATCGGGGGATGACTCGAATGTAGCTTTCCGGGTTATCTGATGCAAGAACTAAACAGAATGTCGTAATTTTGCAATCCTTGCGGAGCGCGTGAAATGCCCGGGCGGGGCGGGATCGTTCACTCGAGCGGGCCGGTGGACGCCCGCAGCACGAGCTCCGGCTCGAACAGCAGTTCATCGCCGGGTTGGGCGGTGCCGGCGATCTGCGCGAGCAGGAGGGCGATGATCGCTCGACCCATCGACTCGATGGGCTGCCGCACGGTGGTCAGCGGCGGCTCGGTGCAGCTCATGAGCGCCGAGTCGTCGAAGCCGACGACGCTCACGTCGCGGGGAACGGCCAGCCCCGCGCGCCGCGCCGCGCGCACGGCGCCGAGCGCCATCGGATCGCTGGCGCACACGATGGCCGTCGCGCCCTCGGCGAACAGGCGCGATGCCCCGGCCTGCCCCGACTCCAACGAGTACAGACCGCGGATCACGAACTCGTCGCGAAGCGGGGTGCCGAGGCGCTCGAGCAGTCGACGCGCGGCGTCGAGCTTGCGCTGAGAAGGAACGTGATCGGCCGGTCCGAGCAGCAGGCCGATCCTCCGGTGCCCGAGCTGATGCACGTGAAGGATCGCCTGCTCGGCGGCGGCGGTGTCGTCGGTCGACACCGTGGCGAACGGGAGCTCCGGCACGCGGGCGTTCACGAGCACGGTCGGCAGATTCACCTGCCGAAGCCGCTCGTAGTGCTCGTGCGAGGCATCGGCCTGGGTGTAGTTGCCGCCCAGGAAGATGACGCCCGACACCTGCTGGGCGAGGAGGAGGTCGACGTAGTCCGACTCGGTCACTCCGCCAGCGTTCTGAGTGCACAGCAGCGGCGTGTAGCCGTTCTGGGTGAGCGCACCGCCGACGATCTCGGCGAACGCGGGGAAGATCGGGTTCTGCAGCTCCGGCAGCACGAGGCCGACCAGACGGGCTCGCTCACCGCGCAGCTTGGTCGGCCGCTCATACCCCAAGACGTCCAGCGCGGTGAGGACGGCCTGCCGCGTCGCATCCGACACTCCGGGCTTGTCGTTCAGCACACGGCTGACGGTGGCCTCGCTCACTCCGACCTTGCGCGCCACCTCGGCGAGTCGTTTCGACATGGCGTCAGTGTACGCAAGTTCTTGCAGGATCGCGCAAGCGACCTGCAGCAGGGGGACGAGCTAGCGGACGTTGCCGTTCGAGCAGGTCTGCTGAGCGGCGGAGTTGCCTTTGATCGTGTTGGGGAGTGCGACGATATTGTCCGGCGTCGCACTCGGGTCCGGGGTGGTCCCGTCGCTCGGGATCACCGGATCCTGCACGATGACGCCGTCACTGCTGCCGTTCTGATGGGTGATCTGCAGCTGGGCGTTCGCCTCGATCGCATCCCACAGCACGCTCGCCGCCTGCTGGTTGGGCACGACCTTGTTCGGGTCGGCGCTGTCGCCCACGGTCGGGTATTGCACGAACACGATGTCCTCGAAGGGCACCGACTTGACGGCCAGGGCGATCTGCACGATCTTCATCGGGTCGGCGAGCGACGTGCTGGTCTCGAGGTTGGTGAGGCCGATGTTGGCCAACTTCAGCATGATCGGCACGTTGCCGAGGGTCTCGCCGCTGATGAGGGCGCGGGCCAGGCTCGACATGTACTGCTGCTGGTTGCCGATGCGGCCGAGGTCGCTGCCGTCGCCGACGCCGTGGCGGGTGCGCAGGAACTGCAGCGCCTGCAGGCCCTGCAGATAGTGGGTACCCGCCTCCATGTCGAGGCCGGTGTACCGGTCCCTGATCGGGTTCGCGAGACACACCTCGACCCCGCCGATCGCGTTCGTGATCTCGATCACGCCGCCGAAGGTGACGGATGCCGCGAACTGGATCTCCTGACCGGTGAGCTCGCCGATCGTCTTGGCCACGCAGTTCAGCCCCGCGTCGGAGTACGCGACGTTGAGCGGCTGCTTGCTCATGCCCGAGTGGACCCGGCCGTCTTCATCGGTGCACTCGGGGATCGGGATCATCAGGTCTCGGGGGAAGCTGACCACCGTGATGCGCCGAGGCTCCTGTGAGACGTGCACCAGAAGGTTGACGTCGTTGAGCGTGCCACCGGCGTCCTTGCCGGTGCAGCGATCACCGAAGAGATCCTTGTACTTGTCTTCGCACGTGTCGACGCCGGTGAGGACGAGGTTGAACCCTCCCTTGTACTCGCCGATGTCCGGCGGCACGGCCTCCTGACCCTCCAGGTCGACGGCGTTCGCCGAGACGGTGCTGGAGAAGTCGTAGAGCAGGTATGCCCCGACACCGAAGCCGCTGACCAGCACCACCGCGAGTCCGATGGCGACGAACTTGAGAAGCTGGCTGACCGCGCCCGGGGTGCGCTGCTGACCGTGCCTCGCGATGGTGCGACGGCGTCGGGCGTTCTCGCTCACTCGTGGCCTTTCGGATTCTTGGATGCGGAGGGTGTGGGATTCGAACCCACGAGACATCTCTGCCCACTGGTTTTCAAGACCAGCTCCATCGGCCGCTCGGACAACCCTCCCGACAGAAGCATCTGCCGACAAGGCGTGAGTCTAGCCGAGTTCTATTCTGCCGCGTCGACCTGGGCGGGTGCTGGAAGGGTGTCGAGCGCCGCGGCGAGACCCCCGTCGATCACGTCGTCGGTGATCTCTCCGGCCGCGTCCTTCACCTCATCGGGAGCCTGGCCCATCGCGACCGCGCGCCCGCCCAGCGAGCGGGCCCAGCCGAACATCCCGATGTCGTTGCGCCCGTCGCCGGCGACGAACACGCGGTCGCCGTCGACACCGAGGGCCGTGCGCACCTGCTCCAGAGCAGTCCCCTTGTCGACGCCCTGCGGCGCGATGTCGAGCCATGCCGTCCACCCGATCGCGTATGAGACCTCGTTGAGCCCGGCATCCGCCACCAGACGGTGGAAGTCCTCCTCGTCGTGCTCGGGCGAGACGACGACGATGCGCGACACCGGCTCGGCCCCCAGCTCGTCGAAGTCGACCTGGCGCCCGCCGTCGAGGGTCCAGTCGTCGAGCACGGCCGTGTACAGGCGCTGGGCCGAGGCGAGCTCGACCATGTAGCGGGCCTCCGGCAGACGCTCCTGCAGCAGGGCGAGCACAGGCCTCGGATCGAAGGTCTCGACCTTCCAGCGCTCCCACTCGCCGTCGACGCGGCGCATCGTCACGGCGCCGTTCGAGCACACCACGTACTCGGCGGTGAGCCCGAGCTCTTCGACGTAGCGCTGCGTGGCCATCCAGCTGCGACCGGTCGCGATCGTCACCTCGTGCCCCGCGTCGCGCACCCGAGCGACGGCTTCGGGCACACCCGGGCTCATGGTCTCGTCCTGCAGCAGGATGGTGCCGTCGACGTCGAGGCCGACGAGCCAGGGCGAGTTCACTCGGCCCCCTGCGTCTGAGTCGATGCGGCTTCCCATCCGAGCGGGCGGATCACATCCATGCCGCCGAGGTACGGACGCAGCACCTCCGGGACGCGCACGGAGCCGTCGGCAAGCTGGTGGGTCTCGAGGAGGGCGACGATCCACCGGGTCGTCGCGAGCGTGCCGTTCAGCGTCGCGACGTGCTGGGTCTTGGCAGCACCATCGCCCTGCGTCGCCGAGTCGGTCGAGGCGCCCGGGCGGTACCGCACGTCGAGGCGGCGGGCCTGGAACGTGGTGCAGTTCGACGTGGAGGTCAGCTCGCGGAAGGCGCCCTGCGTCGGGACCCACGCCTCGATGTCGTACTTGCGCGCGGCGCTCGATCCGAGGTCGCCGGCGGCGACGTCGATCACGCGATAGGCGAGGCCGAGCGACGTCAGCATCTCCTCCTGGAGCTCGACGAGGCGCAGGTGCTCGGCCTCGGCATCCTCCGGGGTCGTGTAGACGAACATCTCGAGCTTGTTGAACTGGTGCACGCGGATGATGCCCCGGGTGTCCTTGCCGTGCGAGCCGGCTTCGCGGCGGTAGCACGTCGACCATCCGGCGTAGCGCAGCGGCCCTCCGCCGAGGTCGACGATCTCGTCTTTGTGGTAACCGGCGAGCGCCACCTCGCTCGTGCCGACGAGGTAGAGGTCGTCGTCCTTGTCGAGGTGATAGACCTCGTCGGCGTGCTCGCCGAGGAAGCCGGTGCCCTGCATGATATCCGGGCGCACGAGGGTCGGAGTGATGAGCGGCACGAACCCGTTCTGCAGGGCCTTGTCGAGTGCGAGGTTCATCAGCGCGATCTCGAGCCGTGCGCCGATGCCGCGGAGGAAGTAGAAGCGCGCGCCCGACACCTTGGCGCCGCGCTCCATGTCGATCGCGCCGAGGATCTCACCGAGCTCCAGGTGGTCACGGGGCTCGAAGTCGAAGGCGGGCACCTCTCCGACGCGCCTCAGCTCGACGAAGTCGGCTTCGCCGCCCGCGGGGACCCCGTCGATGACGACGTTCTCGACTCGCGCGAGGGCCGCCGCCGCCGCATCCGCCGCCTCGTGGGCCGCGTGCTGCGCGCGCTTGACGCGATCCGCGAGGTCTCGGGCCTGCGCGACCAGTGCCGCCTTCTCCTCCTTGGGAGCCCGGGCGACCTCCTTGCCGAACGCGTTCTGCTCGGCGCGCAGCTCTTCGAAGGCCGTCAGCGCGGCGCGGCGCGATCGATCGGCCTCGAGCGCGTCGTCGACGGTGCTCTGGTCGTTGCCCCGGGCGGCCTGCGAACGGCGGACGATCTCGGGCTTTTCGCGGAGGAGTGCGAGGTCGATCATCCACCAAGTCTAGGAGGTGCGCGAGAGGCGGGCGGATGCCGCGATTAGAGTAGCGCCATGACCTCGAGCGTGCCCGCCCGTCGACAGGCGGCCCTCGTGTACAACCCGATCAAGGTCGACGGGAAGAGGCTGCGCGCCGCCGTGCGCGAGCTGTCGGCGGAAGCCGGCTGGGAGCGCCCGGTCTTCTTCACGACGACGATCGAGGATGCCGGTCAGGCGGCGACCGCCCAGGCGCTGGCTCGCGGCGTCGACGTCGTTCTGGTGGCGGGCGGAGACGGCACCGTGCGCGCGGTGTCCGAGGCGATCTCGCACACGGGCATTCCGCTGGCGATCCTGCCCAGCGGCACGGGGAACCTGCTGGCGCGCAACCTCGGACTGCCGCTGGGGGATCCGGCCGAGATGATCCGCGCGGCTCTCGGCGACTTCCGGCATCCGATCGACATCGGCTGGGCGCGCCTCATCCGCGACGACGGGACCGACTCCGAGCATGCGTTCGTGGTGCTCGCGGGCATCGGGCTGGACGCCGACATGATCGCGAACACCCGCTCCGACCTCAAGCGATCGGTCGGCTGGATCGCCTACGTCGACGGCGCGGCACGCTCGCTCCCCCGCGCGCGTCCCTTCCGGGCGGTGTACCAGATCGACGACGGGCGCCTGCACACGACGCGCGTGCACAGCATCCTGTTCGCGAACTGCGGCACCCTCCCCGCGGGCATCGCACTCATCCCGGACGGGTCGATCACCGACGGCATCCTCGATGTCGCCGTCATCCAGCCGACGGGCGTTCTCGGATGGCTGGGCGTGTGGCGGAAGATCTGGTGGGACAACTCGGTCCTGCGCCGCTTCCGGGCCGGGCGACGGGTGCTCGAGCGACGCGGCAAGGACGCCTCGGTGCACTACCTGCGCGGGATCGTCGCGGAGGCCGCGGCGTCGCGACCCACTCCGATCGAGCTCGACGGCGACGAGTTCGGCGCAGCGGTGCGGATCACGTGCCGAGCCGATCCGGGCGCACTGCTGCTCGCGCTCCCGCCCGGACACCCCGTGACGTCGATCTGACGCGGGTGGCTCGGGTCAGCCGCGCTGCACGGTGACCGAGCCCTCGAGTCCTCCGCCCGAGAGCGTGAGCGTGAAGTCGTCGTCGTCGATCTCGGAGTCGCCGAACGAGACGATGGTGCCGCGCGGCCCGATGTCCATCGTGCAGACCTGATCTGCCTGGGTGACGAACGTGACCGTGCCCGCGTTCCCCGACCCTTCGACCGATTCGACGACGGGCGGGCACGACGACGATCCCCACGTCAGCAAGACGAGGCCTTCGTCGTCGAACCATCCGGCCGAGGGCTGATACTCGGTCGACGTGCCGGGGACTCCGGTGAAGGCGGGGTTCCCGTCGAGGTCGACGTCGCCCCTGGCGTCGCGGTAGGTGACCTCGAGCGTGATCTCGGCGGTGGGATCCACGCCGTCGGGAAGGGCCCCGAGGCTGGCACGCGGGGCGTAGTCGGCCGTGCAGGCCTTCTCCTCCCCCTCGGCGTCCTCGTCGCCGAGCAGGTCGGCGAGGACGACCGTGACCGTCTGCCCCTCGGCCGACACGTCTTCGACCTGTGGGACGCAGCCCGACGACCCCCAGGTGACGACCGCGAACATGCGTCCGTCGTCGAGAAGGGTGCCTTCGAGGTCGTCGAGGTCTCCACCGCCGTCGGCGGACGGCGCGGGCGAGCTGGTCGGCGTGTCGGAACCGGGCGACGAGGTGCAGCCCGCGAGGAGCAGCAGGACGACGAGCGGGGTGACGGCGGCTGCGAGACGCGTGCGGGGGGCCATGGTCACAGGGTACTCGCCCGGAATCTCCCGTTCACCTGGTCGCGCGGCACGTCACTGCAGCGCCGAGGTGAGGCGGGCGAGGTTGTCGAGCACGGTCGATCGGAGCGGCTGCTGCATCCACTCGTCGAGAGTCAGCTCGCGGCTCAGCGATCGGTACTTGTCTTCGACCGCGCGCATCTCGGCCACGAACTCCTGCCCGCGCACGAGCATCGAGACCTCGAGGTTCAGGCCGAACGAGCGCATGTCCATGTTGCTGGAGCCGATGACCGCCACCTCGTCGTCGATCGTCAGGCTCTTCGTGTGCAGGATGTACGGCTTGCGATACATCCAGATGCGCACCTCGGAGCGCAGCAGCGCTTCGTAGTAGCTGCGCTGGGCGTGGTAGACCATCGCCTGGTCGCCCTCTTCGGAGACGAAGAGCTCGACCTGCACGCCGCGGTCGACGGCCGCCGTGACGGCGAGCAGCAGCGCCTCGTCGGGCACGAAGTAGGGGCTGACGATCATGATGCGCTTCTTGGCGGCGTAGAGCAGCCCGAGGAACAGCTGGAGGTTGTTCTCGACCTCGAACCCGGGTCCTGACGGCACGACCTGGCAGTCGAGGTCGCCCGAGCCGATGTCGGCGTGCGCGATGTCGATCTCTTCGAGCACCTGATCGGTCTCGCTGTACCAGTCGCTGAGGAAGATCGCATTCACGCTCAGCACGACCGGCCCGTCGATGCGGACCATGAGATCGACCCAGTGCAGGCCGCGCTTGATGTTCTTCGGCAGGTTGTACGTCGAGTCGGTGATGTTCTGCGAGCCGAGGAACGCGACCTTGCCGTCGACGACGAGCAGCTTGCGGTGGTTGCGCAGGTCGGGTCGCTGCATCCGCCCCTTGAGGGGCTGCACGGGGAGCATCAGCTGCCAGTCGGCGCCCATGGCGTTGAGCCGCTTGATCGTGGCGCGGTAGCGGGGTTTCCACCGGTTGGCCCAGTGGTCGAGCAGGACCCTGACCTCGACGCCACGGGCGGCGACCTCCTCCATCGCGCGGAAGAAGTTGTCGGTCGAGTCGTCGGATTGCAGGATGTAGAACTCGGCGTGCACGTAGCTCTTCGCCTGGCGGATGGCGTCGGCCATCGCGTCGAGCGACTCCTGGTAGTCGGAGATGAGGTGGGCGCCGTTGTCGCCGGAGAGCGGCAGTGCGCCGAGCTTCTGATTCATCTCGACGATCGGACCGAACCAGGCGGGGGCGTTCGGGCGCAGGGTGCCGAAGTGCAGGTGCTCGCTCGTCCGCGCGATGTACTGGTTGATCTGGTCCTGCTTGCGTCGGCGGGCCCGCGGTAGACGCGGGTTGCCGATCAGCAGGAACAGGAACACGCCGACGAACGGGATGAAGAACACCGCGAGCAGCCAGGCCATGGCGGCGGTGGGCCTGCGGTTGCGCGGGATGATGATGATCGCGGCGGTGCGGATGACCAGGTCGAGCACCAGGAGGAAGGCGGCGATCCACCACCCCACGCCCTCCGGTGTCATCGTTTCCCCTCGCTCCAGCGGCGCCCATCGCCGAAGGTCGGCGCGGTCAGCCGCGCGTCTGCTTCACAGTAGCCGATGGCACCGACGGCGTTCAGGAACGCGGGGGCAGACCGCGCGCCGCGCGCTCCTCGGCCTCGATCTTCGCGTGCACCTTCCGCTCGGTGCGATCGGAGCGGAGGATTCCGCGCATAACGTAGAAGAAGACCGCGCTCACGCCGAGGGTCGGCAGGATCGACCATGCCGCGGCGAGCCAGAAGTTCTCCATCGTCCCATCGTACGCGAGCGACTCTTCGTCCACAGTCGCCCGAATCTGTCCGAGCCTTCCACAACGCCGCTGCGGCCCTCTCGGCGTCGCGGCGGTCGACGAAACTCCTGGGATGACAACAGTTCTTCGCGCCTCCGGCTCCGCCGAGTTCCTGCGCATGGTCCCCTCCCTCGCCGGCTTCACACCGCGGCAGAGCGTCGTCCTGCTGCCCTTCCGCGGCGCGCGCACCTACGGTGCGATGCGCCTCGACCTGCCGCACGACGACGTGCCGCTCGAGCGGTACGCCGATGCCGCCGTCGGACTCGTCGCCCGTGTCGAGGGGACGGATGCCGTCGCCGTGGTCGTGTACACCGACGAAGGCATCCAGCACACGCGCGACGGGCTGGTGCTGCCGTTCGCCGTGGAGGTCGACGAGCTGCTCGGATGCGCCGACGACGACGGACTGCGCGTGGTCGACGCGCTGTGCGTGACGCCGGAGGGGTGGTCGAGCTATCTCGCCGCCGAGCCCGAGCTGCGGCCCTCGGCGGAGATCGAGCCGCCGGCGGGCGGCGGCCTCGGCGACGACGTCTCGGGAGACCAGAGCGCGGGATCCGGCCTCCCGACCGTCGACCTGGCCGAGAAGGAGCGCGTGGGCCGGGCGCTGCGCGACCTGGAGACGGCGCTGGGCGACGGCGGGCGCGAACGCTCCGGACGCATGAATCCTCAAGCGGTCGCCGCGATCGCGATGCTCGAGAACATTCCCGCCTTCTTCGAGTCGGTGCTGCGCACGACGGAGGAGCTGCCGCCCTACGGGACGGCGGCTCTGCTGTGGTGCCTCGATCGCCCGCTGTTCCGCGACGTCGCGATCGTGCAGTGGGGAAGCGATCTCGCCGGCGGCCTTCGGGCACTCGGGGCTCAGCTCGCCTTCGCCGACGCCGCGGAGGTACCGCCCGACGAGCTCGGAGACGTCCTCCTCGGCCAGGGTCCCGCACCCGATGTCGAACGGCTGCGCCTCGCCCTCTCCGTCGTCCGCCAGGCGGCCGCCCGCGCGCCACGGGCGTCACGTCCCCCCGCACTCACCGTGGCGGCCTGGCTGTCCTGGGCGCTCGGCCGCTCGACCCACGCCGGCCACTACCTCGACCTCGTGCGCGAGATCGACCCGCACTACGGCCTCGCGATGCTTTTCGACGAGATGATCGGCGGCGCGATGCTTCCCGAGTGGGTGTTCCGGCGAGGGCCGGCGGCATGACCACCGGAGGCGACGGCTACTTGACGAGAGGGAACAGGATCGTCTCGCGGATGCCGAGCCCGGTGATCGCCATCAGCAGCCGGTCGATGCCCATGCCCATGCCCCCGGACGGCGGCATGCCGTGCTCGAGCGCTCGGAGGAACTCGCCGTCGACGGGCATCGCCTCGGCATCACCGCGCGCGGCGAGCTTGGCCTGCTCCTCGAAGCGCTCGCGCTGGATGACGGGGTCGACGAGCTCGGAGTATCCGGTCGCGAGCTCGAAGCCGCGGATGTACAGGTCCCACTTCTCCACGACACCGTCGATCGAGCGGTGCTCGCGCACGAGGGGCGACGTGTCGACGGGGAAGTCCATCACGAAGGTCGGCCGCACCAGGTCGCCCTTCACGAAGTGCTCCCACAGCTCCTCGACGAGCTTGCCGTGCGTGGCGTGCGCAGGCACGTCGACGCCGCTCGACTCGGCGAACGCGATCAGGTCGGCCACCGCGTCTTGCGGCGTGACGGTGCGACCGCACGCGGCCGACAGCGACTCGTACATCGAGATGCGGTCCCACTCGCCGCCGAGGTCGTACTCGGTGCCGTCGGCCCAGGTCACCGTCGTCGATCCGGTCACCGCGATCGCGGCCTGCTGCACCAGCTCCTGCGTGAGCGCGGCCATCTGCTGATAGTCGCCGTACGCCTGATAGGCCTCGAGCATCGCGAACTCGGGACTGTGCGTCGAATCGGCGCCCTCATTGCGGAAATTGCGGTTGATCTCGAAGACGCGCTCGATGCCGCCCACCACCGCGCGCTTGAGGTACAGCTCGGGAGCGATGCGCAGATAGAGCTCGGTGTCGAAGGCGTTGGAGTGGGTGATGAAGGGTCGCGCCGATGCCCCGCCGTGCTGGACCTGCAGCATCGGGGTCTCGACCTCGAGGTAGCCGTGACCGGCGAAGGTGGCCCGCAGGCTCGCGTTCACGGCGGCGCGAGCACGGACCGTGGTGCGCGCCTGCTCGCGGACGATCAGGTCGAGGTACCGGCTGCGGACGCGCCCCTCTTCGCTGAGCTCGGAATACGCGTTGGGCAGGGGGAGGATGGCCTTCGAGGCGATCGACCAGTCGTCCGCCATGATCGAGAGCTCGCCGCGACGGCTGGAGATGACCTCGCCGTGCACGAAGACGTGGTCGCCCAGATCGACGAACTCCTTCCATTCCGCCAGCGACTCCTCGCCGACGTTCGCCAGGGAGATCATCGCCTGGATGCGCGTGCCGTCACCGGCCTGCAGCGTGGCGAAGCACAGCTTGCCGGTGTTGCGGCTGAACACCACGCGGCCCGCGACTCCGACCACCACGCCGGTCTCGGCACCGGCGTCGAGCGCACCATACTCTGCTCGGAGGTCGGGGATCGAGTGGGTCACGGGCACGCCGACCGGGAACGCACCGCCGCCGGCATCCGTGCGCTTCTCGATCAGTCGCTCGCGCTTGGCGAGACGGACGGCCTTCTGCTCGTGGACGTCCTGCTCGGTCGAGAGGTCGGCCGTGGCCGGTGCGGGCGCGGCGGGCGCGTCAGTCATGTGGGGGGCTCCTTGAAGTCGTCCCCAGTTTACCGAGGCGCCGACGGGTCACATCCGCGCGGGCTGAGTAGCCTCGAACCATGAACGACGCACGGAGACATCGCCCGCTCGCCGCCGTCCTGCTCGCTCTCGCCGCGATCGTCCTGCCCACCGGCGCCGTGATCGCCCTGCCCGCCGGTGCGGATGCCGCCACCTCGGCCGCACCGGCATCCGCCTCGGTGCTCGCCGGGCTCCATGCCGACGGCGATGTCGACGACTTCTCCTACGCGTCATGGGACGCGGTCTACGAGGTCGGTCTCGACGACGACGGCCGCGCGCGCATGCACGTCACAGAGACCCTCGTCGCCCGTTTCCCCGACGACGACCAGAATCGCGGCATCGTCCGGGGCCTCCCGACCAGCTACCAGAACGCCGGCATCGACACTCGCATCGTCTCGGTGACCGATGAGGACGGCGCCGCCGTGCCGTACGAGACCGACGAGGAGGACGGGCTGCTGTTCGTCCTCACCGGAACCGACGCCTACGTGCGCGGCCTCACCACGTACGTGATCGAGTACGAGATGCGCGACGTGATTCTGCCCGCCGATTCGTCGACGGCCTCCGGCACCCGCGAGGGCGCGCGCGAGAGCGATGATCGACGACCGCCGGCCGACGAGTTCTTCTGGGATCTGCTGCCGTTCGACAGCACGCAGCCCATCGAGCGGTTCCGCGCCGACATCGTCTTCGACGCCGCGATGAGCGATCGGCTCATCGGATCGAAACGGTGCTACACCGGGTTCTCGGGATCGACGGCCGAGTGCGACATCGCCGGCCCCTCGGTCACCGACGGCATCGCCGCGTTCCGTGTCGAGTCGGGCGAGCGAGCCGCCGGCGACGGGGTGACGATCGCGATCGGGTTCGAGCCGGGCACCGCCGTCCAGCCGTCGGCGCGAACGCCGAATCCCGTCACCGACACCGTCCCGCTGGTGGCGGCGATCGGAGCCGCGACGCTGTCCGTGGGCGCCTGGGTCGGCGTGTGGAGCTTCCAGCGCCGGCGGCGCACCGCCTCCGGCATCGTCATCGCCCAGTACGACGTGCCCGACGCGATGCCGCCCCTCCTCGCCGCAGCCATCGTGCCGGGTGCCCGCGACGCCATCCCGGCGGAGATCGTGCATCTCGCCGTGCGCGGAGCCCTGCGCATCGAGGAGGGCTCCACACCCGAGAGTCCTCGGCTGCGGCGCCTCGCCGAACCCCGCGCCCTCGATCCCCTCGACACCGAGACCCTCGATGCCCTCTTCGTCGCCTCCGACGCCGCGGAGAGCGTGGACATCCCCTCCGAGAGCGCGGATTTCGCCGAACGCATGGGTTCCCTCGGGCAGAGCGGGGTCGCCGCGGCAGCGGCGCGCGGGCTCACGGCGAGGGCCCGCAGCCGCACCGCGATTGTCCTCCAATGGTGCGCGATCGCCATCGCCGTCGTCGGACTGACTCTCTCGGTGTGGGGTGTGGCGAGCGGACGGATCTCGGCGGTCCCGGCGCTCGCCGCGGTCTCGTTCGGCGCTGTGCTGGTGCTCGTCGCCTCGTTCTTCTCCTTCGCACGGCACACGGTGCTGACCCCCGACGGCGCGCGCGAGCTCGAACGCCTCCGCGGCGTGGAGGAGTTCATCCGCATCGCCGACGCCGACCGGCTGCGGATGCTGCAGTCGTACAGCGGTGCCGAGCGCCGACCCGACGGCGACGTCGACGTGATCCACGTCTACGAGCGCCTGCTGCCCTACGCGATGCTCTTCGGCCTGGAGAGGGAGTGGGGCGACGTGCTCGAGCAGGCGTACGCCCGCGAGCAGAGTGGTCCGGCGTGGATCGGCGACCCGACCTCTCCCCATCTCGGCATCGCCCTCGCCGGGTTCACGGCCTCGTCTCATGCGGCGGCGACGTACACCGCGCCGACGGCCGGAACGTCGTCGAGCGCCGGCGGTTCGTTCGGAGGCGGATTCGCCGGGGGCGGAGGAGGCGGCGGCTTCTCGGGCGGCCGCTGACAGCGCCGGTCCCCGGTCAGAGCAGGGGCGGAGGATCGGATGCTTCGCGCAGCGCGCGCTCGACCGTCGACTGCACGAGCGCCGAGAGGTAGCCGCCCGGATTCTCCACACCGATCTCGCGCAGCCGGGCGGTCGACTGCGCGATGACGGAGCGGGAGAACGTCGTCGCGGTCTCGACGGCATCCGCGTAGGCCGGTCTGTCGCCCTCGGCGATGACGATCGGCTCGCAGCCCATCTCGACGGCGAGCGCCTGGGCGATCGGCAGCACGGCCGCCGGCGCCGTCACGGCGGCGAAACCGGCCTGCAGCTGGCGCAGATCGATCGATGTGCCCGTGAACGTGATGGCGGGATGCACGGCGAGCGGGATCGCACCCCGCTCCGCCGCCGGTCGCAGCACCTCGGTGCCGTAGCCGGGGTCGGTGTGCAGGACCAGCTGCCCGATCTGCCAGCCGCCGACCTCGGCGATCCCCGCCACGAGCGATGCGAGCTGATCGGTCGGCACGGCCAGGATCACGAGCTCGGCCCGACGCACCACTTCGAGAGCCTCGAGCACCGGCACCCCCGGGAGGACGGCGGCGGCGCGCTCGTCGTCGGAGCCGTGGGTCCTTCCCACGACTGCGTGGCCGGCGCCGCCCAGAGCCGCCCCGATCACCGGACCCACGCGGCCGGCGCCGATGATGCCGACGCCGAGTCGTCCGTCGCGGACCACGCCGTCACTCACCGCGCAGCGGCGCGGCCGGCGGAGCAGACGGCGGCGCGACCGGCGGAGCAGGCGGCGGGGCGACCGGCGGCGCGACCGGCGGAGATGCCACCGGCGGCGAGAAGGGCGGCGGCGGGGCGACCGGCGGCGCGACGGTCACGCCCGCATCCGCGGCGTGCGCGCTCCATCGGTGGGTCGTGTCACGCGACGCTGCCTCCGCGGCGGCGCGGCTCACCTCGCCGAGCAGAGCCAGTGCGTCTTCGCGCTCCAGCCCGGAGAGGTACCCGGTGATGGGCCCCAGGGCCGTGTGGACCTGAGCGCCCGAGACGCGCTGCGCCCGGTCGATCGGGCCCTGCGAGAGCGAGACGCCCTGCAGTCGCGCGAGCGGGAAGATCGCGAGCTTGCGCCAGACCACACCGCGCCGCAGCAGCAGCCCGAAATCGGCGACCGCGTAGCCGTGGCGCTTCCACGACAGCGGACGGCGCCACCATGCCCGACGAGGCATCTTCCGGTACGGGTCTCCTTCGGCCGGCCCCACGACGCCCTGCTCCCACAGCTCCGACAGGGCTGAGGCGGGCATGTCGGGGAGCACCAGGCCCAGCACGCGCTCCACATCGGCGCGCTTGCCGACGGGGAGCACGACGTTGAACTGCTGCGCGCTCCCCGACTGCTGCGCGGCGACGCTCTTGCCGCTCATCCGGTTGATCTTGACCGTCCACCAACCGAACGGGCGCCACAGCAGCGATTGCGAGATCTCGACCGCGAAGATGCGCCCGGGAGGAAGGGTCTCGGTCACGGTGGTGAGCAGTCCGAAGGTGATGCGGATGCCGTCGGGGGTGGGCGCGATCGAGTAGCGCAGCGACTTCGAGATCTGTGCCCACGTGATGCCGACGACCGCGATGATCATGGGGATGCCGATGCCGAGGCCGATGCCCAGCGCCACCAGCCCGCCGCCGGGATCGCCGTCGGCCAGCAGCCCGATCAGCGTGCTGCCGATGGCGATCGCGAAGATCACGCCGAAGAAGAGCAGCCAGAGCAGTCCCGAGATCAGCTGCGATCCGACGAGACGGCCGGTCGGGATCTTCACGACGCTCTCGGGTGCGACGTCGGCGAGATCGACGCCGGTGATCAGGCTCGTCACACCCTCATTCACCGAACCGATCAGCTGCGCCCTCGCCGAGATCGGTGCCGCCGCGGCATCCGTCTGGGGGTTCAGGGCGGCGTGACGCGCCGCGCGCGCTCCGGAGGCGAGTCGGAGGATGTCGGCGCGCACCGACTCGGCGCGCGTCGTGGCGAGGTACTCCAGATCGACGTTGGCGTCGTTGCCCGCGCCCACGACCTCGAGCTTGGCGAGGCCGATGATGCGCGCGGGGAACGGACGCGTGAGGTTGACGCCCTGCACGCGGTCGAGGGGAGCACGGCGATGCGAGCGGAAGACGATGCCCTTGCGCACCTCGACGTGCTCGCCGGTGATGCGGAACTGGTGGAAGCGCCAGACGATCCAGAAGATCAGGATCAGGATGACGAGCAGACCCAGCACGCCGAGGAGCACGAGCAGGATGAGATTGTTCTCGAGCACCCAGTCGACCGGGCTTCCGCCGGTGAAGTCGCCGTAGTGCGCCTCCTCCGGCGTGAACAGCGCCACGAACCAGGTGATCAGCCGATCGCGCATGTTCGTGATCACGATGCCCGCGATGATGATCAGCACCAGCCCGCCCTTGAACAGCGGGGTGAGCGGATGCATCCGGTGCCATTCACCGTCGGCGAGGGTCGCCGAATCGTCATCACTCGAATCCGGCGCCGGCGGGCTGCCTGGCAGCTGCGGGGCGCTCACAGGCCGGTCCGCCGGGTCTCGGCCACCTCGATGAGGGTGTCGCGCAGCGCCTCCGACGCCGATTGCGTGAGTCCGGGGATCTGCACGCCGGTCGTCGCCGCGGCGGTCACCATCTTCAGCTGCGAGACGCCGAAGGCGCGGTCCAGCGGCCCCTGGGTGATGTCGACGAGCTGCATGCGGCCGTAGGGCACGGCGATCATCCGCTGCCACAGGATGCCCTTGCGGAAGACGATGTCGTCGGCGCGGAGCATGTATCCGATCGCGCGCGCCTGACGCGGCAGGATGATGAGCGTGATCACGGTGATGAGCAGGATCGCGCCCGCGGGGATCCACACCCAGTCCTGGCCGAGCACGATGTTCAGGGCCACGGCGGCGGCGATGACGATCGCGATGAAGATGAGGTTCTGCACGATCTGCGACACCACGTAGCGCGGCGAGATCTGGTGCCACGTGCCGTCGAGCTCGAGCCGCGCCGGGTTGCGGGTCGTGCGCAGCCGGGTGTAGGTGCCCTGGTCGAGCGCGTCGAGGTCAGTGCCCTCCGCCGGGTTCAGGGGCGCGGTCTCTGGGTTCTGAGTCATCAGGATCCTTCGGCAGGGTGCAGAACTGCTCGGCGACGAGCGCGGCGATCACGAGAACGATCGCACTCCCGATCAGGGCCAGCATGGCCACTGTCGACCCTACCGGCGGATCGATGGGCCGCGACAACAGGAAGGTCAGCAGGCCGGCACCGAAGCCGGCCATGATCGCGCCCAGCAGGCTGGATGCCCGTGCCAGGGTCGCGGCGCGCAGCGCCCGGAAGGGATCGATCCGGATGCCGGTCCGCACGCTGCTGCGCACCGGCCAGGCGACGCCCAGCGCCGCCGACGCGATCAGGAGCAGGAGGACGGGCAGCAGGAGCGAGGGGGTGAAGGTCGCGCGGCCGGCCGCCGTCAGCAGGTGGTCGAGGAGGAAGCCCACTCCGCCGCCCGCGAGGGCGAGCACGACGAGGAGACCGGCCGAGGTGCGCCTCATCCCTCGCCTCGCAGACGTAGCTCGGCCACCAGGTCCGCCACGCTGCCGTGCCCGTGGAGCCGGGCGTCGGGGTCGACGTCGAGCCACGGCTCGAGCACGAACAGGCGCTCGGCGGCGCGCGGATGCGGCAGCTGAAGCTCCGGGGCGTCGGAGACGACGTCGCCGTAGGCGATCAGGTCGAGGTCGAGCGTGCGGTCGCCCCAGCGCTCTCGGCGCGTGCGACCGTGCTCGTCCTCGATGGCGTGCAGCATGCCGAGGAGGATCTCGGGAGCGAGGCGGGTCGTGACGAGCGCGACGGCGTTGACGTACCCCGGCGCCTCCGGGTCGGGTCCGTCGATGCGCAGCGCCACCGTCTCGAACAGCCGGGACAGGCGCACGTCGCTCACCAGTGGCAGACGGGCGATGCGATCGGCGGCCGCCTCGACGGTCGCGCGGCGATCGCCGAGGTTCGCGCCGAGGGCGACGACCGCGAGGGTGTCGGGGCGTCCGGGTCCGGAGGCGGGGATGTCGGGCGGGATCGTCAGACTGCGGCTCATGCGGGGATGACCTCCCGGGCCGTGTCACGGCGGCGATGCACGGTGACGGACACGTCGTCGAAGGTCAGCGGGATCGGCGCGTGCGGCTTGTGCACGGTCACGGTGACCGCCCGCACGCGCACGTCGTCGAGAGCGATCCGCGCGATGCGCTCGGCGAGCGTCTCGATGAGGTCGACCGGCTCGCCGGCGACCACCGCCGCCACCCTCTGTGCCAGCTCGCCGTAGTGCACCGTGTCGTGGACGTCGTCGGACGCCGCTGCCGGCCGCAGATCGAGCCGCAGCCGGAGGTCGACCGTGAACTCCTGGCCCTCGTCGCGTTCGTGCGCGTAGACGCCGTGGCGCCCGAACACGGTCAGTCCCGTGAGGGCGATCTCGTCGAGCTGATCCATGCTTCTAGCGTACGGCGACGCCCGCGGGCCGTTCAGCCGTTCCAGGCCTGAGCGACCGCGAGGGCGTCGCGGGTCGAGGCGACGTCGTGCACGCGCACGGCCCAGGCTCCCGCCCGCGCGGCCAGCGCGCTGGTGACGGCGGTGGCCAGGTCGCGTCGCTCCTCCGAGACCTCGTCGCCGTCGCCGCGCCGCAGCGTCTCGGCGAGGAACCGCTTGCGCGACGTGCCGAGCAGGACGCGCGGCCCCAGGGCGACGATCTCGTCGAGACCGCGCAGCACGTTCCAGTTCTGGGTACCGGCCTTGGCGAAGCCGATGCCGGGGTCGACGATGAGACGCGACGGGGCGATCCCGGATGCCGCGGCCTCGCCCATCCGCTCCTGCAGCTCTCCCGCGACCTCGCGGGCGATCCGGCGGTACTCGGCGTTCGCGTACATGTCGGAGGAGAATCCGCGCCAGTGCCCGATGACGTAGTCGGCACCGGACTCGGCGACCGCCGCGCGCATGTCGGGATCGGCGAGGCCGCCCGAGACGTCGTTGACGATCCGCGCCCCCGCGCGCACGGCGGCGACGGCGGTGGCCGCGCTGAGGGTGTCGATGCTGACCGGAACGCCGGCGGCCGCGAGCTGCTCGACGACGGGGAGGACGCGCTGCTGCTCCACCTCGGGGGCGACACGCTCGGCGCCCGGCCGCGTGGACTCCCCGCCGACATCGAGCACGGTGGCACCGTCGGCGCGCAGTCGGAGTCCGTGGGCGACGGCCCGGTCGACGTCGAGGTAGCGCCCCCCGTCGCTGAACGAGTCGGGCGTCACGTTGACGATGCCCCAGATGCCCGTCACCACGGGAGGCCCTGGTCGGAACCATGGGTCCCTGAGCTCGTCGAAGGGCCGCCGATCAATGCGATGAGCTCGGCCCGAGCCGCAGCATCCGTGTACACGCCGCGCGCGGCGATCGTCAGAGTCGACGCCTCCGGCTGCCGACCTCCGCGCATCGTGACGCACCCGTGCGCGGCGTCGAGCACGACCAGCACGCCACGGGTGTCGAGATGCTCGGCGATCGCGTCGGCGATCTGCTCGCCGAGACGCTCCTGCACCTGCGGTCGCGCCGAGAGGATCTCCACCACACGTACGAGCGCGCCGAGGCCGACGACCCGCTCCCCCGGCAGATACGCGAGGTGGGCGTGCCCGGCGAATGGCAGCAGGTGGTGTTCGCACACCGAGCGGAAGCGGATGTCGCGCAGCAGCACGGCGCCCGACGGCAGGGTGTCGGGAGCCGGACCGCGGGTGACGCTGATGGTGCGCGCGAGCGGCTCGGCGGCATCCTCGCCGACACCGGAGAAGAACTCCGAGTACAGCTCGGCCATCCGCGCCGGCGTCTGCCTGAGCCCGGGGCGATCGGGATCCTCGCCGATCGCCTCCAGGAGCTCCCGGGTGAGTCGCTCGACGCGCTGCCTGTCGACGGTCACGTCACGCCGTCGCGGGACGGGGGTGCCCGGCTCCCGCCGAACCCTGCTGCGTGCGCGGCGCGACGGCCGGAGCCTCGACGGATGCCGCGAGAGACACGTCCTTCTTCGGCACCTCGATCGG
Organism: Microbacterium martis; assembly: GCF_047246685.1. Classification (NCBI taxonomy): domain Bacteria; kingdom Bacillati; phylum Actinomycetota; class Actinomycetes; order Micrococcales; family Microbacteriaceae; genus Microbacterium; species Microbacterium martis. The sequence goes on along the minus strand of NZ_JBFOKT010000001.1, from coordinate 45,621 downwards.
CGGGCGCTCCGAGACGGGGCGGTCTTCGCTCGACAGCCACAGCGGACGCTCGGGCAGCTTCTTGACCTCGGTGAAGATCTCGGCGATCCGGTTGTGATCGAGCGTCTCCTCCTCGAGCAGCGCCAGGGCGAGGCGGTCGAGGATGTCGCGGTTCGCGCTGAGCACCTCGTAGGCCTCGTTGTGGGCCTGCTCGATCAGGGCGCGCACCTCGGCGTCGACCCGCTCGGCGACCTTCTCGGAGTACTCCCGGCCGCGGCCCATGTCGCGTGCCACGAACACGTCGCCGCCCTCCGAGCCGAGCTTGACGGGACCGACCTGCGTGGTCATGCCGTATTCGATCACCATCTTGCGGGCGATCGAGGTCGCCTTCTCGATGTCGTTCGACGCGCCCGTGGTCGGGTCGTGGAAGATGATCTCCTCGGCGACGCGACCGCCCATGGCGTAGGTCAGCTGGTCCTGGAGCTCGTTGCGGGTGACCGAGTACTTGTCGTCGAGCGGCAGCACCATCGTGTAGCCGAGCGCCTTGCCGCGCGGGAGGATCGTGATCTTGGTGACCGGATCGGTGTAGTTCATCGCCGCGGCGGCGAGCGCGTGCCCGCCCTCGTGGTACGCCGTGATGAGCTTCTCCTTGTCGCGCATCACACGCGTGCGACGCTGAGGACCGGCGATCACGCGATCGATGGCCTCGTCGAGTGCGCGGTCGTCGATCAGCTGCGCGTTCGACCGTGCGGTCAGCAGCGCGGCCTCGTTCAGCACGTTGGCGAGATCGGCGCCGGTGAAGCCGGGCGTCTTGCGCGCCACCACTTCGAGATCGACGTTCTTCGACAGCGGCTTCCCGCGGCTGTGCACCTCGAGGATCTTCTGGCGGCCCTTCAGGTCGGGGGCGTCGACGCCGATCTGACGATCGAAGCGCCCGGGGCGCAGCAGGGCGGGATCGAGGATGTCGGGCCGGTTCGTGGCGGCGATCACGATGACGTTGGCGTTCGGGTCGAAGCCGTCCATCTCCACGAGCATCTGGTTGAGCGTCTGCTCGCGCTCGTCGTTGCCGCCCCCCATGCCGGCCCCGCGGTGACGGCCGACGGCGTCGATCTCGTCGATGAAGATGATGGCGGGGGCGTTCTCCTTGGCCTGACCGAAGAGGTCGCGCACGCGAGACGCACCGACACCGACGAACATCTCGACGAAGTCGGACCCCGAGATGGAGTAGAACGGGGCGCCGGCCTCGCCCGCGACGGCGCGAGCCAGCAGGGTCTTTCCGGTTCCGGGAGGGCCGTACAGCAGCACGCCCTTCGGGATGCGGGCGCCGATGGCCTGGAACTTCGCGGGATCCTGGAGGAACTCCTTGATCTCCTGCAGCTCCTCGATCGCCTCGTCGGCACCGGCGACGTCGGCGAAGGTGACGGTCGGCGTCTCCTTGTTGACGAGCTTGGCCTTGGATTTGCCGAACTGCATGACCTTGCCTCCCCCGCCCTGCATCGACGAGAGCAGCCACCAGAAGAGGAGGCCGAGCAGCACGAGCGGCAGGAGGAGGGAGAGGAATCCGTCGAACCAGGTGGCGCGGGGCACGGCGTCGTTGAAGCCGTCCTTCGGCGCCGCGTCGTCGATGGCCGAGACCACCTCGTCGGCACGGGCCGTGACGTAGTAGAACTGCACGTTCTCGGAACCCTCGAACGGCTTCGACAGCGTCATGTCGACGCGCTGGTCGCCGTCGGTGTTCACGACCTCGGTCACCGTCTTGCCGGAGAGCAGCTCGAGCCCTTCCTGGGTGGTGATCTGCTTCGGAGCGCCGAGGTTCGAGATGAGGAGGAAGCCACCGAAGAGCAACGCGCCGATCAGCGCGACGTAGATCAGCGGGTTCCGGGTGAGCTTCTTCACATCCATGGTCGGATCAGCGTATCGCGCGTGCGCTAGGCACCCGCTGTGCGTTCACCCACGGCGTATCCCTTCGACGGGCTCAGGGATCCATGGGTCGACGAGCCGGCCGCCCGGGTCGCTGAGCCTGTCGAAGCGTCAGGAGTAGACGTGCGGCGCGAGCACCGCGACGTCTCGCAGGTTGCGGTAGCGCTCGTCGTAGTCGAGCCCGTACCCGACGACGAAATCGGTGGGGATGTCGAAACCGACGTACTTGCAGTCGATCTCGACCTTCGCCGCCTCGGGCTTGCGCAGCAGCGCGAGCACCTCGATCGACGCGGCACCGCGAGAGCCGAAGTTCTCGAGCAGCCAGCTGAGCGTGAGACCGGAGTCGATGATGTCCTCGACGATGAGGACGTGCTTGCCGTTGAGGTCGGTGTCGAGGTCCTTCCGGATCTGCACGACGCCGCTCGATTTGGTGCTGGCGCCGTAGCTCGACACGGCCATCCAGTCCATCGGCGCATGGAACGGCAGCGCACGTGCGAAGTCGGCCATGACCATCACCGCACCCTTGAGCACCCCGATCAGGACCAGGTCCTTGCCCTCGTAGTCGACGGCGACCTGCGCGGCGAGCTCGTCGAGCTTCGCGCGGATCTCCTCTTCGGTGACGAGGATCTGGGCAAGGTCGTCCTGGATTTCCGCGGCGCGCATGGGTCGATTTTAGGCGATCCGGTCGGATGCTCCGACCCGGCGGTCGCGCGCACTACTGTGAGCGGGGAGACGGGCGGATGCCCACGGACGGAAGGAATCATCATGGCTCTCGACGACATCCTCGGCCAGGTGCCGATCGACGACCTCGCCGCGAGGCTGGGGGTCTCCCGCGATGAGGCGAAGGTCGCGGTCGAGCAGGGCGGCGCGGTGCTGCTGAGCGGTCTCGCGAAGAACGCCGAGACCGCCGAGGGCTCTGCCGCCATCCAGCAGGCCCTGCAGAAGCACGCCGGATCGAAGCGGGCGTCGACGGTCGACGACGTGGATCAGGCCGACGGCGGCAAGATCGTCGCGCACATCCTCAAGGGCAAGGAGAAGGAGGTCGCCGATCAGCTCACCGAGTCGAAGGCGACCGCCGGAATCGACTTCGGGAAGCTCCTGCCCATCCTCGCCCCCATCGTGATGGGGCTGATCGCGAACGCCACCAAGGGCAAGGACGCCCCGGCCGGCGGTCAGGCACAGTCCGGCGGCGGCGGACTCGGCGACGTGATCGGCGGCCTCCTCGGCGGCGGCTCGACCTCCGGCGGATCGGGTGGCGTCGGCGATCTGCTCGGAGGTGTGCTCGGCGGGCTCTTCGGCAAGAAGTAGCCCGCGACCGGTCGTCGAGCGAGCGCAGCGACACGAAACGCGGGCTTCCCGATCGTCGAGCGAGCGCAGCGAGACGAAACGCGGGCTGCCGGACGATCAGCGGGCCGTGAACACGATCCGGCCTCCGCGCCGGACCGCCGAGCATCCGGGCAGATCGATGGGCCCTTGGCCGGCCCAGTCGGTGACGAGGCGCGCCAACTCGACGGTCTGGGTGCGGGTCAGGCTCGCGCCGAACTCGCTGTCGACGACCACCCGGATGATGCGGTTGCGCAGGGCCGCGGGGTTGGCGGCGAGCGCGGCGACGCTGACCGAGATACCCGCTTCGGCGTGCTCGACGATGTCTTCGATCGTCTCGTGGATGATCTCGTCGAAGGCCTCCGCGTCCTCGCGGAGCTGCTCTGCGGTGCGCGCGAGCGCTTCGGCGATGCCCGGCCCCAGTTCCGCCTCCAGCACGGGGAGGACCCGCTGTCGCACGCGCACGCGGCGGAAGCGATCGTCGAGGTTGTGAGGGTCGTCCCACGGGTCGAGATCGGATGCCGCGCAGAACGCGCGCGTCGTCTCACGGCGCACCGAGAGGAGAGGGCGCAGCCACCGCACGCCGGCGTCGTCGACCCGTTCGGGCGCCATGGCCTGCAGGCTCGCCGCGCCCGAGCCGCGCGCCAGGCCGAGCAGCACGGTCTCCGCCTGGTCGTCGAGCGTGTGGCCGAGCAGCACGGCCGAGCCGTGGAGATCGGATGCCGCGGCGCGCAGCGCGGCGTACCGGGCGTCGCGCGCCGCGGCTTCGGGCCCGCCGTCGGCCTCGACGGCCACGCGCACGGTCCGCGCCTCGAGGCCGAGCGCGGTCGCCGTGCGCTGCACGCGCTTCGCCACCTCGTCGGAGTCGGACTGCAGCCCGTGATCGACCGTGAGCGACGCGACCCTCAGGCCGAGCCGCGGCCCCTCGAACGCGGCAGCGGCGGCGAGCGCCAGGGAATCCGCGCCGCCCGAGAGCGCCACGACGACGGTGGTCCCCTCGGGAAGGCGGGCCAGCGCGGTGCGCACGGCGAGGCGGATCTCGGCGATGGCGGGAGCAGGAGACGGCACGGCTCCACGCTAGGGCACTGCCGGCACGCGGTCACGGCGAGCGTCGCAGAGGGGCGGGGTACTAGTCTGACGCCGTGACCGATCAGCCCCACAGATTCACCACAGAGAGGTTCAAGGCGTTCGTCGACGCGGTGGTGGCGATCGCGATGACGCTGCTCATCCTTCCCCTGCTGGAGGCGGTCTCCGACGCGTCGTCGGGGAAGCTCACCACGGCGGAGTTCTTCCACGAGCACACGTCCCAGCTCTTCAGCTTCCTGCTCAGCTTCGTGCTGATCGCCACCTTCTGGGTCGGGCATCACAGTCAGTACCGTGACGTCGAGGCCATCACCGGCCCGCTGCTCTGGATCAACATCGCCTGGATGGCGACCATCGTGTGGCTGCCCGTGCCGACCGCGATGATCGGGCAACTGGACGCCGATCCGCTGCAGGCGATCGTCTACATCGGCACGCTGATCCTGACGCAGGTCACCACGCTCTCCGGGTGGTTGTACCTGCTGCGGCATCCCGGCCTCACCACCACGTCCCGCACCGAGCTCCGCGAAGGAGTGCTCGGCGACGCGTCGGCGATCATCCTGTTCTCCCTCGCCCTCCTCATCGCCGTGTTCCTCGCGCCGTACGGATACGCCGGGCTGCTGCTCCTTCTCCTGAGCGGCCCGACGACCCGCCTCCTGCGCCGCCTGTGGGCCGGAGGCCGAGCGACGCCCGACGCACCGCGCTGAAGACGACGCCGGTAGGCTGGTCGGCGGCATCCACCCGTCTTTCCTGAGGAGCACACGCATGGGCGCACACGACGCCGTCATCGAGATCCCGCGCGGCAGCCGCGTGAAGTACGAAGTCGACCACGAGACCGGACGAGTGCACCTCGACCGCGTGCTCTACACCACCTTCGGCTACCCGGCCGACTACGGATACTTCGACAACACCCTCGGCGAGGACGGCGACCCGCTCGACGTGCTGGTGCTGCTGGACCACGCCATCTACCCTGGCGTGGTCGTCGAGGTGCGCCCCGTCGCGGTGCTGAAGATGAGCGACGAGGCCGGCGGAGACGACAAGCTCGTCGCGGTGCTGTCGAAGGATCCCCGCTGGGCGCACATCCAGGACATCGGCGACCTCGCCGAGTACACGAAGAAGGAGATCGAGCACTTCTTCGAGCACTACAAGGACCTCGAGCCCAACAAGTGGGTCAAGGTCGACGCGTGGGGCGACGCCGCCGAGGCGCAGCGCATCCTCGATGAGGCCATCGTCCGGTTCGGCGAGCAGGACCACTGACCTCCCGACCGGCTTGAGCCCCACCCCGGGGGGCCCTGAGCCCACCCCGTGGGTCGCTGAGCCCACCCCGTGGGTCGCTGAGCCTGTCGAAGCGTAGACCCCCGGTTCCGCCTCGCGGCCGGGGGTCTTCCGCGTCGGTCGGGGATCAGATCCAGACGTTGCGGTCGGCCATGAAGTCGGCCGGGTTCGTGTAGCGGCCGTTGAGGTAGACCTCGAAGTGGAGGTGGCACCCGAAGGATCCGCCGGTGTTGCCGGCGTAGGCGATCACCTGACCGGCGTTGACCCACTGGCCGCGCCGCACCGCGAACCCGTTGGGCTTGATGTGCGCGTAGCCCGTCGCGACGCCGTTCCCGTGCTGGATGCGGATGTAGTTGCCGTAGCCGCCGTTGGCTGCCGCGTAGTCGACGGTGCCGCCGTAGGCCGCGTAGATCGCGGCGCCGCATCCGTTGGCCAGGTCGATGCCGTAGTGCCAGCTCGACGAGCATCCGTTGGCGTTGCACTGCTGTGAACGGGGACCGTACCCGGAACTGCGGTGCCCGCCGTGCGGTCGCACCCAGCCGCCCGATCCGGGGGTGCCGCCCCCGCCGCTGTTGCCGGCGGCGGCCGCGGCGGCCGCCGCGGCCTCGCGCTCTCTGCGCGCCTTGGCCTCGGCCTCGACGCCGGCCTGATAGGCGGCCACCGTCGTCGCCGTGGTGTCCTTCAGCGCGGCCAGCTGGGCCTGCATGGTGGCGAGGTTGGTCGTCTGCTCATCGAGCGCCGCCTGCGCCGCGTCGGCCGCCTGCTGCGCCGCCTGCATCTTCTGCTCGGCGACCTGCTGCAGCCGGTCGCGCTCATCGCGCGCGACGACGGCCTGGTCGCTGAGCGACTGGGCGGAGTTGCGCGCCGCGACCGCGTCGTCGTAGACCGACTGGTTGTACTCGAGGAGCTTGTCCATCGTGCCGAGACGGGCGAGGAGCTCGTCGGCGTGGTCGGCCGAGCCTGCGAAGAAGAGTTCGAGCGAGGTGTCGTCGCCGCCGTTGCGATACAGCTGCGCGGCGACCTGCCCCGCCTTGCGCTCCGACTCGGCGGCGACGGCGGCCTGCGCGTCGGCCTGCGCCTGGAGCGCGTCGGCCTCCGCGATGGCCGCGAAGTAGGCCTGCTGTGCGGCATAGAACTCGTCGGACGCGACCTGCGCGGCGGCCTGGGTCTCGGCGACCTTCTGCGTGAGCGATTGGATGAGGCCCTCGATGCGGGCCACCTCGGCGGCCTTGGCCGCCTCGTTCTGCTTGGCGCGCTGCACGTCGTCCCAGCTCGGGTACGACGCGGCGTAGGCCGCGGAGACGCCGGACGAGATGCCGAAGGCGCTCAGGGCGGCGACGCTGAGCACTCCGAGCCCGAGCGCGCCTCGTCGGCTGATGCGGTTCTGCGAGAAGGCACGACTCTCCGCCGGGGTGGGCGCGCACCCGCAGTCGTCGGATGCCGCGGCCGCCGCATCCACGATGGTCCTGTCGTTCACTCGGCTCCTTCCGCCGGTTTCACACGTGTCACACTAACAACAACGTTCACATCCGCACCAGTGGAGCAGCGGACGCCGCGGCACGCGTGACCTCTCCATCGTGCTCCGAGAAGAGACGTCTGTGGAGGTGCCGCGCCCTCGATTCGCGATTTGCTCGGATCATCCTTTATGCTTGAGCGTCGGCAAGGAAGTCCCCCGGGACTGACTCGGCCCCATCGTTTAGCGGCCTAGGACGCCGCCCTTTCACGGCGGTAGCACGGGTTCGAATCCCGTTGGGGTCACACCTTCCGATACAATTGAAAACAAGTATGGCCCTGTAGCGCAGTTGGTTAGCGTGCCGCCCTGTCACGGCGGAGGTCGCGGGTTCAAGTCCCGTCAGGGTCGCTCCCAGCGACGAGCCTTTTCTTCGGAGAGGGCTCTTCGTCTAGGACGCGACAGCATCGCCGTCGCGCGGCTCTGTAGCTCAGTTGGTAGAGCGTTCGACTGAAAATCGAAAGGTCACCGGATCGATGCCGGTCGGAGCCACACGAACCGTCATTACAACGGTTCCAGAAACCCTCGCCTAGCTTCTACATGGCGGGGGTTTTGCTTTGCCCGGCCGTCAAGGCCCTCCGTCCGCGGGCCGTTGCCGTCTAGGCTCGTGCCGACGAACGAAGGAGCAGCGATGAGCGATCCGAAGAACACCGACGGCACCCCGAGCGAGGAAGAAGAGACCGACACGGCATCGGGCGACGCCCCCGAGCAGGCCGATCCCCAGACGACCGAGCACACGCTCGACGACGACGGCACGCCCGTGGAGAACCCGTCAGGGGGCTGAGTGGGTGAGACCGGCGGCTCGCGCCGCATCGAACTGGTGCTGCACAAGCCGTGGTTCGCCCTCTATGCGGGTATCCGGCCGACCCTCGTGATCGAGGGTCGCGGCCAGCCGACGCAGTGGGGCCGGGGAACCTGGCAGGTGCCGCGCGGCGCTCCGGTCGTCGTCGGCGCGTACCTCTTCACCCGGCTGTGGCGGTTCGGACAGGCGGAGATCACGGTCGACCCCGCCACGACGTCCGCGGTCGAATACCGGGCACCGGCGCTGCCGTTCCTGCCCGGACGCTTCCGCCTCCTCCCCTGAAGGCAGACGCGCAGACCGGCGAACGCAGACGCGCACACCGGCGAACGCAGACGCCGCAGACCGACCGAACGCATCCGTCCCGCTCAGAGCTCGTCGAGAGCCTGCCGCGCCTCGTCGACCGCCGACGCGGCGGCATCCTTCTTCTCCGACGCCTCACCCCGCTCGCGCTCAGCGTCGGGCAGGTCGCCGTGCACGCGCTTCACCTGGGTTCGCAGGGCGTCGAGTTCGCGTTCGAGGCGTGCGGCCTGATCCGACAGGTCGTCGGCGCGCTCCTGCAGCGACCGCAGCTCCTTCTCTCGGCGGGCCAGCTCCCGCTCCGCCGCGGCGAGATCCTTCTCGGCCGCGTTCAGCCGCCGCTCGGCGTCGCGACGCAGTCGCCGCGCCTTCAGCTCGTCGGCCGGAGGCTCGGGCGCCGTGGGTGTCAGCGCGACCTCCCCGACGACCGATGCGCGGATGTCGTCGGCGCTCGCTGTCGGCTCCAGAGCACGCACCAGCCGACCGGATGCGACCGCGGCCGCGGCATCCGGATCGAAGAAGGCGGCCGAGATGGTCTGCTCGACCGCTTCCCGCGTCGCGGACGTGACCCGTTCCCCTCTCGACTCGGCGAGATCGGCGGCGGTCTCGGCGAGTCGCCGCGTCAGCTGCCTCCTGTCACGGCCGAGCTTGGCGAGAGCCGGCGCATCGAGGTCGTCCTGCGCCTCCCGCAGCTCCGCGGCCAGCTGCAGCGCCTGGCCCAGCTGGTCTGCGCGCTCCTGAGCGAAGACGTTCACCACCCACGCCGCGACGGACGGCTTCTTGAGGGCCCTGACCTCTTTCGCGAGCTCGGGCGATGCGATCTCGGTGGCGCGGGCGGTGCGGGCGGAGACGAAGTCGTCGGGCGCTCCGGCATACAGCGCCGTCGCGATCTCATCGAGGGTCGGGTCGGCCATGCGCCCACGATACGCGGATGCCGTGCACCGGCGGCATCCGCTCCCCGTCTACTCGATCGCGAGGTGCGCAGCCCAGTCCGCCCCCACGAGGACGCGCGTGTTGAAGGTGCCGTTGCCGAGCCCGGGATACACGTAGAGCTCGCCCGACGGCGTGCGGCCCAGCAGGTCGGCGCGGTCGTCGCTGGTGTAGTCGACGCCGCCGGTGACGGCGGTGAACTCGAGCCAGCCGTCGCCGATGCTCCGCCGAGCCCCGAACCCGTTGGCGACGCCGGGATAGAAGTAGAGGGTGCCGGTGTCATCGATGCCGATCAGGTCGCCGCGACCGTCGTTGTCGAAGTCGCCGCCGACGAGGGAGCGGAAGCCCTCCCACCCGCCTCCGAGGAGGACGTAGGGGGTGGCGAACCCGCCGGCGCCGTTGCCGCGGTAGATGGTCATGACACCCGTGGACGAGACCGCGACCACGTCTTGCTTGCCGTCACCGGTGTAGTCGGCGCCCGAGGTGATGTGCAGCATGTCGTACCAGCCGTTGCCCACGGTCCTTCCCGCCTGGAACCCGCCCGTCCCCGTTCCGGGGAAGAGCTCCAGTACGCCATCGCCCCGCGCGACCAGCAGATCGGCCCTGCCGTCGCCCGTGAACTCGGTATGGGTGATGTGCCGGCGGTAGTCGGCGAAGGCGACGAAGGGCGTCGACGGTGCGTGGAAGCTGCCGCCGCCCAGGCCGGTGCGCAGCTGCAGGTCGGCGTTGCCGGCGACGACGAGCAGATCGGCGCGGCCGTCTCCGTTGTAGTCGGCCGAGGCGATCGAGGCTCGTGGTCCGGTGCCGAGCCCGGGGATGACCAGCGGCATGAGGGTGCCGCGGGTGACATTCGAGAGACAGGTGAAGCCGCCGTTGATCGCCGTGTAGACGGCACCGTTCAAGCGCACCTCGAAGTGCAGGTGGTATGCCGAGGTGGCGCCGGTCTTGCCGACGATCCCGATCTCCTGGCCCCGGGTCACCCGCGTGCCCGGCGGGTAGTAGCCGGGCGATGCCATGTGCCCGTAGCGGGTGGTGTAGCCGCCCGGGTGCTCGATGTCGGTGTAGTAGCCGTAGCCGCTGTTCGAGGTGCGGACCTTGATGACCCCGTCGTAGGCCGCGAGGATGGGCGCTCCGCCCGCCCCGGTGATGTCGATGCCCTCGTGGGCGCGGTAGTTGCCCCGGCATCCGTCTCCGACCTTCGACTGGATGTTGCCCGAAGCCGGATAGACCATCTGTCCATCGGTCGCCGCCGCCGCCGGCGAGAGGGTCGACGCCGCGGGCACCAACACACCTGCGACCAGCGCCAGAGCCGCGACGATTCCTGCGCGCGCAAGACGCCACCGCGAGGTGCGCTTCATCTGCACGTGTCTTTCTTGCTCGATCGGCCCCAGGGACGCCGTGTCCACCGCCGTCAACGTACCAGTGCGCGACCTCTGCGCCCGGGAGCGCCTCACCCTGGGGCGAACTGCTCAGAGGAGATCGAAGAGCCCGCCGAAGGGAGCGGTGTCATCGCCGGTGTCGCGCTCATCGAACGGCGCGGTCTCGACCGTGATCACGATGTGCATCTGCGCGGAGATGAGGATGCTCACCGAACGGTTCCCGACCACGATGAGGTCGACGAATCGGGGGCCCGTCCGCATCGCCGACTCGATCTCCTGTTTGATGGCGTCGATGTCTTGTCCCTGGGCCAGCAGGAAGCCGACGTCGTCCACCGCCACCCGGGTGCGCACCATGGTTCGGACTTCGCTCATCTCCGCTGCCTCCCCGTCGTCCGTCATCCGGGGAATGTAGCCCGCACGGCACCTTCGGAGAAGGGGATTGCGCATCCGCCGCGGAGAGGCAAGGAACGCCCCCGGGTGTACGGTTCACCCATGGGCAGACTCCGCTACGACGGCACTTCCGATCCGATCCTCATCGAAGACGTCACGCTGGCGCACCTGAAGATCGTGATCGCCACGAAGCTCCGCCGCCAGGAGAGCTTCATGATGACCTGGCGTCCCCTCGACGAGGGGATCGACCGCAGGGCGACCGTATGGATCCATCCGGCCATCCCCCTGCAGTTCGGCTTCGACAGCGCCGACGCCCCTCCGGTCGACGCCCACGTGATCGCCGAGATGATGAAGGCGTTGAACGCGACCGGAGAGCTCGTCCTCGATCACCTCATCTCCTCGCGCTGACCGCGGCGGTTCGCGCTCTCGGAGGCGAATCGAGGGGCGCGCGCGGCAGCCTGCGCAAGTAGGCTGGAGCCCATGAGCGAATCCTCTGGAAACACCGATCGCGACGAGCGCTCCCCCGACTTCTTCGACCAGCTGATCGAGACCTCTCCGAAGGAGGGCCAGGGCGCCTTCACCGTGGGATTCCGCGGCTACGACAAGGGCGAGGTGGATGCCGCGCTGCACACGCTGCGCACACAGGTGCAGCAGCTCACCGACGAGCTCGCCGATGCGAAGACGCGCCAGGCCGATGAGCTCGACGCGGTCCGCGCCGAGGAGCGCGCCGCCCGGGAAGCCCTCGAGGGCGAGCTGAGCGCCGCGACCGCCAAGGTCTCCGACGCGGAGCAGCAGATCGCCACGCTCACCTCGGAGCTGGTCGACGCCCCGCAGGCCGAGGGAGAGGATGCCGCTCCGTCGCGCCAGCAGTTCGAGGCCATCCTCCGCGTCGCCGAGGAGCAGGCCAACGTGCTGATCCAGAACGCCGCCGTGCAGGCCGACCGCCTGATGGCCGCCGCGCGCGACGAGGTCGCCGCCCAGCGCGCCGAGGCGGATGCCGATGCCGAGCGGATCACCGCCCAGGCCGAGCGCGACGCCGACCAGGTGCGGCTGAAGATGGACACCGAGTACACCGCCCACGAGGCGCGCATCGAGCGCGAGGCCGCGCACGCCGCCGAGAAGGTGAACCAGGCCGCGCAGGAGGCGACCGCGATCCGCACCGAGGCGGAGAAGGGCGCCGCGGCGCTGCGCTCGCTCGTCACGCGCGAGACGACCCAGCTGCGAGCGGATGCCGAGCGCGAGGTGCGCGACATGAACGCGCGCGTCCTCGAATTCGAGGAGACGCTCACGCGCCGTCAGGACGACGCGCAGCAGGAGTTCCTCGTGCTGCACAACCAGGCGGTCGCCCACGCCGAGCGCATCACGACCGATGCCAACGAGCAGGTCGCCGCGTCGCTCGAGCACGCCCAGCGCATCTCGGCCCGGGCCGAGGACTACGAGCGCCTCACTCGCTCGCAGGCGCAGGCGATCGAGGCCGACGCGCAGGTGCGCGCCCGCGAGACGCTCGAGCGTGCCCGTGCGAAGTCGCAGAAGATCGTCGAGTCGGTCACCGGCCACACCACGGCCGTGCTGCGCGACGCCGAGGATCGCGCGCGGCAGCTGCGCTGGCAGCAGCAGCAGCTGACCAGCTTCATGGCGGAGGTGCGCGAGTTGATCCGCCCCGACGGCATCTTCTCGGACGACGAGCTTCCCGCGGCGATCGCCGGAACCGCACCGTCGGCGGATCGTGACGCCGACGGCGCGACCGAGGAGTTCCTGGGGGACGAGGTGCTCGACGACGAGCTCGACGACGACCGGCCGCTGGAGAAGATCACGATCGACGTCGTCGACGCCGAGGAGACGTCCTCGCGCTGACCGCGCAGTTCGCGGGCTACTACTCGCGCCTGCGCGACGTCGACGAGGTGATCCCCTCTTCACCCAAGAGTGATCGTCAACCCTGGCAAGTGGATCCGACGCGACCGCTGATCCGGCAACGCGCCGTTCCCGCTACGCGCGGCCGAAGCGTGCCGATGCCGGGCAGTCGAACGGATCGGCTCCCGCCGAGAGCCCCACGCGGTTGAGGTATTCGATGACGATGAGGTACGACCGGCCCAGGCTGGTCTCGGTGTACGGCACGTCCTTCGACGCGCAGAAGTCGCGCACGATCTCGCGGGCCTTCGCCAGGTGCGGGCGCGGCATGCTCGGAAAGAGGTGGTGCTCGACCTGGTAGTTGAGTCCGCCCATCAGCCAGGTCGCCCACCAGCCGCCGCGGATGTTGCGGGAGGTGCGCACCTGCTTGCTGAAGAAGTCGAGGCGGGCGTTCGAATCGATGATCGGCATGCCCTTGTGATTCGGTGCGAACGATGCGCCCATGTAGACGCCGAAGACGGCCAGCTGCACGCCCAGGAAGGCGAACGCCATTCCGAGCGGGAGCATGAGGAACACGGGGACGAGCAGGACGGCGAAGCGGGCGGCGATGATCGCGAGCTCCGTCCAGCGCCCCTTGACGCTCTTCTTCGTCGTGAGGTGTCTGAGACCGATGTAGTGCAGGTTCAGCCCCTCGAGCGTCAGCAGCGGGAAGAAGAGCCAGCCCTGGCGTCGGGTGATGAGTCGGATCAGCCCGCGTGACTGCGCGGCGTCGGTCTCGAGGAAGGAGATCGTGTCGACCTCGATGTCGGGGTCCTTGCCGACCTGGTTCGGATTGCCGTGGTGGCGGGTGTGCTTGGAGTCCCACCAGGAATAGCTCATGCCGATGCTGCCGGCGAGGATGCGCGCGAGGCGGAAGTTCGCCGGGCCCGAGCTCAGGATCTGCCGGTGAGCCGCTTCGTGGGCCAGGAACGCGATCTGGGTGAAGACCAGTCCGAACCCGGCGGCGATGAGCAGCTGGAACCAGCTGTCGCCGAGGAGCAGGAAGCCGGTCACCAGTCCGGCGAGCGCGACCACGATGCCGGCCGCCACGCACACGTAGAACCCTTGTGCGCGTCGCAGCAGGCCGGTCTCTTTGACGACCTGGCTGACCTGCTTGTACGCCTGCGCCATCGGCGGGAACTCTTTGTTCCCGGAGTAGGTCTGTCGGATCGGTCCCAGCGTCGCCGCGGTCGTGTCGATCTGAGTGATGGAGATGATGTCGTCCCGCCGTTCGGAGCCCTCGAGCTGTGGAAGCCCCAGGCAGATCGCCGAACGCTTACCTCACGCTAACCCCGGCTCCATGCGCCGGCGGGAATACATCGGGGGGCCTTGACGGAACCGGCCCGATGTGCAGGCGTCAGGCTCGCGCGCGTCGCGGGCGCCGGCGGAGGGCGCGACCGCGGTCGGCCGCCGGGCGCGCCGGCTTCGGGGCCGACGGGGCCCGGTTCTCCAGCGCGGAGCGGGCGTCGTCGAGGGTGTGGAAGGCACCGAGCTCGGTGCCGCGATGGTCGCGCGTGACGTGCGCCGTGCCGTCGAACTCGACGAATCCGGCGAACTCGCCGCCACGCGTCGCGACGTGGACGTCGAGGTCGGCCTGCTTCCAGGTCAGGGGGTCGGTGGAGGGAAAGGTGGTCGTGCTCATGGTGATGCTCATTGCTGTTGGGCGGGCACGCGAAGCGGTCCGCACGATGTGCGATCGAGGGCGGATGCCGCGCGCATCGATGCGCCTGGTCCGATGATGGCCCTGATCAGTGGCGACGCGGCGGCCGGGAGCGGCACAGCACACACGTTGCATTCCGATCATAGCAGACCGACGCCGACGACGAGCTCCGCAGCGAAACCGCGCGCCGCATCGCCGGTGACGCTCGCGAGTTGCGAGGCGCCCGCGTCGTCGCCGAAGTGCACGTGGGCCAGCGCCCGGCGTAGCAGCCCGGGAAGACCGAGGTGAACGACACCCTGCCGTCGGCATCCGCGATCTGGACTCCGCGCAGATACGTCGCGCTCTCGAGGCCGGGCGAGTAGAGGGAGTACTCCCCTTGTGCCGTGCAGTGCCACGCGTAGACGGCGACGCCGGCGAACGGCGCGCCGCCGTCGGCCAGGTCGAGGATCTGGAACTCGAGCGTCAGGGGCACGCCCTTGTCGGTCGCCGATCCGTCGATCGAGGAGCGGATGTCGCGGCGCACGATGCCGGAGTCGTCGAGGACATCGGGGCCGTTCGATCCGTCGCCGGGGTACGGGCCGGCCGTCTCGTCCGGGATCTCCGCCGTGCCCGCGGCGGCATCGGTGTCGGTTCCCGTGGACGGCGTGGTGGACGCCGTGGACGTGCCGGCAGAGGTGCCGGAGACGGTGGGAGTGCACGCGGCGAGCACCGCGGCGGCCGCCCCGAGCCCAGCGAGGCCCAGCACGCCGCGTCTGCTCATCAGCGTGCGGATGTCGAAGACGACGCCCTGATCCACGACCTCCTCGTCCGCCCGATCGAGCAGGCGACCTTCGTAGGCCGGGCCATCGGGCGTGGGATCGGCGGCGGGGATGCGTGCCATGTCGGGCTCCTCTCGGACGTGGATGCTGGTCACCGACCATGCTGAGGAGAGAACCGATCAGAACACCCTGGCCGAGGTGATGCCGTGCCCCAAGGTGCCGTGGCTGAGCGCATGGTGCAGCTGCGCCGAGGCGATGCTAGATCCGGCCCGGCTCGTTCCGGAGAGCTCGAGAAGACCCCCACGCGGATCGATACATCCATTCGGAAGAGAAATCTTTCGCTCCCGGCCTCCTTCCGCTACAGTGATCAAAGTCTGCTGTGCCTGCTGCTAGCGACCGCCGTGTGGGACGGCGTCATGCACTCCGTGAGTGGGATCACCGAGTTCAGCAGGACCCGAGGGGTCGGGACGCAGACGATTGCCGGGAACGTGGGGTTCACGGTTTGGGGAATCTGGGGAAATCGATGTCGCACTGGGGATTTCTGCGTACATTCACGGCTCAAGGGGCCTCGGCATGACTTCCGTCGAGGATGCTCTGAGCATCTCTCGTTCTGGCACGGTCTTCCTGCCGGTCGCGGCTCCGCGAGCCACCAAGTCGGTGACGCACACGGTGGTCACACCGCGCGCCTCCGCAACGTTGGAAAGACGCCGTCAGTGGGAACGCCGCTATCGGATGCGCCTGCGGATCACGGATGCGGCCGTCATCCTGTTCGCAGCGGTTCTGACTGCGACGGTCCAGCTGATCGCCGGCGTCTCCGAGCTCGAGGTCCTTCGCGACGGCATCCCCCTCGCCGTCCTGTGGTTCCTCATGCTCAGTGCGCTGCACACGCGGGACGCCGCGTTGTTCCGTGCGAGTGCCACCGAGTACCGCGGCGTGGTCCACGCCAGCGGGCTCGCCTTCGGGATCATCGCCATCGTGGCGGTGCTGCTCGCATGGAAGTCGATGCAACTGACGCTGCTGCTGGGGCTGCCCGTCGGTGTGTTGACGCTCTTGGTGACCAGGTGGTTGTGGCGCCACTGGCTCCAGGCGCAGCGCGCACGCGGGAGGTTCGCCTCCCGCACGCTGGTGGTCGGCAACAGGGATGACGTCGAGTACGTGGTGCGCACGCTGCACCCGATCGGCGCCTCCGGCTACCAGGTGGTCGGCGCCACCCTGCTCGACGGCAACGCTCGCGAGGTGGAGATCGGAGGCACGAGGTTCCCGGTTCTGGGGAACGTGAACACCGTGTCGACGGTCGCCGCCGAGCTGGGCGCCGACACCATCATCGTCGCGAGCCGGCCCGAAGGGGAGCCGGAGTTCGTGAAGCAGCTGAGCTGGCAGCTCGAGGGGACCGCTGCCGAGCTCGTTCTGTCGAGCCGTCTCACCGACGTCGCGGGTCCGCGGATCTCGTTCGCGCCCGTCGAGGGGCTGCCGCTGATCCAGGTGAAGATCCCGACCTACGAGGGCGGGGTGCACGTGCTCAAGCGCGCACTCGACATCGCCGTCGCCACGGTCGCGCTCATCCCGATCGGCCTGCTCGCCCCGGTGCTCGCCGCGCTGATCAAGCTGGACTCGCCCGGTCCGGTGTTCTTCTTCCAGGAGCGGGTCGGCCGCGACGGCCGCACGTTCCGGATGGTCAAGTTCCGCTCGATGAAGACCGATGCGGAGCAGCAGCTCGCCGCCCTCAAGGAGGCCAACCAGGGAGCCGGGCTGCTCTTCAAGATGAAGGACGACCCTCGTGTCACCCGAGTGGGGAAGGTGCTGCGCAAGCTGTCGCTCGACGAGCTGCCGCAGTTCTGGAACGTGCTCACGGGCGACATGAGCGTCGTAGGACCGCGACCGCCGCTCCCCAGCGAGGTCACGGCGTACGACGGCACGATCTTCCGACGCCTGTACATCAAGCCCGGTATCACGGGTCTGTGGCAGGTGTCGGGACGAAGCGACCTCTCTTGGGACGAGAGTGTTCGCCTCGACCTCCGCTATGTCGAGAACTGGTCGGTCATCAACGACCTGCAGATCATGTGGCGGACCGCCCGAGCAATGGTACAGCCGAAGGGGGCTTACTGATGAGCAGTATGGAAGTAGAGGCGAAGCATCATCGCCGATTGTGGATAACCGCCGCAGTCGTCGGGCTGCTCGCCGTGGCAGGCGTCGCGACCTATCTGGTCGTGGGCGCACCGAGTGCATCCGCACCGCAGTCGGCGTCAACCGATATGCCGATAGACAGCGGGGATGACACGGGTCTCTCGAAGGATCCGGTCGAGGCCGTCGAGGCCGTGACGACCGGACCGCTCTCCGACGACGAGGAAGCCGAAGTCGAGAGGACCACGTCGTCTCTCGACGCGGTCCTCGCGGCCAGCGACGAGATCGCGCAGCGCGGCGACGGCTCAGCCGTCGGCATGGACGCCATCGCGACGGGCTGGGTCCTCGGCGAGTTGGAGGCCAAGGCCCGCGAGCAGTACGACCTCGGATACAAGCAGGTCGGCGAGGCCGAGGTGACCAGCGTCACCCCCATCGCCGTCGACCTCGCATCCGACCCGGCGACCATCACGCTCAAGGTCTGCATCGACACCTCCGGGATCGACGTCGTCGACTCGGCGGGCAACTCGATGAAGGACTCGCTCTACAAGCCCGGCAAGCCGGTCGCCCACATCTACGGAGCGATCTTCGAGGACGACACCTGGAAGATCTCCACGCACGACATCCCTGAGACCCAGGACTGCGCAGCAGCCTGATCCTTGACCCGACTTGGAAAAATGAGATGAACATCAAGACCACGCCTCGGCGATCCCCGATCGCACGAGCAGGCATCGGCGCGGCCGTCGCGATCGCCGCCCTCGTCGGCTCGCTGCTGACGCCGATCGCCGCCTCCTCCGCCACCGCACCGCTTCCGGACGGACTGACCCAGGAGACCGCCGCGGGCTCGTGCTGGGAGATCAAGCAGAACTACCCGGCATCCGCCGACGGCGTGTACTGGCTCGTGACGCCCAAGCTCGTCGCTCCCGCGCAGTTCTACTGCGACCAGACCACCGACGGCGGCGGCTGGGTGCTCGTCGGCCGCGGCCGCGAGGGATGGCAGGAGGGCTACAACGGCATCCGCTCGTCCGAGCAGCTCCGCAACAACATCACCGGAACCGCGGCCTTCACGCCCGTGCAGCTGCCGTCAGAGACGATCGACGGGCTGCTGAACAGCGGTCGCGTCGACGCCCTCGACGACGGCATCCGCCTCCGCCGCGCCTCCAACACGGCGGGCACGCAGTGGCAGGAGACCCGGTTCAAGATGCAGAAGCGCGACCGGTGGGTCTGGACGTTCGCGGCAGCGCACCGCATCACCTCGTACTCCTTCAACGGCTCGGGCTCGAACAGCACGCAGCAGACCAACAACTTCGGAAACGACAACAACCTCCGTCGCGTGACCTTCACCGAGCGTCAGTCGCACAACTGGTCGAAGGGCTTCTCCTACGGCTCCTCGCAGGGCGGCAGCGCCGATGCGTCGTCGTACATGTGGGCGCCGGCCGGTCAGGGATACGCCATCCCCTTCACCCAGGTCTGGCTCCGTCCGAAGCTGAAGGTCGCCTCGATGGACTTCGGGACGATCCCGGCCACGGGCGCTGCGGCCACCACCGTCAAGGACATGCCGAGCACGTACGCGGCCACCACGACCTGGGGTGTCTCGGGTCTGGCCAACGGCCGTGGCGGCGAGCTCAACACCGAGGTCGCAGCCTTCGGCGAAGCCGGCGGCAAGGTGTACGTGGGCGGCAACTTCCGCTACGTGCAGCGCACCGAGGCGGGCGCCGATCAGGTGCAGCAGCCCTACCTGGCCGCGTTCGACGTGAACACCGGTCAGTGGGTGTCGTCGTTCCGCCCGAACCTCAACGGACAGGTCAAGGCGATCGTCGCCCTGCCCGACGGCCGGATCGCCGTCGGCGGCGAGTTCTCGTCGGTCGGCGGGGTGCCCCAGACGGGCATCGCCTTCCTCGACCCGCAGACGGGCAACCCGTCGGGCGCCCAGGTCATCGCCGAGAACCGGACGAGCGGCGGGGTGGCGTTCATCCGCGGCCTCGACGTCCGCAACGGCTTCCTCTACGTATCGGGAGCCTTCACGCACCTCTCCACCGCGAACGGCTCGAACGGCGCCTACACGTGGAACGGCGGTCGCATCAACCTGGTGACCGGACTGCCCGACGCGAACTGGAACGCCTACCTCAACGGCACGTCCGTCGCGGTCACGGCGGCCGAGCAGGGCGACCGCACCTACTTCTCGGGCTACTTCAAGCAGAAGGTGTCGTCGACCAACCCGGGCGTGACCTACACCACGACCAGCGCGGCCGCGCTCCAGACCACGGAGGGCGCCGAGCCCGTCCTGCCGCTCTGGGCGCCGACCTTCAGCAGTTCCGGCGCGATCTTCCAGTTCGGCGTCGCCGAGGCCGGCGGCAAGGTCTGGCTCGGCGGCTCGGAGCACTCGCTGTTCCAGTACGACCGGAGCAGCTTCCAGCTCCAGCGCGGGTCGATCACGCTCAACGGCGGCGACTTCCAGACCGTCGAGACCGACGGCTCCATCGTCGTGGGCGGATGCCACTGCGGCAACTGGGTCTACCAGGACAGCTACACGTGGAGCAACCCGGGCACGTCGTGGACGCAGGCCGACAAGATCAACGTCGTCGGACTCTGGGACGTCGCCACCGGCGACTACATCCCGCAGTGGTCTCCGACCGTGAACACCCGCGGCGGCTTCGGCGCGTGGGGCTCGCTGATCGACTCGACCGGCACCCTGTGGGTCGGCGGCGACTTCAGCCGCTCCGTCCGCGCCGGCGAGGTGCCGCAGTGGTCCGGCGGCTTCATCCGCTACAACCGGCAGGACGCGACCGCGCCGACGACTCCGGGCGCCATCACCGCGACCCCGGCCGACAACGGCACGAATGCGGTGCTGAACTGGGACGCGTCGACCGACAGTGGCGGCGTGACCTACGAGGTGCTGCGCGACAACCGCGTCATCGCCTCGACGACGGCGCGCACCTACACCGTGCCGGTGACCGACACCGCGACGAACTACTTCGTCCGGGCGCGCGACGCGCAGGGCAACCGCTCGGCGACGACCGCGGCGTTCGTGGTGGCTCCTGCTCCGGCATCCGCTCTCACGCTCATCGACAACGGCGAGACCTGGTCGTGGCGCTACACGTCGGACGCTCTGCCGGCCGACTGGAACACCCCCGGATTCGACGCGTCGTCGTGGAGCACCGGGAAGGGCCTGTTCGCTCGCGGCGTGGCCGGGGCGACCACCAACATCGACCCGACGGGGCTCGCGACGAAGCCGCTCAGCGCGCAGTTCCTCCACACGTTCGACGTGGAGGACGCTCTGACCGTCACCAACGGGAAGATCTCGGTCATCGCGAACGACGGCGTGGTGCTCTACCTGAACGGCACCGAGCTGGGACGCGTGCGGCTTCCCGCGGGGAACGTGACGCAGAACACCTACGCGAACGCTCTGGTGAACCACGCCACCGCGTCGGGCAGCCGGGTCGTCTTCGATGTGCCGCAGGGCGTCCTCGTCGACGGGACGAACGTGCTCGCGGCGTCGGTGCATGCCAACTACCGCAACTCGGCCGACCTGAGCTTCGATCTGGCCTTCACGGCAGAACGGGGCGAGGCGCCTGCGCCGCCGAACGCCGTCACGGCGCTCACGGCGACCAGCGGGCTGGACTCGGTCACGCTGACCTGGGCCGCCCCGACGGAGGGACTCGCGCCGACGGCGTACGTCATCAGCCGCGGTGGTCAGGACATCGGCAGCACCGACCCGGCGACCCTCACGTTCACCGAGAGCGGGCTCACCCCGTCGACGGCGTACGAGTACACGGTCAAGGCCGTCGGCATCGGCGGGTACTCCGCCCCGGCGACCGTCCAGGTGTCGACGACCGATCCGCCCGAGGAGCACGAGCTCCCCGTCACGATCGACAACGGTGCGACCTGGTCGTGGAAGTACTCGGCCGATCCGCTGCCCGCGGACTGGAACGCCGTGGCGTTCGACGACTCGGCGTGGAGCACCGGCCAGGGCGTCCTCGCCCGTGGAGTGGCCGGGGCCGCGACGAACATCGATCCGACCAACTTCGCGACCCGGCCGCTGAGTGCGCAGTTCCGGCACGAGTTCGACGTGACCGACGCGGCGAGCGTCGTCGACGGCACGGTCACGGTCATCGCGGATGACGGCGTGGTCGTGTACCTCAACGGCGTCGAACTCGGTCGAGCGAACCTCGGCACGGGCACGTTGACGATGAACTCGTACGCGACGGCCGCGCCCCGGTACGCCACCGCCTCGGCCAACCGCGTGACGTTCACGGTGCCGGCGAGCCTGCTCGTCGACGGCACGAACGTGCTCTCGGCTTCGGTTCACGCGAACTACCGGGGCACCGCGGACCTGAGCTTCGACGCGGCGCTCAGTATGCTACGCGGATGAGTCGGATCCCGATACACGAGGCACGAAGCGCGCTCACCGCCGCCAGGAAACCGGCGGTGGGCGTGCCCGCCTACCTTCGCTGGATCAATCGCCCCCTCGGCGGACGCGTCGCCATCGTGGCCGCGTCGTGGGGGGCGACCCCCAATATGGTCACCGCGGTCAGCGCCCTGCTCGGGTTCGTCGGGATCGGCATCCTCATCGCCGTTCCCGAGGCCTGGGCGGGGCCGGCCGCCACCGTCCTGCTGCTCGCGTGCTACGTCTTCGACTCCGCCGACGGACAGCTGGCGAGGATCCAGCGGCGCGGCGGCCCCGCGGGAGAGTGGCTGGATCACGTCGTCGACGCCGTCCGCGCCCCCCTCGTGCACATCGCCATCGCCGTGCACCTGGTGAGGACCCACCTCGAGGGCGGTCGTTTCGAGGTCGCGCAGCCGGTGACCGCCGTCGTCATCGTGGCCGCCGCCTTCTCGGCCCTCGTGTCGGCATGGTTCCTGTCGCAGATCCTCGCGGAGAAGCTGGCGCCGCCGGAGAAGCCCGACGCCGAGCGCGGCCGGCGTGGCATCATGGAGTCGTTCGTCAAGCAGCCGCAGGACTCCTCGACGACCTACGTGATCGTCGCGCTCATCGGCCTGCCGGTGGTCTTCGGAGTCGCCTACGTCGCCCTGTTCGCGTGGCAGCTGATGATCTTCGCCGTCTCTCTCCGCAGGAAGTACTCCAAACTCCGCAGCCTATGACCTCCACGAACACCACCCGCCGCAGGCCCGCGGCCTCTGCACGGCAGCGGCAGCGCCTGGGCGTCGGCGAGGACGGCGCCCTTCCCGCGTGGCCGGTCCTGGTGTTTCTCTGGGGCTATCCGATCTTCTGGATGCTGGGGCTGCTGCTGTTCGCGCTGGTCATCATGGCCGTGCCGATGCTGGCGTTCCTCATCATGCGACGGAGGCTGTTCGTCGCCCCCGGCGTGCTGCCGTGGGCGGGTTACGCCCTCTGGATGATCCCGTGCATGCTGATGATCGACACGCTGGGCCGGTTCGTCTCGACGGGCGTGCAGCTCAGCCAGTTCATCGCGCTGGCGATCGCGATGGTCTACATCGTCAATGCGCGGGAGAGCCTCACCCCCGCGCGGATCTTCAACGGCCTGACCTATATCTGGATCTTCGTCATCATCGGCGGATACCTCGGGATGCTGTTCCCGGAGGTGCGTCTGACCATGACGATCGGACAGCTGCTGCCGTCGGTGCTCTCCGACAACGACTACGTGCGTGAACTGGTCTACCCGAACC
This sequence comes from Microbacterium martis, assembly GCF_047246685.1. Classification (NCBI taxonomy): domain Bacteria; kingdom Bacillati; phylum Actinomycetota; class Actinomycetes; order Micrococcales; family Microbacteriaceae; genus Microbacterium; species Microbacterium martis. The sequence goes on along the minus strand of NZ_JBFOKT010000001.1, from coordinate 22,664 downwards.
TCGCCGAAGTGCAGACGCCCTGGGGCGCGGAGGAGCCGTTCGTCCGCCCGTCCGCTCCCTTCGCCTATACGAACGGATGGGGCAGTGCGATCGCGGTCCTCACGCCGATCGCCATCGGCACGGCGATCGGCCACCGCACGGCCCGCGCGATCTGGCTGCTCGTCATCGCGGTCATCGCGGCCGTGCCCCCCGCGGTCGCCACCACCAACCGCGGGCTGTTCCTCGGCCTGGCGGTCGGCGTCGTCTACGTCGTCATCCGCCTGGCGATGCTCGGCAAGTGGCTCGCGACGATCTGGGTCACGGTCCTCGGCCTCGCGGTCTCCGCCGTGCTGGTGATGTCGGGCTTCCTCGACGGGATCATTGCCCGCCAGGAGGTGTCCGACACCACGGAGGGCCGCGGGAACCTGTACGTCGAGACCTTCGAGCGAGCGCTCGCCTCGCCGATCCTCGGGTACGGCGCGCCTCGTCCCAGCTTCTTCAGCGAGATCAGCGTCGGCACGCAGGGCGCGATCTGGAACACGATGTTCAGCTTCGGGTTCGTCGGCCTCGCTCTGTTCGCCGCCGCCCTGCTGACCGGCGTGTTGCGCACGTTCAACGCTCCCAACCTGTCGACGCTGTGGATTCACACGAGCATCGTCGTCGCGACCGTGCTCTCGCTCTTCTACGGCCTCGATCGCCAGCTGGTGTTCGTGTGCCTGGCCGTGGCCGTCCTCCTCCGCGAGAAGTATCTGGGACCCTCCGACTACTGGAGTCCCGAACCACTGCCCTTCCGGATGACGAAGCGTGCCGGCTGAGCGGCTCGCGCGCGGAGGCCTGATCAGCCTGGTCGGCTCCGGTATCGCCGCCCTGTCGTCGCTTCTGCTCACCGTGCTCGTGGGCCAGGTGCTGGGCGCCTCCGGCACGGGCATCTTCTTCCAGGCCCTGGGCATCTTCACCGTGCTGACGCAGGTGCTGAGACTGGGCACGAACACCGGCATCGTGCGCTTCATCGCCGAGCACCGCGCCTTCGCACGCGAGGGCGGAGAGTGGCGCATCATCCTTTTCGCGGCGGTGCCCGTGGCGGTGGTCTCCGCGGTGATGTCGATCGTCGTCTGGTTCGCCTCCGACGCCCTCGCACGATGGATGTCATCGCCCGACGACACCGATCTGCTCGCGGCGCTCCTGCGCACGATGGCACCCTTCATCGCGATGAGCGCGGTGCTCGGCGTGGTCGAGGCATCCGCTCGCATGCTGCGCGGTGTCGCCGTCTTCACCCTGCTCCAGAGCGTGATGCTGCCGCTCTCCCGTCTGCTCGCGGTCGGGATCTTCGCCCTCGCCGGAGCAACCGCCTGGCGTGCGTTCGAGGCATGGCTGCTGCCCCTGCCGCTCTGGCTCGTCGTCGGCGCCGTGGTCATCGCCGCTCCCCTGGTGCGGAGTTTCCGCCGGCGCTCGCGCTCGATCGACGACGACCAGCTGACGGCGCGCGCCTTCTGGCGCTTCAACCTCCCCCGCTCGGTGGGCTCCGCCCTCGAGATCGCCCTGGAATGGGCCGACGTGCTCATCGTCGCGGCGATCGCGTCACCCTCCGTCGCCGGCGTCTACGCCGTCGTGACGCGCGTGATCAAGGCCGGCGGCATCGTCGATCAGGCGATGCGCATCGCCGTCTCGCCGACCATCTCGGCGATGCTCGCCCGCTCGGAGCACGCTCGGGTCTCCGCGCTGCACACGTCGGTCGTGCGGGCGATGATCCTGCTCAGCTGGCCCTTCTACGTGCTCACCATCTCGATGGGCGGCGCGGTGCTCTCCCTGTTCGGACCGGAGTTCGTGGTCGGCTGGGCGCCGATGACCCTTCTCGCGGTGTCGCTCATGCTGCAGATCGCCTGCGGGATGCTGCAGAGCATCCTGATCCAGGGCGGCAAGAGCACCTGGCAGATGTACAACAAGTCGATCGCGGTGACGCTCAGCGTCGCCGGCAACCTCGCTCTCGTGCCCGTCCTCGGGATCTGGGGCGCCGCGATCACCTGGCTCGTCGTCGCCGTGACGGACAATATGATCGCCGCCGTACAGGTGCACCGCCGTATGGGCGTGCACCTGCAGCCGGGCCGACTGGTCCGCGCCATGCTGCCACCGCTGGTGGTGTTCGGCCTGGGAGGGGCGGTGTTCAGCATCCTCTGGGAGCTCGGCCCCCTCCCGCTGCTGATCGCGGTCGCCGTGCTCGGGTCGATCTACCTCGCGGTGCTCTGGGTCCTACGGCGCTGGCTCGACATCGTGCCGCTGTGGCGCAAGGTGCCCGTGCTGAAGCGATACGCCTGATCCGCTGCGTCAGGTGACCGCGCCGCCCTTGACGGGAGCGCGCTCGCCCTCCCACGCTGCGTCGTCCCCGTCGTCGTCCTCGTCGGGATCCGACTCGTCGGGATCGGACGAACCGGGATCGGACGAATCGGGCACACGCTCGGGCTCGTCGTCGATCGGTCCCGCCGTCACATCGTCGAGCGCGGGCTCGTCGTCGTGCGGCTCGTCGTCACCGAGAGCCTCGTCGACGGGCTCGTCGGCGTGCGGCTCGTCGGCGTCGAGAGCCTCGTCGACGGGCTCGTCGTCGTGCGGCTCCTGCTCGGGAAGTGCCGCCGCGCGGGGCTCCTCGTCAGAGGGCGCGTCCGCGTGCGGCCCCTCCTCGACGGGTGCCGCCGCGAGCGGCTTCTCACCGGCAGGCTCGTCGTGATCCGGCTCGCCGCCCGAGCTCGCCGCGTCCTCCGCAGCCCGATCCTCGGCGCGGTGAGTGCGGAATCGCGATGTCAGAAGGGCGGCGATGCCTCCGAGGAGCATGCCGAGGAACAGACCGGCCGCGATGAAGACCACGATCGACGGCCGGTTCGAGCTGCCGGGGATGTCGGCCGGCGTCACGAGGATGCCGGAGAACAGCGGCGTCGAGGTCAGGCGCGCCTGCTGGTCGAGGAGCGCCTGGAGCTGCAGCTGCGTCGCCGCGCGCGTGTTGCTGCCCTCCTGCTGGGTGATGAGCAGGTCCTGAAGCTTCTGGATGGCGTCGTCGAGCTCGGCGCTGGTCTGCTCGAGGACCGTCCGAGCGTTGGCCGTGCGCTGCTCGCCGTACGCCTCGGCGAGCGCGTTGGCCCACGCGGCCGCCTTGGTGCCGCTGCTCGCCGTGACCTGGAACATGAGCACCTGCGAGTTGCGCGGAACCTCGATGACGGTCGCGTCGCGCAGCGTCGACACCGACACGTCGCCCAGGGTGTCGGACGCGCGCTGCAGGACGGCGGTCGACGTCGCCACGACCCGCTCGGTCTCCATGTTGACCGTGTTGAAGCTCGAGCCCGACGAGAGCACGCTGATCGGTTCGACCGTGTGCTGGGCCTGCGCCGTGTACGTCTGAGGGAAGACCGCGAAGATGGCAGCACCGGCGAGCATGAAGGCGAGGATCGTGCCGACCAGCACGAACCACGACTGCATGACCCGTCGGTACAGGTCGTCGAGTGTCCACTGCGCAGCCATTTATCCCCCACCAGAATCGTGTGATGCCGCTCCCCATGCACACGGCCCTCACATCCTACAAGCCCTTCCCGGACACCTCCTGGAAACCGCCGTTCACGCGGAATTTATCGCATCGTTATGAGACAGAGGCCGTGTCCGGGTGTTTGCAATACGCATCAGAGTATGATTTGCTCCCTTTTGATCGTCTGCAGCCCAGGCGATCGACTGCGCTCTGGAGGGGGCGCCGGCATGGCGGGCGCGACAACCGTATGCCCCAAATCAAGGAGTAATCCTCTTGGCTGTCCACGCAAGTGAACACAAGTCCCGAATCCGACCCCTCCGCCTACTGACCATCATCACCACCGCCGCTGCGCTCGTCGTCGCGGTCATCGCGGGTTCGAGCCCCGCGGTCGCAGCGCCATCCGGCTCCGCTCCCACCGCGTCGGTCCCCGCCGCCGCACCCGCTCAGTCCACGTCCGTGACTCTCGTTCCCCTGAAGAGCCAGTGGAAGTGGCAGTACACCGGAACCTGGCCGTCCGGCTGGAACACCGCCGCGTTCGCCGACTCCGGCTGGCGGAGCGGCACGGCCCCCCTCGGCCGTGGCGCCAATGCCACGACGAAGCTCACGTACTCGGGCTCCCTGGCCCGCGATCCGCTGAGCATCCAGTTCCGCAAGGCGTTCACCGTGAAGGACCCGTCCACGCTCACGAACGCGAAGATCTCCGTGATGGCCGACGACGGTGTCGTCGTCTTCGTCAACGGGGTCGAGGTCGGACGCACGAACCTGCCCGCGGGCAAGATCTCCGCGACCACCTATGCGAACAAGGCGCCCAACGCCACGATCGCGAAGAAGCTGGTGCAGTTCACGATCCCCGCCGGCGTGCTCAAGGCCGGCTCCAACGTCGTGAGCGCATCGACGCATCTCAACTGGCGGGCGACTCCGAGCATCGGATTCGACGCCGGCATCGTCGCGACTCAGAAGTCGGCCCCCGCACCCGCACCGGCCCCCGCACCCGCTCCGGCACCGGCACCCGCTCCGGCACCGGCACCCGCTCCGGCACCGGCACCCGCTCCGGCACCGGTACCGGCACCGAACCCCGCCGCCTGCGGCGCGCAGGGTGAGCTCGCTCCGGCATGCGGTGCCCTCTGGGGCATCTACACCACGCAGGGCGCCAACCTCACCTCTGCCGTGACGGATCTCGAGGCCAAGCTCGGGCGTCCGTTCGACATCTCCCTGCGCTACCACGACTTCTCGACGCACCAGCATCAGGGACTCTTCCCCGACTCCCACGAGCAGGCCCTGGGCCGCGACCGCACTCTGCTGTTCGCCTGGCAGGCGCGTGTCGCGACGACCGGTCAGGACATTCCGTGGGCGCAGATCGCGAACGGCTCGAAGGACTCGTTCATCGACTCGGCCGCCGACCGGGTGAAGGCCTACGGCGAGAACGTGATGATCGCGTTCGACCCCGAGTTCGACAACCAGAAGAAGAAGGGCCCCATCGCCGACTACGTGAAGGCGTACCAGCGCATCCACGACCGTTTCGCCGCCAAGGGCGTCACGAACGTGACCTGGCTGTGGGTGTCGACCGGCTACCTCGGTGCCGGCAACGACAAGCACATCATGGCCGGGTACCCGGGCGACAAGTACGTCGACTGGGTGGGATACGACCCGTACAACTTCTACACGTGCAACGGCAGCGGATGGAGCACCTTCGAGCAGGAGGTCTCGTCGCCGTACAACTTCTTCGTCAGCCAGGGCCTCGGCAACAAGCCGCAGATCCTGTCGGAGTACGGCACGTCGTTCGACTCGGCGAACCCCGCACGGTCGACGAAGTGGTACGCCGACATCCCGGCGACGCTGAAAAAGTACCCCAACATCAAGGCTCTCGTCCGATTCAACTCGGGCGGAACCTTGAGCACGGGCCAGCAGTGTCAGCTGCAGCTCGACAACGGACCGGGCATGCTCTCGGCCTTCGCGAAGATCGGTCTCGACCCCTACGTGAACACCCGGAAGTGATGCGCGCTCCGCGCGCCTGATCCCGCGAAGGGCTCTGCTCCCCACGAGCGGAGCCCTTCGTCGTCAGATGCCCTTGCCGCGCTTGTTGAGGATGGCGATGATCGTCTTCGGCGTGAGCAGACCCGTCAGGACGATCCAGGTCAGCAGCGCACGAGGCTCGGTCAGACGGTGCCCGCGGGCACGGCGCGCCCACGTGCGCGCCTGCGCCTTGTCACCTCCGGCCGCATAGGCGAAGGCCACCTGGCCGCACATGCGCGCGGCGTTCCCGTCGTGCAGGAGCAGGTCGCTGTGCTTGCCGAGGAGGAATCCGAGGCCCTCGGCCATCGGGATCCAGCGCCCCGCGAAGTAGGAGTCCCGATCCCAGTGGACGATGACGAGGGGTTCGGGAACACTCACGATCGGACCCCGCTCGGTCATCCGCAGCAGAACGTCGTAATCCTCGGCGTACGACGAGGGGATCTCCTCGTCGACACCGCCGGGCAGGTCCTGCAGATCCGACCGACGGAAGAGGAAGGACGAGGGATGGATGTCGCTGACCCTCGAGGCGAGGAAGTCGTCGCGGGTGGTCACCGTGGGCGGGATGCGGGTGACGCTGCCCGACAGCGTCACGATCTCGACGCCCGACGACATTCCGACGGCATCCGGATGCTGCGCCCACGCTTCCGCCTGGGCACGCAGCTTTCCGACGGTCCACTCGTCGTCGTCGTCGCAGAAGGCGATCCACTCGCCCTGCGCCGCCGCGATGCCCGTGTTGCGGCCGCCCGCGAGCCCGGGGGTGCGGGTGTTGGCGATCGTGGTGAGCCGCACCGCACCGATGCCCTCCGAGCGCAGATCGTCGAGCTCGTCGATCTCGGTCTGGTCGTACACGACCACGATCTCGAGAGCGCCGCCGTACTGCTGCGCGACGATCGATCGCACAGCGCGACGGAGCAGCTCACCCCGACCTCGGGTGGCGATGACGACGGACACCGATGGTTCAGCCCAAGACGGCTCGCCCATGACGAATTCCCCGATTCCCCAGAAAGCGCGGCGTCGAACGACCCCGCGATGTGTGACGCCTCCCCAGGCGACACCGCCACATCGTAGCATGCAGCCGGATCCGGTCGCAGGGCGCGTTGCGAGCAGGAGGCCGCCACCGGGCATACTGGGGTGATCATGCTCCCGAACGCGCGCGCTCACCGCCGGCTGAAGATCCTCTTCGTCGTCTCCACCGGCGGTCACCTGACGCAACTCCTCGCGCTGCGGCCGTGGTGGCAGGAGCACGACCGGCAGTGGGTCACGTTCGATCACCCGCACGCCCACGCCTCGCTCGAGGGCGAGGATGTGACGTTCGCCTACTCGCCCACGACGCGGAACATCCCCAACGCCGTCCGCAACCTCTTCCTCGCCCGGAAGGTCCTGGCCCGCTCGGCGCCCGACCTCGTCGTCTCCACCGGCGCCGGCGTGGCCGTCCCGTTCTTCTGGCTCGCGCGGGCGAAAGGCATCCGGAGTCTCTACATCGAGGTGATCGACCGCATCGACACCCGCACGATGACCGGCAGGATGGTGTACCCCACCGTCGACGCCTTCGCCGTGCAGTGGCCCGAGCAGCAGCGCCTGTACCCCGGTTCGGTCGTGGTCGGGGCGACGCTGTGAGCGTGCGGCTCTTCGTCTCGGTCGGCACCGACCATCATCCGTTCGGGCGGCTGATCGGCTGGGTCGACCGCTGGGCGCAGGAGCACCCCGACGTCGATCTCGTCGTCCAGCACGGCTCGTCCCCCGCCTCGACGGTGGGGGTCAACCATCACATGATGACGGGCGATGAGCTCACGGCTCACTACGGCGCGGCGGACATCGTCGTCTCGCAGGTGGGGCCGGGAACCATCGCCGACGCGAACGCGGCCGGCGTCCGTCCGATCGTCGTTCCGCGCGATCCGGCGCTCGGAGAGGTCGTGGACGACCACCAGTCCGCCTTCGGCGACTTCATGGCCGCCCGTGAGCGCTGCATCGTCGTGCGCGACGAGAAGGATCTGCGCCGGACGCTCGATCGCACCCTCGCCGACCCCGGCTCGGTGCACTTCGATGCCGAGGCCGGAGCCGCGTCGGCCAGCACGGCCGTCGCGGAGCTCGCTCAGCGCATCGTCGCCGCACCGCGGCGCCGAGTGTCGCTGCGGGCGCTCCGGGCGATGGCGCGCCGCACTCCGGACGATGAAGGCGCTGCAGGGGCGAACGAGGGGACGACGACATGACATGGATTCCGCGCGGGAACGACATCGTGCTGACACTGCAGGGCGGTCTCGGCAACCAGCTCTTCGAGTGGGCGTTCGCGCACGCCCTCGCAGCTGAGGGCCGGACGGTGGTCTTCGACCGCGTGCGGCTGCGCGGCGAGCGCCCGTATGCGCTCGGCGGCCTGATCCGCCCGGACGAGTTCCTCGCGCGGCCGACCGGTCTGATCCTCGCGCTGGCCACGCGACGGAAGATGCTCACCGACACGTCGACCCTCCGGTTCGTCCCGCAGGTGCACTCGGGTTTCGACCGCACGGTGCGCGAACGACTGTCGGGCCGCTCGTACCTGCAGGGGTACTTCCAATCGCCGCGGTACTTCGATGCCGTGGCGGACGACGTGCGGGTGCGGGTCTCGGCCCACCTCGCCGGAATGCTCACTCCCTCCGGCGCCGACCTCGCCGAGGAGCTGAGGCGAGACCCGACCAGCGTCGCCGTCCACGTGCGCCGCGGCGACTACCTGACCAACCCGGATGCGACGGCGAAGCACGGAGTGCTCGACCAGAAGTACTACGACGAGGCTCTCGCCCTGACCGACGAGCTCGGCCACTCGCGACGCATCTGGTTCAGCGACGATCCCGAGTGGGTGGCGGCCCACCTCGCGCGTCCGGGCGACACCGTCTGCCCTCCGGAGGCGACGACCGACGACGGCGGCCAGATCGCGCTGATGAGCGCATGCGCCGCTCGCATCACGGCGAACAGCAGCTTCAGCTGGTGGGGAGGGTGGCTGGGCGAGCCGAGCACGCCGCAGCATCCGGTGATCGCACCGCGCTCGTGGTTCGCCGACCAGCACAGCGACGCGTCGGACCTCATCCCCGAGGGCTGGCTGCGACTGTGAGAGAAGGGGAGCCGCTCCTTGCCGGATCGGCTCCCCCGCTCGTCGTCAGGCGTTGCGCAGCTCGCCGACGTGGTCGCGGTACCACGCGAACGTCGAGGCCAGTCCCTCGCGGAGGCCGATGCTCGGCTCCCAGCCGAGTGCTCGGATCTTCGAGATGTCGAGCAGCTTCTGCGGAGTGCCGTCGGGCTTGCTCGTGTCCCAGCGGGTCTCGCCCTCGTATCCGGTGACCTCGGCCACGTGAGAGGCGATCTCGGCGATGGTCTCGTCGACCCCGGTCCCGACGTTCACCTGCTGCGGGCCGTCGTAGACGTCGAGCAGATGCAGGCTCGCCTCCGCCATGTCGTCGACGTGGAGGAACTCCCGTCGCGGCGTTCCCGTGCCCCAGTTCTCCACGAACGGCGAACCGTTGCGGCGAGCCTCGTCGTACCGGCGCAGCAGGGCCGGCAGCACGTGCGACCCCGTGGGCGAGAAGTTGTCGCCCGGACCGTAGAGGTTCGTCGGCATCGCCGAGATCCAGGGAAGACCGTATTGCCGCCGGACCGACTGAACCTGCAGGATGCCGGCGATCTTCGCGATCGCGTAGGCATCGTTGGTCGGCTCGAGGTGGCCGGTCAGCAGCGAGTCCTCCGGGATCGGCTGCGGGGCGAACTTCGGATAGATGCAGGACGACCCGAGGAAGAGCAGCTTCTCGACGCCCGCCTCGAGCGCCGCATCCATGACGTTGACCTGGATCTGCAGGTTCTCGCTCAGGAACTGCACCGGAGCCGTGCTGTTGGCGACGATGCCGCCCACCTTCGCCGCCGCGAGGACCACGTAGCGCGGTCGACTGCTGCGGAACCATTCGAAGGTGGCGTCGCGATCGCGCAGGTCGAGTTCCGACGAGGTCCGTCCGACGATGTCCTCGAACCCGTTCCGCTCGAGCGCCCGCCAGACGGCGCTTCCCACCATCCCGCGGTGGCCGGCCACATAGATCCGGCCCGACCGATCGATCGGAGCCGACGAGCGCTCGTTCATCTCGGCGCTCATCGCGTCACGCGGTCCAGGCGGGCGTGGCGACGGTGTCGATCCACGGCGTGCCGGCGTTCTCGAGCGCCTCGATGTCGGCGTCGACCATCAACCGGGCCAGGTCGTCGGGCATCACGGTCGCCGACCAGCCCAGCTTCTCGCGCGCCTTCGACGGGTCGCCGATGAGCGCGTCGACCTCGGTGGGGCGCAGGTAGCGCTCGTCGAACCGCACGTGCTCCTCCCAGTCGAGGCCGGCGTGCTCGAATGCGGTCTGCAGGAAGTCGCGGACCGTGCGGGCGACACCCGTGGCGAGCACGAAGTCGTCGGGCTCGTCGACCTGCAGCATCCGCCACATGCCTTCGACGTAGTCGGGGGCGTAGCCCCAGTCGCGGACGGCGTCGAGGTTCCCCATGTAGAGGTGGTCCTGGCGACCGGCTTTGATCGCCGCGACGGCGCGGGTGATCTTACGGGTCACGAACGTCTCGCCGCGTCGCGGCGACTCGTGGTTGAAGAGGATGCCGTTCACCGCGAAGAGGCCGTAGGCCTCGCGGTAGTTCTTCGTGATCCAGTAGCTGTAGAGCTTCGCGGCGGCATACGGCGACCGCGGGTAGAAGGGCGACTCCTCGTTCTGCGGCGGCGGCGTCGCACCGTACAGCTCCGAGGACGACGCCTGGTAGAACCGGGTCTGGATGCCCGACTGGCGCACGGCCTCCAGAAGTCGGATCGAGCCGGTGCCTGTGGTGTCGGCGGTGTGCTCGGGCTCGTCGAACGACACCCGCACGTGCGACTGCGCGGCGAGGTTGTAGACCTCGTCGGGCTGGATGCTCGACAGGAGCGTCACGAGACGCGCGCCGTCGCTGAGATCGCCGTAGTGGAGGAACAGGCGCGCGTCCGGGTCGTGCGGGTCCTGATACAGATGATCGATCCGGACGGTGTTGAAGGTCGAAGCCCGGCGGATGACGCCGTGCACCTCGTACCCCTTGCTCAGCAGCAGCTCCGCGAGATACGAGCCGTCCTGGCCCGTGATCCCCGTCACCAAGGCGCGTTTTGCCACAGTACTCCCCTTATGTGTTTCAAGACGGCAGTGCCGTCCCGGTCTCCCCAATGGACCGGGCCAGTGTAGCGCCTTTCCCGCGCCGGCCAGCGGACGGCGGTCGAGCCGCCCGCTCCCTACAGCTCCCCCGGCTTCATCACCTCGACGTCGATCGCGCGGATCACGCGCTGGGCCGCGGTGTCGACGGGGGGTTCGCCGCCGGCATCCGTCTTCCGCCGTCGCCGCGGCGCGTACACGACGAGCGAGTGGAACAGGAACCGGGCGAAGAAGGCGACGATGAGCGAGAGGGCGGTGGCGAGCACGCTCGAGATGTGCCACGTCTCGACCATGAGCGCCATGACGGGGATGCGCAGCGCCGCCTCGACGTTGTTGAACGCGAACGAGGTGGCGAAGCGGACGCCGAGTGCGCGGGCGTCGGTCCGCATGTCGGCGAACACGAACCGCTCCTGCAGCAGGAAGTTGCCGACGATGGTGACCTCGGCTCCGATGATCGCCGCCCACACGTAGGGGACTCCCGCCGTGGTGAGCGCCCACATGATGCCGAGGTTCGCGGCGGCGCCGATGATGCCGATCAGGGCGAATAGCGACATCTTGCCGAAGCGCAGTCGCGCGAGGTGGGCGAGGAAGGTCGCGCCCTGTCGCAGGCTCGCCTTGGAGCTGCCGTGCCGGCGCTCGGCGAACTCCATCGGCACCTCGGCGATGCGCACGTCGTTGCGCGCGAGGATCTCGAGCAGGATCTTGAAGCCCTGCGGTCTGAGCGCGGCGAGGTCGAGGCGGCTGCGGTCGACGAGGAAGAATCCGGTCATCGGATCGGTGCTGCGCGCGAGGCGGATCGGGAACATCGCCCGGGTGAGCCAGGTCGCCGAGCGCGATACGCCGAACCGCACCGCGGTGCCGAGGCCGCTCGTGTCGCCGCCGCCGATGTAACGTGAGGCGGCCACCACGTCGGCGTCTCCCGCCGCGTGGCGGTCGAGGAGGGCGGGGAGCAGCTCGGGGGGATGCTGCAGGTCGCCGTCCATGACGATGCAGACGTCGGATGCCGCGGCGCCCAGCCCGACCACGACGGCTCCGCCGAGTCCTCCGCCGTTCTCGGTGCGGTGGATGACCCGCACCGGGATCGGCGCGTCGGCCGCGACCCGCTCGACCTCGGCCGCGGTGCCGTCATCGCTGTCGTCGACGAACAGGATCTCGGCTTCGCGGCCGGCGAGCGCGGCGGCGGTGCGGGCGACGAGCTCCGACACGTTGTCGCGCTCGTTGAAGGTGGGCACGATCACCGTGACAGCTGCCGCCACGTGCTCCCCCTCCGCCTGCCCGTCGTCTGCGCAGTACATCGTCGCACGGGTTCCTATGGGCGGGGAAACCGATTCTGCTAGACTCGGCATTCGCGGCTGTGGGAGTCGCGCGGCGGATGGGGATCCGCTTCTGGGGACTACTGATCTGGGGAGATCATGGCGACGCGTATCGGCTACGCCGTTGGTGCATACGACCTGTTCCACGTCGGACATCTGAACCTTCTTCGTCACGCCAAGCAGCAGTGCGACATCCTGATCGCCGGCGTGGTCAGCGACGAGATGCTGCGCCAGGTGAAGGGCATCGAGCCCGTCATCCCGACCGCGGAGCGCGCCGAGATCGTGAAGCACATCTCGTTCGTCGACGACGTCTACGTCGAGACGACGCCGTCGAAGATGGACTCGTGGCGCGACGTGGGCTTCACCCACTTCTTCAAGGGCGACGACTGGCGCGGCACCGAGAAGGGGCTGCGGCTGGAGCGCGAGTTCGCCGAGGTCGGCGTCGAGGTCGTCTACTTCCCCTACACCGCGCACACCTCCAGCTCGTCGCTGCGTCGAGCACTCGACGCCATCACCGCCGGCGCCGGGGCTCCGGCCGCGGTGCCGCCGCTGAGCCTGTCCAACGGCTGATCCCGTCGCCTCGCGGAGCGCGCTTGCGTCCGATCTGCGAAGACGAGACGCTGGGGCGGTGCACCTTTCCGCTCGCCGCTTCCGCCCCCTCGTCCGGCAGGCAGGCCTCGCCGTCGGCGTCGTCGCCGTCATCGCCCTGACCGGATGCGGGGTCACCGTCCCGGCCGATCCGGACGGAACGCTGCAGAGCGTCACGGGCGGTGAGCTGCGGGTCGGGACGTCTGCCGATGCGGGACTCGTCGAGGTGGTCGACGGCGAGCCGCGGGGCAGCATCGTCGACCTCGTCGACGACTTCGCCGACAGCATCGATGCGCAGCCGACCTGGACCGTGGCATCCGAGGAGACCCTCGTGACCCGGCTCGAAGCCGGCGACCTCGACCTCATCGCCGGCGGCATCACCGCCGACACCCCGTGGCTCGACCGCGCCGGCGTCAGCCGGGGATACACCGGGATCGACGGTGCAGACGGCCGGGAGATCGTGATGCTCGTGCCTCTGGGCGAGAACGCGTTCCTCTCGGCGCTCGAGTCCTTCCTCGACCGGGAGGTGGCCCGATGAAGGCCCCGAACCAGTTCGGACGCACGACGCTTCCGCCCGAACAGGCGCGCGCCATCCGGCGGGCGGTGCGGTGGGAGGTCTTCACGATCGTCTACACCTCGGTCACGATCGCCGTGATCGCCCTGGTGGTGGGCAACTCGCAGGCGATGCGCACCGCGTGGATCGAGGACATGCTGTCGCTCATCCCGCAGTTCGCCTTCCTCGTCGCCCTCCTCTTCGTGCGGCGGCGCCCGACCGTCACCCACCCCTACGGCCTGCACCGGGCGATGGGGGTCGGCCACCTCGTGGCGGGTGTCGCCCTCCTCGCCGTGGGACTCAACCTCGCCGTCGAGGCGGTGACCGGGCTCATCGCCGGCGAGCATCCGACGATCGGCACCGTCGTGCTGTTCGGGCAGACCATCTGGCTGGGCTGGCTGATGGTGGCCGTGATGGCCGTCGTCATCGTGGGGCCGGTGTTCTTCTACGGCCCGGCGAAGGCGAAGCTCGCGCCCGTGCTGCACAACAAGCTCCTCTCGGCCGACGCCGACATGGCGAAGGCCGACTGGCAGACCACGGTCGCATCGATCGTCGGCGTGCTGGGTGTCGGCGTCGGACTATGGTGGCTCGACGGGGCGGCAGCGCTGTTCATCTCCCTCGGCATCATCTGGGACGGCTTCCGCAACACCCGGGCGGCCATCGTCGACCTGATGGATCAGCGGGCGCGCACGTACGACAACAAGAAGCCCCACGCCCTCGCCGCCGAGATCGTCGCCTACCTGCGCGAACGGCCGTGGATCTCGGATGCCGCGGTGCGCATGCGCGACCAGGGGCAGGTCTTCCACATCGAGGCGTTCGTGGTGCCGCGCACGCGCAAGGTGAAGGTGCACGATCTGACCACGACGGCGGAGGGAGTGGCCGCGCTCGACTGGAAGGTGCAGGACGTCGTCATCGTGCCCTCGGAAGAGCTCCCGGCCGAGGCCGATGACGGTCGCGGGTCGTGACGTCCCGGCGCGAGGAGGCGGCCCGCTCGGGAGGATGCGCTCCCGCGTCCGCTGTTCCGAGCGGACGTAGGCTGGATGCATGACCACTCCTGCCTCTGACACGATCACGATGTTCGGCGCCGAATGGTGCAGCGACTGCCGCCGCACCAAGAAGCAGCTCGACGAGCTGGGCGTCGCCTACACCTACGTCGACCTGGAGGCCGACCCCGCCGCGGCCGACGTCGCCAAGGAGATCTCGGGCCGCATGAACATCCCCGTGGTGCTGTATCCCGATGCGTCGCACCACGTCGAGCCCTCGAACGCCGACGTCGAGGCGAAACTCCGTGAGCTCGCGCTGATCTGACCCCTCAGGCGCGCCGGTACACTGGCGCGATGAGCACCGAGGCTCGACCCGAACGGGCATCCGTCCGTCTGTCCCCGCGCACGATCGCGCTGTACGCCGTCGGCTCGGTGGGGACGGGCGGCTACGCCACCCTCCCCGGGCTGGTGCTGACGTACTTCCTGACCGATCATCTCGGGGTGGCCGCCCTGGCGGCGGGCCTCATCGTCACCGCCGCCAAGATCTGGGACGTCGTCGTCGATCCGCTGATCGGCGCCGCATCCGACCGGCAGCTGGCGCGCACCGGCTCACGGCGCGGCCTCATGGTCACCGGGGCTCTCACCCTTCCGGTGTGCTTCGCCCTCACCTTCGCGGTGCCCCCGTCGTGGGGCGTGATCGGCGGGGCTCTGTGCGTGCTGCTGGCCTTCCTCGCGACGGCCACCGCGTTCAGCCTCTTCCAGGTGCCCTACGTCGCCCTGCCGGCGGAGCTGACCGGCAGCTACGACGAACGGACCCGGCTGCTGGGCTGGCGGGTCGTCGTGCTCACCGCGGCGATCCTGCTCTTCGGAGCCGGCGGTCCCGCCCTCCGTCGTGCCGGAGCGGATCCGGCCACGGGCTACCTCGTGATGGGCGTCGTTGCGGGCGTCGTGATCGGCATCGGCATGCTCATCGCCGCGCGGACGGCCCCTTCGACAGGCTCAGGGGCCCAGGCGGGAGGGTCAGGGACCCAGGCGGGAGAGTCAGGGACCCAGGCGGGAGAGTCAGGCACCCAGGCGGGAGGGTCAGGGACCCAGGCGGGAGGCTCAGGGACCCAGGCGGGAGGGTCAGGGACCCAGGTCGATTCCGGATGGCGCCATCAATACCTGTCGGGGTTCCGCGCCCTGCGGCGCAGCCAGCCGTTCCGCGCCCTGCTGGGCACCTTCCTCCTGCAGGCTCTGGCGACCGGAACCATGCTCGCCGGCGCACAGTACGTCGCAACGTGGGTGCTGCGCTCCGAGGATGCCGTGACCCTGGTGTTCGTCGCCCTCGTCGGCCCCGCGCTGATCGCGACCCCCGTGTGGACGGCGATCGCACGCCGCACCGGCAAGGAGAGCGCCTTCCGCGTGGCGAGCGTGCTCTTCGCGGCCGCGGCGGCCACGATCACGATCGCGGTGTGGGCGCCCGGCGCGTGGATCTACGCGTCGGTCGCGGCGGCGGGCGTCGCTTATGCGGGCCTGCAGTCGCTGCCCATGGCGATGCTGCCCGATGTCATCTCCCATGATGAGCGCCACAGCGGCCGCGGCCAGGCGGGCACGTTCACCGGCATCTGGACCGCCGGAGAGACGGTCGGCTTCGCCCTGGGCGCCACGGCCGTGGCGACGACCCTCGCGGCGACCGGCTACATCTCGACCGTCTCCGGCACCACGGTCGCCCAGCCCGCGGCCGCCGTCACGGGCATCGTGCTGAGCTTCAGCATCCTGCCCGCCCTGCTGATGGCGGCCAGCCTGGCGACCCTCGGCCGCTATCGGCTGCGCCGCGCCGACATCGACGACCCCGCCCCGGCCGACGCCTAAGCTGAGATCCCGCCCGAAGGAGACGCCGATGACCTCTGCGACCACGCCCTCCGCCCCGCCGTCCGCTCCCGAGGAGCGTCGGTCGACACCCCCGGCCGCCGAACTCGGCGACGGCGAGCGGGAGCGGCTCGACCTCGCCGTCGACGCGCTGCAGGCGGGCACGCGGACGTGGTCGGCTCTCACGGTCGCCCAGCGGGTCACGCTGCTGCGCGCCGTGCGCACGAGCGTGGCCGCCGCGGCGGAGGACTGGGCCGTCACCGCCGCCGCCTCGAAGGGCCTCGACGGGCGGCATCCGCTGCGTGGTGAGGAGTGGCTGAGCGGACCGTACAGCGTGCTCGGCGCCCTCGACGCGTACATCGAGACGCTGTCGCGACTCGCTCGGGGCGCGAATCCGCTCGACGGCGTGCGGCTGAGCCGCGCACCGGGCGGTCGCACCCGCGTGCACGCGTTCCCGCTGACGGGCATCGACCGCTTCCTGCTGTCGGGCTTCACGGGCGAGGTGTGGCTCGAGCCCGGCGTCACGCCCAACGCCGCCCGCGCCGCCGCCGGCCTCGCGCAGCGCACGCCGCGGGAGTCCGGCGGAGTGGGACTGGTCCTGGGCGCCGGCAACGTCACGGCGATCCCCGTCCTCGATGTGCTGTACGAGCTCCTGGCCCACAATCGCACGGCACTGCTGAAGGTCAATCCCACGCAGGATGCGCTCGTCCCGGTGTTCAAGCGCGCTCTCGCGCCGCTCATCCAGCCCGGTCTCCTGCGCATCACGCGCGGCGGACCGGCCGTCGGCGCCTACCTGACCTCCCACCCGCGGATCGCGCACGTGCACATCACCGGCTCGGCGGCGACGTTCGACGCGATCGTGTGGGGGCCGTCGACCGGCCCCGGTGCCGCGGCGACCACCCGGCGGCGACGCGAAGGCCGACCGCGGCTGAAGAAGCCCATCACCGCCGAGCTGGGCGGGGTGTCGCCGATCATCGTCGTGCCCGGCCGGTGGAGCGACGCCGACCTCGCCTACCAGGCCGCGCACGTCGCGACGATGCGACTGCAGAACGCCGGCCACAACTGCATCGCCGGCCAGGTCGTCATCCTGTCGTCCGATTGGGAGCAGGCCGACGCCTTCCGCGCCGCTCTCCGCCGCGCCTACGCCCAGGCCCCCGAGCGTCCGATCTGGTATCCGGGCGCCTCCGCTCGCATGCATCGCGCGACCGACTCCTACCCCGACGCCCTGGTCCTGGGCGACCGGCTGCTCGTCGAGCTGGGTGCCGACGATGACGCCGCGGCGCTGCAGAGCACCGAGTACTTCTCCCCCGTGCTGGGCGTGGTCGCCCTGCCGGGGAACGGACAGGCGTTCCTCGACGCGGCCGTGGCGCACGCGAACGACACGCTCCAGGGCACCCTCGGCGCCAATGTGCTGATCGACCCCGAGACCGAGACGGCGCTGGGCGCCGGATTCGAGCGGGCGCTCACCGGTCTGCGCTACGGCTCGATCGCGGTCAACGCCTGGACCGCGTTCGGGTTCATCACCCCGACGCTCACCTGGGGCGCCTTCCCCGGCGGCACGCTCGGCGACGTCGGCAGCGGCATCGGCGTCGTGCACAACGCCCTGCTCCTCGACCGGGTCGAGCGGTCCGTGGTCCGCGGGCCCTTCCGTCCGTTCCCGCGGTGGATCGGCGGGTCGCTCCGGCATCCGCTCTCCCGGGGGTCGTCGCGGGGCACGATCCTGCCGACGCCGCCCTGGTTCGTGTCGTCGCGGACCGGCGCCGCCGTGAGCGAGGGTCTCACCCGGCACCGTGCCGACGGCGGCACGCTCGGTCTGATCGCGACCCTGCTGCGCGCGCTCCGCGCCTGAGTCCGGCCCGCGTCAGAGGTCGCCCTCGTCGAGCGTGAAGGTCTGCGCGCACACGTCGAGGCCGTTCTGGTAGCCCTCGGCGAACCAGCGCTGCCGCGATTCACTGGATCCGTGGGTCCAGCTCTCGGGATTCACCGACCCCGACGACTGCTCCTGGATGTGATCGTCGCCGACCGTCGATGCCGCGTTCAGCGCATCCCGGATCTCGGCTTCGGTGGGGGCGATCAGGTAGGGGTCGCCGTCGGCGTCCTCCTGCTCGGTCATCCGTCCGATCCAGGCGCCGGCATAGCAGTCGGCCTGCAGCTCCATGCGCACCCCGTTGCTGCCCGGCCCCGTCCCGTTGTTCGGATACCGCTCCATGTCGCCGACGATGTTCTGGATGTGGTGGCCCCACTCGTGGCCGACGATGTACAACTGGGCGAGGTTGCCGGCGGATGCTCCGAACTGCTGCTGCATGAGCTGGAAGAACGTCGGGTCGATGTAGACGCCCTGCTCGGGCGGGCAGTAGAACGGTCCGACGGCGTTGGATGCCGTGCCGCACTGGGTGTTCGTCGCGCCGTCGACGACGATGAGCTGCGGCGGCGCGTACCCCTGCACGTGCTCCTCCCAGAACGCGTCGAGAGCGACCTGGGCGCCGGCCATCCGGCAGTCGACGTCGGCATTGGCGTCCTGCCCCGTGTCGCAGTTCTCGATGATCGAGCCGCCCGCGGGCTCCGTCCCGCCGCCGGGCGCACCGCCTCCCCCCAGCAGTCCGGACAGGTCGATGCCGAGGAGCGGTCCGGCGATCAGCGCGATGATGCCGAGCACGCCCACGGCGCCGCCGCCGGCGATGGCGGCGTTGCGTCCGCGTCGACGGGTGCGATTGCCGGAGATGTCGGCGTCGGGATTGAACGTCATGGGTCGAGGGTACTCCGCGCCACGGGCCGCTCGGCCGACGTAGGCTCGGGTCATGACGACGACGATCACCATCACCGGCGCGGGCGGGCAGATCGGCTACGCGCTCCTGTTCCGCATCGCGGCCGGCGACCTCCTCGGACCGGAGGAGAAGGTGCGGCTTCGGCTGCTGGAGATCCCGCAGGGTCTCGCCGCGGCCGAGGGCGCGGCGCTCGAGCTGCAGGATGGGGCGTTCGGCCTTCTGCAGCACGTCGAGGTCACCGACGACCCCGCCGTGGGCTTCGACGGGTGCGATCTGGCCCTCCTCGTGGGCGCCCGACCGCGGGGTCCCGGCATGGAACGCGCCGATCTGCTGGCCGCCAACGCCGGCATCTTCGGCCCTCAGGGTGCGGCCATCGCGGCGAACGCGGCATCCGGCGTGCGGGTCACGGTCGTCGGGAACCCGGCGAACACGAACGCCCTGATCGCGGCGGCATCCGCCGACGGCGTCCCGGCCGAGCGGTTCACGGCGCTCACCCGTCTCGACGAGAACCGTGCGAGGGCCCAGCTCGCCCTGACGCTGGGCACGCCCGTCGACACGGTGCGGCGCGTGCCGATCTGGGGCAACCACTCCGCGACGCAGTTCCCCGACATCTCTCACGCCACCGTCGCCGGCCGACCGGTCGGCGAGGCGCTGGAGCAGATCGTGGGCGACGTGCCCTCGTGGCTCGACGAGACGTTCATCCCTCGCGTCGCCCAGCGCGGAGCCGAGATCATCCGGGTGCGCGGTTCATCGTCGGTGGCATCCGCCGCGAACGCGACGATCGATCATGTGCGCGACTGGGTGCGCGGCACCGACGACTGGACGTCGGCCGGCGTCGTCTCGCACGGCGAGTACGGCGTTCCGGAGGGACTCGTGTCGTCGTTCCCGGTCGAATCGATCGACGGCGAATGGCGGATCGTCGAGGGCCTCGAGCTCTCCGGATGGGCACGCGAACGGGTGGACGCGTCGGTGGCCGAGCTCCGGGAGGAGCGCGAGGCCGTGCGATCGCTCGGGGTGCTGTAGCGCGGTCACCGTTCGGGCGCGGATCAGGGCAGAATGGATGCCGGAGGTGCGCGATGAGCGAGACGATGGACCCGACGAGGGCGGCGCCGTCGGTCGATGAGGCCGTCACCAGTCCGCTGCACCTGCCGCACGCGGCGGCCGAATGCCCGAAGTGCTTCACCGAGCTGCAGCAGAACCGCGACTGGTGGCTCGCCCGCCCGGTGGGCTCACGGCTCGTCGGCCTGGTGGTCGCCCGGGAGGGGATGCCGTCGGTCGCAGAGCAGCGCGAGGACCTGACCCGTTTCGGCGTACCCATCGAGGGCTTCCGCCACCCGGCGCCCGACATCCTGGAGAGCTGGAGCGATCGCCTCGGTCGCCTCATCGCGACGCTCACCGTGGGCGACGTGCTGGTCGTGGCGAACATCAACGCGCTCGGCCGCGATGCCGAGGAGGGCGCTCGCACCGCCGCCGAGCTGCGCCGTCATGGCGTCATCGTGAAGGTCCTGAAGCACGACGCACGGCACTTGGCCGACGCGGCCCGCTGACCGCGCTGCGACCTGCTGCGGAACGGGAGGTGCGCTCAGTCGCCGTCGGGGTCGCTCTGATCCCGTAGTGCCTCGTCGTCGAGCAGCGGCAGATCGGCGCGGGTGACCACCTGCGACGTCACGGCGTATTCGACGAGTCGTGCACGACGGTTGGTCGCCAGGTTCCCGGCACCTCCGCGCAGACCCTGCACACCCATGCGATCGAGCTTGTCGCAGACGTTGTCGAGCTTGCGGTTGAACTTGCTCATCGTCCACCCGAGTCGCTTCGCCGCGGCGCTCGACGAGGGCAGCTCGTTCATGCTGACGCCCTCCCGGCGCAGCATCGGCTCGGCGAGCGCCACCATGAGCTGCTTCTGCAGCGGCGTGAAGCTGGCCGGCATGACCGTGGTCTCGCCGCTCATCGACATCTCCACCTGCCGCGACACCTCGTAGGGTGCCTGCTCGGTGTGCAGGCTGAGCTCGTAGGTGAACGGCCCGGCGGTGAACACGATCACGTTCCGCTCGAAGACCAGCGGCATGCGTGCGCCCGGCGAGAGCCACGACTGCACGGCGCCGCCGGCGCTCGACACGGTGGCGGCGAGGCGCACGCCGATGTTCGCGAGCCACCAGAGGCCGTCGCGGTACTGCAGCTCGAGGAAGTGCCGGTGCAGGTACGGGTTGTCGTCGATCTCGAGATCGCCTTCGCGCCCGATGATGAAGGGCCGGTCGGCGGGCAGATCGTGCCATTCGCCGGCGAACTCGACGCGGAGCGGCGCTGCGGGGCCCGCACGCCCGGAATCGACGCTCGCAGGCTCCGCCGCAGGATTCACCTCAGTCACCGTAAAGACCCCCTGGCAGACATCCTGCCATGGAGACGGGCCCGCGCGTGCGTCAGTGCCCGATGACGCCCTGCAGGTCGACGGCCACCTGGATCGACGCGATGGTCTCGCGCTTGTGCAGATTCTCCGCTTTCGCCTCGCCGCCGAGCGACAGGAGGGGCACGAAGATGAACGACTGGTCGTACGGCAGCTCGCCGTGCATCGCGACCGCCTCGGGGAAGAGGTCCCAGTGCAGCGTGCGCGACAGGTGCTTCGCTCCCCCCGCGCGCGTCAGCGTGAGGAACGACTTCAGGCTGCCGAGCCCGGTCGTGTCGCCGAGGCGGTACAGGATGCCGGTGACGCCCGGGCGACTCGGCTCCCAGGTGATCAGGTCGCCCAGACCGGTGACCATGATCGGGATCGCGATGCCGTCGCCCTGCGTCTTGCCGATGCAGTCACCCACTTCGGCCTCGTACAGCTTCGGGTCGATGATCCGCAGGAATCCCTGGGCGAACGTTCCGTATCCGTAGCGCTCCCACACCTCGATGAGCTCGTCGGGGACACGCCCTCGATACTCCTCGACGATCTCCGCGGGAACCGGCGCGTGCGGGACGAAGTCAGCGATCTCAACCATGTTCCACAACCTATCGGAGGATGACGTTGATGTTGACGTCGTGGAGGTTGACCCCGGGGTTGGCGTTGACGAAGGCGATCACGGCCGCATCGATGTCGCCCACGCGCGACCGCCACTGGGATCCCAGCGACGAGTTGACCCGCGCGTCTCCCACGCGGGAGATGTCGGTCACGTCGCCGCCCGCGATGCCGTCGAGCCGGTGCAGCGCGGCCTGCGACGACAACCACTGCTCGGCGACCTGCGTCGCCTCGTCGTAGTCCATGTCGTTCTCGACGAGTTCCGCGATCTTGTCCTGCAGCGCGTCGTCGCGAGCGTTCTGCTGCGCGCGCAGCGAGTCGCTCGTCCGACCGTTCTCGAGGTAGTCGATGCGGTTGCGCAGCCAGTCGGCCGCCGTCATCGACTGCAGCGTGTCCATCTGCTCGTCGTACTGCCGGTTGTACTCGGCGGAGTCGTGGTTCCGGTTGCGCCGGAAGCGCTTCAGGCTCACGTCGATCGTGTTGTCGAACCGGTCGGTGTCCCTGACCTGCCTCACCACGTTGTCGAGGTGACCGTTCATGTTGTCGGTCAGCTGGTGCAGTCGATCGCGGGCGTGGACACCGCCCTTGAGCGCGGCCTGCTTGAGCTCGCGGATGATCGGCTTGATGGCGCTCATCAGTCGTCCCCTCCGAAGTCGAGCGCCGAGAACTCGGCGAAGAACGTCGACGTGATCGTCTGGATGTCGGCGCCGTGCACCTTCATGTCGGACTGCGCCTGCTCGAGCGCTTCGAGGTCGGCGTAGAACTCGTCGGAATCGCCCGCCGCGGCCTCGACCATCGGTGCGTCGAGAATGGCGTCGATCACCGCGGGCAGCTGCTCGGCGAGCGGCTCGATCGCCATCGGCGCGAGCTGGTTGAGCAACTGCTCGACCGCGATGTCGACCGCGGCGTTGAGCAGCTTCTTCTTGATCAGCAGCATCGGAC